>NZ_JBHJVQ010000013.1:0-157744 GCF_042263835.1 Streptomyces sp. NPDC056128 | reverse complement strand
GCGAGGTCGCCGGTGCGGTACATGCGGGTGCCGGGGGTGGGGCTGTGGGGGTTGGCGGTGAAGCGCTCCGAGGTCAGCGCGGAGCGGCCGAGGTACCCACGCGCCAACTGCTCACCGGCGAGGTACAGCTCACCCGTGACACCGGGGGCTACGGGACGTAGGGCCGAATCCAGCACATACACCTGCGTGTTGGCGAACGGCCGCCCGATGGGGACGGGGCCGTCTTCGGTGCCGTCGAGCCGGTGGTCGGTGATGTTGACGGTGGATTCGGTGGGGCCGTAGGCGTTGATGATCTGGACGTCGGGGTGCTGGTCGCGCCAGGCGGCCAGGTGGTCGGTGTGGAGGGCTTCGCCGCCGAGGATGAGGGTGTGGGAGGGGGAGACCGTATCCGGCAGGTTGGTGAGGAGGGGGAGGTGGCTGGGCGTGGCCTTGATGAGACTCGGCTGCGCCACCGCCTCTTCCAGGCTGGTCAGATGAACCGTCCCGCCGGCCGTGAGGGGCGTCCACAGCGCCGTGATGGTGAGGTCGAAGGCGAGCGGTGAGTGCAGGACGGTGACGCCCTCCATGGCGCTGTACGTCCCGCGCGCTCGGTGGAGGTAGGTCGTCAGGGCGTGGTGTTCGATGACGACGCCCTTGGGGCGGCCGGTGGAGCCGGAGGTGTAGATCATGTAGGCCGCGTGCCGCGGTGACCACGGGCTACGGCGCTCCGCATCCGTCAGAGGCCCGTCGGACCGACTCTCATAGGCCGCCCGGTCCACCGGCTCGGTGAGAGTGAGGGCGGGTCGGGCGTCGTCGAGCATGTAGCTGATGCGCTCGGCGGGGTAGTCCGGGTCGATCGGCAGATAGGCCGCGCCGGTCTTCAGCACGGCCAGCATGCTGGTGATCGCGTCCAGCGACTTCGGCAGCGCGATCGCCACGAAGTCTTCCGCGCCCAGCCCCTCTCCCAGCAGATGCCGCGCGAGCTGGTTGGCGCGCCCGTCCAGCTCGGCATAGGTAAGCGTGGCGCCCTCACACACCACGGCCACCGCATCCGGCGTCCGACCGGCCTGCTCGCTGATCAGTTCGTGCAGCGGCGTCCCGGGAAGCTCGGTCCGCTCCCCGTTCCACTCCACCAGGACCCGCTCCCGGTCGGCCGGGTCGAGAGTGTCCAGGCGGGCGACGGGCAGGTCGGAGTCGGTGACCAGGGTCTCCAGCACCCGCACCATCCGGTCCGCCAGCGAGCGGACCAGGTGGCCGGAGCAGGTGTCCGCGCGGTAGTCGAGGCGCAGCCGCAGGTTGTCGTCGCGGGTGTGGGCCACGAGGTTGACGGCGAAGTCCGTGCTCTCGACCGCGTCGAAACCGGCCACCCGCAGCCCGTCGAGCTGGCGGCTCGTCGTGTCGGCGCTCACCGGGTAGTTCTGGAAGACCATGGCGGTGTCGAAGAGTTCGCCGTGTCCGGCCCAGCGTTGGATGTCGGCGAGTCCGGCCCACTGGTGGTCCAGGAGGCGGGCCTGTTCGGCCTGGAGGCGGCGGAAGAGGGCGCCCAGGGGCTCGGCGTGGTCGAGGCGGGCGCGGACGGGCAGGGTGTTGATGAACAGGCCGATCATCGATTCGACGCCGGGCAGCTCGGGCGGGCGGCCGGAGACGGTGGCGCCGAAGACGACGTCGTCGCGTCCGGTGGCCTGGGCCAGTGCGAGCGCCCAGGCGCCCTGGACCACGGTGTTCATGGTCACGCCCTGGCGCCGTGCCCACGTGGAGAGGGCCGCCGTGGCGTCATCGTCCAGGCCGAACGGGACGCTCGAGGGCGCCGTCTCTGCCGGGCCGGCGTCCGGGGCGAGGAGGGTGGTCTCTTCGAGGCCGGACAGGGACTCCTGCCAGGCGGTCCTTGCCGCTTCCCGGTCGCGGGCGTCGAGCCAGGCCAGGTAGTCGCGGTACGGGCGGACCCGGGGCAGGCTCACGGGGTCGCCGCCGGAGACGTACAGCTCGGTCAGTTCCTGCCAGAGCAGGGGCATGGACCAGCCGTCGAGCAGAATGTGGTGGTTGGTCATCACCAGGCGGACGCGGTCGGCGGACAGGCGGATCGCTGTGAAGCGCATCAGCGGCGGGCTGGTGAGGTCGAAGCGGCGTTCCCGGTCCCCGGCCGCCAGCCCCGCGGCCTCCGCCTCCCGCTCGTCCTCGGCGCGGTCGGTCAGGTCGTACTCGCGCCAGTCCGGTTCGACGTCGGCGGGCACCACCTGCACCCACGCGCCGGACCCGGTCTGCCGGAACCCGGCCCGCAGGTTGGCGTGGCGGCGCAGCAGGGCGTGGGCCGCCGCGCGCATCCGGGTGCCGTCGAAGGTGCCCTCCAGGTCGAAGGCGAGCTGGCCGACGTAGACGTCGCGGGCGGACTCGTCGTACAGGTTGAGGAAGAGGAAGCCCTCCTGGAGTGGGGCGAGGGGCAGGACGTCCTGGAGGTCGGGGAGGGCGTCCTCCAGGTGCTCGATCTCGTCCTGGGCGAGCGCGGGGTGGGCGATGTCGGAGGGGGTGAGGCCGCCCGCGCCGGGCTGCCGGGCCTCCTCGACCAGGCGGCTCAGCATCCGGAACCAGGCGTCGGCCAGCCGCTGGGCGTCCTCGGGCTCCAGCTCGGTGCGGGAGTAGGTCCAGCGTGCGCGCAGCCGGGTGCCGTCGGCGGTCTCCCGGGCGACGGCGTTCACGTCCACGGGGTGGGCCAGCGGCATGGCACCGTCGATACCGGCGACGTCGCCGCCCTCGATGGTCCACGGGGCCTCGTCGGCACCCTCCTGGCCGATCTGGCCCAGGTAGTTGAAGCCGAACTCGGGGACGGGCAGCGCGGCGAGGGCGTCCCGAGTGCGCGGGTTGAGGTGGCGCAGCAGGCCGTAGCCGAGGCCATCGCCCGGTACGGCGCGCAGCTGCTCCTTGACGGCCTTCAGCGCCCGGATCGCCGATCCGGCGTCGCCGGAGAGGGCGGGCGGGGCCAGCCGGACCGGGTACATCGACGTGAACCATCCGGCGGTGCGGCTGAGTTCGGCGCCCGGGACGGCCTCCTCGTGGCGGCCGTGGCTCTCCAGGTCCACGACGACGGGTGCGGCGGGGTCCTCGGAGCGGCCGTGCCGCCACTGGGCGACGGCCAGGGCGAAGGTGCTCAGCAGGACGTCGTTGATGGTCGCGTGGCAGACGCCGGGGACCCGGGTGAGCAGGGCCTCGGTCGTGTCCGCGTCGAGTTCGGCGGTGATCTCGCCCGCGTTCGCGTGGGTGTCCCGCGCGGGGTCCACGTGCAGCGCGCGCGGGGTGTCGCCGAGTACCGCACGCCAGTGGTCCAGCTCGTCCTCGGTCCGCGGCTGTGCGGCGAGGTCGGTCAGGGCCAGCGCCCACCGGCGCCACGGCGTGCCCACGGGGGCGAGGGTGTCGCCGGCGTAGGCGGCCGCCAGGTCGGGGACGATGATGCGCCAGGTGACGCCGTCCATGACCAGGTGGTTGGCGACCAGGACGAGCAGGCCGTCCTGGGCGGCGCCCCGGTCGAGCCAGACGGCCTGGAGCATGCGGCCGTCGGCCGGGGCCAGGCGGGCGCGGGCCGCCCACGCCTGTTCGGTGACCGCGGCGCGTACGGCGGACTCGTCGAGGCGTACGGCGTCGAAGCGGACCAGGCAGTCGGCCGGTGTCACGGAGCCCGGCTCCGGGATCTCGATGGTCCAGTCGTCGGCCACCCGCATGCGCAGCGCGTCGTGACGGTCGAGCACGGCCCGCAGCGCGGCGCCGAGCGTGTCGAAGTCGAGGGCGGCGGGCACGCGCAGGACCAGTGACTGGTTGAACTCGGCCTTGCCGGAGCCGAGGTCGGCGAACCAGCCCATCATCGGGGTGCGCGGCGCCGGGCCGTACGCCGGGACGTCGGAGTCCCGCGCGGAGTCGTCCGGGCCGGGCGTGTCGGCGGCCGACCGGGCGAGCAGGGCGGGCGTCTGGTGCTCGAAGACGTCCCGCACGGACAGGACCAGGCCCGCCGCGCGGGCGCGGCCGACGAGCTGGATGGAGAGGATGCTGTCGCCGCCCAGGTCGAAGAAGCCGTCGTCCACGCCGGGCGACTCCACGCCGAGGATCTCGCCGAACAGGCCGGCCAGCAGCCGCTCACGCGGGTCGCGGGCGGCCCGGCCGGAGGTGCGGGCGGAGTAGTCGGGGGCGGGCAGCGCCTTGCGGTCCAGCTTGCCGTTGATCGTCAGCGGCAGTGCGTCCAGGACGACGAACGCGGTCGGGATCATGTGGTCGGGCAGGGTCTCGCGGAGTTCGGCGCGGAGCGCGGCGGTGTCGACGGTGCGGCCGGGCTCGGGCACGACGTAGGCCACGAGCCGCCGGTCGCCGGGCCGGTCCTCGCGGACGATCACGGCCGCCCGCGCCAGGTGCGGGCGCTCGGTGACGACCGCCTCGATCTCGGTGGGCTCGATCCGCAGGCCGCGGATCTTGACCTGGGTGTCGACGCGTCCCAGGTACTCCAGCTCGCCGTCGGGCAGCCAGCGCACCAGGTCGCCGGTGCGGTAGAGGCGGGTGCCGGGGTCGCCGAAGGGGTTGGCCACGAACCGCTCGGAGGTCAGGGCGGGGCGGGCGTGGTAGCCGCGGGCCAGGTGCGGTCCGGCGGCGTACAGCTCGCCGGGTACGCCGGGCGGGACCGGGTGCAGGGCCGCGTCAAGGACGTAGACGGCGCTGTTGGTGACGGGGGAGCCGATGGGCGGGGTGAGGGGGCCGGAGAGCGGCCCGCTCATCGTGGAGCAGACCGTGGTCTCGGTGGGACCGTAGGAGTTGAGCATCGTCCGGCCCGGCGACCAGCGCTCCACCAGCTCGGGCGGGATCGCCTCGGCGCCCACGACGAGGGTCAGCCCGTCGGGCAGCGACCCCTCCGGCAGCAGCCCGAGGACGGAGGTCGTCAGGCTCAGGTGGGTCGCCGCGTGCCGGGTCGCCAGCTCGGCCAGCTCGGGTCCCGGCGTGGTCTCCCGCGGTGCCACGACCAGGGCGGCGCCGGTGAGCAGGCCCATCGCCAGCTCCCAGAACGACGCGTCGAAGCTCGGCGAGAGATGCTGGAGGACCTTGCTGCCCGGGCCGGCCGCGCAGTCGCGGGTGAAGATGTCCACGAGGCCGGGCAGCCCGGTGTGGGTGACGACGACTCCCTTGGGGCGGCCCGTCGTTCCCGAGGTGTAGATCATGTAGGCGGGGTGCTCGGGACGCAGGGGGGCGGGCCGGTCGGCGTCGGTGACGTCGTGGCCGGGGAGCGCGGCGAGGGCCGTCGCGGTCCCGGTGTCGTCGAGCAGGAGGACGGGTGTACCCGTGTCCGGGAGGCCGGCGGCCAGGGCGGACGTGGTGACGACGAGGGTGGGGGCCGCGTCCCGGACGAGGTGGGTGATCCGCTCGGCGGGGTAGGCCGGGTCGACGGGCAGGTAGGCCGCGCCCGCCTTGAAGGCGGCGAGCGCCGAGACGACCAGGTCGGCCGAGCGGGGGAGGGCGACCGCGACGAACCGCTCGGGGCCGGCGCCCAGTTCGAGGAAGCGGCGGGCCAGCCGGTTGGCGCGCTCGTTCAGCTCGCCGTAGGTCAGGGTGC
Organism: Streptomyces sp. NPDC056128; assembly: GCF_042263835.1. Classification (NCBI taxonomy): domain Bacteria; kingdom Bacillati; phylum Actinomycetota; class Actinomycetes; order Kitasatosporales; family Streptomycetaceae; genus Streptomyces; species Streptomyces sp. NPDC056128. The sequence continues at coordinate 152,187 of NZ_JBHJVQ010000013.1, read as the reverse complement.
CGTCGGCGGACTCCACGGCGAGGTGGTCCGGGCGGTCGGCGGCGTGCTGGGCGACGTAGTCGGCGAAGGTGCGGTCGACCGGCCTGCGGGCGGTGTCGTTCCACTCGACCAGGACGCGGTCCAGTTCCCGGGCGCTGAGCACGGCCACGTCGCCGATGCGGCGGCCGGGGTCGGCGACCAGCGCGTCCAGGAGCCGCAGGAACCGCTCCACCAGCAGCGCGACCGTGCCCTCGTCGAACAGGTCCGCGCTGTACTCGGCCGCGCCGACGAGTCCGGCGGGGGCGCCGTCGGCGTCGCGGTGCTCGGCGAGTTCGAGGGCGAGGTCCAGCTTGGCGACGCCGGTGGTCACGTCGAGGAGGCTCACGCCCAGGCCGGTGGTGGCGAGCGCGGCGAGGGCGTCCTGCTGCGTGGTGTCCAGGCTCAGCAGCACCTGGAAGAGCGGGTTGTGGGAGAGCGACCTGGTCGGCGAGAGGACGTCCACCAGGTGCTCGAAGGGCAGGTCCTGGTGGTCGTAGGCGCTCAGGTCGGTGTCCCGCACCCGGTCGAGGAGTTCCCGGAAGGTGGGGTCGCCGCTGGTGTCGGTGCGCAGCACCAGGGTGTTGACGAAGAAGCCGACGACCTGGTCCACGGCGTCGTCGCCGCGGCCCGCCACCGGTGTGCCCAGGGGGATGTCGTCGCCCGCGCCCAGCCGGGTCAGCAGGGCCGCCAGGGCGGCCTGGAGCACCATGAAGACGCTGGTGCGGGACTCCCTGGCCAGCTCCACCGCGCCCCGGTGCAGGTCGGCGGGGACGGTCAGCGGGACCCGGCCGCCGCGGTGCGAGGCGACGGCGGGCAGCGGCCGGTCCGCGGGCAGTTCGAGCCGGTCGGGCAGCCCGGCCAGGGCCTGCTTCCAGTGCGCGAGCTGGCGGCCGGCGGCGCTGGTGCCGTCCGAGGCGTCCCCGAGCGAGGCCCGCTGCCACAGGGTGAAGTCCGCGTACTGCACGGGCAGCGGCGCCCAGTCGGGGGCGTGACCGGCCGCGCGGGCGGTGTAGGCGGCGGCCAGGTCGCGGACCAGCGGGCCCAGCGACCAGCCGTCACCGGCGATGTGGTGGACCATCAGCAGCAGGACGTGCTCGTCCGCGCCGAGCCGGAACAGCTCGGCGCGCACCGGGATGTCGGCCGTCAGGTCGAAGCAGTGCCGGGCGGCCTCCTCGAGACGGCGGCCGAGCACGTCCTCGGTGAGGTCGGTGACCGGCAGTTCGAAGCGCACCCCGGCGGCGTCCAGGACGGTCTGCCGGGCGCCCCGCGCGTCCTCCGTGAAGACGGTCCGCAGGCTCTCGTGGCGTACGACGACGTCCTGGAAGGCCGCGCGCAGCGCCTCCGGGACGAGGGCGCCGGTCAGCCGCAGCGCGCCGGTGATGTTGTAGGTGGGGGAGGGGCCTTCGAGCTGGTGCAGGAACCACAGCCGCTGCTGGGCGTACGACAGGGGCAGCCGCTCCGGGCGCGCCCCGGCCGTCAGCGCGGCCCCGGCCCGCTCGGCCCCGTCGAGGACGGCGGAGAGCCCGGCCACGGTCGGGCTCTCGAACAGCCGCCGCACGGACAGTTCGACGCCGAGGGTGCTGCGGATGCGGGCGGCCAGCCGGGTGGCGAGCAGCGAGTGGCCGCCGAGGTCGAAGAAGCTGTCGTCGACGGTCAGCCGGGGCACCCCGAGCACCTCGGCGAACAGCGAGCACAGGATCTCCTCGCGCGGGCCGCGCGGGGCGCGTCCGGTGACCTGCCCCGCGTGGGCGGGGGCGGGCAGCGCCTTGGTGTCGAGCTTGCCGTTGGGCGTCAGCGGCAGCACGTCCAGGGTGACGAACGCCGACGGCAGCATGTGGTCGGGCAGGTGCCCGGCGGCGTGGTCGTGCAGCGCGCGGGCCGTCGTGTCGGTGCCGGTGACCACGTAGGCGACGAGCCGCGGGTCGCCCTGGACGTCCTCGCGCGCCACCACGGCCACGTCGTCGACGGCGGGGTGCGCGGCGAGTACGGCCTCGATCTCGCCGGGCTCGATGCGGAAGCCGCGGATCTTCACCTGCTGGTCGGCGCGGCCCAGGTAGTCCAGGCCGCCGTCGGTGCGGCGCCTGGCCAGGTCGCCGGTGCGGTACATGCGGGTGCCGCGCTCGCCGAACAGGGCGGCGTACGGGTCGGCGGGGAAGCGGTCCGCGGTGAGCGCCGGGCGGCCCAGGTAGCCGCGGGCCAGTCCCGCGCCCGCTACGTACATCTCGCCGGTGACGCCGGGCGCGGTGGGGCGCAGCCGGTCGTCGAGGACATAGACGCGCAGGTCGGGGATGTTGACGCCGATCGTGCTCGCCGACGCGGCGGCCGCGGTGGCGCGGTCCAGGGCGAAGTGCGAGACGTGCACGGTGGTCTCGGTGATGCCGTACATGTTGACCAGCGCCGGCGCGTCCTCGGCGTGCCGCTCGTACCAGTCGGCCAGCCGGGACAGGTCCAGGGCCTCGCCGCCGAACACCACGGTACGCAGGGCGAGTTCGGTGCGGCTCTCGCGGTCGGCGGCGGCCAGTTGGTAGAACGCGGACGGCGTCTGGTTGAGGACGGTGACCCGCTCGCGGGCGAGCAGGGACAGGAACGCGGCGGGGTCCCGGCTGACGTCGTGCGGCACGACGACGAGGCGGCCGCCGTGCAGCAGCGGACCCCACAGCTCCCACACCGAGAAGTCGAAGGCGTACGAGTGGAACAGCGTCCACACGTCGTGCTCGTCGAAGCCGAACCAGTGCTCGGTGGCGGAGAAGAGCCGCACGACGTTGCGGTGCGGCACGGCCACGCCCTTGGGGCGTCCGGTCGAGCCGGAGGTGTAGATGACGTAGGCGGTGTCCGCCGGGTCGAGGGGCCTGATCCGCTCGTCCTGCGTCAGGTCGGTGGCGGGGTACGGGTGGTCGGCCGCCTCGCCGAGGACGATGCGGGGCACCTCGTGGGCGGGCAGCCGGCCGGCGGTGGCGCGGTCGGTGAGCAGGGCCGCGGGCGCGGAGTCGGACAGCGCGTGGGCGAGCCGGTCGGCCGGGTAGCCGGGGTCCAACGGCACATAGGCGGCGCCCGACTTGACCACCGCGAGCAGCGCCACGACCAGCTCGGGCGAGCGCGGCAGGGCGAGGGCGACCAGCGCGTCGGGGCCGATGCCGCGCGCGGTGAGCAGCCGGGCCAGGCGGTTGGCGCGGGCGTTGAGGTCGGCGTAGGAGAGCGAGGTGCCCTCGAAGGTCAGCGCGGTGCGGCCCGGGTGCCGGGCGGCCTGCCGCTCGAACAGCTCGGGCAGCGTCGCGGTGACGGGCGAGGGGGAGGCGGGGGAGACGGGGGAGGCGTCCGGCCGGTTGGCCGTCACCAGCAGGTCGTGGTGTTCGCCGGGGACGAGCACGTCGACGTCGCCGAGCCGCAGGCCCGGGTCGGCGGCGACCGCCGTGAGCAGCCGCAGCAGCCGCTCGGTGAGCGTGCGCACGGTCCCCGCGTCGAAGAGTTCGGTGCTGAACTCCACCGCGAGGTCAAGACCGGCCTGCCCGCCGTCCGCGTCCCGCCGCTCGTCGAAGGCGAGGACGAGGTCGAAGCGGGACAGCCCGGTGTGCACCGGCAGCAGCGACGTGCTGATCCCGGGGAGCCGTCCCAGCTCGCCCAGGGCGTCCTGCTGGGTGGTGTCGAAGGTCAGCATCACCTGGAACAGCGGGTGGTGGGAGGTGGCCCGGTCGGGGTTGACCGCCTCGACGAGCCGCTCGAAGGGCAGGTCCTGGTGGGCGTAGGCGGCCAGGTCGCGCTCGCGGACGCGGCCGAGCAGGTCGCGGAAGGTCGGGTCGCCGCCGGTGTCGGTGCGCAGCACCAGCGTGTTGACGAAGAACCCGACCAGGTTCTCCACCGCCGCGTCGGTGCGGCCCGCGATGGTCGAGCCGATCGGCACGTCCTCGCCCGCGCCGAGCCGCGTCAGCAGCCCCGCGAGGGCGGCCTGGAGCACCATGAAGACGCTGGTCCGCGTCTCGCCGGCCAGCACGGCCAGCGAGCGGTGCAGGTCGGCGGGCACCGTCAGGTCGAGGCGGGCGCCGGAGTTGTCGCGGCGCACGGGACGCGGCCGGTCGGTGGGCAGCTCCAGCCGCTCCGGCAGCCCGGCGAGCGCCTCCCGCCAGTGCGCGAGCTGCCGGGCGCCCTCGCCGCCGCGCTCGCCGCCGCCCTCGCCGCCCGCACTCCCGGCCTCGTCGCCGCCGGTGCCGAGCAGTTCGCGCTGCCAGAGCGTGTAGTCGGCGTACTGCACCGGCAGCGGCGCCCAGCCGGGGGCCGTACCGGCGGACCGGGCCGCGTAGGCGGTGCCCAGGTCACGGGCGAGGGGCGCCAGCGACCAGCCGTCGCCCGCGATGTGGTGCAGCACGAGCAGCAGGACGTGGTCCTCGGGCGCCACCCGCAGCAGCGTGGCCCGCAGCGGCACGTCCCGGGTGAGGTCGAAGCGGTGCCGGGCGGTGCGCGCGAGGTCGTCGGCCAGCCGCTCCGGGGCGCTGTCCAGCGTCTCCAGGCGGGCCGGGGCCCGCTCGGGGGACAGGATCACCTGGTGGGGGCCGTGCGCGTCCTCGGCGAAGACCGTGCGCAGGCTCTCGTGCCGGGCCACCACGTCGCCGACGGCAGCCGACAGCGCGGCCTCGTCCACCCTGCCGGTCAGCCGCAGCGCCGCCGGGATGTTGTACAGCGGCGAGGGTCCCTCGTACTGGTGGATGAACCAGAGGCGCTGCTGCGCGAAGGAGAGCGGCAGCCGCTCGGGGCGCGGCCGGGCGGTGACCGCCGCGCGGGCCCGCCCGGTCTCCGCCAGCGCCGGGGCCAGCTCCGCCACGCTCGGCGACTCGAAGACCCGCTGGATCGGCACCTCCGCGCCGGCGGCGGCGCGGATGCGGCTGATCAGCCGGGTGGCGAGCAGGGAGTGGCCGCCCAGCTCGAAGAAGCTGTCGTCGACACCGACCTCGTCGACGCCGAGCACCTCGGCGAAGAGCGCGCACAGCAGCTCCTCGCCCGGGGTGGCCGGGGCCCGCCCGGCGGAGCGCTCGGTGCGGGCGGGGGCGGGCAGGGCCCTGCGGTCGAGCTTGCCGTTCGGGGTGACCGGCAGCTGGGGCAGGGTGACGAAGGCGGCGGGCACCATGTAGCCGGGCAGCAGCTCGCGCAGGCGCGCGGTGAGCAGCGCGGCGTCCGCCTCCGCGCCCGGCGCGGGCACGGTGTAGCCGACGAGCCGCTGGTCGCCGGGCCGGTCCTCGCGCAGGACGACGGCGGCCTGGCCGACCTCCGGCTGCCGCACCAGCGCCGCCTCGATCTCGCCGAGTTCGATCCGGAAGCCGCGCAGCTTGACCTGGTGGTCGGCGCGGCCGAGGTAGTCGAGGCTGCCGTCGTGGTTCCAGCGGGCGAGGTCGCCGGTGCGGTACATCCGGCTGCCGGGCTCCCCGTGCGGGTCGGCGGTGAAGCGTTCGGCGCTGAGGCCGGGGCGGCCCAGGTATCCGCGGGCCAGCTGCACACCGGCGATGTACAGCTCGCCGGGCACGCCGGCCGGGACCGGGCGCAGCGCGGCGTCCAGCACGTACATCCGGGTGTTCCACACCGGGCGTCCGATCGGCACCGGCCCGTCGCCGGTGTCCTCGGCGCACGGCCAGTACGTCACGTCGACAGCGGCCTCGGTGGGCCCGTACAGGTTGTGCAGCGGTACGTCCGACACGGCACGGAAGCGGGCGCGCAGCTCCGCCGAGAGGGCCTCGCCGCTGCAGAAGACCCGGCGCAGTCCGCTCAGCGAGGCCGCGGAGGGCTCGCGCAGGAACACGTCGAGCATCGACGGCACGAAGTGCAGCGTGGTCACGCCCGCGCGCCGGACCGTGTCGGCCAGGTAGGCGGGGTCCAGGTGGCCCTCGGGCCGGGCGACGACCAGGGTGGCGCCCTGGACGAGGGGCCAGAAGAACTCCCACACGGACACGTCGAAGCCGGAGGGCGTCTTCTGCAGCACCCGGTCGGACGGCTCCAGGCCGTAGGTGTCCTGCATCCAGGCCAGGCGGTTGACGATCGCCCGGTGGGAGACCACGACGCCCTTGGGGCGGCCGGTGGACCCGGAGGTGTAGATGACGTAGGCCGGGTGGTCGGGGGCGGGCGCCGTCACCGGTGCGGTGGTGCCGGATTCCTGGGCGGCGGCCGGGTCGTCGAGGAGCAGCCGGGGCGTGCCGTCCTGCGGCAGCCGCTCCTCGGCGTCCCGCGTGGTCAGGACGAGCATGGCGCCCGCGTCCCGCAGGATGTGCGCGATGCGGTCGGCCGGATAGCCGGGGTCGACGGGCACGTACGCCGCGCCCGACCTGACCACCGCGACCAGCGCCACGACCAGCTCGGCGGACCGGGGCACGGCCACCGCGACGAAGCGCTCCGGACCGGCGCCCCGGGCGGCCAGCGCGGCGGCCAGCCGCTCGGCGCGGGCGTCCAGTTCGGCGTACGTCAGCGAGGTGCCCTCGAACACGACGGCCTCGTGGTCCGGGGTGCGCGCGGCCCGCTCGGCGAGCAGCTCGGGCAGCGTCGCGGCGGGCACCTCGTGCGCGGTGTCGTTCCACCCGTCGAGGACCAGGTCCCGCTCGTCCGCCGTGAGCAGCGCCACGTCGTCGACGGTGCGCGCGGGGTCGGCCGCCAGCTCGGCCAGGAACCGGACGAAGCGTTCCTGCAACGCGTCCAGGTCCCGGACGCCGTACACCTGCGGGTTGCCCTCGAAGTCGACGCGGAGCCCGGCCTCGGGGGTGCCGGACAGCACGATGTTCAGGTCGGTCGTCGGACCCGAACTGATGCTGCGCATCAGGCCGACCGGCCCGCCGAAGTCCACCGGCCTGATGTACGGCATGACGTTGACCGTGGGTCCCGACACCCCGGAGCCGCCCAGCTCGCGGTCGAGGTCCTCGCCGCGGTAGCGGCTGTGCGCCATCAGGCCGCTCATCGCCCCGGACACGTTCTCGACCACCCGCGCGAAGCTGTCGCCGGGGTGCACGGCCAGCCGCAGCGGCAGCCGGTTGGAGACCATGCCGGGCGTCACCCGGGCGCCCGCCCCGTAGCGGCCGGTGACCGGCACGGAGACCACGATGTCCCGGGCGCCCGTCATCCGGTGCACGAAGGCGCCCACGCCGGCGATCACCACGCGCGCCCAGTGCGCGCCGGTCGCCTCGGCGGCGCTGCCGAGCACGCCCGTGCGCTCCGGGCCGAGGGTCACGCTCCGCACGGTCGGCGCGAGCACCCGGGCGCCGCCCCGGCCGGTGAGCGAGACGGGCTCGGGACGGTCGGCGAACAGGCCGGTCCAGTAGGCCCGGTCCCGCTCGTGCCGCGCCGAGCCGCGGTACGCCTCCTCACCGGCGACCATCCGGTCCGTGTCCCCGAAGGAGTGCGCCGGGACCTCGCGCCCGTCCCGCAGCGCCCGGTACACCTCGGCCAGCCGCTCGTAGAACAGGGCCATGCTGGTGCCGTCGATGACGATGTGGTGGACGCCCAGGTAGTACACGTGCCGGCCGCCGCCGAGCGTGAACAGGGCGTGGCTGCTGAGGCCGGGCCGGTCCAGCGGCAGCGGCGTCGCGCGGTCCCGCTCCATCCACCGCTGGGCCTCGCCCGCGGGGTCCTCGTGGCCGGAGAGGTCGATGTGCCGCAGCAGCACGGGGGTGTACGGCACCCCGTCCGGTCCCTCGACGGCGTCCGAACCCTCCGGCGCGGGCGGGCAGTACGCGCGGTACGGACGGCCCTCCTCGTCGGTGAGGAAGCGGGAGCAGAGCGTCTCCGTCCCGGCCACGGTGTGCCGCAGGGCCGCGCTCAGCAGCGCGTGGTCCAGCGGCCCGTCGATCTCCAGGCAGGACCCGGTCCGGTAGTGCGTGCCGCGCGGGTCCAGCTGCTGCGCGAGCCACACCTCGTGCTGGGCGCTGGTCAGACCGTGCCGAACCGAAGAGTTCTCAGACACCTGTCTCCTCACAATCCTCCGCCGGAACCCCCGGCCTCTCAGTGGCGCGCACTAAAACAAACAAGGTGTTGCCCGGATGGCATTCAATTAAGGGCGAACTGGGACGCTAGCAAGGCTGCGACGAGATGGTCAATATAGTTATCCGAGTGGATAACCGCAGGTAGGAGGCTTGATAACCAGCTGATAGCGAGGTTATACGGGTCATTTGTAGAGTGTGGCCACGCGCATTTCCCATTGCTGCCCGAGAATGCGGTTACCCCTCTTCCCCGGCGGGTGCTCCCGTATTTCTCCCCTTCATTCATTGGAGATCCGCATGCCGCCCAGTGCCATCGCGTACGCCGAGCTGTACGTCGCGGACGACCGGGACGCCGCCGGCTTCCTCGTCGACAGCCTCGGCTTCGTCCCCCTGGCCGTGGCGGGCCCCGCCACCGGGACGCACGACCGCCGGTCCACCGTGCTGCGCAGCGGTGAGGTCACCCTCGTGGTCACCCAGGCGCTGCGGCCGGACACCGACGTCGCCCGGTACGTGGAGCGGCACGGCGACTCCATCGCCGACCTCGCCTTCAGCTGCGACGACGTGCGGTCCTGCTTCGACCGCGCGGTCCTCGCCGGCGCCAAGGCGCTGCAGACGCCGACGCCCTCGCAACGGGCGGGCCAGGACGCCTGGTTCGCCGCCGTCTCCGGCTTCGGGGACCTCCGGCACACGCTGGTCGCCACCGACGGGGACGGCGCGGCGCTGCTGCCGCCGGACCGCGACTGGGCCCTGCTGCCGGCCGCCACCGACCACGCGGGCCCCCGGCCCTTCCTCGACCACGTCGCCGTCTGCCTGGAGGCGGGCACGCTGCGGAGCACCGCCGAGTTCTACGAGGCGGCCTTCGACATGCCGTACTACTCCTCCGAGTACATCGAGGTGGGCGAGCAGGCGATGGACTCCATCGTCGTGCGCAACGCCGGCGGCGGCATCACCTTCACGCTCATCGAGCCCGACGACACCCGGGTGCCGGGCCAGATCGACCAGTTCCTGACCGCCCACGACGGCCCGGGCGTCCAGCACCTGGCCTTCCTGGTGGACGACATCGTCGACTCGGTCCGCTCGCTCGGCGACCGCGGCGTGGCCTTCCTGCGCACCCCGGGCGCCTACTACGACCTGCTCACAGAGCGGGTCGGCGCCATGGCTGACGCCATCGGCGACCTGCGCGAGACCAACGTCCTCGCGGACCGCGACGAGTGGGGCTACCTGCTGCAGATCTTCACCCGCTCGCCGTACCCGCGCGGCACGCTCTTCTACGAGTACATCCAGCGCAACGGCGCCCGCGGCTTCGGCAGTTCCAACATCAAGGCGCTGTACGAGGCCGTCGAGAGGGAGCGGGAAGTGGCCGGTCGATGACGACCGCCACCCGGCGGCCCGCCGGCGCCCGCGCCGGGGACCCGGCGCGGGAGCCGCTCACGCTCGACGACTTCGCCGCGCTCGCCCGCCGCGAACTGCCGCCCGAGGTGTGGGACTTCATCGCGGGCGGCGCCGGACGGGAGCGGACCCTCGCCGCCAACGAGGCCGTCTTCGACGCGGTGCGGCTGCGGCCCAGGGCGCTGCCCGGCATCGAGGAGCCGGACACCTCCGTGGAACTGCTCGGCTCCCGGTGGGCGGCGCCGGTGGGCATCGCGCCGGTCGCCTACCACGAACTCGCCCACCCCGACGGCGAACAGGCCACCGCCGCCGCCGCGGGCGCGCTCGGACTTCCGCTGGTCGTCAGCACCTTCGCCAGCCGGACCCTCGAAGAGGTGGCCCGCGCCGCGAGCGGGCCGCTCTGGCTCCAGCTGTACTGCTTCCGCGACCACGGGACCACCCTGGACCTGGCCCGCCGGGCGCGGGACAGCGGCTACCAGGCGCTGGTGCTCACGGTCGACACCCCGTTCACCGGCCGCCGGCTGCGCGACCTGCGCAACGGCTTCGCGGTCCCCGCCCACATCACCCCGGCCAACCTGGCCGGTTCGGCGGCGGCCGGCAGCGCGACCCCCTCGGCGCACAGCAGGCTGGCCTTCGACCGCCGCCTGGACTGGTCCTTCGTGGCCCGGCTGGGCGCCGAGAGCGGGCTGCCGGTGCTCGCCAAGGGCATCCTGACCGCGGCGGACGCCGAGGCGGCCGTGCGGGCGGGCGTCGCGGGCGTCGTCGTCTCCAACCACGGGGGACGCCAGCTCGACGGCGCTCCCGCCACCCTGGAGGCGCTGCCCGAGGTGGCGGCCGCCGTGCGCGGACGCGTCCCGGTCCTCCTCGACGGCGGCGTCCGCACCGGCGCCGACATCCTCGCCGCCCTGGCCCTCGGCGCCCGCGCGGTCCTCCTCGGCCGCCCCGCGCTGTACGCCCTCGCGGCGGGCGGCGGCCCGGCCGTACGCCGCATGCTCACCCTGCTGACGGCGGACTTCGCCGACACGATGACCCTCACGGGCCACGCGACGACCGGGACGATCACCCCGGACACACTGTTCCGGCCCCACCCCGGCCAACCCGCCGCGCGCCGTGCGGCGCCGCACACAGACAGGAGCCACGGATGACGACCGCCCGCGTGAGCACGGAACCGGCAGGTGTGCTGCCGCGGAGCGGTCTGCACGCCAGCCTCTCCGCGCCGCTGCTCGACACGATGACCTTCCTCAACGAGGTCACCCTCCGCTATCCGCAGGCGATCTCCTTCGCGCCGGGGCGGCCGTACGAGGGTGACTTCGACGTCGCGCGCGTCCCCGGGCTCATCGAGACCTACCTCGACCACCTGCGCGGGCGCGGCCTCTCCGAGGAGCGCGTGCGCACCGCGCTCTACCAGTACGGCGAGACCGCCGGCCAGATCAGGGACATCGTCGCCCGCATGCTCGCCGTCGACGAGGACATGACGGTCGACCCGGCCTCCGTCGTCGTGACGGTCGGCTGCCAGGAGGCCGTACTCCTCACCCTGCGCGCCCTGTTCACCGGCCCCGACGACGTGCTCCTCGTCGACAGCCCCGCCTACGTCGGCATCACCGGCGCCGCGAGTCTGCTGGACATCCCCGTCGTGCCCGTGCCCGGCACCCCGAACGGCCCGAGCCTGGCAGGGCTCGAACGCACCGTCCGGGAGATCGAGGCGAGCGGCCGGCGCGCCCGGTGCCTGTACGTGGTCCCCGACTGCTCCAACCCGACCGGCGTCAGCATGCGCCGCGAGGACCGCACCGCCCTGCTCGACACCGCGGCCCGGCTGGGGCTGCTGCTCCTGGAGGACAACCCCTACGGGGTGTTCAGCCGGGTGCGCCGTCCCACGCTCAAGTCCCTCGACACCGATCGGCGCGTCGTCTACCTGGGTTCCTTCGCGAAGACCGCCTTCCCGGGCGCCCGGGTCGGCTTCGTCGTCGCCGACCAGCTGGTGGCGGGCGCGGACGGCCGCCCGCCGGGTCTGCTCGCCGACGAAGTGGCCAAGGTCAAGAGCATGGTCACCGTCAACACCTCCAGCCTGAGCCAGGCCGCGGTCGCCGGACTGCTCCTCCAGAACGGCGGCGGGCTGCGCGCGGCCAACGCGTCCTCGGCCCGCCACTACCAGGCCACCATGCGGTGCCTGCGGGAGACGCTCGCCGCCGAACTGCCGCCCGGCTCACCGGAGACGGCCGGGGTGCGCTGGAACGACCCCGACGGCGGCTTCTTCCTCACCCTCGACGTGCCGTTCGAGGCGGACGAGGCCGCGCTGGACGTCTCCGCGGAGAAGTACGGCGTCATCTGGACCCCGATGCGCCACTTCCACCTGGACGACGCGGGCGACCGGCAGATCCGCCTCTCGTGCAGCTACCTCACCACCGACCGGGCCGCCGAGGGCGCGACCCGGCTGGCCCGCTTCGTCAAGGACCGCTCAACGCCCTAGGTCCGTGTCCTGCACCAGCCCCGCCTCATAGGCGATGATCGCCGCCTGCACCCGGTTGCGGACCTCCAACTGGGTGAAGATGGCGCTGACATACGTCTTGATCGTGCCCTCGACCAGGTGCAGCCGCTGCGCGATCTCCGCGTTCGACAGCCCGGCCCCCAGCATGCCGAGGACCTCCTGCTCCCGTTTGGTCAGCAGCGTGGTGCGCTCCCCGGACACCTCCGAGCGCGGCGAGGGCGCCCGGCGCAGCTCGGTCATCAGCCGCCGCGCCACCAGCGGGGAGAGGCAGGACCCCCCGGACGCCACGGCCCGCACGCCGGAGATCAGGTCGCGCGGGTCGGACGCCTTGAGGAGGAATCCGGCGACCCCCTGGTCGAGGGCCCGCTCGATGTACTTGTCCTCCCCGAAGGTGGTGAGGACGACGACCGCGGTGTCCGGGTTGGTGGTGCGCAGTTCACCCGCGGCCGTCAGCCCGTCCATCTCCGGCATCCGGATGTCGAGCAGCGCCACGTCGGGCCGGTGCTTGCGGGCCAGTTCGACCGCTTCCCGCCCGTCGGACGCCTCGGCGACCACCTCGATGCCCGGCTCGGTCGTCAGGATGGAGCGGACCCCGGCCCTGATGATGGTCTCGTCGTCGGCGAGCAGTACGCGAATCATCCGGTTCTTCCCTGGTGGTGAGAGATGGTCGGTCAGAGCGTGTCCTTGGCCATGAGGACATCATCCTTGAAGCACAGCCGGTACATGGTGTCGCCGAAGTCGAGGAGATTGCTGCTCGCCCGGTAGTACTCGCACGCCGCGCCGGCCGGCACGGCCGGCTCGGAGGTGACCGGCGGCGGTTTCCTGATCCGCCGGTCCGGCAGCACCGGCGCCAGCTCGTCACGGGTCTCCCCGACGCGTATCCCGGCGTAGTCCTCGGGGCTGAGCGACGTCGTCGCCGAGGTGAAGACGTAGAGCCCGCCGAGGAACGTCACGATGGCGGCACCGAGCACCACCGGGATCAACGCGGCCCGCCGCGCGTCGCGCCTGAGCCGGGCCCGGGTGCGCAGCAGCGCGGTCCGCGAGGCGCTGAGCCACGGCGCGGCGGACGCGGGCCGGGCCGCGTCGGCCCCGGCTCCGGCGCCCCGCCCGGTCGCAGCGGCCCCGGAACCGGCGTCCTCGCCGCCGCCGACCGCGTCGTGCTCGTCGGCGTGCGGACCCGGATCGCCGGTGCCGGTGCCGGTGCCAGTGCCGGTGCCGGTGCTCGGTGGCTCGATGTGCCGCGACGGCGAGGACGCGCTGCGCGGCAGGCGCGCGTGCACCTCGAAGCCGCCGGCCCGCGGGCCGGTCCGCAGCGTGCCGCCCGCGAGCCGGACGCGCTCGTCGAGGCCGATCAGCCCGGACCCGCTGCCCGTCGCGGGCGCGTCCGCGCCCTGCTCCGGCCGTTCGTTGACGACCGAGACCACGGTCTCGTCCGCCGTGTGCGCGACCCGTACGGTGATGGGGGCGCCCGGCGCGTGCTTGGCCGCGTTGGTCAGCGCCTCCTGCACCACCCGGTAGGCCGCCAGGTCGGACAGCAGCGGGGTGCCCGGCCGGTCCCGCGCCCCGTCCTCCTGGAACTCCACCGGCGTGCCCGACCGCTGGAAGCGGCGCACGAGCTGGGCGATGGACTCGTGGGCGGGGGTCAGCGAGGGCGTGGGGTCCTCCCGCAGCAGCCCGATCACCTCGTGCAGCCGCTCGGTCGCCATCGTGCACCGCTCGCGCAACTGCCCGACGGACTCCCGGTGCTGCTCCGACAGACCGGGGGCCAGTTCGAGACCGCCGGCGAGCAGCGCCATCACGCTCAGCTCGTGGCCCAGGGAGTCGTGCATGTCCTGCGCGATCCGGGCCCGCTCCTTCAGCCGGGCCTGGTCGGCGATGTAGCGCTGGCGCCACTCCAGTTGCTCGGCGTGCTCCCAGCCGGCGTGCGTCAACGCGGTGCGCTGGCTCCACCAGTTGCCCGCCCACCAGGGCAGCACACAGGCGATGAACTCCGTCATCAGCAGGCTCAGCCAGTCCTTGGACTGGGCGACCGTGCTCACCAGCAGCAGCCCGGCCACCGCGACGCACAGGAACACCAGGTGCGCCGGCCACAGCCGGGTCAGTCTGCGGCCCGCGAGGCAGCTCAGCACCACCGTCGCCATCGACGGCCACAGGCTCGCGCCGAACCACGGATAGAACAGCGTGAGCAGCGCCGCGAGCAGCAGCGACAGCAGCGGCGCGGTGCGCTGCACCACCACCGCCGCCGTGATGACCAGGCACGCGGTCAGCCAGCTGACCGGCGTGCTCACGAGCGCCTCGGTGCTGAACGCCGAGGGCGCCAGCAGCACCAGGAGCAGCACCAGATCGCCACGCCGGGCGAACGGGCGTTCGGAGCCCAGGACCCGCAGAAGCGATTCGGTTCGTCGGCGCACGGCCTGCCATCGGTGCATTCCAGCACGCTACAAGAGGCGTTGCGGGCTCCGGATCTGCCGAAAGTCGAATGCGGTCGTTGCCGATCGCCAGATGTTTTCGCCCTTCCCCTCTCCCTAGCGTTGAGGACGTGACTTTGGAAGGAGCCACCAGGCGATGATCACTTTGGACCGACTGACCAAGCGGTACGGCGACAAGACGGCCGTCTCGGACCTCTCGTTCGAGATCAACCCGGGAAAGGTCACCGGATTCCTCGGCCCGAACGGCGCGGGAAAGTCGACGACCATGCGCATGATCGTCGGTCTGGACGCGCCGACGTCCGGGCGGGCCCTGGTGGGCGGCAAGCGGTACGAGGAGCTGCGGCACCCGTTGCGCGAGGTCGGCGCCCTGCTCGACGCCCGCGCGGGCCACCCCGGCCGCTCGGCCCACCAGCACCTGCTCGGCCTGGCCCGCAGCAACGGCATCCCGGCCGCCCGGGTCGCCGAGGTCCTGGAGACCGTCGGCCTGACCGAGGTGGCGAAGAAGCGCATCGGCTCCTTCTCCCTCGGCATGGGCCAGCGGCTCGGGATCGCCGCGGCCCTGCTGGGAGACCCGAAGGTGCTGCTCTTCGACGAGCCGGTCAACGGCCTCGACCCGGACGGTGTGCGCTGGGTCCGCGAGCTGATGCGCTCGCTGGCCGCGGAGGGCAGGACGATCTTCGTCTCCAGTCACCTGATGAGCGAGATGCAGGAGACCGCCGACCACCTCCTGGTCATCGGCCGCGGCAAGATCATCGCCGACGCGCCGATCGAGGAGGTCATCGCGGGCAGCTCGCTGACCGCCGTCCGGGTCCGGACCCCGCAGCCCGACGTGCTCAGGCGCGAGCTGCTGGAGTTCGGTCTGCGGGTCGAGCCGGACGCCGGCTCCGAGCCCGACGAACTCCTCGTCGTGGGCGGCACCCTGGAGGAGATCGGCGACCTGGCGTTCCACCACCGCGTCCCCATCCACGAACTCAGCATGCGCAAGGCCAGCCTGGAACAGGCGTACATGGAACTCACCGCCGCGAGCGTGGAGTACGGCTCTCCCGCGCTCTCCCAGGTCACCGAAGTCCCGGACCACCAGAAGGCGTAACTGGATATGACTACTACAACTGTCCCCAAGCTCGTGGGCCCCGTGAAGGGCGGCGGCTTCAAGGGCGCCGTCGCGTTCGAGTGGACCAAGTTCTGGAGCGTCCGGGCCACCTGGTGGAACCTGGTCGTCGGTCTGCTGCTCACCGTGGGCTTCGCCGCCATCGTCGGCGCGTCGGCCGACGCCAGCGCGAAGAAGGGCGTCGACGTCACGATGCCCGCCCCGCACCACGCCTCGCAGGCCTTCCTCATCTCCCAGCTGACCATCGTGGTGCTCGCCACCCTCGCCCTCACCAGTGAGTACTCCAGCGGCTCCATCCGCACCACGCTCCAGAGCGTGCCCAAGCGCGGCCGGATGCTCCGCTCCAAGACCCTGGTGATCGCCGCGGTCGTGGTCGTCGCCGGCTTCGTCTTCAGCCTGCTGGGCACCCTGGTGGCCGCACCCCTGATGGGCGACTACGGCGACTACACCGGCGGCCAGTTGTTCGGCACCGCGCTCGGCGCCGGGGTCTACCTCGCCCTGCTCGCCGTGATGGCGATCGGACTCGGCACCGTCCTGCGCAGCGCCGCGGGCACCATCACGACCCTCATCATGGTGCTGCTCGCGCTGCCCCAACTGATGGGTGTCGTGGGCGCCAAGTGGCTGGAGACCGCCTCCGACTACATGCCGAGCGTCGCCGGCACCGTCCTGCTGACCCAGGACAGCGACCCGTACGGCGGCGGAACCGCCCTGCTGGTCCTCCTGCTGTGGGCGCTGGCCGCCTACGTCGCCGGCGCCGCGGTCCTGCGCCGCCGAGATGCCTAGGACACCCGTACTCCTCCCCCCACGGAAGAGGAAGGGGCCGCACTCCGCCAGCCGGGGTGCGGCCCCTTCGCCGTGTCCCTTCGCCGTGTCCCTTCGCCGTGTCCGGACGGGAGCGCGATAGCGGTGCGATAACGGGAGCGCGATAGCGGTGCGATAAGGGGCCCATAGCAGGTCTCGCCAAGGTGGTCGAGCCGCATCCTCACCCCACCTTGGAGGCCGTCCCATGCGCACCACGACGAAGACCAGGACCACCCTCGCCGCCCTCGGTTCGGCGCTCGCGCTCGGCATCGCCGCCGCCCCCGCCCAGGCGGCCCCCGCGGACAAGCCGCAGGTGCTCTCCTCCTTCACGCAGACCAGCGCGTCCAGCCAGAACGCGTGGCTCGCGGCCAACCGCAACCAGTCCGCCTGGGCCGCCTACGAGTTCGACTGGTCGACCGACCTGTGCACCCAGGCGCCGGACAACCCCTTCGGCTTCGCCTTCGACAACGCCTGTGCGCGCCACGACTTCGGCTACCGCAACTACAAGGCGGCCGGCCAGTTCGACGCCAACAAGAGCCGCGTGGACAGCGCCTTCTACGAGGACATGAAGCGCGTCTGCACCGGCTACACCGGCGAGAAGAACACGGCCTGCAACAGCACCGCCTGGACCTACTACCAGGCGGTCAAGATCTTCGGCTGAGCGGAAGCGAGGGCGGGACCGGGACCGGGACCGGGTCCCGGCCGAGGAGAGGGAGACGGATGCGCAGCGTCGTCATCGTGGGCGCCGGGGTGATCGGCCGCTCCGTGGGGCTCGCACTGCGACGGCACGGCGTGACCACCTACCTGGACGACGCCGACCCCGAGGCGGCGCTGGCCGGCGAACGCTGCGGGGCCGGATTCGCGGCGCGTCCCCCGCGCCAGGCCGACATCGCGGTGCTCGCGGTGCCGTCCGACCAGGTCGCCCCGGTCCTCGCCGAGCACCAGAAACTCGGCACGGCCCGCTGCTACACCGACGTCTCCGGCGTCAAGGTACGCCTGCACCGGGAGGTCAGGGCCTACGGCTGCGACCTGACCTCGCTGGTCAGCGGCGCCCCCGTGGTCGGCGGCGGAGAGCGCCCGGCGCAGCCCAGGGCCGACCTCTTCGACGGCCGGCCCTGGGCGCTCACCCCCACCGAGGCGACCGGCAACCTCGCCCTGAACTGCGCGCTGGAACTGGTCGCGCTGTGCGGGGCGGTCTCGGTGCTGCTCGACCCCGAGGCCCACGACCGTGCCGTCGCCCTCGTGTCGCACGCGCCGCACCTGGTCGCGAGCCTCGTCGCCGCGCGCCTGCTGGGCGGCGACGAGTCGGCCGTACGGCTGGCCGGCCAGGACCTGCGCGACGTCACCAGGACCGCGGGCGGCAACCCCGAGCGGTGGGCGGAGACCCTGACCGCCAACGCCGGTCCCGTCGCCGACCAGTTGGACGACTGGGCGGCCGAGGCGCAGGCGATGGCCCGCGAACTGCGGGACGCCGCCCGGTCCGGCGACGCCACCGGGCCGGTCCGGCTGCGGGAGACCCTGCGCTTCGGCGTGGCGGGACGGGCCCGCATCCGGGAGCCGGACACACCCCGGCCCTGAGACCACGGATCGCGGATCGCGGACCACGGACCACGGACCACGGACCACGGATCACGGGCCACGGATCACCGACCACCGTGCGGACGGCACCACCGCACGGACCGGCACCACCCCGACGGAAAGGACCCGACCATGCGCGGAATCCTGCGCGCCACGGCTCTCACCGCGGCGATCGGCGCCGCCGCCCTGCTCCCGCCGACGGCGGCCTCCGCCACGCCCACCGGGACCGCGGCGCCCGGCTGTGTGACGGACAGCGGGACCGAGGACTTCGGCCGGGGCGAGATCACCGTCTGCGTCGGCGACGACGGCGTACGCGTGACCGGCCATGTCGAGGACCTCAAGCCCGGCGGCCCCTTCACCGGCGGCGACTCCGCCTGCGTGGCCTGGTCGATCGACTGGGAGACCGCCTCCGGAGCCCACTCCAGCACCAGCTCCATGGCCTGCCCCCACTTCCCGGGCGGCGAGGCGTACGTCGAGTTCGACTACGACCCGACCGAGTCGGAGCACGGCCCGAAGAACGTCACCGGGGTGCGTGACACGAGCCTCACGGCGATCTTCATGTGACGGGCCCGACGAAAGTCGAGGCGTATCACCGTTCGGCCCACGGAGATCGCACAGACCTGTGTCGACCAAGGTCATGAATCCGCCGTCTCCGCTTTCACCTCGCCTTTTCCACTCCTAACGTCATCGGTGTTCCTGCTTCCGACGAAGTGAGCGCCGATGACGAACGTGACCCGATCCGGCCGTCCGGCGCGTCGATGCGCCGCCCTCGCGGCCGCGCTGCTGCTGGCCGTCGCGCCCTCCTACGCCGGCGGCCGGAGCGCGGCCGCCGCCCCGGCCCCCAAGGTGGCGCGGGCCGCGCCCACCGCCCTGCCCGCCCTCCCCGCGCCGACCGGCGCCCTGCCGGTCGGCCTGCGCACGGCACAGCTGAGCGACACCTCCCGGCGCGACCCCTGGAACCCGGACCGGCACCGCGAGCTGACGGTCTCGCTCTGGTACCCCGCGCTGCCCTCCCGGGCGCCGCACGCCTCCTACGTCACCGCGCGGGAGTCGGAGCTGATCCTGCGCTTCCACCGGGTGAAGGGCGTGCCCGCCGACTTCCTCAGCCGCACCCGCGTCCACGCGCGCCTGGCCCCGCCGCCGCTGCCCTCGCCCCCGCGCGGCCTGCCCCTCGTCCTGCTGTCACCGGGCTTCACGCTGCCCCGCACCTCGCTGACCGGGCTCGCCGAGGAACTGGCCAGCCGGGGCTACGCCGTCGCCGCCGTCGACCACGCCTACGAGGCGGCGGCCATCAGCCACCCCGACGGCCGGGTGACCGGCTGCCTGGCCTGCGAACGACGCCCGGAGGGCGCCCGGGTGGCCGCCGTCCGCGCCGCCGACCTCCGCTTCCTGCGCGAGCGCCTGCTCCGGTCGCCCGGCACCGCGGGGCTGGGGCCGCTGGACCCGTCGCGGGTGGCGGTGGTGGGCCACTCCGTGGGCGGCGCCGCGGCCTTCGAGGCGCTGCGCACCGATACCGGCTTCGCGGCCGCCGCCAACCTGGACGGCACCGTGCACACCGCCGGGAAGAGCCCGGTGGACCGGCCGTTCCTGCTGCTCGGCGCGGGCGGGCACGGCCGTCCGGGCGCCGACCCCACCTGGGAGCGGGCCTGGCAGGACCTGTCCGGGCCGCGCCGCTGGCTCTCGGTGCGCGGCGCGGGGCACCTGTCCTTCACCGACTACGCGCCGCTCCTGGAGCGGACCGGCGCTGCGGGCCCCGAGGTCACGCTCGGCGCGGCGGACGCCCAGCGGATCACCCGGGAGCTGGTGGTGGCCTTCCTCGACGAGCGGCTGCGCCGGCACGGCCCCCGGCTCGACACGGCGGCCCGGCACGACCCGGAGGTCGTCGACCACCGCCGCTGAGCGGCCCCGCGGCGGCCCGCGGAAAAACGGATCGATATCGGAAGGAAAAACGGTCCCCGTACCTTGACGGTGGTCGGCAGGGTCCGCAACCCGCGCAGAGTCTTTGCCCGACGCTCCCGGAAGGAATGCGAAGTGACCAATCCGTTCGAAGACGCAGACGGCCGCTATCTCGTGCTGGTCAATGATGAGGGGCAGCACTCGCTGTGGCCGTCCTTCGTGGACGTGCCCGCCGGGTGGACGGTCGCCTTCGGCGAGTCCGACCGGGAGGCGTGCCTGGAGTACGTGGAGAAGAACTGGACGGACATGCGGCCCAGGAGCCTCGTGGAGGCGATGAGCGCCGGCAACTGAGGCCCCCCCCGCACGACGCGACGGCCCGTACGACCCCGGCAGGGGCGTACGGGCCGTCGTCGTACCCGGATCAGTCGGTGCCCACCCCGCACGGGGTGCCGGACGCCAGGGAGTGAAAGGCGTGCAGCCGCACCAGCTCCTGCCACCGGTAGCGCATCTCGCCCCAGGCGCTGCGGCCCACCGCCTCCACGAGCTGGGCGTCGACCAGCGTCTCGATCAGATCCTCGGCCTCCAGGAGATCCGTGCCGAGCACCTTCGCCGCCTCCGCGGCCTCGAAGTCCGAGTCGTCGAGACGGCTCAACTCCCGGTAGGCGGTGGCCACCCTGGGATCCAGGTCCCGCATGCTGCGGTCCAGCCGGGCGCGCAACGAGTCGTCCCCGATGCTGAGTTCCGCCAGCCGGTCGCCCGAGCGCTCCAGGCGGCGGACCAGATCGAGGACCCGCCAGTGCGTCTTGGTGAGCAGCCGGGCCGCGGCGGCCCGCAGCGCCAGCGGGGTGTGCCCGCACAGCGCGGCGAGGCGGCTGGTCGCCTCGGGGGAGTCCTCCGCCCTGGCGTCCCGCAGCACACTGGTGAGCGTCTCCCGGGACTCGTCGTCCGACAGCGGCGCCACGCGCAGCCGCAGGGCGCGGTACTTCTGCATCAGTTCGTCCAGGTTGGCCCGGCCGGTGATCAGGACGCAGCACCCGCCGCTCGTGGGCAGCAGATGACGCACCTGGGCGTACGACGAGGCGTGGTCGAGCACGATCAGGACGCGCCGGCCCTCCAGCATCCCGCGGTACCGCTCGGCCGCGTCCGCGGGCTCGGTTGGCAGCGGGCCCTCGGCTCCCAGCTGGCGCAGGAACTGGTGGAGCACAGCCGGCGTGTCGCCCTCCCGGAGGTCGGCGAAGAGCTGCCCGTCGGGGAATCTGTGGGCCGTGCGGTGCGCCCAGTTGACAGCGAGGCTCGTCTTTCCGATTCCGGGACTTCCGGTGATGTAGGCGATGGGGGGTGGATTCTGTGCGGATCCGTCGAGCAGCACATCATCCATCAGCCACTGCTCCCGGCTACGCCCGATGAAGTAGGCGTCGCTTTCCGGAAGCTGACTCGGAACGGTCTGCCGGACGTCTCTTTGCGGTGCCGCTATGCCCGGGACGTCGAGCTGCGGGAATTCGTCCCGGAGGATCGAGTCGTGCAGCGTCTGGAGGTCGGTGCCCAGTTCGAGACCGATCTCTTCGATGGAGTGCCGCATTCCGTCGCGGAATGTCGTCAGCGCCTCCGCCCGCCGGCCCGAACGGTACTGGGCGAGCATCAGGTAGTAGCGCAGCCGGTCCCGCAGCGGGCAGGCGCCGACCAGTGCCTGGAGTTCGCCCAGCACGGCCTGGTGCTCGCCGAGTTGGAGGCGCAGCCCCATGTGCTGCTCCACGGCCAGCATCCGTTGTTCGTCGAGGCGGGCCGCCTCGGTCTCGGCGAAGGGCGCGTAGACGCCGCCGAGCGCGGGGCCGCGCCACAGGGCCAGCGCCTGGCGCAGTGCCTCCGCCGCCGGTGCCGGACGGTTCTCCGCCGTCAGCTCCGTGGCGCGGGCGACCAGTTGCTCGAAACGGAGCGAGTCGAGCGAGTGGCCGGCGAGGCTGAGCATGTAGCCGGGCGTGGCCGTGATGATGGTTTCCCGGTCCCAGCCCGCGGTGCGGAAGATCTTGCGCAGAGTGGCGATGCAAATGGCCACCTGAGTACGTGCCGTGCTCGGCGGACGCCCGTTCCAGACCTTCTCTATCAGGGAGTCAAAAGACACGACCTGATTGAACGAGAGAAGCAGGGCGGAGAGTACGGCCCGTTGCCTGGGACCGCCCACCGTAAGACCTCGGCCGTTCATATGTACTTCGAGCGGCCCGAGCACTCCGAATTCGAGACCGACGGCGGGCATTTCCTTTTGGGAGTTCTCCGCGGTGCCGATTCTCTTGTATATCGGTTCTATCAGCCGAAGATCCATGACCTCTTGATACCCCCGCGTCAAGTTGTGCTGATGTCTGCGTGCTGAAATGCTCCGGATCTTCCGGGTGCCGCGGACATGAAAACTGCGCGAAGATCGGGTCAGTCGGGTTCACCGCTGGTAGGGCCCTCGTCGCCATGTCACTCACCTCCGGATCCGGTTGCTTCGTCAGGAGTTCCTGGGTTGTGTGAGTTCCTCACTTCCGTTCGGGTCCATACGCCCGGCCCGGTGGCCGGGCGGCAGTGTGAGGGAGAACGTCGCGAATGTCACTGTCGTGGTCGCCGGCGCGGCACCGCCTGCGGCTCGGCCCAATGTGACCTGCGGATTTTATCCGTCGTGGCTGGCTCCCCCCTGCCTGCAGTCGAATAATACGGATCTTCTTTGGGTCCAACACTCAACTTTCGTCAGGTCTCTGCCCTGGCTTTGGTTAGTGCGGCGTTTCTTATTCCCTCCGGGCTTGGATCCGGCCCCCCGGTTACCCGTCGGTCACCTTCCCCGCGGATTGTGTAAACAACGTGAACTCCGCTGGTGGCGGCCGCTGTCGTGGCCCGCCCCGGCGGACGCGGCCGGAGGGGGCCGGGGTGCTCCGGAGCCGTCGCGTCCGGTGGTACCGGTGCGGAGGTTTGGCTGGATCGTGACGCCCGTGGCGTCAGGAAGCCGTACAGACGCACAGACGAAAGGGACGCCCGGCACGGGCCGGGCGTCCCTTCCTCTCACCGGGCGGTACGGGGGATGACCGCCCGGTGGCTCACTCGGCGTCGAGCCCGCGCCGCATGCGGGCCCAGACCACCTCCAGCAGCAGTCCGGCGACCGCCGCACAGGCGACCGCCGTCCACGGAGCGGCGACACCGACCAGCTTCAGCTGGAAGAACTCCTGGAGCCACGGCACCACCAGCACCACCGCGAAGCTCACCGCCATGGTCAGCACCAGCAGCACCCGCCACCAGGTGTACGGGCGGGCGATGATGGCCAGCGCCCACAGCGCGGTCAGGAACAGCGCCAGGGTCGCCGCCGAGGTCTCGGCGTCCAGGTTGTCGTCGTACACGGCCCGGGCGATCAGGTAGGACACCGAGGTGGCGGTGGCCGCCAGCACACCGGCCGGGATCGCGAACCTGAGGACGCGGCCGACGAAGTTGGCCCGGGCACGCTCCTTGTTGGGGGCGAGCGCGATGAAGAACGCGGGGATGCCGATGGTGAGGGAGCCGACCAGGGTGATGTGGCGCGGCAGGAACGGGTAGGGCACCTGGGCGAGCACGACGACCAGCGCCATCACCACCGAGTACACGGTCTTGGTGAGGAACAGGTTGGCCACCCGCTCGATGTTGCCGATCACCCGGCGCCCCTCCGCGACCACCGAGGGCAGCGCGGAGAAGTTGTTGTTCAGCAGGACGATCTGCGCGACCGCCCGGGTGGCCGGGCTGCCCGAGCCCATCCCCACGCCGATGTCCGCGTCCTTGAGCGCGAGGACGTCGTTGACGCCGTCGCCGGTCATCGCCACGGTGTGGCCGCGCGACTGGAGGGCGCCCACCATGTCCCGCTTCTGCTGCGGCCCGACCCGCCCGAAGATGGAGTTCTCCTCGACGGCGTCGGCCAGTTCCTTCGGGTCCTCGGGCAGGAACCGGGCGTCCACCGGCCGTTCGGCTCCCGGCAGCGACAGGCTGGAGGCGACGGCGCCCACCGAGACGGCGTTGTCGCCCGAGATCACCTTCGCCGTCACGCCCTGGTCGGCGAAGTACTGGAGGGTGGCCGGCGCCTCCTCCCGCACCCGCTGCTTGATGACGACGAGCGCGGCGGCCGTGACCGCGTCGGGCACGGCCGCGGGGTCGTCCATGAGCGCGTCCAGCGCCCGCGAACAACGCGCGAGGAGCAGCACCCGCAGCCCCCGCGCCCCGTAGGAGTCGGCGGCGGTGAGCACCGAGTGGCCGGCCGGCAGCATCGCGTCCGGCGCGCCGAGCAGCCACGCCGACTCGGTGCCGGACGGCTCGACGAAGGAGGCGCCGCTCCAGCGCCGCGCGGACGAGAAGGGCGCGGTGGCGGTGCGCCGCCAGTCCTCCGGCGCCGGGTAGGACTCGATGATCGCCTGGAGGCTGGAGTTGGGGCGCTCGTCGGCGGCGCCGAGCGCGCCGAGCACCGCCTCGACCGGCACGTCCGGCAGCAGCGGCAGGACCTCGTCGATGTCCATCGACGCCTCGGTGAGCGTGCCCGTCTTGTCCAGGCAGACCGTGTCCACCCGGGCCAGCCCCTCGATCGCGGGCAACTCCTGCACCAGGCACTGCTTCTTGCCGAGCCGGACCACGCCGACCGCGAAGGCCAGCGAGGTCAGCAGCACCAGGCCCTCGGGAACCATGGGGACGAGACCGCCCACCATGCGCCGGATCGCCTCCGAGAAGTTGTCGTCGTTCACCACGAACTGCGTGATGATCAGCGCGATGCCCGCCGGGATGATCGCGTACGTGACGAACTTCAGGATCCGGTCGATGCCGTTGCGCAGCTCGGAGTTGACCAGGCTGAAGCGCTTGGCCTCCTCGGCGAGCTGCGAGGCGTACGCCTCCCGGCCCACCCGGGTGGCGGTGAACGCCCCCGATCCGGCGACCACGAAGCTGCCGGACATCACCGGGTCGCCGGGCTGCTTGACCACCGGGTCGGCCTCGCCGGTGAGCAGCGACTCGTCGACCTCCAGGTTGTCGCCCGAGGTGACCGTGCCGTCCACCACGATCTTGTCGCCCTGGCCGAGGTCGATGGTGTCGTCGATGACGATCTCGGAGGCGCTCAGCTCGACCCGCTGCCCGTCCCGCCAGACCCGCGGCCGGCTCTCCCCGACGATCGCGAGCTGGTCCAGGGTCCGCTTGGCGCGCACCTCCTGGATGATGCCGATCAGTGTGTTGGCGAGGATGACCCCGCCGAACAGTCCGTCCTGCACCGGCCCGACGATCATCACGATGACGAACAGCACGCCGATGATCGCGTTGATGCGCGTGAACAGGTTGCCGCGGACGATCTCGCCGATGCTGCGGCTCGACCGGGCCGGCACATCGTTGACCTGCCCCGCCGCCACCCGTTCGGCGACCTCCGCCGCGCTCAGGCCGACTCTCCCGCCGACGCGCGTCGTGCCCCCCGGCTCGTCCAACTGGTTCTTCATCCCTGACGCCCTCCCGGGCTCGACTCCGCGCTCAGTTCCGGTCTCGGCTGCGTCCCCCGCCAAGTGACTGTAGGAGCCCGTCATCCACCGCCACCAGGCACGAACGACGTCTCTTCCGCCTTACTTTCGACAGGGACGGATCTTGGCCCGGCGGGGCGAAAACCGATCGATATCGAGCAGAAAGTTGATGCTCCTAGCGTCGTGCCGGCAGCCCGGCGGGCATCGCGTTGGCCCGCGCCCACCCCCACCCGAGGAGATCCCGACGCATGCACGCACAGACGAGCGGACACCCCGTGACCGGGGACGACGTGCGGGGACAGCTGGCGGAACTGCGGCGGCGCCACCCCGAGTTGCACGCCCTCGCCGACCCGCGGCGGATCGCCGCCTGGGAGGCGGCCAGGGACGCCACCCCGCCGCGCCACGACGACTTCGGCGCCGACGGCGAGGGCAGCCGGGGCGTGGAGTACGTGCAGGCCCAGACCCTCAACCGGCGGGCCCGCGAGACCGGGATCAGGAAGCTCCTCGGCTTCGCCGGCACCGCCCGCCGCACGCCGGACGGCGAGCGGCCCGTCCTGGTCGACCTGCTGGGCGGCGACGGACTGGTCCGCAAGGTGTGCGAGGAGCTGGGCATCGGCGACTTCAACATCCTCACCTGCGACGCGTCCCCCCACATGGTGACGACGGCGTGGGCGGCGGGCGTGCCCGCCCTGCTCCAGCGGGCCGAGCAGCCGCTGCTGCGCGACGGCAGCGTGGACGCCGTACTACTGGCCTACGGCTCGCACCACGTGCCGCCCTCGGACCGCCAGACGGTGGCCACCGAGGCGCGCCGGATGCTCCGCCCCGGCGGCACGTTCGTCCTGCACGACTTCCTCGTCGGCTCCCCGGTGGACGTGTGGTTCGAGGAGGTCACCGACGTGTACTCGGCGACCGGCCACAAGTTCCTGCACTTCACCCGGGACGAGATCGAGGGATACCTGGAGAAGGCCGGCTACGACCACCGCGAGGTCGTGGAGATCGACGACCCGTACACCGCCGTCGGCGCCACCCCCGAGGAGGCCGAGCTGGAGATCGGCCGGTACCTGCTCAACATGTACGGACTGGTCAAGGTCTTCGAGGGCCGCACCGAGACCGAGGCGTACCGCTGGGTGGCCGAGACCGCGAAGGCCGTCTTCCGCTACCCGGACGCGCCGGAGGGCCTCACCTCCTGCGCACTGCGCCGGGAGGAGGCCACCGGCGGGTGGCGCGTCACCATCCCGCGGCGCGCCGTCGTCGGCGTGGGCCGGGTCTCCTCCGCCGCCGAGAAGGCGGCATGACCACCCACGCCACCGAGCCGCGCACCGCGTATGAACAGGACGCACGCGAGGCGGCCCGCGCCACCGTCCCGGACCGCTCCGCCGCCGCGGCACTGGCCCGGGAGCATGACGTCATCCCGCTCCACCAGGAGTTCCTGGACGACGCCATCAGCCCCGTCACCGCCTTCTCCCAGCTGTGCGGACCGGACGAGGCGGGCTTCCTGCTGGAGAGCGTGCCCGTCTCCGGCGGGGTGGCACGCTACTCGTACGTCGGCCACCGCCCCGTCCCGCTGGACCTGCCCGGCGGCGACCCGCTGACCGCGCTGCGCGGCTTCCTGGCCCGGTCCGCGGCCCCGGTGCGCGGACTGCCGCCGTTCCACGGCGGGATCGTCGGCTACCTCGGCTACGAGGCGGCCCGCCACTTCGAGGACCTCCCCGTCGCCGCGGGACCGCCGCCCGGCCTGCCCGAGTCCGCCTTCCTGGCCGCCGACGACCTCGTCGTCTTCGACCACGCGACGCGGCGCGTCCTGCTGATGACCCTGTACCGCCCGGCCCTGGAGTCCTACGACGACGCCGTCGCCCGGATCACGCACCTCAACCGCAGGCTGCGCGAGGCGGACCGGCCCGCCGGGTTCGCCGGCCGCCCGCTCGCCGAGGCCCCGACGGCCGGGACCGAGACGGACGGCTGGGCCGCCAACCTCACCGAGGCGGAGTTCACGGACCGCGTAGCCCGCGCCCGCGAGCACATCGCGGCCGGCGACGCCTTCCAGATCGTGCTCTCCCGGCGGCTCAGCAGACCCCTGCGCGCCGCACCGCTCGACCTGTACCGGCACCTGCGGGCCACCAACCCCTCGCCGTACATGTACCACCTGAGCCTCGGCGGCGGCCGCCACATCATCGGCGCCTCGCCCGAACTCCTCGTCAAGGCGACCGGCCGCACGGTACGCACCCGGCCCCTGGCCGGCACCCGCCCCCGGCACCCCGACCCCGCCGAGGACCAGCGGCTGGAGCGGGAACTGCTCGCCGACGAGAAGGAACGCGCCGAACACGTGATGCTGGTCGACCTCGGCCGCAACGACCTCGGCCGGGTCACCGAACCCGGCACCGTCCGGGTGGAGCGGCTGATGCGGGTCGAGCGCTTCTCCCACGTGATGCACCTGTCGTCCACCGTCGCCGGGCACCTCGCACCGGGCCGGGACGCGCTGGACGCCCTGCGCTCCGCCTTCCCCGCCGGCACCCTCTCCGGGGCGCCCAAGATCCGGGCCATGGAGATCATCGCCGAGCTGGAGCCCGAGCGGCGCGGCGTGTACGGCGGCGCCCTCGGGTTCGTCGGCGCGGACGGCCTCACCGACTTCGCGATCGCGCTGCGCACCATGGTCGTCGCCGACGGGCAGGTGCACGTGCAGGCGGGCGCCGGGATCGTCGCCGACTCCGACCCCGCCGCCGAGTTCCGCGAGACGCTGCACAAGTCGCGGGCCATGCTCACGGCCGTACGGCGGGCGGAGGCCGGGACATGAGCGCCCCGCACGGAACCCGCCCGGCTGCCGGGCCACGCGTCGCGGTCGTCGACAACTACGACTCGTTCACCTACAACCTCGTCCACTACGTCGCCGAACAGGGCGGCCGGCCCACGGTCTTCCGCAACGACGCCGTCGGCCTCGCCGACCTCGCCGCGTTC
This sequence comes from Streptomyces sp. NPDC056128, assembly GCF_042263835.1. NCBI lineage: Bacteria > Bacillati > Actinomycetota > Actinomycetes > Kitasatosporales > Streptomycetaceae > Streptomyces > Streptomyces sp. NPDC056128. The sequence continues at coordinate 124,114 of NZ_JBHJVQ010000013.1, read as the reverse complement.
GACCTGCTGCTGCTCTCCCCGGGCCCCGGCACGCCGGACGAGGCGGGGATCTGCGTCGAAGCGGTCCGCGCACTCGGCGCCCGGCTGCCGATCCTCGGCGTCTGCCTGGGACACCAGAGCATCGCCGCGGCCTTCGGCGGCTCGGTGGTGCGCGGCGAGCAGGTGCACGGCAAGGCATCCGAGGTCCACCACGACGGCAGCGGCGTCCTCGCCGGCCTGCCCGACCCGTTCACCGCCACCCGCTACCACTCACTCGTGGTCGCGCCCACCGGTCTGCCGGACGAGCTGGTCGTCACGGCCCGCACGGCGGACGGCACGATCATGGGCCTGCGCCACCGCGAGCACCCCGTCCACGGGGTGCAGTTCCACCCGGAGTCGGTGCTCAGCCCCGAGGGCAAGCAGCTGATCGCGAACTTCCTGGAGTGCGCTGATGATTGAGTCCCTGAGAACGCTCGTGCGGCGCCCCCTCACCGAGGGCGAGGCCGCCGAGGCGATGCGCGTGATCATGCGCGGCGAGGCCACCGCGGCCCAGATCGCCGGATTCGCCCTGGCCGTCACGGTGCGCGGCGCGTCCGTGGACGACCTGGTCGGCATGGCCCGCGCCGCCCAGGAGTTCGCCACGCCCGTGCCGTGCGCGGGCGACCTGCTCGACACCTGCGGAACCGGTGGCGACGGGCTGAACACCTTCAACATCTCCACCGCGTCCGCGATCGTCGCCGCCGCCTGCGGGGTACGGGTCGCCAAGCACGGCAACCGCAGCGCCTCCTCCGCCTGCGGCAGCGCCGACGTGCTGGAGGAACTGGGCATCCGCATCGACCTCGGCGCCGAGGAGGCCGCGGCCTGCCTGGACCGCGCCGGGATCACCTTCCTGTTCGCCCCGGTCTTCCACCCGGCCTTCCGGCACACGGCAGGCCCGCGCCGGGAGCTGGGCGCGCGGACCGTTTTCAACCTGCTCGGGCCGCTGTGCAACCCGTCGGGCGCCCGGCTGCGCACCCTGGGCGTGCCGAGCCGGGAGCTGGTGGAACCGATGACCGAGGTCCTCGACCGGCTCGGCGTCACCAGCGCCCTGGTCTTCCACAGCGAGGACGGCATGGACGAACTGAGCACCGGCGCACCGGCCCACATGGTCGAACTGCGCGACGGCCGCCGCACCACCCACCGCTTCGACCCCGCCGACCACGGACTGGCCAGGTCCCGGCCCGGCGACCTCGCAGGCGGCGACCGCGCCGTCAACGCGGCCGTCGTCCGCCGCGTCCTGGCCGGCGAACGCGGCCCCGCGCGGGACGTCGTGCTGCTCAACGCCGCCGCCGCCCTGCGCGTCGCCGACCTGGCCGGCACCTGGCCCGACGCGCTGCGGCTCGCCGGGACCGCCGTGGACAACGGCGCCGCCGCCGACCTGCTCGCACGCTGGACCCGCGCCTCCTGGCAGCGCGCGGACGCGGACCTGGAGGTACCGGCATGAGCGGCATCCTCGCCACCCTCGTCGCCGACGCGGAACGCCAGACGCGCCGCCGCCGCGCGGCACGTTCCGAGGCGGAACTGGCCGGCCTGGCCGCCGCCGCGCCCCCCGCCCGGGACTTCGCCGCCGCCCTGCGCGAACCGGGCCTCGGGGTCATCGCCGAGATGAAGCCCCGCAGCCCCTCCAAGGGGCCGCTCACCGACGACTACCGCCCCGCCGAGCTGGCCCGCGCCTACCAGGACGGCGGCGCGCACGCCCTGTCGGTGCTCACCCACGAGGCCGGGTTCGGCGGCAGCCCCGAGCACCTGGCCGTCGCCCGCGCCGCCTGCGACCTGCCCGTGCTGCGCAAGGACTTCGTCACCGACGCGTACCAGATCCTGGAGGCCCGCGCGCTCGGCGCCGACGCCCTGCTGCTGATCGTGGCCGCGCTGAGTCCGGAGCGGCTGGCCGAACTCCTCGCCCACACCCGGGCACAGGGCATGGAGGCGCTGGTCGAGGTGCACGACGAGCGGGAGGTGGACGTGGCCCTCGCGGCGGGCGCAGACGTCATCGGCGTCAACCACCGCGACCTGCGGGACTTCTCGATCGACCGGACCCTTTCGGCCCGGCTGCGCGGGCGGGTGGGCACCGGACGCGTCATGGTCGGGGAGAGCGGTGTCCGCGGCGCGGCGGACGCCCGTGCGCTGGAAGGGGCCGGGGTCGACGCGGTCCTGGTCGGAGAACTGCTCATGCGGGCCGGGGATCCCGGTGCCACGATCAAGGAACTGGTCGGATGACGGCGAGCGACACCCACACGACACGACGGGCGGTCCCGGACGGGACCCGGACGGCGGGCGGCGGTGGCCGGGGCGCGTGGAGCCCGGACTCGTGGCGCGGCCGCCCGGCCGCCCAGCAGCCGGACTGGCCCGACCCCGAGGAGCTGCGCGGGGTGGAGAACACCCTCGCGCTGCGGCCGCCGCTGGTGCTCCCCGAGGAGATCCTCGACCTGCGCCGCTCCCTGGCCCAGGTCGCCGCCGGGGAGGGCTTCCTGCTCCAGGCGGGCGACTGCGCCGAACGGTTCGGCTCCTGCACCGAGGCCGGGGTGCGCGGCAAGCTGCGGGTGATCCTCCAGGTGGCCATCCTGCTCACCTACGGATCCGGGCTGCCGGTGGTGAAGGTGGGCAGGATCGCCGGCCAGTTCGGCAAGCCCCGCAGCCGCCCCACGGAGACCGTCGACGGCGTCGAACTGCCCGCGTTCCGCGGCGACATCGTCAACCGGCCCGAGTTCACCGCCGAGGCCCGCCGCCCCGACGCCGGACGGCTGCTGAGCGCCTACCACCACGCCTCGGCGGCCCTGAACGTGCTGCGCGCGCTGACCCTGGGCGGCTACGCCGACCTGGGCCAGGTGCACGACTGGAACCAGGAGTTCGTCCGGCGCAGCGCCGCCGGACAGCGGTACGAGAAGGCCGCCGACGACATCACCTGGGCCCTCAGGTTCATGTCCGCGTGCGGCCTGGACACCCGCTCCCAGGCGGCCCTGCACCAGGTGCAGCTCTACACCTCGCACGAGGCGCTGCTGCCCCAGTACGAACAGGCGCTGATCCGCTACGACGAGAAGCGGCGCGGCTGGTTCGACACCAGCGCCCACATGCTGTGGATCGGCGACCGCACCCGGCGCCTCGACGGGGCGCACGTGGAGCTGCTGGCCGGGGTGGACAACCCGGTCGGCGTCAAGGTGGGCCCGACCACCGGCGCCGCCGACCTGCGCGAGCTGTGCGAACGGCTCGACCCGGACCGCGCCCCGGGCCGGCTCGTCCTGATCAGCCGGCTCGGCGCCGGACGCGGCGCGGAACTGCTGCCGCCGCTGCTGCGGGCCGTGCGGGACGCCGGGCACACCCCGGTGTGGGCCTGCGACCCCATGCACGGCAACACCTTCGTCTCGGAGAGCGGCTACAAGACCCGCCGGCTGTCCGACATCACCACCGAGGTCGCCGAGTTCTTCGCCGTGCACCGCGAGGAGGGCCTGCACCCGGGCGGCATCCACCTCGAACTCACCGGCGAAGACGTCACCGAATGCCTCGGCGGCGACCTCGACGAGGTGCTGGACACCCACCTGGCCAGCCGCTACGAGACCGCCTGCGACCCACGGCTGAACGCCGCCCAGTCCATCGAACTCGCCTTCCGCGTCGCCGAGTTCCTGCGGGAGCAGCGCAGCGGGGCCTGAGCCGTACTGCCGAAGGTAAGTTCCACGCCTGACGAACGCCAGGTGTGGCGCGGGTGACGGTCTCCGTACCCTCGTGCCAGGGCCTGAAAATTCCCCCGCAGGCTCCGTTCGAACCGGCCCGGGGGCGGCGCTCCGACCTCTGCGGACCGCCGCCCCCGGGCCGCCGCCTTTTCCGCCGGGTCAGACGGCGGGCACCCGGCAGAAGCGCCCCGCCACCCGCAGCTCGGCCTCGACGAGGTCCGCCGTGCGCCGCAGCTCCGGCAGGACCCGCGTCACACACTCCTCCGTCGTCCGGCGGGCCGCGTGCATCGCCACGTTCACGGCGGCCACCACCCGTCCCGTACGGTCGCGCACCGGGACCGCGACGGCGCGCAGCCCGGCCTCCAGCTCCTCGTCGACCAGGGCGTGGCCCCGCGCCCGCACCTCCCGCAGCACGTCGGACGGTGTCCCGGCGCCGTCCGGGCGGCCGGCCAGCAGCACGCGCCCCAGCGCGGTCGCGTACGCGGGCAGCCGGGCGCCGACCGTGACCCGGGCGCTCAGCACGCGGCCGGTGGACGCCCGGGCCGTGTACTGGATCTCCTCGCCCGTCTCCGACAGGACGGCCAGCGCCGCCGACTCGTGGACGCGGCCGGCCAGCGCGGTCAGGTGCGGCTGGGCGATCTCGGGCAGGGAGGTGCGGGAGAGCGGCGGGAAGCCGAGGGACAGCACCCGGGGGGTGAGCGCGAACGCCCGGTCGGGCGCCGGGGCCACCAGCCCCGCGTGCTCGTAGGTGATCAGCGCCCGGCGGGCGGTCGCGCGGGCCAGGCCGGTGGCCTTCGCGACCTCGGTGAGGGTCAGCGCCGGGCGGCCCTCGCCGAAGGCGGTCAGCACGGTCAGCCCGCGGGCCAGCGACTCCACGAACTCCCGGCCCAGCTCCTGCTTGGACGCACCGGTCCAGGTGGCCAGGCCCGAGGGCGGCGGCCCCGGCTGTGGCGGCGGCGCGGTGCGCAGGTCGTCCTCCATCGCGGCGACCGCCGCGCGCAGCCGGGGGAGCAGGGCGGCCCGCAGGTCCGGTGCCGTGTGGCGGCTGGTGTGGCTCACCACGCTGGCCACGCACGCCACCCGTCCGGTGCCGGGGTCGCGCACCGGGACCGAGACCGCGACCAGCCCCGGTTCGATCAACTGGTCGTCCAGCGCCCAGCCGTCGCCCGCCGCCCGCTCCGTACGCCGCTCGAAGTTCTCGTCCGGGGTGGAGTGTTCGCGCGGCGGTACGGCGGGGAAGCCGCGGTCCTCCGGGTCGGCCGCCCGGCGCCGGCGCCAGCGGTGCCAGTCGGCCGGCGTCCACTCGGCGGCGAACAGCGGTCCCGGCGCGGTGCGTTCGGCGGGCAGGAGGTCGCCGATGCGGAAGCTCAGGGACATCGCGCGGCGGCGGGTGGCCTGGTGGATGAAGCGGATGCCGTCCCGGTCGCCGACCGCCAGCGACACCGACTCGTCCAGCTCGTCGGCGAGGGCGTCGGCGCGGGCGGCCAGCAGGTCGGGCAGGCGGAGCGCGGCGAGGTAGGCGTTGCCCAGTTCCATCAGCCGGGGGGCGAGGGAGACGTCGCGGCCGTCCAGGCGGACGTATCCCACGCGGGCGAGGGTCGCGGTGAGGCGGTCGACGGTGGACCGGGCCAGTCCGGTGGCCTTCTCCAGCCCGCTGAGGCTGAGCGCGCCGCCGTCCGCCTCGGTCAGCCGGCGCAGCACGGCGATCCCGCGCAGCAGCGGCGCCACCGCCTCGTCCGGCACGGCGGCGGCCCCGTCGCGTGCGACGGCGTTCGTGGTGTTGGCGGGCATCGGCTCTCCGGTACGGCGTTCGCGGCAGGGCTACGTTAATCCCGCCCGCCGCGGGTGACCCGCACCCGGTGGTCGCCGTTCCCGTCCGCGTCCGACACCTTGATCGTGACGTCGCGGGCCGGGTCCTTGAAGGTCTCGCCCGGGGTGAAGGCGGCGTCGGAGAGCTCGGCGTGGACGTTCGGGCCGCGGGTGCAGCCGCCGCTGTCGCGCTGGGAGTCGTAGACCTTCACCGGGCCCATGCCGGTGTCGACGTCCGCGTCGACCTTGTAGACGAGCACACCCGGCCGGCACACCGTCTCGTCGTTGCCCGCCTGGGTGCGCAGCTCGACCGCGTAGCCGGACTCGCCGTCCAGCGGCACGACCACCAGCTTGTCGCCGCCCTTGCGGGCCAGCGGCGTCAGCGTGTACTCGGTGGTCCCGGCCGCGGCGGCGCAGTGCACCTGGGAGGGGTCGAGCCAGCCCAACTTCCACTTGTGCCAGCCGAGGAGGTCGTTGTTGGCGCCCCAGTCCTCGCTCATGATGTCCCAGTGCCCGACCGCGCCCCCGCCCTCCTGGGTGTAGAGGTCGGGGAGTCCGAAGACATGGCCGTTCTCGTGCGGCAGCACCCGGTAGCCGGTCTCGTCGTAGGAGCCGGAGCCGTCGTCCTGGCGGGAGTAGACGAAGGAGGCGTTGGCCACCGGGACGCCGTCGGCGACCGGGGCGTCGGCGTTCCCGGCGAAGGTCACGGACAGCACCGTGTCCAGGGCGGACGGGCCCGCGTTCGGGGTGACCAGCACGTTCAGCAGGTCGTAGGAGCGGAAGTCGACCTCCGCGTCGGCCGCCGCCACGAGGTCCTGGACCAGTTTGCGGTAGCCGGGTTCGAAGGGGGCGCCGCGCTCTATGCCGTACTCCGCGAACGACTTCGGCATCCGCAGCCAGTCCCGTATGGGGGTCTCGGGGCGGTAGTCGAGGCGGCCGTAGGAGCTGGTGCGGAACCACTCCTCGGTCTTCGGGAAGAACTCCGCGAACCGGTCGAGCGCCTCGCCCTCGCCGGGCGCGTCGGAGAAGTCGATCATCAGGTTCAGGGCCCGGACGGTGCCGGTCGAGGGGGCGTAGCCGGCGGAGGTCGGGACGCCCTCGGACATCTGGATCTCGGGTCCACCACTGATCATGCAGGGGCCGTGCGCGGAGGAGCGGGAGAGGGCGGCCGGTCCGGCGCCCGCGGGCGCGGTGCCCGGCGCGAGGCCGCCGGTGCTCGCCGAGGTGCTGAGCGCGAGGGTCAGGACGCCGACGGTCCCCATCGCGGCCAGCCGGCGCGGACGTATGCGTCGGCCTGGCGGCTGCGCCTGCATGCGGACCTCCCCGGACCACGGCAGCCGCCCGGCACCGGCTGCGCTCTTGCGCTCACCCTGGGCCGAGGGGTGTGCGGGCGCGCGCTGGAGCGGCCGATCGTGGGTTTCTCGCCGGTAGCTTCCGTCCGGGGGACGGGCGTTGGGGTCTCACGGAGGGTGAGGGACCGGGTCGTCCCGGTGCTGTGACTCAGGTCACGGTGTTTCTTCTCGGGTCCGGGAAATAACCGGGGATCGTTTCCCCGTTTAGCCCTGTGTCCGAGCGAAGCGGGGAGTGTCTCCCCGGATCGCGAACCCCTCGCCAAGGAGTACGCCGTGCAGACCGCGACCCCCGAGCAGCGCAAGGTGCCCCGGCCCCGTGCCGACGCTCTGCGCAACCGGGAGCGGATCGTCACCGCCGCCCGGGAGATGTTCGTCGAGCACGGCCCCGAGGTGCCGCTCGACGAGATCGCCCGCCGGGCCGGCGTGGGCAACGCCACGGTGTACCGCAACTTCCCCGACCGCGACGCCCTCGTCCGTGAGGTCGTCTGCTCGGTCATGGACCGCACGGCACGGGCGGCCGAGCTGGCCCTCGCGGAGACCGGGGACGCGTTCGAGGCGCTGGAGCGCTTCGTGCACGCCTCCGCCGACGAGCGGATCAGCGCCCTGTGCCCGATGGTCTCCAGCACGTTCGACCAGCACCACCCCGACCTGGAAGCGGCGCGCGAACGGGTCGAACGACTCGTCGCCGAGGTCATGGACCGGGCGAAGGCGGCCGGTCAGCTCCGTAACGACGTGGGCGTGGGCGACCTGATGATCGCCGCCGCCCAGCTGAGCCGGCCCCCGGCCGGTACGGGGTGTCTGAGCGCCGACCGGTTCGTCCACCGCCATCTCCAGCTGTTCCTGGACGGACTGCGGGCACCGGCCCGCTCCGTCCTGCCGGGCAGCGAAGTGACCATGGAGGATCTGCGCCGGCCCTGCGACCAGTAGCACCAGCAGCTCCGCGACCCCCGACCGTCCGGCCGTCGCCGTAGGTCAGTCGTCCCTTTACTCACCTTTATCCGTCACGAAGTCCCGAAGTGGGTATCCCCATGTCTCAAACAGCCGTCAAGGCTCCCGGCGTCCCGGACGCCGGACGCTGGAAAGCGCTCGTCTTCATCGCGCTCGCCCAGCTGATGGTGGTCCTCGACGCCACCATCGTGAACATCGCCCTGCCCTCCGCCCAGCAGGACCTCGGCATCTCCGACGGCAACCGGCAGTGGGTCGTCACGGCCTACGCCCTCGCCTTCGGCGGTCTGCTGCTGTTCGGCGGCCGGATAGCCGACCTGTGGGGCCGCAAGCGCACCTTCGTCCTCGGCCTGGCCGGCTTCGCCGTCGCCTCGGCGCTCGGCGGCGCGGCCACCAACGAGGCGATGATGTTCGGCTCCCGCGCCCTCCAGGGTGCCTTCGGCGCCCTGCTCGCGCCGGCCGCGCTCTCCCTGCTCGCCGTGATGTTCACGGACGCCAAGGAGCGCGCCAAGGCCTTCGGCATCTACGGCGCGATCGCCGGTGGCGGCGGCGCCGTGGGTCTGATCCTCGGCGGTTTCCTCACCGAGTACCTGAACTGGCGCTGGACGTTCTTCGTCAACATCCCGTTCGCCATCGTCGCCGCGGCCGGTGCCTACCTGGTCATCCGTGAGCCCCAGGGCGGCCGCAACCGCTCGCCGCTCGACATCCCCGGCGTGATCCTCTCCACCCTCGGTCTGGTCGCGCTGGTCTACGGCTTCACCCGCGCCGAGTCCAACGGCTGGAGCGACTCGGTGACGGTCGGCATGTTCGTCGGCGCGGCCGTGCTGCTGTTCGCCTTCGTGGTCGTCGAGTCGAAGGTCAAGGCCCCGCTGCTGCCGCTGCGGGTGATCACCGAGCGCAACCGCGGCGGGATCTACCTCTCGCTGGGCCTGGCGATCATCGCGATGTTCGGCCTGTTCCTCTTCCTGACCTACTACCTCCAGATCGTGAAGGGCTACACGCCGGTGAAGACCGGCTTCGCCTTCCTGCCGATGATCGCGGGCATGATCACGGGCTCCACCCAGATCGGCACCCGCCTGATGACCCGGGTCGCGCCCCGGCTGCTGATGGGCCCCGGCTTCCTGGTCGCCGCCCTCGGCATGCTGCTGCTGACCCAGCTGGAGATCGACACCTCCTACGCCGGTGTGCTGCTGCCCGGCATGCTCCTGCTCGGCCTCGGCATGGGTACGGCGTTCATGCCGGCCATGTCCATGGCCACCATGGGCGTGGAGGCGCGGGACGCCGGTGTCGCCTCGGCGATGGTCAACACCTCGCAGCAGGTGGGCGGCGCGATCGGTACGGCGCTGCTGAACACGATCGCCGCCTCGGCCACCACGTCCTACGTCGCCGACCACATCGGCGGCGCGACCTCCCGGTCCCAGCAGCAGCTGGTCCAGCTCCAGGGCCAGGTGCAGGGCTACACCAGCGCCATCTGGTTCGCCGTCGGCATCCTGGTGGTGGCCGCCGTGATCGCCCTGACCTTCATCAACGCGGGACGCCCGGGCGGCACCACCGTCACCGGGTCGGCCGCGGGCGACGGGGTCGAGGACGAGCTGCCGGTGCCGGTCGTCGCCCACTGACGCCGGACCCGATACCCGCTCGGGCCCTCCGTTCCATCCGTGTGCGGGGGGAGGGGACGCCCTCCGCACACGGCTTCCAGGACCTGCCCCGGCCGCGCGTTCAGCGCAGCCAGGGCAGGTCCGCACCCGCTTCGCTCGGCTGAAGTCCCTCGGCGACGATCCGCATGATCTCGCCGAGGGACTTCTGCTGTTCGGGGGTGAGCCGGTCGAAGACGGCCTGGCGCACGGCGTCCACGTGGCCCGGAGCGGTCCGGCGCAGCACCGCGTACCCCTCGTCCGTGAGGATGGCGAACTGGCCGCGCTTGTCGGAGGGGCAGTCCTCGCGGCGGACCCAGCCGTTCTTCTCCAGCCGGGCGACCGCGTGCGAGAGCCGGGAGCGGGTGATCTTCGCGTATCTGGCCAGCTCCGTCATCCGCAGCCGCCGCCTCGGCGACTCGGCGAGCTTGACCAGCAGGCCGTAGTAGACGTGCGGCATGCCCGCGTCGCGCTGGAGCTGCCGGTCGAGGTGGTCCTCCAGGAGGGTGGCGGCCTCGATGTAGGAGCGCCAGACGAGCTGCTCCTCGTCGGTGAGCCAGCGGGGTTCGTCGTTCATGGGTCCCACTCTACGAAACTACTCCTTGAAAGTTAAACAAATTCGGCGTAGATTAATGGCCAGTAGAGATTGAGAGTTCAAGTATCGGCCGTATGGGAGCAGCAGTCATGACCGCCGCCACGCAGGAGCGCATGCCCGCCCTCTACCTCAGCCACGGCGCCCCGCCGCTCGCCGACGACCCGGTCTGGCCCGGCGAACTCGCCGCGTGGGCCGCCGCCCTGCCCCGGCCGAAGGCGATCCTCGTCGTCTCCGCCCACTGGGAGGAGTCCCCGCTCGCCCTCGGCGCCACCACGACCCTGCCCCTGGTGTACGACTTCTGGGGCTTCCCGGAGCACTACTACCGGGTGCGCTACGAGGCCCCCGGCGCCCCCGCGCTGGCCGAGTCGGTCCGCAAGCTGCTGCGCGCCCCCGGCACGCCCGTCCAGGACGTCCCCGACCGCGGCCTCGACCACGGCGCCTACGTGCCGCTCGTCGAGATGTACCCCGACGCCGACATCCCGGTCCTCCAGGTCTCCATGCCGACCCTCGACCCGGAACGGCTGATGGAGACCGGCCGCCGGCTCGCGCCGCTGCGCGACGAGGGCGTGCTGATCATCGGCTCCGGCTTCTTCACCCACAACCTGGCCGCGCTGCGCCAGGACGGCGTCCCCTCCTGGTCCGCGGAGTTCGACGACTGGGGCCGGCGCGCGCTGGAGGACGGTGACGTGGACGGGCTGCTCGACTTCGCCCGCAAGTCCCCGGCGGGGCGGCTCGCCCACCCGCGCACCGAGCACTTCGCGCCCCTGTTCGTGACCATGGGGGCCGCGGACGCGGCCGGTGAACTGGACCTGCGGCGGTCGGTGATCGACGGGTTCTGGATGGGGCTGGCCAAGCGGTCCGTGCAGTTCGGCTGAGCGCCGGCCGGGCGGGGCTACAGCGGCTTCTCGTACCAGGCCACGTCCCAGTAGCGGCCGAACTTGCGGCCCACCTCGCGGTAGGTGCCGACGTACCGGAAGCCGAACCGCTCGTGCAGCCGGGCCGACGCCTCGTTGGGCTGGGCGATGCCCGCGTAGGCGCGGTGCAGGTCCTCACCGGCCAGCGCCTCGAAGAGGGACGTGTAGAGCAGCGTGCCCACGCCCCGGCCGCCGGCGCCCGGGGCGACGTAGACGGTGGTCTCCACCGAGGTCCCGTAGGCGGGCTTCGCGCGGTAGGGGCTGGAGGTGGCGTACCCCAGAATCTCCTGTGAGTCCGCGTCCGTGGCAACCCTCAGCCGGTACGGGCCGTCTTCAGGGTGGGAGAGCAGCCAAGGGCGGCGCTCCTCCGCCGTGAAGGGCTCGGTGTCGAACGTGATGGGCGTCTCACACACGTAGTGGTTGTAGAGGTCGGTGAGTGCCTTGAGGTCGTCCTCGACTCCCGGTCTGACCTGGACATCCGTACGTGCCGTCGGCATCTCGCCACCTCCTGTGGCGGCACAGGGTACTGCATGATCAGAAAAATCGAGGGGCGGGTTGGGAATTCTGTCCGGATTCCAGTCGTTGTTTCCATCGGATGCAGGGCACCCGAGGAGAGTCCCCCACAGTGCTGAGCGTCCACCGGACCCGCTGAACCACCATCGCAAGGGAGCACGCATGGCAACCCGTGCCGTCGCCCGTCGTAAGTCCGCCACCGGCGAGACCTCCGGCGCGGCAACCAGCGTCCGCGCCAACGGCGGAGAGCTCGCCGACCGCGATCTGGTCGGCATGTACCTCGACGAGATCGCGCGTACGCCGCTGCTCGACGCCGCCAAGGAGGTCGAGCTGTCCCAGACCATCGAGGCGGGTGTCTTCGCGCGGCAGGTCCTCGAAGGCTACGAGGAGACCGGGGCGGATGCCACCCGTGAGGAACTCCAGGCCCTGATCGACGAGAGCGAGCGGGCGAAGGACGTCTTCATCCGGTCCAACCTCCGCCTGGTCGTCGCGGTCGCCCGCCGCTACCCGCGCAGCGGACTGCCGCTGCTCGACCTGATCCAGGAGGGCAACGCCGGCCTGGTCCGCGCGGTCGAGAAGTTCGACTACCGCAAGGGCTTCAAGTTCTCGACGTACGCGACCTGGTGGATCCGTCAGGCCATCACCCGGTCCATCGCCGACCAGTCGCGCACCATCCGCCTGCCCGTCCACCTGGTGGAGGAGCTGGGCCGGATCCGGCGCGTGCAGCGCGAGTTCAACCGCGAGCACGGCCGTGAGCCGGAGCCCGCCGAGATCGCGGCCGAGCTGGGCTCGACCCCGGAGCGCGTCACCGACGTGCTCGACTGGGCCCGCGACCCGGTCTCGCTGAACATGTCGGTGGACGACGAGGGCGAGACCCAGTTCGGCGACCTGCTGGAGGACACCTCCGCCGTGTCGCCCGAGCAGTCGGTGCTGACCCTGCTGCGCAGTGAGGAGCTGGACGACCTCATCGGCCGCCTCGACCCGCGCACCGCCTCCATCATCAAGATGCGGTACGGCATCGTCGACGGCCGCGAGCGCACCCTGACCGAGGTCGGCAAGGAGCACGGGCTCACCCGTGAGCGCATCCGGCAGATCGAGAAGCACGCGCTGCTCGAGCTGAAGAAGCTGGCCCGCTCGACCGGCTTCGAGGCGGCGGCGTAGCGCCGGCGCGTGACGCGGGGGCGTGACGTGACGCGTGGGGCGCACGCCGGTGGCCGAACCCCGCGCAAACATGGCCGTACAACGCTGCTTCAACCGGCGGGGGCCCGGGAAAAAGAACTCCGGGCCCGCCCGCAGGGGCCCGGAACCACCGGTCCGCCGCCCCCTTTGGACCACGTCCCGACGCACTCCCCCCGGTGCCGGGACTTTCCCGAGCCGGGCTCGGCGCCCCTCCCCCCGGGGTGCCGCAGCCCGGCTCTCTCCTTGCCGGAGAGCGGAGCGGGCCGGCGGGACACCCCGAACCTGAACCCCGGGGTGGCCCGCCGAATGGCAGATTCTGCCACAGCGGCATAGCCTGCCGAAGTGAGCAGCACCATCCCCGCATTCCCCGACCCCGGGTCGGGACCGGTCTCCCTGACCGAACGGCGCAAGGCCGAGACCCGTATGGAGATCGCCCGCGCGGCGGCCCGCCTCTTCGTCGGCCAGGGCCTCAGAGCCACCCGGGCCGAGGACATCGCCCGCGCCGCCGGAATCGCCCCGCGCACCTTCTACCGCTACTTCGCGGCCAAGGAGGAGGCCGTCGCCCCGCTGTACGCCCTCGGCGCCGAGCGCTGGGTGCGGGCGGTCCGCGACGCCCCGGCCGAGCTGTCCCCGCCCGAGGCGCTGGAACACGCCGTCCGGCACACCCTGACCCCGGGCGCCGGAGTCTCGGCCGCCTCCTGGGAGTGGGCCCGCACCCTGATCCGCCTGGCCGCGAGCAGCCCGGCGCTGCGCAAGGTGTGGGCGGAGGTCTGCCACAGCACGGAACGCGGGCTCGTGGAGGCGCTGGCCGCGCGGATGTCCGGCGGCGACGACAACGTTGCCGCACGCCTCGCGGCCTCGCCCCGCCTCCACTTCGCGGGCGCCGTGGCGGGCGCCGCCGTGCGCGTCGCGGCGGAGCACTGGGCGACGTCCGACGAGAGGGCCCGCAGCCCCCTGGACCAGGCCCTGCGGAACCTGGCGGACCTCCGCGGCTTCACGTGGGAGGACGAACCGTCCGGGCGGGACTGAGCTGCGGCGTCACCCGGCGCCCGACTCCGCCGCCCGGCCCAGCCGCGCCCCCAACTCCCGCACCCGGTCCATCAGTTCCGTCGGCTGCCGGACCCGGAACTCCAGTCCCGTCATCGCCAGCCGCACCGCCATCCACTCGGGCGCGTCGGACACCGTCGCCCGCAGGACGCACGACGTGCCCCCGTCCACCGCCTCCGGCGCCCCGAGCCACTGCGGCAGCCGTGCCGCGACGGTCTCGGGCGGTTCGAGGAAGAGGACCTCGATCCCGTACGAGTCGTTGCGCCGCTGCATGGATCGCCGCAGGTATTCGGCCGCGTCCCCGGCCGGCAGCTCCCGGGGTGTGAACCGGGCGCCGGTGGCGAAGGGCTCGCTGACCCGGTCGACCCGGAAGGTCCGCCAGTCGTCGCGGTCGAGGTCGTAGGCGATCAGATACCAGCGGCGTCCCGTGGAGACCAGCCGGTACGGCTCCGTCACGCGCCGCGACTCGGTGCCGTCGCCCGCGCGGTAGGCGAACCGCAGCCGCTCGTGTCCGGCCACGGTCGAGGCCATGACGGTCAGTGTGCCGGGCGCGATGCTCGGGCCGTCCCCGCTGGTCAGCGGTGTGGTCGCGGCCTGCAGCGTGGTCACCCGGTGCCGCAGCCGGGACGGCAGCACCTGCTCCAGCTTGGCCAGCGCCCGCACCGACGCCTCGTCCAGGCCCTCGACCGCGTGCCCGGCGCCGGCGCGCAGCCCGACCGCGATGGCCACCGCCTCCTCGTCGTCGAGGACGAGCGGCGGCATCGCCTTGCCGGCCACCAGCCGGTAACCGCCGTCCGCGCCCATGGTGGCCTGCACGGGGTAGCCCAGCTCGCGCAGCCGGTCGATGTCGCGCCGGACCGTGCGGCGGGAGACCCCGAGCCGGTCGGCCAGCTCGCCGCCGGGCCATTCGCGGGGCGTCTGGAGGAGGGAGAGGAGCGTCAGCAGCCGGGCCGGAGTGTCCGTCGTCATGGAACCGAGGATGCCGTACATCTAGGACGCGATCCGTCCTACTGCCGTCCTAACTTCCTCGCATGACCTTCACGCAGACCCCGGACACGCCACCCGCCCCGCCCGCTTCACCCGCCCCGCCCGCGGGCGACCGCCGCCGCTGGTTCGCCCTTGCGATCGTGATGACCGCGGCCTTCATGGACCTGGTCGACGTCACCATCGTCAACATCGCGATCCCGTCGATCCAGCGGGACGAGGGCGCCTCCGTCAGCCAGATCCAGTGGATAACGGCCGGCTACGCCCTCGCCTTCGCCGCCGGTCTGATCACCGGCGGACGGCTCGGCGACATCCACGGCCGCAAGCGGGTGTTCCTCATCGGCATCGCCGGGTTCACCCTGGCGTCCGCGCTGTGCGGTCTGGCGGCGAACCCGGAGATGCTGGTCGCCTCCCGCATCCTCCAGGGCGCCATGGCGGCGCTGATGGTGCCGCAGGTGCTGTCGATCGTGCACGCCACCTTCCCCGCGCACGAACGCGGCAAGGTCTTCGGGCTGTTCGGCGCGATCGTCGGACTCGGCGCCGTATCCGGCCCGCTGCTGGGCGCCCTGCTCACCGAGTGGAACCTCTTCGGCCTCGAATGGCGGCCCATCTTCCTCATCAACCTGCCGGTCGGCATCGCGGGACTCGTCCTCGGCAGCCGCTTCATCACGGAGTCCAAGGCACCGCGCGCCCTGCGGCTCGACCTGGTCGGGGTCGCCCTGGTCACCCTCGGCATGCTGATGCTGGTCTACCCGCTCACCCGCGGCGAGGAGCTGGGCTGGCCGCTGTGGGGGTACCTGTCGATGGCCGGCTCGCTCGTGGTCCTCGCGGTGCTGGTGGCGTACGAGCGGCGCAAGAGCGCGCGGGACGGTTCGCCGCTGGTCGAGCTGTCGCTGTTCAAGGTGAAGAGCTTCGCGACCGGTATCGCCGTGCAGACCGTCTTCGGCATCGCGCTCGGCGTCTTCTTCCTGGTGTGGACGCTGTACATGCAGGTGGGACTCGGCTGGACCGCGCTGCGGGCCGGGCTGACCGGAGTGCCGTTCTCGATCGCCGTCTCGGTGGCGGCCGGGGTGTCGGTGCAGATGCTGGTCCCGCGCTTCGGGCGCAAGGTGCTCCAGGCGGGCGCGCTGGTGATGGCGGCCGGAGTGCTGCTCTACATCTGGGAGTCCGAGCGCTACGGCCTCGGCATCGCGTCCTGGCAGATGGCGCTGCCGCTCACCGTGATGGGCGTCGGCATGGGCCTGATCGTCGCGCCGCTGACCGACGCGGTGCTGTCCCAGGTGCCGCGTGGGCACGCCGGGGCCGCGTCCGGGCTCATCAACACCGTGCAGCAGATGGGCAACGCGCTCGGCCTCGGCCTGGTGTCGGTGGTCTTCTTCGGCACGATGAGCGACCACCTCGCCCCCGCCCGCCTGGGTCCGGCCTACGCGGACGCCTTCCAGAACGCGCTGGGCTGGGTGGCCGGGGTGCTGACCGTCATCTTCCTGCTGATGTTCGCGCTGCCCAAGCGGCCCGCGCAGCACGTGGAAGGGGCCGAGGCGGAGGAGCCGGTGAAGGAGAAGGAGCCCGTGCTGCTCTGAGCCCAGCTGTCCGTACCTCCGCCACAGATGCCCGTTCATACCCGAGTGTGTCCGACTGCTTGTGTTTCCCTGTTTACAATCCGGAATACCGGGCGTAGCCTCCAGAGAAACCACAGGTTCGGGCACAGTTCGGAGGTGAACGGTCATGTACGCACCGGAGCGGCAGCAGGAGATCCTCCGGCTCGCCCGGGACAGTGGCCGGGTGGACGTGGTGTCGCTCGCCGAGGAGTTTCAGGTGACGGCGGAGACCATCCGCCGCGACCTCACGGCGCTCGACCGCGCCGGGCTGCTCCGCCGGGTGCACGGCGGCGCGATCCCCGCCGGGCGGCTCGACTTCGAGCCCGACCTCGCCGAGCGCGAGTCCACCGCCGCCGACGAGAAGGACCGGATCGCCAAGGCGGCCCTGGCCGAACTGCCCACCGAGGGCACGCTGATCCTCGACGCCGGCTCGACGGTGGCCCGCATGGCGGCGGCGATCCCGGCGGAGTCGTCGCTGACCGTCGTCACCCACAGCCTGCCCATCGCCGCCCGCCTCGCCGACCACCCCGGCATCCAGCTCCACCTGGTCGGCGGCCGGGTCCGGCACCGTACCCGCGCCGCCGTGGACGCCTGGGCGCTGCGCGCGTACGGCGAGATCCGCGCCGACGTCACGGTGGTGGCGGCCAACGGCTTCTCCGTCGAGTACGGCCTGACCACCCCCGACCTCGCCGAGGCCGCCGTCAAGCGGGCCGCCGTGGCCGCCGCCCGACGCGTGGTGCTGGTCGCCGACTCCTCGAAGTACGGCCAGGAGCACTTCGCCCGCTTCGGCGCCCTGCACGACGTGGACCTGCTGATCACCGACAGCGGGCTGAGCCCCGAAGACGCGGGCGACGTCGAGCGCGCCGGCACGGAAGTAGTACGCGCATGATCCTCACCGTCACCCCCAACCCGTCCCTGGACCGCACCTACGAGGTCCCCTCGCTCGACCGCGGCGAGGTCGTCCGCGCCACGGGCGAGCGCGTGGACCCGGGCGGCAAGGGCGTGAACGTCTCGCGGGCGGTGACGGCGGCCGGACAGCGCACCGTGGCGGTCCTGCCGCTCGGCGGGGCGCCGGGAGCACTGGTCGCCGATCTGCTGGACGCCCAGGGCATCGAGGTCGCGCCGGTGCCGATCGCCGGGGCCACCCGCTCCAACATCGCGCTCGCCGAGGCCGACGGCGTCCTGACGAAGATCAACGCACCGGGCCCCGAACTGTCCGCGGCCGAACGGGAACTGCTCCTGGAGACCGTGCGGAGCCAGTCGCCCGGCGCCGACTGGATCGCCTGCTGCGGCAGCCTGCCCCGCGGCCTCGCCCCCTCCTGGTACGCGGAGCTGGTCGCCCGGGCACACGCCGCCGGTGCCCGCATCGCCCTGGACACCTCGGGCCCCGCCCTGCTCCAGGCCCTGCGCGAGCGGCCCGACGTGGTCAAGCCGAACGCCGAGGAACTCGCCGAGGCCGTCGGACGCCCGCTCGCCACGGTCGGCGACGCCGTGAAGGCCGCCGGGGAACTGCGGGAGCTGGGCGCCCGGTCCGTGCTCGCCAGCCTGGGCGCCGACGGGCAACTGCTCGTCGCCGAGGAGGGCACCTGGTTCGGCACCGCCCGCGTGGACGCCGTACGCAGCAACGTGGGCGCCGGCGACTCCTCCCTCGCCGGCTTCCTGATCGCGGGGGGAGCGGGGCCCGGCGCCCTCGCCTCCGCCGTCGCGCACGGCGCCGCCGCCGTCCGGCTGCCGGGCAGCGTGATGCCGACGCCGAACGACCTGGATCCGTCCGCCGTGACGGTCACGGCTGAGGTGCCGACGGACCGCCTGCTGCGGGAGCCGACGTCATGACCCCCGACCACATCCCCGGCCTGCACCGAAGCGTCCCCCTCCCCGCCCCCGCCCCTCACCCCGTGTTCCGGGCGATACGCGAGCTAAGGAGCCCGCGATGAGCGACATGATCAGTGCGGATCTGGTCGACCTCGACCTGTCCGCCGACACCAAGGAAGCGGCGGCGCGCGCCCTCGCCGAGCGGATGGTGGCCCGGGGCCGGGTGACCGACCTGGAGGGCTTCCTCGCCGACGTGGCCGCCCGTGAGGCGCAGATGCCGACCGGCCTCGACGGCGGCATCGGCATCCCGCACTGCCGCAGCGAGCACGTCACCGAGCCCACGCTGGCCTTCGGGCGCAGTGCGCGGGGCATCGACTTCGGGGCGGCGGACGGCCCGGCCGACCTGGTCTTCCTGATCGCCGCACCGGCGGGCGCCGACGACGCCCACCTGACGATCCTCTCCTCCCTGGCCCGGCAGCTGATGAACGCCGAGTTCACGGACGCGCTGCGCGCGGTGGGCGACCCGGCCGACGCGGCGGCGCTGATCCGCGGCGAGGAGCCCGCGGCCGCCGCCGGCGGCGAGGACTCCGTGGCGGCCCCGGCGGCGGCCTCCGCCGGGGCCGCCACGGTCGGCACCGGCGAGCGGGAGGATCCCGGACCGCCCGAGCGCCCCTTCCGGATCGTCGCCGTCACCTCCTGCCCCACCGGCATCGCGCACACCTACATGGCCGCCGAGTCGCTGGAGAACGCGGGCCGCGAGGAAGGCGTCGAGGTCGCCGTCGAGACGCAGGGCTCGGCCGGGTTCGACCGGCTGGACCCCGCGGTGATCGCGGCGGCGGACGGCGTGATCTTCGCCCACGACGTGCCGGTGCGCGAGAAGGACCGCTTCGCCGGGAAGCCCACCGTCGACACCGGCGTCAAGGCCGCCATCAACCGGCCGGGCGAGCTGATCGGCGAGGTCCGCGGGAAGGCGGCCCGCGGCGAGGTCACGGCGGCCGGGGCGACGGCTTCGTCCGGTTCCGCCGGTGCGACCCCCGTCGAGCGGGGCGGCGAGTCCGGCGAGGGGTACGGGACGAAGCTCCGCAAGTGGCTGATGTCCGGCGTCAGTTATATGGTCCCGTTCGTCGCCGCCGGCGGTCTGCTGATCGCCCTGGGCTTCGCGATCGGCGGCTACGAGATCAACAAGGCGCCGTCCGTGATGGACCACTTCGTGTGGACCCAGGCGGACAGCTGGGCGGCCCTGCTGTTCCAGATCGGCGGCGTGGCCTTCGCCTTCCTCGTCCCGGTGCTGGCCGGCTACATCGCCTACGGCATGGCCGACCGGCCGGGCCTGGTCCCCGGCTTCGTCGGCGGCTCGATCGCGCTGACCGTCAACGCCGGTTTCCTCGGCGGTCTGGCGGCCGGTCTGATCTCGGGTGCCGTGGTGCTGGCCATCCAACGGGTGCGCATCCCGAAGGCGTTGCGCGGCATCATGCCGGTGGTGGTGATCCCGCTGATCTCGGCGGCGATCGTCGGGTTCCTGATGTTCGTGGTGATCGGCAAACCCATCGCGTCCGCGCAGTCGGCGATGACCGACTGGCTGAACGGCCTGTCCGGCGCCAACGCGATCCTGCTCGGCGCGCTCCTCGGCCTGATGATGTGCTTCGACCTCGGCGGCCCGGTCAACAAGGTCGCCTACACCTTCGCCACCGCGGGCATCGCGGTCGCCAGTCCCAGCGACTCGGCGATGAAGATCATGGCGGCGGTGATGGCGGCCGGCATGGTCCCGCCGCTGGCGATGGCCCTGGCCACCACCGTGCGCGGCCGGCTCTTCAACGCTGCCGAGCGCGAGAACGGCAAGGCCGCCTGGGTGCTGGGCGCCTCCTTCATCACCGAGGGCGCGATCCCGTTCGCCGCGGCCGACCCGCTGCGGGTCATCCCGTCCTCGATGGTGGGCGGCGCGGTCACCGGCGCCCTGTCGATGACCTTCGGGGCCACGCTGCGGGCCCCGCACGGCGGCATCTTCGTGGTCCCGCTGATCGGCAACCCGCTGCTCTACCTGGTCGCCATCGCGGCCGGCGTCTGCGTCACCACGGCCCTGGTGATCGTCCTCAAGGGTCTGCGCAAACCGGCGCCGGGAGCGACGGCCCAGGGGCCCGGCGGCGCCGATCCGTCGGCCCCGGCACCCGGCGCGAAGCAGCCGGTGGCCGCGTAGAGCCGGCGCGGCCGGACACTCCCGCCGTCACCGCTCACCGCTCACGGCCCTTCGCTCAGGAGGAGAGCTGCGCGGCCCGTCGCTCCATCGCGCGGCGGGCCGCGTCCTCGCTGTCGTAGACCTCGCACATGTGCCGACCGTCGGGCGTGGCCGTGTGCTCGACCTCCCAGAGGGAGACCTCGGCGCCGTCCCGGAGCAGGAACGCGTGCTCGTAGAGCGAGAACCCGGCCCGGGCGCGGCCCGCACGGCCGGGACCGCCGAAGGCCTGGATGATCTGGTGCGCGGACGCCGTCGCCAGCAGCTCGGCCAGCTCGGACCCCGGCCGGTCCGCGTTCTCCGCGCGGCGCAGCAGCCGACGGGCGTGGTCCGCCGAGGCGTCGGAGACGTAGGTGTGCCGGGGGGCCGGGACCGGGTAATGGTGCACCTGCACCGGCACTTCGAAGTCCGGCGTCTCCGGCGGCAGCGCCAGCCGGGAGGTCGCGGTGCGCAGCTCCTCGTCGTCCAGGTACACCTCGTGCTGCGGTTCACCGCCCGGAACGGTGTTGTGGACCAGCTCCCAGAGCGTCAGCGCCGAACCGTCGGCGAGCAGCCAGGTGTGCCGGTACGTCTCACGGTGCAGCCCCGCGCTGTGGTGCGCGGAGTGCAGGGAACCGTCGTGCGCCAGCGCGCAGTCCAGGCGCCGTATCGTCTCGTCGGGCAGTTCGAACGAGTTCAGGGCGCGACCCAGCAGCCGCATGAGGTGCTCCTCCGGAGACTCGGGCGACTCGGGTGGTTCGTACGCTGCCGTCTCGTACGGAACGCTCAAGGTTTCTCCCGGCGTTGCTGCATGTCACCTAGTGGGTGCATACCGTAGCCCCTCGGTCGGACATCATGTCCGGGAACCGAGAAAACGTACGCACGAAAAACCCGCGGGCCGCGCAAAAAGTTCCCGCGCGACCCGACCTTCCGTCAAAATCCGCTGCTCAAAGGCGGTTCGGACGACATCCGCCGCAACTTTTCCACACCGCCCGGCCGTTCCCCCGTCACCCGCCGTACAGCTCCCCGTACGACGGCCAGGCCCCGCCCGGTCCGTCCACCGGCCCGGCGGCCCGGACCGCGCGGACGATCGCGCGCGTCACCATGTCCGCGCCCGCCGCCAGCACCTCGTTCAGCGCGAGCGGCTGCCCCTCGGCGAGCGGACGCGCCCCGGTCGCCAGCGTGAACACCGTGTCCCCGTCACTGAGCAGGTGCACCGGCCGCACCGCGCGCGCGATGCCGTCGTGCGCCGTGCCGGCCAGCTTCTGCGCCTGCGCCTTCGACAGGTCGGCGTCGGTGGCGACCACGGCGAGCGTGGTGTTCAACGGCGGCGGCGCGTTCCTCGCCGCGACCTCCGCCAGGCGCCGACCCGCCGCCGCGTGCACCTCCGGCGCCGGGTACGGCACCCGCCCGCCGCCGAACAACTCCCCGTACAGCACCCCCGTCTCCGGGTCCGTCACCGATCCCGCCGCGTTGGCCACCACCAGCGCCGCCACCGTGATGCCCGAGTCCAGCACTGTGCTCGCGGTGCCGACCCCGCCCTTCAGCGTGCCGACCACGGCCCCCGTGCCCGCCCCGACGCATCCCTGCGGCACCCCGGCGCCGGGGGAGTCCGCGCTCGCCTGCGCCGCCTCGACGGCCGCCCGTCCGGTGGCGGCGTCCGGCCTGGCCCGGAAGTCGCCGCCGCGCCCCAGGTCGAAGACGCAGGCCGCGGGCACCACCGGCACCACGTGCGCGGGGTCCGGCCCGACGCGCACCCCGCGTCCCCGCTCCTCCAGCCAGGCCATCACCCCCGACGCCGCGTCGAGCCCGTACGCGCTGCCGCCGGTCAGCACCACCGCCTGCACCCGCTGCACCAGGTTGCGCGGATCGAGCGCGTCGGTCTCCTTGGTGCCGGGGCCCCCGCCGCGCACGTCCACGGCCGCCACCGCTCCGTCCTCCGGAGCGAGTACCACCGTCGTCCCCGTGAGCCATCCGTCGCCGCGCCGCGTCGCGTGCCCCACCAGCAGACCGGCGACGTCCGTCAATGCGTCAACTGTCATGCCGCCAGTCTCGTCCACACCGACGGCCCGGGGCGGGCCGCGCCCGGTCAGGCGGCGGGCGGCGTCGCGCCGCCCCGCGTCCGCCCGGTGCGCCGCGCGGTCAGCGTCACGCCGGCCGCCACGGCCAGCGCCAGGACGACTCCGGCCACCAGCACCGCCATGTCCCCGAGGAAGGTGCAGCAGATCACCAGCAGCGCGGCGGTCGGCAGCACCAACTGCTCGGCGATGCCCACCTTGAAGTGCCGTGCGTGCAGCGCCCAGACCGTGATCAGGAACAGCGCCGTCGGCAGGGTCACCGCCGCGGACGCCGCGAGCGTCGAGATGTGCGCCTTCCCCACGGTCTGCTCCACCGCCACCTCCAGCCCCGCCCCGATCGCGGCCGCCGAGGCGAACACCACGTAGTGGCCGTAACCCCACACGAACGACTGCCTGCTGGTCCGCAGTCGGCTGTGGACGGGGACCACGAAGTAGATCCACCAGGCGGAGAAGACGAGGAGCAGTCCGCCCGCCGCGATCGGCAGCACCTCGCCCAGCGCGTCGTTCTCCTCGATGCCCGACTTCACCGCCACCGTGGCCGCCGCGATGGTCTCGCCGAGCACGATGATCGTGAGCAGCCCGTACCGCTCGGAGATGTGGTGCGGATGCCAGGACGACATGTGCCGGCGCTCGGCGAACACCGGCACGCACAGCTCCAGCACCACCATCGCCAGGTACAGCCAGCCGCGGCCGCCCTCCGGCAGGACCAGCAGTCCCAGCCAGCCGACCTGGCAGACCAGCACGCCTCCCGCGTATCTCAGGGCCATGGCACGCTCCGGCGCCCCGGCCGTGCGCGCCGCCCTGAGCCACTGCACGGACATGGCGACCCGCATGATCACGTAGCCGAGCACGACGGCCACGTAGTCGTGCTCCTCGAAGGCCCGGGAGACGCCCGCCGCCAGCACCAGCACACCGGCCATCTGCACCAGGGTGACGATCCGGTAGAGCACGTCGTCGTTGTCGTAGGCCGAGGCGAACCACGTGAAGTTCATCCACGCCCACCAGATGGCGAAGAAGATCATCGCGTAGTCGAGAACGCCCTCGCCGGCATGGCCCTCGGCGACCGAGTGCACCAGCTGCAGGCCCGCCTGGGCGATGGCGACGACGAAGCACAGGTCGAAGAAGAGCTCCAGCGGCGTGGCGACGCGGTGCGGCTCCTGCCTGCCGCGGGCCTTCAGTCTGCGGACCGGCGGGCGGGCGCCGGGCGGGCCCGAGGGCGCGCCCGCGGGCTGGGGACTGGACGTCATGGCTCCCAGCACAGCAGAGACGACGCCGGTCCGCTTGTGGAGCGGGGCCGTACCCTGGACCCATGAGTACCGCCCCCGAACCCGAGCCGCGCGCGCCCAGGCCGGCGCTGGTCTTCGACGACCCGCTGGACCAGCAGACGTCGGACGACACCGACCGCGGCTGGGGCGAGCGGCCCGAGGGCGACAGCGCGGCCGACCTGAAGCGCTTCCTCGACGAGAAGCCGCCGCACCACCTGTGAACCGCGCGGGCACCCGCCCGCCGCCCGGCCGCTGAGGCTTCGGCTAGGAGCGGTCGTGCCCCGAACCGCGCTGCGCGACCAGCGCGTCCCGGATCTCCTTGAGCACCTCCAGCTCGGTGACCTCGATGATCTCCTCGGCGCTCTCCTTGGCCCTCCGGCGGGCCTCCTGCCGGGCCAGGTACTTCGCCATGGGCAGGACCATCAGGAAGTAGACGACGGCCGCGGTGATCAGGAACGAGAGCGTGGCGCCCAGCACCGAGCCCCACAGGATCCGCACGCCCGTCGCGGTGTCGCCGGTCCCGGTGCACGGGCCCTTCAGGCAGGAGCTGTAACTGTCCAGGCTCTGCGTGCCCAACGCCCCGATCAGCGGGTTGATGACCCCCTTCACCACCGAGTTGACGATGTTGGTGAAGGCGGCGCCGATGACGACCGCCACCGCCAGGTCGATGACGTTTCCGCGCATCAGGAAGGCCTTGAAGCCTTGCCAGAGGCTCGGGTCGCTCTTCTCGCTCACGGTGGACGTTCTCCTCGCTTGAACAGGTGTTGGAATGGAGCGCTCCGCAACCTACGTCAGCGTTGGGCCGTCCTGTCCAATCCGGTCCCTCGAACGGGCGACTCGACGGCCTCAGCACAGGGTCACCGCCAACCGCCCCGTGGTACCCGCGCCGACCAGCCGGTGAGCGGTGTCGCGCGGCACCGACACCACGAGCAGCGCCCCGCCCGCCGCCGCCCCGTCCACAGGCTCCGGCACCTTCGTCACCCGCACCCCGCGCGCGACCACGGAGGCGTCGCCGGCATCCCCGGTCGCGACCACGTCGACGCGGTCGCCGGGACCGAGCAGCCGTACCGTCTCCGCGTCGGCGATCCGTACCGGCGCCGCCACGAGCCGCGGGCCGGGCCGCTCCCGCACCTGGTCGGCCACCGGATGTCCGCGTGCCCGCCTCGGGTCCGGCCCACCGGCCCCCGGCTGCGGGCCCGCAGCTACCAGCGCCGCCGCGGTGACGGCGAGCCCGGCGGCCACGACGCGCCGCCGGTGCCGGACGAGCCGGTGCAGCCGGTGCCGTCCGCCGCGCACCCGCACCGGGGCGAAGTGCGGCACCTCGCCGGTGGGTGGCGCGTCGGTGCCGAGCGGGAACGGACCGGACGAGGGAAGGACGGAACGGGACACGGTGACCACCACCTGCGACGAGGGACCGGCTTGCGCTCCCACGATGAGGCTTTTCGCCGGACCCCGCCGAGGCCCCGTGGACCACCGCCCGCTTGTGGACAACTCCGTCACCCGAAGGGGACGTTCCGCCTGAACCGAAGCCGCCCCCGTCCCCGTCCCGGCCCCCGTCCCCGTCCCGGCCCCCGTCCCGCCCTACGGCAGCACGATCCCCGGATCCATCCCGCCCAGCGCCGCCCCGCACGGGCAGTCCCGCTCCCCGGTCGCCGGCAGCGCGGCCACCGCGTCGAACAGGACGCCCCGCAGCCGGTCCACGTTGGCCGCGAACACCCGCAGCACCTCCTCGTGCGAGACGCCCTCGCCGCTCTCGGCGCCGGCGTCGAGGTCGGTGACGAGGGTCAGCGAGGTGTAGCAGAGCTCCAGTTCACGGGCGAGCGCCGACTCCGGGTGACCGGTCATGCCCACCACGGACCAGCCCTGCGCCCGGTGCCACAGCGACTCCGCCCGGGTGCCGAAACGGGGCCCCTCGACCACGACCAGGGTGCCGCCGTCCACGGCTTCCCAGTCCCTTCCCCGCGCCGCCTTCAGCGCGGCGGCCCGCCCGGTGGGGCAGTACGGGTCGGCCAGCGACACGTGCACCACGTTGGGCACCGTGCCGTCGGGCAGCGGCAGTCCGTCGAAGTACGTCGACGGGCGGGACCTGGTCCGGTCGACGAACTGGTCCGGCACCAGCAGCGTGCCCGGCCCGTACTCGGGACGCAGGCCGCCGACCGCGCACGGGCCGAGGACCTGGCGCGCGCCGACCGAGCGCAGCGCCCACAGGTTGGCCCGGTAGTTGATCCGGTGCGGCGGCAGATGGTGGCCGCGACCGTGCCGGGGGAGGAAGGCGACCCGCCGGCCGGCGACCTCGCCGAGGAAGAGCGAGTCGCTGGGCGGCCCGTACGGGGTGTCCACCTCGACCTCGGTCACGTCGTCGAGGAACGAGTAGAGACCGGAGCCGCCGATCACGCCGATCTCGGCATTCATCTCGGCATTCACCTTGTTCGCCATGTCCGCACCCTAACCGGCCCGTGAAACGCCGAGGACCCCGTCGTCGTACGACGACAGGGTCCCGTAAGAACCTGGTGCGGCCGAGGCTGTCGCCCGGCCGGTGGGCCCTAGGCGGCGGTGGTGCTGGAGGAGGAGCTGCCGGAGCCCGAGGACGAACCCGAGCCGGAGGACGACGACGAGGCCGAACCCGAACCCGAACCCGACGACGAACCCGAGTCCGAGGACGAGGAGGCCGAGGCCCCGGACTTCGACGACGCCGGCGAGCTGCTCGAGGAGCTGCCGCGGCTGTCGTTGCGGTAGAAGCCGGAACCCTTGAAGACGATGCCGACCGCCGAGAACACCTTCTTCAGGCGGCCCTGGCAGTTCGGGCACTCGGTGAGGGCGTCGTCGGTGAACTTCTGCACCGCCTCGAGGCCCTCGCCGCACTCGGTGCACTGGTACTGGTACGTCGGCACTGTCTTCCTCCTGGCACTCTCACTCGATGAGTGCTAACGACGGTCCATAGTGACGTATTCCTCGGGATCAGTCCACTGCGACGGGCTCGCGGTGACCGACGCCACGTGCGACCGTGCGCCCCTGGGGGCGGGACGCCAGCCGTGAGCGCAGTGCCACCAGGACCGCCAGCGCGAGCACGGTGCCGCCCATCGGCACCAGGAATCCGGCCCCGTCCCGGAACCCGTCCTCCAGCTGTCCGGCGACGGTCACCGCCAGCGCCTGGCCGAGGGCGACGGCGCCGGTCAGCCAGGTGAAGGCCTCGGTGCGGGCGCCGGCCGGGACCAGGCCCTCCACCAGGGTGTAGCCGGTGACGATGGCGGGCGCGACGCAGATGCCGACCAGCAGACCGAGGCCGGCCAGCACGAGCACCGACTGCGCCGCCCACAGGCCGGAGGCGGTCAGCGCGAGGGCGGCGTAACCGATCAGGAGGCGCCGCTGCGGGGCGACCTTCCAGGCGATGGCGCCGCAGGCCAGGCCGGAGAGCATGTTTCCGGCGGCGAAGACGCCGTAGAGGACGCCGTTCAGGCCGGGCTCGCCGATCGACTCGGTGAACGCGGCCAGCGACACCTGCATGCCGCCGAAGACGGAGCCGACGCCCAGGAAGGCGACGATCAGAACGCGCACCCCGGGGACGCGCAGCGCGGAAACGTGCTCCCCGCGCGCGTGCGCGCCGTCGGCCCCGCCGACCTCGGGCTGCGTGCTCTTCTGCGCGGCGAACAGCAGACCGCCCACCAGGGTGAGCGCGGCCTCGGTGACCAGGCCCGCGGCCGGGCCGATGCCCGTGCACAGGGCGGTCGCCACCAGCGGGCCGAGGACGAAGGTCAGCTCGTCGGTGACGGACTCGAAGGCGGCGGCGGTGCTCATCAGGGGGGAGCCCTTGAGCTTGACGCCCCAGCGGGCCCGCACCATGGGCCCGACCTGCGGCACCGACGCACCGGCGGGGACGGCCGCCGCGAACAGCGCCCACAGCGGTGCGTCCGCGAGCGCGAGGACGGTCAAGGTCAGGCCGGACGCCGCGTGCACGAGTACACCGGGCAGCAGGACGGCGCGCTGTCCGCAGCGGTCGGCGAGCCGTCCGCTGTAGGGGGCGAACACGGCCATGGAGACGCCGGTGACGGCCGCGACGGCGCCGGCGACGCCGTAGGAGCCCGTGGTGTGCTGCACGAGCAGCACGATGGAGATCGTCAGCATGGCGAACGGCTGGCGTGCCGCGAAACCGGGGAGCAGGAACGTCCAGGCGCCGCGGGTGCGCAGCAGCTGTCCGTATCCGGGGCGGACGGAGGCGGACGCGGTGTGCGGCGCTGCCTCCGGCGACTTCTTCGACGGGGTGACCGTGGATGCCACGGCCCGTGCCTTTCTGCCGCCTGGTAGCGCGGTCCGCCTCGCGGCTGTCGCCGTGCGGGAGCGCCGAGAGCTGTCCTCTTGCGCGGACTGCGGTAGATGCCGGAGCCCGTGCGGATGAGGGGGCGTGCCGGCCGCCATACGGTCGCGCCAGCTCTGCATCAGACAGAGTTGGTTCGATCAGGTGCCGCACTCATCGTACAGGGATCAAGAGGGGCACAACCGTGTGAAAGCGAGCACCCCTCACCCGCTCACCGGTGCCGGCCGCCGTTGTCCCCCGTGCCCAGCCAGCCGGCCAGCTTGCCGCCGTGGCCGACCGCGCGCAGCCGTGCCTCGGCCGCGTCGCGGACGGGGTCCGTGGCGACCACGAGGAGTTCGTCCCCGCGCCGCAGTCCCGTCGTGGGCAGCGGCACGAACGACTTCTCCTCGCGCACGA
The DNA here is from genome assembly GCF_042263835.1 of Streptomyces sp. NPDC056128. NCBI lineage: Bacteria > Bacillati > Actinomycetota > Actinomycetes > Kitasatosporales > Streptomycetaceae > Streptomyces > Streptomyces sp. NPDC056128. Next base: position 95,789 of record NZ_JBHJVQ010000013.1, on the reverse strand, counting down.
CCAGCGTGACCGCGGAGCCGGGCGGCAGCCGCAGCTCGCTGACCTCGACGCCGTGCATCCTCGAGCCCTCGGGGATCGTCACGGACAGCAGGTGTCCGCGCAGCCGCTCCAGGGGCGCCGACTCGATGCCGAGGTCGGCGGCCTCGTCGCTCTTGCCCAGGCGCAGCTTGCGGGCCAGCCAGGGCAGCGTCGGCCCCTGGACCAGGGTGTAGACGACGACCAGGACGAAGACCATGTTGAAGATCCGGCGGCTGCCGTCGACGCCCTCCACCATGGGGATCGTCGCCAGGATGATGGGCACGGCGCCGCGCAGCCCCGCCCACGACATCAGGGCCTTCTCCCGCCACGGCACCCGGAAGGGCAGCAGGCACAGCACGACGCTCAGCGGGCGCGCCACGAAGGTCAGCACCAGCCCGATGAGCAGGGCGGGCAGGATGTCGTCCCCCAGCTCGTGCGGGGTGACCAGCAGGCCGAGCAGCACGAACATGCCGATCTGGGCGAGCCAGCCGAGCCCGTCGGCGAACCCGCGGGTGGCGGGCCAGTGCGGCAGCCGGGCGTTGCCCATCACCATCGAGGCGAGGTAGACGGCCAGGAAGCCGCTGCCGTGCGCCATGGCGCCGGCCGCGTAGGCCGCGACGGCGATGGAGAGGACGGCGATGGGGTAGAGGCCCGAGGCGGGCAGCGCCACGTGCCGCAGTCCCCACGACCCCAGCCAGCCGACCGCGAGTCCGATGGCGGCGCCGATGGCCAGCTCCAGGGCGATCTCGCCGAGCAGCACGTACCAGTGCTCGATCGGTCCGGCCATGGAGAAGGCGACCACCAGGATGACCACCGGGGCGTCGTTGAAGCCCGACTCGGCCTCCAGGGTGCCCGTTATGCGCGAGGGCAACGGGATCCTGCGCAGCACGGAGAAGACGGCGGCCGCGTCCGTGGAGGACACCACCGCGCCGACGATCAGTGCCTGCCGCCACTCCAGCCCGGTCAGGTAGTGCGCGCCCGCCGCGGTCACACCGACACTCACCGCGACACCGGCCAGGGCCAGTGCGGAGGCCGCGGGCAGGACCGGTTTGATCTCCTTCCACTTCGTGCCCAGACCACCCTCGGCCAGGATCACGACCAGGGCCGCGTACCCGATGACCTGGGTCAGTTCGGCGTTGTCGAACTGGATGTCGCCGATGCCGTCCTGGCCCATGGCGACGCCGATGGCCAGGTAGACGAGCAGGCTGGGGAGCCCGCTGCGCGAGGAGATCCGGACCGCCGCCACGGCGATGAGGAGGACGAGCGAGCAGACGAGCAGGAGCTGGTTGAGGTGGTGGACAGTCAGCGGCCGTTCCCTTCCCTGGCGCACAGCACGGAATCACAGCGCGGGCGAGTGCGCCCGCTCGGCACGCGATGCGTACCCCCATGGCACACGAAGCCGCCATGCTCTGCGGTCAACTACTTCGTTACCTTACCTAACTCTTGACGCTTTCTTGACGCTCGGCTTGGCAAGATCGAACGCCCGTGCGCCGCGGTACCCGACTCCGCGTCAAGGGCGAACCGGGCCTGCGCCTACAGTTGCTCCAGCGCTCAGTACAAAGCACAGCCCGCCCCTGCCGCTCGTGTTAGGACAGCAAGGACAGCGATGCCCCCCAACACCACCGCCTCCACGGGTCAGCAGCCCGGCACGTCCGGCAGGAAGAAGGGGCGCAAAGGGCGCCTGCTCGTCCTCGTGCTGGTGCTGGCCATCATCGGCGGCCTCGCCTACGGGGCGTACTGGTCCATCAGCACCGTCCGCGCGTCCTTCCCGCAGACCAAGGGCTCGATCACGCTGGACGGCCTGTCGGGTCCGGTCGACGTCAAGCGCGACGGTTACGGCATCCCGCAGATCTACGCCTCCACCGACGAGGACCTGTTCATGGCGCAGGGCTACGTCCAGGCGCAGGACCGGTTCTACGAGATGGACGTGCGCCGGCACATGACCGGCGGGCGGCTGTCGGAGATGTTCGGCGAGAGCCAGGTCGACAACGACGAGTTCCTGCGCACCCTGGGCTGGCACCGGGTGGCGAAGAAGGAGTACGACGAGGAGCTGTCGGACTCCACGAAGAAGTACCTCCAGGCGTACGCCAAGGGAGTCAACGCCTACCTGAAGGGCAAGGACGGCAAGGACATCTCCCTGGAGTACGCCGCCCTCGGCTTCACCAACGACTACAAGCCGCAGGAGTGGACCCCGGTCGACTCGGTGGCCTGGCTCAAGGCGATGGCCTGGGACCTGCGCGGCAACATGCAGGACGAGGTCGACCGCGCCCTGATGACCAGCCGCCTCGGCCCCAAGCAGATCGCCGACCTGTACCCGGCGTACCCGTACGACCGGAACAAGGCGATCGTCCAGGAGGGCCAGTACGACGAACTGACCCGGACGTTCGACGGCGGCGGCCCGTCCGGCGGCGGCGACGGCTCCTCGTCCGGCTCCGGAACAGGCACCGGCACGGGGACAGGCACCGGGACCGGTACGGGCAACGCCCTCGAAGGCCAGCTGTCCGGCCTCCAGGACGTCCTGGACGACCTCCCCACCGCCGTCGGCGTGAACGGCAACGGCATCGGCTCCAACTCCTGGGTGGTGTCCGGCAAGCACACCATCACCGGACAGCCGCTGCTGGCCAACGACCCGCACCTGTCCCCGTCGCTGCCGTCCGTCTGGTACCAGATGGGCCTGCACTGCCGGACCGTCTCCGCGAAGTGCCAGTACGACGTGTCCGGCTACACCTTCGCGGGCATGCCCGGCGTCGTCATCGGCCACAACCAGCAGATCGCCTGGGGCCTGACCAACTCCGGCGTCGACGTCACCGACCTCTACCTGGAGAAGATCACCGGCGAGGGCTACCAGTACGACGGCAAGGTGGTGCCCTTCCAGACGCGGCGGGAGACCATCAAGGTCGCCGGCGGTGAGTCCAAGACCATCGTCGTGCGCGAGACCAACAACGGCCCGCTCCTGTCCGACCGCGACAGCGAACTGGTGCAGACCGGCAAGAAGGCCACCGTCGACACCGCCGCCCCCGACCGCGGCGACGGCTACGGCGTCGCGCTGCGCTGGACCGCGCTCGACGCGGGCAACACGATGGACTCAGTCTTCGCGATCGACCGGGCCAAGGACTGGAACGACTTCCGCGAGGCCGCCACCCTCTTCGACGTGCCCTCGCAGAACCTGGTCTACGCCGACAGCGAGCACGTCGGCTACACCCTGCCCGGCAAGATCCCCGTGCGCGCCAAGGGCCACGACGGCTCGGTCCCGGCGCCGGGCTGGACCTCCAAGTACCGCTGGACCGGCGAGTACATCGACCAGGACGAGCTGCCCTACGAGTACGACCCGGAGCGCGGCTACATCGTGACCGCCAACCAGGCCGTCGTCGGCGAGGACTATCCGTACACGCTGACCACGGACTGGGGCTACGGCACCCGCAGCCAGCGCATCACCTCCCTGATCGAGCAGAAGATCAAGGACGGCGGCAAGATCTCCACCGACGACATGCGCCAGATGCAGCTGGACAACAGCAGCGAGATGGCCAAGCTGCTCGTGCCCCAGCTGCTGAAGATCGACGTCGGCGACAAGGACGTCCGCGAGGCGCAGAAGCTGCTGGAGGGCTGGGACTACACCCAGGACGCCGACTCGGCCGCCGCCGCGTACTTCAACGCCGTCTGGCGCAACATCCTCAAGCTGGCCTTCGGCAACAAGCTCCCCAAGGAGCTGCGGGTCAAGGGCCAGTGCCTGTGGGTCGACCCGGTCAACACCACCGGGCCCGCGGACGAGGTCGACAAGGTCCGCGAGTGCGGCCGGCGCGACGCCGACCAGGCCCAGCCGGACGGCGGCGACCGCTGGTTCGAGGTGGTCCGCACCCAGATGCAGAACCCCAAGAGCGACTGGTGGACCACGCCCGACTCCGGCGCCCGCGACGGCGCCGAGAACAACCGGGACGACCTGTTCAAGCGGGCCATGATCGACGCCCGCTGGGAGCTGACCGCCAAGCTCGGCAAGGACATCGACACCTGGAACTGGGGCCGGCTGCACCGCCTGTTCCTGAACAACCAGACCCTGGGCACCGAGGGCCCCGGCTTCGTGAAGTACGCCCTCAACCGCGGCCCGTGGAAGCTCAGCGGCGGCGAGGCCGCGGTCAACGCCGCCGGCTGGAACGCGGCCGGCGGCTACGGGGTGGTGTGGGTGCCGTCCATGCGGATGGTGGTCAACCTCGGCGACCTCGACAAGTCCCGGTGGATCAACCTCACCGGAGCCTCCGGACACGCCTACAGCGCCCACTACACCGACCAGACGGACAAGTGGGCCGACGGTGAACTGCTGCCGTGGGCCTTCTCCAAGAAGGCGGTCGACGAGAGCACGAGCGACACCCTGGTGCTCAAGCCGTAACGGCACCGCCCGCGCGGGAAACGGCCCGCGCGGGCGTCAGCGGAACCTGCGCACCCCCGACGGCGTCACCACCGCGTCCACCGGCCGGTCGTGCGGCTCGGCCGGGACGTGTGCGACGACCTCCCGGTCGTACAGCAGCACCAGCAGCGCGGGACGCGCGCCCGACCGCTCCAGGCGGGCGAGCACCCGGTCGTACGATCCGCCGCCGCGCCCCAGCCTGAGGCCCCGGCCGTCCACCGCCACCCCCGGCAGCAGCACCACGTCGGCCTCCGTCACCGCGTCCGGCCCCAGGCGGACACCGGCGGGCTCGTACAGGTCCATCCGCCCGCCGTGCCGCACGCGCGCGAGGGAGTCCGTTCCGGTGTACTCGCCCCAGTCCAGGTCGTTGTCCGGCAGCAGGGCGGGCAGCAGGACGCGCACGCCCAGCGCGCGCAGCGCGTCCAGCAGCGCGAGGGTGCCCGGCTCGGCGCCCACGGAGACGTACGCCGCCACGGCGCGCGCCCCCGCGACCTCCGGCATCCCGAGCGCCCGCGCCGCCAGCGCGTCCCCCGATTCCCGCACGTCATCCGCCGTCAACCCGTTCCTCACTGCGAGGATCTCCCGCCGCAAGGTCCGCTTGTCGGGTCCTCCCGCGGAGCCGGTGTGTGGCAATGCTCACTCCCGTATTCGCTCTAATGCGCTCATACGAGCGCCGGTGGTTCCGGGGCACAGTTTCTCCCCATAGTCACCGGATATGGTGGCGCGCATGACTCAGTCCCACCCCAGGATCAGCAAGGCTGTCATCCCCGCAGCCGGGCTCGGTACCCGGTTCCTGCCGGCCACGAAATCCACTCCCAAGGAGATGCTGCCGGTCGTCGACAAGCCGGCGATCCAGTACGTGGTCGAAGAGGCCGTGTCCGCGGGCCTCGGCGATGTCCTCATGGTCACGGGCCGCAACAAGCGCCCCCTGGAGGACCATTTCGACCGCAACTACGAACTGGAGTCCGCCCTCCAGAAGAAGGGCGACGCGGGCCGGCTGGCCAAGGTCCAGGAGTCCAGCGACCTCGCGATGATGCACTACGTCCGCCAGGGCGACCCCAAGGGCCTCGGCCACGCCGTACTGTGCGCCGCCCCGCACGTCGGCCACGAGCCCTTCGCGGTCCTGCTCGGCGACGACCTGATCGACCCGCGCGACCCGCTCCTCCAGCGCATGATCGACGTCCAGGAGCAGTACGGCGGCAGCGTGATCGCCCTCATGGAGGTCGCGCCCGAGCAGATCCACCTCTACGGCTGCGCGGCGGTGGAGAGCACCCAGGACAGCGACGTCGTCAAGGTCGGCGGACTGGTCGAGAAGCCGGACCCGGCCGACGCCCCGTCCAACTACGCCATCATCGGCCGCTACGTCCTCGACCCGCACATCTTCGACATACTCCGCACGACCGAGCCCGGCCGGGGCGGCGAGATCCAGCTGACGGACGCCCTCCAGCAGCTCGCCGAGGACGAGACCGTGGGCGGTCCCGTGCACGGCGTCGTCTTCAAGGGCCGCCGCTACGACACCGGTGACCGGGGCGACTATCTGCGTGCCATTGTCAGACTCGCGTGCGAACGTGAAGACCTGGGCCCGGACTTCCGGACCTGGCTTCGCAGTTACGTAGCCGAGGAGATGTAACGACGTTGAGCAGCGCGCCCCGTGACACCGGACACGACCACGCCATCGCGGACGCCGGTCCGGACCGGCTGTGGTCGGTGCAGGACCACCTGGACGACGTCCTCGCCACCGTCCGCCCCCTGGAACCCATCGAGCTGAACCTGCTCGACGCCCAGGGCTGCGTCCTGGTCGACGACGTCACGGTGCCGCTGTCCCTGCCGCCCTTCGACAACAGCTCCATGGACGGGTACGCGGTGCGGGTCACCGACGTCGCGGGCGCCAGCGAGGAGTTCCCCGCCGTCCTGGAGGTCGTCGGGGACGTCGCCGCCGGCCAGGCCGACCCGCCCTCCGTCGGCCCCGGCCAGGCGGCCCGCATCATGACCGGCGCCCCGCTCCCGCCCGGCGCCGAGGCCGTCGTCCCCGTGGAGTGGACCGACGGCGGGCTCGGCGAGGGCCCGGTCTCCGGCATGCGGGCCCGCAGCCTGGCCCCCGAGGGCGCCGAGGGACAGGTGCACGTCTACCGGCCGGCCGATCCACGCGCCCACGTCCGCGCCAAGGGCAGCGACGTCCGCTCCGGCGACCGCGCCCTGGAGGCGGGCACCGTCCTGGGCCCGCCGCAGATCGGCCTGCTCGCCGCGATCGGCCGGGGCAAGGTCCGGGTCCGCCCGCGCCCGCGCGTGGTGGTGCTCTCCACCGGCAGCGAACTCGTCCAGCCCGACGAGCAGCTGGCCTCCGGTCAGATCTACGATTCCAACAGCTTCGCCCTCACCGCGGCCGCCCGGGACGCCGGCGCCATCGCCTACCGGGTGGGCGCCGTCGCCGACGACGCCGAGACCCTGCGGGCCACGATCGAGGACCAGCTCGTGCGGGCCGACCTGATGGTCACCACCGGCGGCGTCAGCGTCGGCGCCTACGACGTGGTCAAGGAGGCGCTGGCGCACGTCGCCGACGAGGACGAGCCGGGCAGCGGCGTGGACTTCCGCAAGCTCGCCATGCAGCCCGGCAAGCCCCAGGGCTTCGGCTCCATCGGCCCCGACCACACCCCGCTGCTCGCCCTGCCGGGCAACCCGGTGTCGTCGTACGTCTCCTTCGAGCTGTTCGTCCGTCCCGCGATCCGCGCCCTCATGGGCCTGCCCGACGTCCACCGGCCGACGGTCACCGCGACCCTGGCCGCGAAGAAGGCGCTGACCTCGCCCAAGGGCCGCCGGCAGTTCCTGCGCGGCACCTACGCCGACGGCTCGGTCACGCCGGTCGGCGGCTCCGGCTCCCATCTGATCGCCGCCCTCGCGCACGCAGACGCCCTGATCGTCGTCCCCGAGGACACCGAGTCCGTCGAGCCCGGCGCCGACATCGAGGTGGTCCTGCTCGGCTGACCACGCCCAGGGCATGCCGACTGGATCGTGCCGCGGACGCGGGGTGTGGCCGCGCCTCTGCCGCGCGGTCGTCACCCGCCTCGTCCTCGGGCTCGCTCCACCGCGGACCCCCACCGCTCCGCATCGGCTCCCCTCCGCCGTGCAGCCGCACGCGCCGCACCCGCCCACCGGCACCGGCACCGGCACCAGCCCGGCTCCGTCGCTTCGCCGCGACCTGATCCGAACGACAGGCCCGGTTGCCGGTACCGTGTCGCGCACAGCAGGCCCACGCGCCGCACCGCGCCGGGCCAGGACCGGGAGCGCCACACAAGCATGAGTACGCAGGACCGAACCCCGAACGGCGGACGGGACCCGCAAGGCCGGCTGACGCACATCGACGAGGCGGGCGCCGCCCGGATGGTCGACGTGTCCGGCAAGGACGTCACCGCACGCACCGCGCGCGCCAGCGGGCGCGTCCTCGTCGCCCCCCGCGTGGTGGAGCTGCTGCGCGGCGAGGGGGTCCCCAAGGGCGACGCCCTGGCCACCGCGCGGATCGCGGGCATCATGGGCGCCAAACGCACCCCGGACCTGATCCCGTTGTGCCATCCGCTGTCGGTCTCCGGTGTGAAACTGGACCTGTCGGTCGCGGACGACGCCGTGGAGATCACCGCCACGGTCAAGACGACGGATCGCACGGGCGTCGAGATGGAGGCGCTCACCGCGGTCACCGTCGCCGCGCTCACCGTGATCGACATGGTCAAGGCGGTCGACAAGGGAGCGGTCATCACGGACGTGCGGGTGGAGGAGAAGACGGGCGGCAAGTCGGGCGACTGGAGCCGGTCATGACACAGGACGCGTCAAGCGGAGGTGCCCTCGGAGCCCCGTACCGCGCCCTGGTGGTCACCGCCTCCAACCGGGCCGCCGCCGGGGTCTACGAGGACAAGGGCGGCCCCCTGGTCGCCGACGGCCTGCGCCGGTTCGGCTTCGCCGTGGACGGCCCGCAGGTCGTCCCGGACGGCGACCCCGTCGAGGCCGCCCTGCGCGCGGGCGCCGAGGCCGGCTACGACGTGATCGTCACCACCGGCGGCACCGGCATCTCGCCCACCGACCGCACCCCCGAGGCCACCCGGGCGGTGATCGGCCACGAGATCCCGGGCATCGCGGAGGCGATCCGGGCGTACGGCCGGGACAAGGTGCCCACCGCGGCGCTCTCCCGGGGCCTGGCCGGAGTGGCGGGCGGCACGCTGATCGTCAACCTGCCGGGCTCCTCGGGCGGGGTGAAGGACGGCCTCGCCGTGCTGGAGCCGCTGCTGATCCACGCCGTCGACCAGCTCCGGGGCGGCGACCACCCCAGACCCGGCAGTGGAGGGGGTGCGAGCTGAACAGCCCATCCTGGCCCGCGGAGCTGAGGGACGGCGACATCGTCCTGAGGCCGATCAGGCTGCGCGACCAGCGGGCCTGGCGCGAGGTCAACCGGCGCAACCGCGACTGGCTGCGCCCCTGGGAGGCCACCATCCCGCCGCCCGGACCCGGCGGCCCGCTCGCGCACCGGCCGACCTACCGGCAGATGGTGCGGCACCTGAGGTCGGAGGCGAACGCGGGGCGGATGCTGCCGTTCGTCATCGAGTACCAGGGGCGGCTGGCCGGGCAGTTGACCGTGGCCGGCATCACCTGGGGCTCGATGTGCTCCGGCCATGTCGGCTACTGGGTGGACGAGTCGGTGGCCGGGCGCGGCGTGATGCCGACGGCCGTCGCGATGGCCGTGGACCACTGTTTCCGCACCGTCGGACTGCACCGTGTCGAGGTCTGTATTCGCCCCGAGAACGCGCCCAGCCGCCGGGTGGTGGAGAAACTCGGATTCCGCGAGGAGGGCCGCAGGCCGCGTTATCTCCACATCGACGGCGCGTGGCGCGACCATCTCGTCTTCGCGCTCACCGCGGAAGAGGTGCCGGAGGGTCTGCTGAGGCGCTGGCACCGGTCACGGGACCGGAGTGCACCGAACACCGGGAATTGAATAAACGTTCGAAATTGATCGGGTGGCGATCGTCCGAGGCGGAGAATTTCGCGCCTCTGCTGCGTCTCTGATGCGTCTCTGGCGGTCTGCTGATCGCATCGATCACAAGAAAAGTTCGAAATATCAGCCAGATCGTGCGACACACCGGCCCAATTGGCGGATGGCCTCACGGAAACCCCTCTACCGTGTGAGGCGTGAGCAGCAGCGGCCTCATCTACGCAGTCATCGTCGGGGCCTGGGCCGCCTACTTGGTGCCGATGTGGCTCCGTAGGCAGGACGAGCTGAACGAGGCCCGTCCGACGGAACGCTTCAGCACCGCCATCCGGCTCCTGTCCGGACGGGCGGGCATGGAGCGCCGGTACGCCAAGGACCTGCGGTCGCGCCCCGCCGACGAGGCGGAGCCCGACGCCGACGCCCCGGACGCCGCCACCGACTCGGTGGACGTCCGGGCCTTCGCCGTGTCCCGGACCCGACGGCACACCCGGCCCACCCCACCGCAGCACACCGCGGAACGGCCCGAGAAGGCCCGCCCGGAGCCGGGCGCACCCGCGCAGGGCCCCAGATCCGGCACGTCCCCGGAACAGTCCGGCCGCACCGCCGGCTCCGGCGCCGCACCGGCGCGGGGACGGGTCCCGCAGGCCCGCCGCGCACCCGTCTCCGCGGAGGCCGCGGCCCGCGCCCGGCGCACCAAGGTCCTCGCACGCCGCCGCCGCACCACCGTGATGCTGTTCCTGGCCTTCACGCTCGGCTCGGTCGTCGCGGCGGTCGGCGGACTCGCCTTCCTGTGGGCGCCCGGCGTGCCCGCACTGCTGCTCAGCGCCTACATCGCCTACCTGCGCGCGCAGGAACGCCGCCGGTTCGCCTTCCAGATGGACCGCCGCCAGGCCGAGGTCGCCGCGCAGCGGCTGCGCGACCGCGGTCCCCGGCCGCCGGGGAGGCGCGCGCCCGCCGACCCCGTCGGTGCCGTCGGCGACCCCGACGCCGAGGAGCCGGACGAAGGGCCCGAGACGGAGGCCGACGCCGGTCTCTCCGCGCTCGCCGCGGACCGGCGGGCACTGGTCGAGCAGACCGACCACGCCGAGTGGGTCGACCAGCAGCGCGAACCCCGCGGCCGCCCGCGGGGCGACAGCTGGGACCCGGTACCGGTGCCCCTGCCCACCTACGTCACCGCACCGGTCGCCCCGCGCGCCACGCCCGACGTGGACCTCGCGGCACCCGACGCCTGGAGCTCGGCCCGCTCCAGCGCCGTCACCCCCGAACAGGAGGACGCGGCGTCCGCCCCCGCGCCGGACCGCCCCGCCGATCCCGCCGAGGACCGCACCGAGGCACCGGCCCGCAGCGACGCCCGCCGCGCCGCCTCCGCCCGCCGCGCCCGGGAGCGCGGCCGCACACCGCTCTTCGACCAGTACGAGGACGGCGGCCGTCCCCGCGCCGCCAACGAGTAGACCCGTCCGGGGCGCCCCGGAACCGATTTTTGAGCAGGCCGGTCGGGGTGCTAAAGTTTCACTCGTTGCAAGGGCCTGTGGCGCAGTCTGGTAGCGCACCTCGTTCGCATCGAGGGGGTCTGGGGTTCAAATCCCCACAGGTCCACGCACGTTGTCGAAGGTCCCGTCCGGTCATCATGACCGGACGGGACCTTCGTCGTTCCCGGGCCCACCCGCGCGTGCCCGAGACGGATCCGTGATCGTCCGCCGCGCAACCCTCCCCGCCCCCTGTGGGTCATCTGTGCGCGGTGTCACACCAGTGGCACCTTCCTGTCGTCAGGGGAACGGAAGAGAAACACCATGAGACTCAGCACCCCGCACTCGCTCTGGGCGCGCGCGGCAGTGGCCGGGGCGGCCGCCGCCGGGCTCGCCGCGGGTGCCCTGGCCGGCGTCGCGCACGCCGCGGACGACCAGGCACCGCTCCCCGTCACCCTCACCGGTCCCGACAAGGTGGACCTCGCGCTGGACGGGGCCGAGGGCGAGCCGGGGGAGCCGCAGATCCGGCTGGGGCTCACCGGCCCCGGGGAGTACGACCCCGACAGCGGCACCGACCCGGAGCCGGTCCCCAACGACGGCTACAAGGTCACCATCGACGCCACGGCGCTGGGCGGCTTCGCCAAGGTCCGGCTGCCGGAGTGGTGCGAGGCGGACGGCCTCGTCGCCGTCTGCGAGGAGAACACCCTCTACCCCGGCGACTCGTACAACCCGAGCTGGTCCGTCCGCCTCGACCTCAAGGACACCGCCGAGGCCGGCGACTTCGGCAGGATCAAGGTGACCGGCGAGGGCGCGGGCCTGGCGTTCAACGAGCACACCGTCGACGTGCTCGTCGGCGGACCCGAACTGCTCAAGAAGAAGCTGCCCGCCGAACCCGAGGGCTTCCGGGCCGGCGACACCTACGAGGCCCCGCTCGGCTTCCGCAACGTCGGCAGCATGTCCGCCGACGGCGTCGTCCTGCGCTTCGGCGGCTCGCGCGGCCTGTCCTTCCCCGACGAGTACGACAACTGCTCGTACGCCGAGGAGAACAAGGACAACCTGATCCGCTATCAGAAGGTCGCCCTGTGCACCTTCGAGGGCGAGTTCCTGCCGGGCACGGCCTACGACCTGAGCGAGCCGGTCCGGGTGAAGACCGCGGACTTCGCGCTCGGCGACATCTTCCACTACGGCTTCGACGCCGTCGGCGCCAAGGAGGCCGGCGCGCTGCGGTCCGGCGCCGACTACCGGCAGGGCACCGGCCGGACGCTCACCCTCGAGCCGGCCGGGAGCGGTGACGCGGCCGACTACGCGAAGTACGCCGAGATCGACCTGCCCACCCGGAACACCTACGACCTCGACCTCACCGGTGCCCGCGTCGCGGGTGCCCAGGGGGAGACCGTCACCGTCGACATCGGCCTGAGCAACCACGGTCCTGCCTGGATCGGGGCACTGCGCTCGGGCGGCGAGCCGCTGGGCTTCACCGTGCGGATCCCGGAGGGCGCGAGCGTCGTGGACAGCCCCTGCCGCCCCGTCAACGGCGAGACCCCGTCGCAGTACCTCTGCTGGGCCGACACCCCGTTCCTGGAGGACGACCGGCGCGACTACCGCTTCAAGCTGCGCATCGACAAGGTCGTCGAGGGCGCCAAGGGCAAGATCTCGCTGCCGGAATGGGACAACCCCCGGGAGGGCGACCCGTCCAACGACACCGGCTGGATCGTGCTGAACGGCACGGGCGACGAGGAGACGCCGGGCGACACCGGCGGCACCACGGGCGGTACGGGCACCACCGGAGGCTCGGGCTCCACGGGCGGTACCGGTACGGCCGGCGGCTCCGGTTCCGCCGGGGGCACCGGCACCACGGGCGGCTCCGGGACCACCGGTGGTACGACCGGTGGCCAGTCGCCGCAGGGCGGTGACGGCGGTCTGCTGGCCTCCACCGGCTCCCCGGCCCTGCTCGCCTCGGCCGGCGCGGCGCTGGCACTCGCCGCCGGCTGCGTCCTGTTCGCCGTCGCCCGCCGCCGCAGGGCGGCCGGCGTCCGCTGAGGCGCTACCGGACCTGGAGAGCCTTCGCGTAGCAGAGGCTCTCCTCGTGGAAGCGGTAGTAGCCGAACTTCGTGCACGGCTCGTAGCCGCTGGACAGGTACAGGGCCACGGCCTCCGGCTGCTTGGTGCCGGTCTCCAGCACCATCCGGGTCCGGCCCGCCGCACGGGCGTCCTCCTCCAGGGCGGCCAGGATGCGGCGGGCCACCCCGCGGCCACGCACCTGTTCTATGACGAACATCCGCTTCAGCTCGGCGTCCCCGTCGAGGTTCCCCTCGTCGTTGGCGTCCTGGCCGCGCCAGCCGCCCGAGGCGACCGGGACCCCGTTCTCGTCGTACGCGACCAGGTAGAGGCCGTTCGGCGGCGCGAAGTCCGACGGGTCCAGCTGCGTGGCGTCGCCGCCGTCGCCGTAGCGGACGTCGTACTCGGCCTGGACCTCGTCGTTGAGCTTGACGGCGTCGGGGTGGTCGAAGGCGACCCGGCGAATGTTCATGCTACCTACCGTATATTAATGCGAGATCCGGGATCGGGGCACCGTCCAGTGTGCCGGTATCGTGCCCTGGTGCTCACCGTGACCTCCGTGAATGTGAACGGTCTGCGCGCCGCCGCGAAGAAGGGCTTCGTGGAGTGGCTCGCCGACACCGCCGCCGACGTGCTGTGCCTCCAGGAGGTGCGGGCCGAGCCCCAGCAACTCCCCGAGCACGTCCGCACGCCCGACGGCTGGCACGTCACGCACGCGCCGGCCGCCGCCAAGGGCCGGGCCGGCGTCTCCCTCTACACCCGCCGCGAGCCCGACGCCGTCCGCGTCGGCTTCGGCTCGGCCGAGTTCGACGGCAGCGGCCGCTACGTCGAGGCCGACCTGCCCGGTGTGACGGTCGCCTCCCTCTACCTCCCGTCCGGCGAGGTCGGCACCGAGCGCCAGGACGAGAAGGTCCGCTTCATGGGCGAGTTCCTCGCCTACCTCAAGGAACTGCGCGAGCGCGCCGCCGCCGAGGGCCGCGAGGTCGTCGTCTGCGGCGACTGGAACATCGCCCACCGCGAGGCCGACCTGAAGAACTGGCGCGCCAACAGGAAGAACTCCGGCTTCCTGCCGGAGGAACGGGACTGGCTGAGCCGCGTCCTCGACCCGGCGGAGGGCGGCTACGTGGACGTCGTGCGCGCACTGCACCCGGACGCCGAGGGGCCGTACTCGTGGTGGTCGTACCGGGGGCGGGCCTTCGACAATGATTCAGGTTGGAGAATCGACCTCGCCGCCGCTACCCCGGGACTGGCCGCCCGTGCGGTCAAGGGGTTTGTCGAGCGAGCAGCCAGCCACGCGGAACGGTGGTCGGACCACGCACCGGTGACGGTGGTCTTCGAGTCGTGACGGACCTCACGACGGGGGGCCACCGAGGGTGAAGGACAGACGCGAGGTATCGGGTCCGGCCAGCCTGGCCGGACCACCGCCGCAGCGCCCCTTGGCTACGTTGACGCGGGCGCCGCTTGCGAGGAGCAGTTCGCGGGTCACTGGCACCTCGGTCTGGGTGGCCTCCTTGTACCGAGCGACCGTGTAGGACTCCAGCCAGTCCGAGCGCATCGAAGCGGGCGCGGAACACACGTCGCCGCGAGCCGTCGCCCGGCACGCGTAGTCGCCATGGGGACAGCCCTTGCGCGCGGCGAAGTACATACGCCCATCGCACCCCGAGCAGTGGGCGACCGCAGTGAGCATGGCGTTCGTGGGGCTCCGGTGATGGTTGCCGCTCGAGCGGGCTCGCAGCAGTGTCTGCAGGCGGCCGAACTCGTCCTCTGTCAGCAGTGGCGGACCGATCAGCACGGGTGCTCCCTCGCCGTCCCGCACGGTCTGTCCCTGATGGATCCGGTGCCCCATGAGGGACGGGCTGCGCAGCACCTTGGACAGCGTGCCGGACGTCCACCGGAACCGCTCGAAGTCGCGACCGTGACGGTGGCCGCCCATAGGACGGCCCTGGAGCTGAGCATGATGGTCTCGTGGGACCGGTACGCCGGCGTCGTTGAGCCTTCGCGCGATCGCGATGAGGGACATCCCTGTTTCCACGTCCGCCACGATGGCGTGGACCACGGCGGCGGAGTCGGAATCCGGGGCCAGGCACCAGCCGCTGCCGGACGGGTGGGGCGCTTTCCGGTAGCCGAACGGAACGAGACCGCCCCCGTAGCGGCCGATCATGCGCAACGCGGCGTGGCTGCTGGTCAGTCGGGCGGAAAGAGTCTCGGCCTCCTGCTCGGCGACCTTGGCCAGGTCCATGCATCGCTGGATGACCGCGTCGTCGGTCTGGGGTCGGACGACGATCGGACTGTCGTCATCCTGTCCCCCGAATACGAGTGTCCGGGTGTGCTGTCGGGCCCAGGCGAGGAGTTCGGCCATGTGCGCCAAGGACCGTACGGCTCGGTCGACGTGTGACCAGACGATGGCGTCGTACTCCGTGGGATGGCGCAGCCAGATCGACAGTGACGGCCGTTCGAACGGGGACTTGCTGCGGGCCGATACGCCGAGGTCCGCCGTCTCGGCCACGAGAGTCAAGCCGAGCCGCTGTGCGCACCGGTGGATCGTGGCGCGCTGTCGGTCTGGTGCTGTGGTCGCTTCCGTGAGCTGGCTGATGCGCAGCACACCGAGCGCTCTGGTCTGTTGGGGCGTGGACGTGGCGATCGGGCCTCGAGGGGACGGTCCGTGGCTACGCTGGGGCATGTCGGCGCTCCTGGGGAGTGTCGGCCGTACCCCGGGGCTGGTCGCACAGCCGCCGGGGCCTTTCGATCTCACTGTCGGAGCGGGAACTGACTTGCGTTATCGGTTTCCTGATAAGTAGCCCGATGGGGTGAATGGGTCAGGAAGGCCCCGCCCGCTTCCGGGTCCGCCGGTCCAGGGCCAGGGACAGTTCCGCCTCCACCACGCTGCGGGCCAGGGGGCGCAGGCGGTGGAGGTCCTGTTCGGGGGCGTGGCGGAGGATCAGGGTGGTGAAGAGTTCGGCGAGGGCGTCGGCGTGTTCGCGGACGCGGGCGCCGGCCTGGAGGACCTCGGCGAGTGGTATGCCCTCGCGGACCAGGGCGGAGGAGACCTCCAGCAGGCTGTTGCTGATGTGGACGAGTTCGTCGCCGTCGGTGCCCAGGTAGCCGAGGTCCATCGCGGCGGCGAGGTTCTCGGGGGTGACCTCGCCCTCGAAGCGGGCGGCGAGTTCCTCGGGGGTGAGGCGGACCGGGGTCTCCTCGGTGGGCTCGCCGAGGCCGAGCAGGTCGCCGACGTCGCGGCCGTGGTCGAAGGCGTCGGCGAGTTCCGCGATGCCGTTCAGGGTGTGGCCGCGCTCCAGGAGCGCCGCGATGGTGCGCAGGCGGGCCAGGTGGTGGTCGTCGTACCAGGCTATGCGGCCTTCGCGGCGGGGTGGCGGGATCAGTTTGCGTTCGCGGTAGAAGCGCAGGGTGCGCACCGTGATGCCGGCCAGCCCGGCCAGTTCCTCCATGCGGTATTCACGCTTCTCGGTCACGTCACCGACCTTAAGTCGTACCGCCGGTAACTTTCCTTCGCGCGACCCCTACCCATGAGTACGGAGCTGTTCTACGCTCCCATTGCGCCAGTGTTCACTGGCATGGTTCCAGACGGTCCAGGCTAAGCGTGGAGGCTCCGGGATGGCCGAGCACGAGCAGGTTCAGGAACACGTACGGGTGGCGGTGATCGGGTCCGGCTTCGGCGGGCTCGGGGCCGCCGTGCGGCTGCGGCGCGAAGGGATCACGGACTTCGTCGTACTGGAGCGGGCGGGGAGTGTCGGGGGGACCTGGCGCGACAACAGCTATCCCGGCTGCGCCTGCGACGTGCCGTCCCACCTGTACTCCTTCTCCTTCGCGCCCAACCCCGAGTGGCCGCGCACCTTCTCCGGGCAGGAGCACATCCGCGCCTACCTGGAGCACGTCACCGACACCTTCGGGCTCCGCCCCCACCTCCGCTTCGACTCGGAGGTGAAGCGGATGGCGTGGGACGGCGAGGAGCTGCGGTGGGAGATCGAGACGGCGAGCGGGACCCTCACCGCCGACGTCGTCGTGTCCGCGACCGGGCCGCTGTCCGACCCCAAGGTCCCGGACATCCCGGGTCTCGACTCCTTCCCGGGCAAGGTCTTCCACTCCGCCCGCTGGGACCACGACTACGACCTCACCGGCAAGCGCGTCGCCATGATCGGCACCGGCGCCTCCGCCATCCAGATCGTGCCGGCCGTCCAGCCGAAGGCCGGCCGCCTCACCCTCTTCCAGCGCACCCCGGCCTGGGTGATGCCCCGCATGGACCGGGCGATCAGCGGCGCCGAGCGCGCCCTGCACCGGGCGGTGCCCGCCACCACCAAGGCGCGGCGCGGGCTGCTGTGGGGCATCCGGGAACTCCAGGTGCAGGCCTTCACCAAGCACCCCAACGAGCTGGGCTTCATCGAGCGGATCGCCAAGCGCAACATGGGTGCCGCGATCAAGGACCCGGAGCTGCGCGCCAAGCTCACCCCCGACTACCGCATCGGCTGCAAGCGGATCCTGCTGTCGAGCAGCTACTACCCGGCGCTCGCCCAGCCCAATGTCGACGTGGTCGCCGCCGGGCTCAGCGAGGTGCGCGGTTCCACCCTCGTCGGCGCCGACGGCACCGAGGCCGAGGCCGACGTGATCGTCTTCGGCACCGGCTTCCACGTGACCGACATGCCCATCGCCGAGCGGGTCGTGGGCGCGGACGGGCGGACCCTCGCCGAGACCTGGAAGGGCGGCATGGAGGCGCTGCGCGGTGCCTCGGCGGCGGGCTTCCCCAATTTCATGACGGTCATCGGGCCCAACACCGGCCTCGGGAACTCGTCCATGATCCTGATGATCGAGTCCCAGCTGAACTACATGGCCGACTACCTGCGCCAGATCGACGTCCTCGGCGGCCGCACCGCCCTCGACGCCCGCCCGGCCGCCGTGCGGAACTGGAACCACCGGGTGCAGGAGCGGATGAAGCGCACCGTGTGGAACACCGGCGGCTGCACCAGCTGGTACCTGGACGCGAGCGGCCGCAACACCACCGTGTGGCCCGGTACGACCGCCGAGTTCCGGCGGGCGACACGGCGCGTGGACCTCGCGGAGTACGAGGTGCTGCGCGCGCCCGCCGCCCGGCCCGCCGCCGACGCCGAGCCGGTCTCCGAGGTGAGCGCGTGAGCCGCCTGCTGCGGGGCGCCGCCGGGCCGTACGCCCCGCCCGTCCCCGCCCGTGAACTGACCGTCACCGCCGCCGACGGCGCCCGGATCCACGTGGAGGTGCACGGCCCCGAGGGGGCGCCCGCGGTCGTGCTGGCGCACGGCTGGTGCTGCTCGACCGCCTTCTGGGCGGCGCAGGTCCGCGAACTGGCCGCCGACCACCGGGTCATCGCCTACGACCAGCGCGGCCACGGCCGCAGCCCGGCGAACCCGGCGTACGGCACCGAGCCGCTCGCCGACGACCTGGAAGCCGTCCTGGAGGCGACGCTCGCACCGGGTGAACGGGCGGTGATCGCCGGGCACTCGATGGGCGGGATGACGGTGATGGCCGCGGCGACCAGGTCCGCGGTGCGCGAGCACGTGGCGGCCGTTCTGCTGTGCAGCACGGGCAGTTCGCGGCTGGTGGCGTCCGCCACCGTGGTGCCGCTCGGGCAGGGCCGGGTGCGCACCTGGCTGACCCGGCGGATCCTCGGCTCCCGGGCGCCGCTCGGGCCGGTCACGCCCCTCGCCCGGCGGATCCTCAGGTACGGGACGATGGGCCCTGGTTCGGGCCCGGACATGATCGAGGCCTGTGCCCGCATCGTGCACGCCTGCCCGCGCCGGGTCCGTCACGGCTGGTCGCAGGTGCTCGACCTGCTCGATCTCGACCACGGGGTAAGGGAGTTGCGGATGCCGGTGGAGGTCGTGGTCGGTACCGCCGACCGGCTGACCCCGCCCGTGCAGGCTCGGTCGCTGGCCGCCGCGCTGCCCAACTGCGTGGGCCTGACGGAGCTGGAAGGGCTCGGCCACATGACGCCGGTGGAGGCGCCGGAGCTGGTCACCGGGAAGATACGGGCGCTCGCCGCCGCCCACATAACCAGCGCACGCAGCGAGCGTGCCGTACACGCCGAGGAGAGCGCATGAGCAGGGTGAGCCTGGAAGGGCGGGTCGCCGTCGTCACCGGAGCGGCGCGGGGTGTCGGAGAACTGCTGGCCCGCAAGCTGTCCGCGCGCGGCGTGAAGGTGGCGCTGGTGGGGCTGGAGCCCGACGCGCTCAAGCAGGTCTCCGCCCGGCTGCACAGCGAGAGCGAGCACTGGCACGCCGACGTGACCGACCACGAGGCGATGGCCCGGGTCGCGGCCGAGGTGAAGGAGCGCTTCGGGCGGATCGACATCGTCGTCGCCAACGCGGGTGTGGCCAGCGGCGGGCCCTTCGTCGACTCCGACCCGGAGTCCTGGCGGCGGGTGATCGAGGTCAACCTGGTCGGGTCGGCGGTGACGGGCCGCGCCTTCCTGCCGGCGCTGCTGGAGAGCCGTGGCTACCTGCTCCAGATAGCCTCGCTGGCCGCGATCACGCCCGCGCCGATGATGTCCGCGTACTGCGCGTCCAAGTCCGGTGTGGAGGCGTACGCGCACAGCCTGCGCGGCGAGGTCGGGCACCGCGGCGTGAAGGTCGGCGTCGGCTACCTCTCGTGGACCGACACGGACATGGTGCGCGGCGCCGACCAGGACGACGTCATGCGCGAACTGCGGCAGCGGCTGCCCTGGCCGTCGAACAAGACCTATCCGCTGGGCCCGGCGGTCGACCGGCTCGTGGAGGGCATCGAGCGCCGTTCCGCGCACGTCTACGGGCAGTGGTGGCTGCGCGGCATGCAGGGCATGCGCGGCTACCTGCCGGCCCTCGTCGGCACCGTCGGGCAGCGCGAGATGCGGCGGTTCGGGGACCGGTTGAACGGGGTCCGCACGGGGCTGGTCGGGGCGGGCGGAGCGGCCGACGAACAGGGCCGGTCAGGCGGGACTACGGTCCGTAAGTGATCGACATGCGCACGGTCACGGCTCATGTGAATCTGATCGAGCGCCCGGCCGAAGCGGTCGGGCCCGATCACCACAGGAGTGAACCCACATGGGTATGAAGGACCAGTTCCAGGACAAGGCCGAGCGCATGCAGCAGCAGGGCAAGCAGCGGGCCGAGCAGGCGAAGGACCAGTTCCAGAACCGCGACCGCCGTCGCGACGAGGACGAGATGGACCCGTCCTCGCGTCGCCGGGAAGCGGAGGACCGCTTCGAGGAGCGCCGCGACAACGCCTGATCCGTCGCCGCTGAAGTGAAGGGGCGCCCCCCGTCGTACGGGAGGCGCCCTTTCTCATGCCCGGGCGGCCATGTCCCGGCGGTCGGGCCCCAGTACTCACTCCCGGGGCGGCAGGGGCGGACGGGATCGGTCCGGTACGTCCGCGTAACCGGGCGGTGTCGCGGGCGGGTTGGTCTCCAGCAGCTCCAACGCCAGCCGCACCGCCTCGTCCAGCACCGGGTAGCGGCCCTCGGCCCAGTCCAGGGGGGTGCGCAGCGCCTCGACGTCGGGGGCGACGCCGTAGTTCTCCACGGACCAGCCGTACGCGTCGAACCAGGCCGCGTTCATCGGCACCGTGATCACCGTGCCGTCGCCGAGGCGGTGCCGGCCGGTCATGCCGACCACGCCGCCCCAGGTGCGCTGCCCGACCACCGGACCGAGCCGCAGCAGCTTGAACGCGGCGGTGATCATGTCGCCGTCGGAGGACGTCGCCTCGTCGGCGACCGCGACGACCGGGCCGCGCGGCGCGTTGGAGGCGTACGACACCGGCTGCGCGTCGCGGGTGAGGTCCCAGCCCAGGATGGTGCGGGTGAGCTTCTCGACGACGAGTTCGCTGATGTGCCCGCCCGCGTTGCCGCGCACGTCCACGATCAGCGCGGGCCGGGACACCTCCATGCGCAGGTCGCGGTTGAACTGGGCCCAGCCCGAGCCGCCCATGTCGGGGATGTGCAGATAGCCGCACCGCCCGCCGCTCAACTCGCGGACGACCTCGCGGCGTTTGGCCACCCAGTCCTGGTAGCGCAGGGGGCGTTCGTCGACCAGCGGCACGACGGCGACCCTCCGGGACGGTCCCGCGGTGCCCTCGGCCGGTGCGAAGGTCAGCTCCACCGTCGTACCGCCCGCCCCCGCCAGCAGCGGATACGGGCCCGCCGCCGGGTCCACCGGGCGGCCGTCCACGTGAGTCAGCACGGCCCCCTCGCGGATGCCCGTGCCTGCCAGCGGGGAGCGGGCCTTGGAGTCGGAGGAGTCGCCGGGCAGGATGCGCTTGACCACCCAGTGGCCGTCCCGGCAGACGAAGTTGGCGCCGAGCAGGCCCTGCCAGCGCTGGTAGTGCGCCGGGCCCTCGTTGCGCCGGGCGGCGGCGACGTAGGCGTGGGAGGTGCCGAGTTCGCCGAGCACCTCGCGCAGCAGGTCGGCGAACTCGTCCGGGGAGGCGACCCGTTCGACCAGCGGGCGGTACTGGTCGAGCACGGCGTCCCAGTCGATGCCGCACATGCCGGGGTCCCAGAAGTAGGCGCGGATCAGGCGGCCCGCCTCGTCGTAGGCCTGGCGCCACTCGGCGGGCGGGTCGACCACGTGCAGGATGCGGCGGAGGTCGATCCAGGTGGTCGAGTCGCTGTCGCCGGCCTCGGTGGCGGGCACCGCGCGCAGGTCGCCCTCGTCGAGCACGACCAGGCGGGTGCCGTCGCCGCTGACCCGGAACCAGTCGAGGTGGTCGACCAGTTCGGACTTCTTCGCCTTGGCCAGGCCGAAGTGCTCCAGGGTGGGCCGCTCGCTGGGGTCGGCCGGGTTGGCGAAGGTCTCGCCGAGCGCGCCCGAGATCGGCCAGCGCAGCCAGACCAGACCGCCCCCGGCGACCGGTTGCAGCGCCGAGTACTTGGAGGCGGCGACCGGGAAGGGGGTCACCCGGCTCTCCAGGCCCTCGACCTCGACGGTGACCGCGCCGCCCTCGCCGGGTTCGTCCTCCAGGGGGTCCAGACCGCCGGCGGCGGGGCGGCCCTCGGGGTTGAGGGCGAAGGGGGAGGGGGTCGCGGAGGACAGGGGGACCAGGTAGGGGCGGCAGCCCAGCGGGAAGGACAGGTCGCCGGTGTGCACGTCGTACACCGGGTCGAAGCCGCGCCAGGAGAGGAAGGCGAGGTAGCGGCCGTCCCGGGTGAAGACGGGGTTCTCGTCCTCGAAGCGTCCGTCGGTCACGTCGACGACGAGCGGGTCGTGCCCGTTCTGCCCGTTGATCCGGGCCATCTTGATCTGCCGCAGCGAGCGTCCGATGCCCGGGTGGGACCAGGTGAGCCAGGTCCCGTCGGGGGAGAAGGCGAGGTCGGTCACGGGCCCGTTGACGGACCGGATCAGTTCGGTGACGCCGCCTCCGGCCGTACCGGGGCTCTCGGCGTCCTCCGCCGGGCTCCCCGTACCCTCCCCCTCCAGCGCCTCCGCGGCCCCGGCGTCCTCCTCCGCGACGTCGAGCAGCAGCAGCCGGCCGTCGTGGGAGGCGACGGCGAGGCGGTCGCCCGCGGGGTCCGAGGCCAGCTCCAGGATCCGGCCGAGCCCTCCGGTTGCCGCCCGCCGGGCCGCGCGGCCCCCGGTGGCCCGGGGCAGGTGGGCGATCTCCACGGCGTCCTCGCCCGCCGCGTCCGTCACGTACGCGATCCGGCCGCTCTCGCCGAGCATCTCCGGCAGCCGCACCCGTACGCCCGGGGTGTCGGCGAGGGTGCGGGCGGGGCCGTCGCGGTGGGTGAGCCAGTACAGGCTGCCCCGGACGACGACGGCGCTCGCGCGGCCCGTCTCGTCGACGGAGATGCCGCCCACGTTCTGGGCGGCGGGCACCTGGTACGTGCGCCGCCCCGCGCGCGGTCCGCTGAGGCGCACGTCGAGCCGGCGCGGCACCGAGTCGGACGCGAGGTCGTCCACGATCCACAGGTCGCCCGCGCACTGGTACACCACCCGGGTGCCGTCGCTCGCGGCGTTGCGGGCGTAGAACGCGTCGTGGTCGGTGTGGCGGCGCAGGCCGGTGCCGTCGTGGGCGCAGGAGTAGAGGTTGCCGACGCCCTCGTGGTCGGAGAGGAAGGCGATCCGGTCGCCGACGAACATGGGGGCGGCCAGGTGCCCGCCGAGGTCGGGCAGGAGCCGCTCCCCGTGCAGCCAGAGCCGGCCCGTGGCGCCGCCCCGGTAGCGCTTCCAGGCGGCGGGTTCGTGCGGCGGGGTGCCGGTGAGCAGCAGGGTCCGGCGCTCTCCGTCGAGGTCGGCGGCCTGGATGTCGGTGACCGGGCCCCAGGGCAGTTTGCGGCCGGGGTCGCCGTCGGGGCCGACCTTGTAGGCCCAGGTGAGGTGGGAGAAGGGCTCGCCGTGCGAGGCGACGGCGAGGACGGCGGTGGTGCCGTCGGGATCGGGCGGCGACCAGCCGCAGACCCGGGTGTCGAAGCCGCCCCAGTGGGTGAGCTGCCGCCCGGGGCCGCCGTCCACCGGCACCAGGTGGACCTCCGGCACCAGGCTGCGCCAGCTGGTGTACGCGATGTGCCGGCCGTCGGGCGAGAAGCGCGGGTGGCCGGCCTTGGTGCGGTCGACGGTGAGCCGCCAGGCGCGGCCCGGACCGTCGAGGGACGCGAGCCAGAGGTCGTCCTCTGCCACGAAGCAGAGCTGGTCGCCACTGAGGTGCGGAAGGCGCAGATAACTCACCTACCCCATGCTTTTCCGGGCGCCGGGTACCGGCAACTTATGGCGAGCCGACAACCGTGACCCAGGACACGAACGAAACCGTTTCGTTTCGCTAGCGGCTGGGGTACATTCGTCGTGTACGAAACGGTGTCGTTCTGACAGAGTGGACTGGAGAGGGGTGAGCGAGATGACCGGGGCAGCCACCGCGCGTCGCAGTCGGATCACTCCCGAGCGCGAGGCCGAGCTGTACGAGGCCGTGCTCGACCTGCTCCGGGAAGTCGGGTACGACGCCCTGACCATGGACGCCGTGGCGTCCCGTACCCGGTCCAGCAAGGCGACGCTCTACCGCCAGTGGGGCGGCAAGGCCGAGCTGGTCGTCAAGGCCATCCGGCACAACAAGCCCGGCGAGATCGGCGACATCGACACCGGCTCGCTCCGCGGCGACCTGCACGCCCTGATGGCCCGCGAGGACGACTGCACCATGGAACAGAACTCCGCGCTGATGCGCGGCGTCGCCATGGCGCTCCACCAGAACCCGGACCTGCGCCAGGCGTTCCGGGACCAGCTCATCGAACCCGAGATGGCGGAGTTCCGGCGGGTGCTGCAACGCGCCGTCGACCGCGGCGAGATCAGACCGGACTGTCCGGCTCTGGACTTCCTCGTCCACATGATGGTGGGCGGCTTCGCCACCCGCACGCTGCTGGACGACCAGCCGCCGACCCGGGCCTTCCTCGCCTCCTACATAGACGCCGTGATCCTCCCCGCACTCGGCGTCTCCACCACCGACACGTCCCTGTAGCCGAACCCCGGCCGGAACCCTGCTGAACCCCTGCTGAGCCCCATCTGACGTCACCGCTCACGTCGTCGGGCCGTTCCCCCCTGCCCCGAAGTTCCCACGACCTGACCGGGAGTACGCCCCCGTGGCCACGTTCCTCTACAAACTCGGCCGGCTCGCCTTCCGCCGACGACACTTCGTCGCCCTGATCTGGGTGGCCCTGCTGACGCTCGCCGGCGTCGGCGCGGCCAGCGCCCCGCCCGCCGGCACCACGTCCTTCTCCATCCCCGGAACCGAGGCCCAGAAGGCCTTCGACCTGCTGGAACAGCGCTTCCCCGGCCAGAGCGCCGACGGGGCGACGGCACGCGTCGTCTTCAAGGCACCGTCCGGCGAGAAGATGACGGACGCCGGGAACAAGGCGGCCGTCGAGAAGACCGTCGACGAGCTGGCGGACGGCTCCGAGGTCGCCTCGGTCGCCGACCCGTACACCGGCAACGCCGTCAGCAAGGACGGCACCGTCGCCTACGCGTCGGTGCGCTACGACGTCTCCGGCATGGAGCTGGAGGAGTCCACCAAGCACGCCCTGGAGGACGCCGCCGAGCAGGCGCGGGAGTCCGGGCTGACCGTCGAGGTCGGCGGTGACGCGCTCCAGGCCGTACCGGAGACCGGCGCCACCGAGATCATCGGCATCGCGGTCGCCGCGGTCGTCCTGGTCATCACCTTCGGCTCGCTGGTCGCGGCCGGGCTGCCCCTGCTCACCGCCCTGATCGGCGTGGGCATCGGCGTCTCCTCGATCACCGCGCTGGCCAGTGCGCTGGAACTGGGCTCGACCACCTCCATCCTGGCGATGATGATCGGCCTCGCGGTCGGCATCGACTACGCCCTGTTCATCGTCTCCCGCTACCGCGCCGAACTCGCCGAGGGGCGTGAGCGCGAGGACGCGGCGGGCCGGGCGGTCGGCACCGCGGGCTCCGCGGTCGTCTTCGCCGGCCTCACCGTCGTCATCGCCCTGGTGGGCCTCGCGGTCGTCAACATCCCGATGCTCACCAAGATGGGCGTCGCGGCGGCCGGCACCGTCGCCATCGCGGTCCTGATCGCCCTGACGATGATCCCCGCACTGCTCGGCTACGCCGGACGCCGCGTCAAGCCGGCCGGTGCGAAGGGCAGGCTCCTGGGCCGTCGCCGGGGCGGCGAGAAGGCAGAGGCGAAGAAGGAGACCGAGCCGGCCAAGGCCAACCTGGGCACCCGCTGGGCGAGCTTCGTGGTCCGCCGCCCGCTCGCCGTCCTCCTCCTCGGCGTGATCGGCCTCGGCGCCGCCGCGATCCCCGCCGCCGACCTGGAACTCGGCCTGCCCGACGACGGCTCCCAGCCGACGTCCACGACCCAGCGCCGCGCCTACGACCTGCTCTCCGAGGGCTTCGGACCGGGCTTCAACGGCCCCCTGATGGTCGTGGTCGACGCCAAGGGCAGCGACGCCCCGAAGGCCGCCTTCACCCAGGTCTCCGACGAGATCAAGGGCCTCGACGGTGTCGTGGCGGTGACCCCGCCCGCCCCCAACAAGGGCGGCGACACGGCGACGATCAGCGTGATCCCGGACTCCAAGCCGTCCTCCGTGCAGACCGAGGACCTGGTGCACGCCATCCGCGACGCGGGCGGCGACATCAAGGCCGAGACCGGCGCGCAGACCCTGGTCACCGGCTCGACCGCGATGAACATCGACGTCAGCGAGAAGCTGAACGACGCGCTGCTGCCGTACCTGGTCCTCGTCGTCGGCCTGGCCTTCCTCCTGCTGATCGTGGTGTTCCGCTCGATCCTGGTCCCGCTGAAGGCGGCGCTCGGCTTCCTGCTCTCCGTCATGGCGGCGCTCGGCGCGGTCGTCGCGGTCTTCCAGTGGGGCTGGCTGTCCGGCCTGATGGGCGTCGAGGAGACCGGCCCGGTCATGTCGATGATGCCGATCTTCATGGTCGGCGTGGTCTTCGGCCTGGCCATGGACTACGAGGTCTTCCTGGTCACCCGCATGCGGGAGGCGTACGTCCACGGGGAGAAGCCCAGCCAGGCGGTCGTCACCGGCTTCAAGCACGGAGCCAGGGTCGTCACCGCTGCCGCGGTCATCATGATGGCGGTCTTCGCGGGCTTCATCGGCTCCAGCGAGTCGATGGTCAAGATGATCGGCTTCGGCCTGGCGATCGCCGTCTTCTTCGACGCCTTCGTCGTCCGCATGGCCCTCGTCCCGGCGGTGCTCGCGCTGCTCGGCAAGAAGGCCTGGTGGCTGCCGAAGTGGCTGGACCGCGCCCTGCCCAACGTGGACGTCGAGGGCGAGGGACTGCGCACGGCCGAAGAACGGGGCTCCGGCCCCGACGAGGACCGGGAACTGGTGCGCACCTGACCCGCCGCCTCTGACAGGAGGACAGCAGACCAGCCGGTGAGGGCTCCGTGGGGACGGGGCTGCCCTCACCGGCTTCCTCCGTACCGTGGCCGTGCGGGGGGCCCGACCGGGCGCCGCGGAACCAGGTCGCATGTCGGCTACACGTACCGCTACCGTGCCGTCCATGACCACCACCGACGACGCCTCCGCAGCCTCCGCCGCCCACCCCCGTTTCGCCGAGGCCCTGCGCGGACTCGGCCTCGGCGACCTGGCCGCCCAGGCCCGGCGCTTCCCCGAGGCCACGCGTACCGCCACCGAGGCCGCCGCCGCGATCGGGTGCGAGCTGAGCCAGATCTGCAAGTCCCTCATCTTCGCCGCCGACGGCGTGCCCGTCCTGGTCCTCATGGACGGCGCCTCCCGCGTCGACCTGGAGCGCGTCCGGGAGGAACTCGGCGCCGAGAAGGTCACGCGGGCCAAGGCCGACGTCGTACGGGAGACCACCGGATACGCGATCGGCGGCGTCCCGCCCTTCGGGCACCGCAACCCGACCCGCGTCCTCGCCGACCGTTCGCTCCTCGCCCACGAGGTCGTCTGGGCCGCCGCCGGCACCCCCTACGCCGTGTTCCCGATGGCGCCCAAGGACCTCGTCACCACCGCCGGCGCCACCCTCGCGGACGTGCGCGAGCGCTCCGCGTGACCCCTCTGGTCACCGGCGCCGTCCTGCTCGCCGCCGTCACGCACGCCAGCTGGAACGCGATCGCCCACCGGATCACGGACAAGCTCACCGGCTTCGCGCTGATATCCGGCGGCGGGATGCTCATCGGTCTCGCGCTGCTGCCGTTCACGGCGGTCCCGAAGGCCGCGGCCTGGCCGTACCTCCTGGTCTCCGCCGTGCTCCACCTTGCTTTCGGGCAGGGTGCCCGGCGCTTGACGGCCGGGGTGAATGCCCGCTCCCGGGGGATCGGGGCAGGGGTGGCCGAATCGCCGCCA
Organism: Streptomyces sp. NPDC056128; assembly: GCF_042263835.1. NCBI lineage: Bacteria > Bacillati > Actinomycetota > Actinomycetes > Kitasatosporales > Streptomycetaceae > Streptomyces > Streptomyces sp. NPDC056128. The sequence continues at coordinate 68,088 of NZ_JBHJVQ010000013.1, read as the reverse complement.
GGGCGATTCGGCGTCGCCGCCCAGGGCGCTGAGGGCGGGCGCGAACAGGGGGTGGTGACGGAAGTTGAGGGCCCTGTGGCCGGTGGGTGGCCGGGAGCGGTCACTCACACAGGTGATGTTGATCGATGGCGTGCCCGGTCGGGGAACGTGTGGGCTAGGTTCGCGGCATGTCACGCTTCCGGATGTACCCGACGTGCGAGCAGGCGAGCATCATGCTCGACCACTGCGCGCACGCCCGGTACGTGTGGAACCTTGCCGTCGAGCAGCACGCGCACTGGCACAGGGGCCGCAGGGCCGCGCCCGGTTTCGCTGAGCAGTGCCGTCAGCTCACCGAGGCCCGGCGGGAGAACGTATGGCTGCGCGCTGGCAACGCCGATGTGCAGCAGCAGGCCCTGAAGGACTTCGCCAGGGCCAAGAGCGCCAGGTTCACCTCCGGCTTCGGTGAGCCGTCGTGGCGCAAGAAGTACGTGCACGAAGGCTTCCGCGTCATCGGCACCGGCCGGGTCGCAGAGTTCGAGGCGGACGGGTCGCCGAAGCTGAACGCCAAGGGCAGGCAGATCATGGGCCGCTTGGTCGTGGTGCAGAGGTTGAACCGGCGGTGGGCGCAGGTGAGGGTGCCCGGCTGCGGGTGGGTGCGCTTCCGCCTGTCTTGCAAGGGCCAAGGTGCCCGCCTGCCCGACGCGAAGACGTTCCGTGTCACCTTCCGCAACGGTCAGTGGCACATCGCGTTCGCCGTTCTCCCCGAGCCGATCGACGTGCACGGCACGGAGGAGGTCATCGGCATCGACCGTGGCGTGAAGATCACCGCAGCCCTCTCGGACGGGCGGAAGCTGAACTGTCCGCAGCTCACCGTCAGGGAACGGGCGCAGATCCGCAAGCGCCAGCGACGGGCTGCTCGCGCTCCGAAGGGCAGCGAGGCCAGGACCGCCGAGTACGCCAAGGTCGCCAGAGTCAAGGCGCGCGAAGCCGACCGGCGTCAGGACTGGTGCGAGAAGACCTCGACCATGCTCGCCCGCACCTACGGCGTGATCCGGTTCGAGAAGCTGAACATCAAGAACATGACCCGCTCGGCGAAGGGGACGGTCGAGCAGCCCGGCACGAGGGTCCGGCAGAAGGCCGGGCTGAACCGGGTGGTCCTCGCCCAGGGGTGGGGCCTGCTGCGGCAGCGTACGCAGGACAAGGCTCCGGGCCGGGTCGAGGACGTTCCCGCACCCTTTACGTCCCTGCGGTGCAGTGCCTGTGGATGGATCGAGAAGAAGTCGCGCAAGAGCCAAGCCGACTTCGTCTGTGTGTCCTGCGGGTTCACCTGCAACGCCGATGAGAACGCAGCGAACAATGTCGCGGCAGGACAGGGCGGCTTCCCCCGCCCCCGGCGGTCGGCCGGTGCCGGAGGGGTGACAACGGCCACCGGCCGTTCGAGCGCCCGTGAACCTCAACCCAATCGGGTTGGAATCCCCCTTCCTTAAGAGGGGGAGGATGTCAAATCGCCTACTACGCCCTGCTGATGCGGTCCTTCCGGCTGGTCGACTTCGGCAAGGCCTCTCCGATCGCCCGCGGCAGCGCGCCTCTGCTGGTCACCGTGGGCGCCGCCGTCTTCGTCCACGAGGTTCCGGACCGCTGGGCGACCGCCGGGGTCCTGCTGGCCTGCGCCGGACTGACGGGCGTCGCCCTGTGAGGGCTGCGCGGACGCCGGCCCGACTGGGCGGCGATCGGCGCGGCCCTCGCCACCGGCGTGAGCATCGGGCGTACACCGTGGTCGACGGGCTCGGCGTACGCGCCTCCGGGACCTCCCTTGGGTACATCGCCTGGCTGATGGCGGTACAGGGGACGGTCCTGCCGGCGCACTTCCTCTACCGCCACCGCGCCGGTGCCTGGGCGCTGCTGCGGCCCCGGGCCGGACTGGGACTGGCCGGCGCGGTGCTCTCCGTCGGCGCCTACGCACTCGTCCTGTGGGCGCAGACGCGCGCCGAACTCGCGCCGATCGCCGCCCTGCGCGAGTCCTCAGTCAAGTTTCGATCAGGCTGTATTGCCTATGGGCATGACGGCTGCCGGGCTTAGCGACCCTGCGCCCTCGTACATTCGCGTCCCGGTGCCTCTGGGTCACCTGCCATTGACCGCCAGGGCTTCCCGCTGTGCGTGAGGCCGTCGTCTGTCCAGCGTGAGAGTCTCAGACCGCGTTCCTGGGGATGCTCACCGCAGAAAACTCCGATGAACGAGAAAGCAGGGGGTGGTGCGTGTGCGACGGGGTGCGCGCGAAGTCATGCTCACGCGACAAGGCGTTGGTGCTATTGCATCGGCATCGCTGGCTGCATTCGGTTTACTGAGTGCGGCATTTCAGGTAGCTCTCGCAGTATGGCCAAGTCTGACCCAACATGACATATGGATTCTGATGTTGCTGGCCAGCAGTTGTCTCGTCGTGGGTGTCTGGCATGCCTGGCCAAAATTCGAAACAGATCACAGGTATAGGTATCCGGATTTTGCAATTCAAGTAAAATGTGGAGATGTACTGAATGAGCCAGAGAACGTGATTGTCGGCTTCACGGACACTTTTGATACCGACCTTGAGGGTGGGATCGTAATCAGCCCTCGCAGCGTGCAAGGCCAGTTTCAAGAAAAATACTATACCGGCTCCACCGGGGATCTTGATTTTGATCTAAGTAGACGGTTGTCTGGAATTCAACTGAGCGCGTCAGAAGATGTCGAGAATAAGCGGAGGGGTAAGCGAGGTCGGTACCCAATAGGAACAACGATTATGCTTGAGCGCTCAGAAAAACGGTTCTATGCCGTAGCCTACGGGTACATGAGGAATGACTTGCGAGTCAGCTGCTCCGTGGATGCGCTCTGGGCGAGCCTCACGGCGGCTTGGAACTCAGTCAGAATCCATGGCGGGCTCGATCCGGTAGCCATTCCTGTAATAGGCTCAGAGTTGGCGCGAGTGGGGTCGCTGGATCGAACAAGTCTGATTAAAATGATCGCTCTATCATTCGTTGCCTCATCGCGCGAGGAGATAGTATCTCGGAAATTGACTATTGTGGTACATCCGAAAGATCGCCATGGTGTTAACTTGGTAGATGTGGAGAGGTTCCTCAGAACACTCTGACCGTAGCGGCGGTGAGGTCGGCACCGCCGCTACCGGCGACTGCCCCGCTTGCTGTTGAGATGGGCTAGACGAATTCAAACAAAAATTGCCATCGGCAAAATTTGGACTGCTGGGTACCTCACGAACGGTTCGTTGGACTGCAAGTTGAATCCCGGGATATTGGTCATGGCGTCGGTCACAGAGCCTGACATGTCTTCCATTTTCCCCACGACAGTTCGACGCGAAAGATTAATAGACTCGCCCTCACGTACCACGCGGGTGACCTTGCCCAAGACGATGAAGTCCCCCGAGCTGAGCTTTTCCGCAACGGCGGCATCGTAGTATTCTGACGACACAGTCAGAACCGCCCTAACTCCTGATGCGGTTTCAAGAACAACGTCATGAATGGGCGACGACTCCAACTCTTCCTTCATCTTCCTCATGAACCTCATCTCGATACTCTGTTCGAACTGCCGGAACTGCTCCGCCATCTCGGCGTATGGGTGTGCTTCGTTCTGGCCTGCTTGCTCGCGATTTTGCGGGTTCCCTGACTTGCGGTTCGCAGATTTTTGGGAGCGCTTTTCCTCAACACTTTGAGAAATGTCTCCCATGTACGACATCGCCTGAGTGAGGATGGCCAGCATTTCCTCCAGGGGATTACCCGTGTACCGGCCTGAGAGTCTTACGAAAGTGCCGGGTGTAACAGCGGCCAACTGGTCTCGGTTCTCGAGTGCCAGGATCGCATTGTCCTGGTGAAGAAAAGCATATAGCCCATTGAAAAGGCTGGCTGCGGTGTGGTGACGTGCCACTCTGGTCTCAGCAGTCTCGGCAACAGGGTGGCCGCCTTCCGCGCTAAGAGAAGCTTCCAATCCCAGAAGCGCCCCCAAGGAAGGTAGCTTCATCTCGCCCTCGTGGTTTGGCTTTCCCGCCCGAAGTTTTTCCTTCTGGACGGTCTGCTCGCTGGAGAGGTGCACTCCTCCCTCAAGGTAGGCAAGGAAACTAACCATCATCTGCACGTCGAGGTATAGGGGGTGAGCCAGTTCGTAGTCAGCCATGTCATTAGGCTTAGCACACACTCGTGGTGAGGTGCGGCTGTTTGGACGCAAGTTAGATCGAACGAAGGGGTCAGCAAGCTGAGGGCGCAATTAGTGGGGCGAATCGGATAAATGCCCTAATTGTGGCGGAAGGTGCCTCTGGGGATGCCGGCCTCTCTCCCCAGGTGGCAGCGGCGGTGTGACCTGGTCGGTAGCGCGATTGCTCGCCTTTTCGGTGATGCACCCCTTCGCCGTCAGTGCGTTCCCCTACTCTGTTGTTCATGGCTCTGCAAACGATCACATTGAGCGTTTTGATCGCGTCTCCGGGCGACACGGCCTCCGAGCGTGACCTCGTTGAGGATGTAATTCGTAGTTGGAACAGCGATCACACGCTGCGACGCAAGGTTCACATGCTGCCGTTGCGGTGGGAGTTGGACGCTGTTCCGATGGTGGGGCGTAATGATGCTCAGCAGGAGATTAATGAGCAGTTTGCCGATGTGGCGGACATTGTAGTTGCGGTATTCAATAGTCGTCTTGGGAAGGCGACCGCTCGTGCAGCCTCTGGTACAGCAGAGGAGATTCTCCGGGCTCGTGAACGTGGTGCTGCGGTTCATGTCTTCTTTTCCGAAGGTTCTGTTCCGCGCAACCATGATCCTGATCAGCTGAAAGCGCTGAGTGCATTCCGATTGGAAATGCAGGAGTACGGTCTGACGGGAACTTATGTCTCCCCAGATGACCTCGTCACCAAAGTGCGGAGAAGCCTAGAACGTGACGCCTACGATTTGAGTGATCTGAGTTACGAGGATGCTGAGGCTCCTGCCTCGGTTTCGGGAGCGATTTTGCGGTCCACTTATCTCTACGATCGAGAGCCGGTGACCGATAATCGTGGGCGAGTGAAAATGAAGTCAGTGAGAGAACGCCTCCGCGTGCAGAATCTGGGCGACACGGTCGCGGAAGATGTAGTGCTGAGGCTTCGCTCTGCTTCGGAAGGGGAGGATCCAATCACGTTCGGAGACATGACGGCATCGAGCATCCTCCCTCGCTCGCACTTTGATTTTCCAGTAGCAGCAACGGGCCTAGGATTCGCCTTTCAGGGGATCGTGATACATCGGTGGACCGAGGCCGGTGAGGCTCACGAGGAGGAGCAGACGATCTCGTGGACCTAGAGGACTTCGAAGGCTTTCGTACCTTCGCGGCACGTAACTCTGCGCGATAGGTGGGTGATCGCGAAGGTCCTACAGTGGTTGCCAGGCCTTACCCACTCGTAGGCGGTTAGCGTCAGCGTGTGTTCGGCGCGCGTCGGGTTGGTCACCCGTGACGCACTCCGATTGATCGCGCGACTAAAGGCTGTCCCGCAAAGGCTGGCTGGAGCCCGCGCCGGGTGTCGAGCGGGATACTCACGAGACTCCGACGCGGGGCTGTGACAGCCTTCGAACATGCCAGAGCTGCGCGTTCATGCAGGCCGTCACTATGCCGTCCAGTTCCACTACGCCTTGCCGGACGACGCATGGTGTGTGGAGCTGAGCGAGGCCGTCCCGGCGCCGGCCACGAGGGCTGAGATCCCCCACGCGGAAGCACATTTGCCTGGAGTGGCCTTCCCGGTGGCGGTGATACCGGACCTGGAGCCGACCGTCCACATCCACAGCCACGACGAGCACGTCATCCCCTACGAGATCACGCACTGGTTCATGGAGCACGTGGCCGAGCAGGTTGAACGCTGCCGCATCGCGTTCGAGCAGGGAGGGTCTGCAGCAGTGGAATGATCAAGCAGTGACTGGTGTGATCACGGCGTCGGAGCTCTCCTGGATAGCCCCGTTCAGCGGGCTGATCCCGCGTCAGTTCGGCAGGCTGATCAACGCGCTCAGGCGCGAGGGCGCAGATCCGGTGCTCAAGGGCCGGCCGTGGAGTCTGCCGCTGGAGGACCGCGTGCTGCTGGTCGCCGCGTACTGGCGGACGAACCTGACCCTGCGCCAGCTGGCGCCGCTCTTCGGGGTGCCCAAGTCCGCGGCCGACCGCATCATCGACCACCTCGGACCCGCGCTCGCTCTCCAGCAACGCAAGCGGTTCCGCAAGGACACCGTGCTGATCGTGGACGGCACCCTGGTCCCCACCCGCGACCACAGCATCGCCGAGCAGTCGAAGAACTACCGGTACTCGACCAACCACCAGGTCGTCATCGACGTCCGGCGTCGCCTCGCCACCGCGGCTGGCATCGTGCAGTCCCGCCTCGCCCAGCACGCGCGGCTGTCCTTCGCCCGCGTCACCGAGTATCAGAGGCGGGCGGCCGTCCACCTGCACGCCGTCGTCCGGCTCGACGGCCCGGACGGAGTGGCTGATGACCCACCGGCCTGGGGAACTGCCGACCGGCTCACCCATGCCGTGCGGGTTTCGGCTGGCCGGGTCCTGGTCCGCACACCCCACAGCCCTGCCGTGGGTGAGCTGGTGTTGCGCTGGGGCGCCCAGATCGATGTCCGGCAGCTGCGAGCCGACGGCGACGGGCCCGAAGATGACGCCGTAGCCGCGTACGTTGCCAAGTACGTCACCAAAGGGGTGGCCGAGACAGGTGCCGGCACCGACCACAGGCTCACCACCTGGGCCGACATGTCCGCGCCATCATGCGGAGTTGCTGACGCCTCGGCGGGCTGCCCGCGTACGTGCCCATGCACCTGCGCACCTGGGCCCACACGCTCGGGTACCGGGGTCACATCCTGAACAAGTCGCGCGCTTACTCGACGACGTATGCGCCACTTCGCGCCGAACGCGCACACCACATTGGCCACCGCGACATGCCTGACACGATCACGGACGAGCCCCCATCACGCATCGCCGATGGCGATCTCATTCAACGCCTTCGTTCCCATCAGCCACAGAGATTAATTATTCCCACAGTGGTCACACTAGTATCAAATTCGTGAGGGCTACCACACGGCAAGGTCGGCGAGTATTCTCATGGCCACCTGCCCGACGCGCCATCAATGCGAGGGTTACTTGGAGATCATCTCGCGTGTCCGCTCAGCCGATGGGTCTATCCACCCACGCCACACGTTCCAGGCACTGGCAGATCTTCGGCGCCACGAATTTATTGAGTATCTGCAAGCAATCCTTAATAAGGATGCGGCACTGGATTCGGTAGCGAACCGGAGTTCTGTCCACGCCAATGGGTTCACTAAATTGGTGCTTGAACGCAGCCCGGAAATCGCCTTGCGTCTGCACGTTTGGGAGCCCTGCCGAAGGAAGAATGAAGAAGAGCAGATCGAAAACATTCACGACCACGTGTGGCCATTCATGTCACGCGTCCTGCTTGGCGGTCTGGGCGAAGAGCGGTTTGGCGTCTCACGTCATGGACCGCTGATGGATCATTACCGCTACGTGCGGGGGCGGGCAACGCTGCCACCCGGTGCCCTCGTGTTCCATGAACAGGTCCGGCTGGAAACCCTGGACCACCTTTCGCATCTTGCGGGGACGGTTTACGAAGTAGACAACACTGTGCTGCACCGAGCCCGGAATTTTGACATCGATACGCATACAGTCACTTTGGTGCTGACAGGCGTGCCGAGGCGCACGCCAGCGTCCGTCTACACGCGCGCTGGGCTGAGCATCAGGGAAGACGTCCAAAACGCGCGAGTCTCTACGGATTCCGTACGTCAGCTTATCGGCTGGATCCTCGAAGCACTGTAATGCGCAACAGAGTCGCTGAAATTGACCCGCCCCATCTACCTTAGGTCCTCGATGCACGATGGATTGAACCGCCCCACGTTCGTGCAACTCGGCAACCATAACACTCAGCACAACCACTACTACAATGCATCGACCGGGCAGCCGACCAACTCGATCATGGACGGCACCGAATCCGGAGAGCTGGATCAATTTTCATTGGTAGCGCGTCTTGCATCCGAGTCCAAGAACGCCGGGGTTCTTAATGCGGTCACAGAAGAAATGAACAGGAGAACCTTCCGTCCGTTCAGCCCAATAGAAGACCTCCTCATGTGTCTTCGGTTGGCGCCGACCGTTGCGAAGCTTGGTGACTGGCAGATGAGACGGGCATTCAGCCATGCTCTGGGTTATACGCTCTCTTCTGCTGGTGACGGCGGTGGGCTAATAGATCGACTATATAGTGACCTCGCTGAGTACGCCCGCGCATCAGCGAACTTCAGCGTCATGCTGGCTATTGCCTCAACCGCAAACGATTCAACAGCACAAGTGGCGCACAACAGTGCGAAAGGGATCTATGAATACCCGCACCCGCAGGTGCTCTGGCAGCACTGTCGGCGCCCCGCCCTGTCCATGACCCATACCGGGCTGCGACCACTCATTGATGCGGCGCTTGACCGGGAAGACCCATGGATAAAGAGAAGGCTGGTCAGCTCCTGCTTGCTGGGACTTTCCCAAGGAAACCTGACGGACGCTGACAATATCAAGCGATTGTTGCAGACCCTGCGTGACGACGACACGCAGTTTATGAGTCTCTTTCTCTCTTGGATGGACCCCATAGGTCATCTTGATGTTTCCGAATTTCTGCAGCCAAGTCTTATGAGTGCGATGAAGAGCGATGGCTCGACGATAAAACGCATTGAACCGGCCAGTCTGCAGACATCTGACCCAAGTTTGGTGAGAACGAATCTCGAACTGCTGAATCTTGACTTGGATCTACAGAAACAGAAGTCTTCCTCAATAGTTGACCTCGATCAAACGTCGATGATCGGCAGCGCAAAGGGGAGGTATTCAACGATTGAGGACATCACTGCTTACCTGCTCGGCGGCGCCCACTATAAGACACGGGAAGAGCTTGTCCTGAATTTACTCGATTCATTCGATGAAGGGCTCCGTTGGGCCGTCGCTTCTAAATTCGACTTTGGTCTACCAAAGGGTCGAATAAGCGATGGTGAATGTACACAGGTATTCGCCATGCTGACAGACCCACACCCGTGGGTAGTGCGTGAATCCATCACGACACTGGCGCGCTGCGACGTGAGCTTGACCGAGCCAAATCTACGTGAGCTGGCCGGGAGAGTAGTCGCCGCGGTGAACCGCACGGAATCTCAGGGATGGCCGCGGGCTGAAATTGTGCCAGCGATAGGCGGCCTCTTGGCTTCGGAGCCTGCCCTAGCAGAATGGGTCGATCTTGCCAATCGAAACTAGTCGGAAGGGAAAACGTGCCGACAGCTGCCATTCAGGATAAATTGGCCAGTAATGCATGGCGCTCCCGGCGCCACGCATTGATTTACGGCACTACTTCAGTCGGGTGTGCCGTGATGGACGAGAGCGGTCGGATCTACACCGGGTGCAACGTGGAGCATCGGTTTCGCAGTCACGACATCCACGCGGAGACAAATGCTCTGGGTTCCATGGTCGCTGGGGGTGGCGAGAAGGTTGTAGCACTGTTTGTCGTCTCCCCCAAAGGCTGGGCACCATGCGGCAGCTGCCTCGACTGGATATTTGAACTGGGCGGCAAGGACTGTGCCATTTTCACCCAATCGGAGCTAGATGGGCTGATTGGTGCCTATAGGGCCGTGGATCTTCTACCGCACTTCCCTGAGCATGCAAAGCCGAGGCAAACGGCCTCGTAAACCGAATCAATGGAAGGCGTGACCAATGGACCCCATATCGCTGATACTGGGAGCGCTCCTGGCTGGCGTGAGCAAGGGCAGTGGCGAAGTTGCGAGCAGCGCCGTGATGGACGCGTACACCGGTTTTCGCGAGTCGTTGAAGCGTCGGCTCACAGGCAGGGGGTCAGCCCAGGCCGCGGTCGAGGAGTACACAGCGGATCCCGACACCTGGCGGCCGGCACTTGAGGCGTATCTCCAGCAGGCCGATATCCAGCGCGACGAAGCCCTGCTGGCGGCAGCGGCAGCAGTTCTCAACGCGGCTGATCCCGCCGGCGCATCGCGGGGGCGGTACGCGGTACACCTCTACGGTGCCCACGGAGTCCAGGTGGGAGACCGCAACACCCAGACCAACCACTACGGATCCGCCTCCCGTGCGGTGGACTAGCGTCGCGCTCTCACGACGAGGACGATCCAGGTTGCAGCAGAAAATGCCTCGCCCAGCAAGAATGAGGTACCCCGGCCGAACGATGACCCAACGAGCGGTCCAATAGCACTAGCAGGTGCCGCTCAGGTGCTTCCCTATCTGTATGGACGGTCGTCTACGACGCGAACGATGGTTCAGCAGGGCGGTCCCGCGGCTGTCAGCATGCGGCGGAACCGGACTACGTCCGCGGAGCGATGGTTAGACGTTTGCCCAGGTCAAGCATCAAAGTCCTGCTGGAGTATCAGTCCAGGGGGCTCGGCTTGATGTCCACCCGGTCCGTGTCGAACACTCTGCCCTTCCTGGTCGGGGGATGAACGAACACTGCCGCGAACAAGAACGCGAACAAGAAGCGGTAGATCGCGTTCATCCGTGCGTAGTTTTCTGCCTTCTCCAGGCCCTCCCAGCTGGCTTCAGCGTCCGGGCCGGCGATGCCCTCCAGGACGGCCACAGGGCGCTTCACAGTATTGCGCTGCCGTTCCTTCATCCGCTTGACGATCGGCGCGCGCATCGACTGGAAGTCGGCGGTCGTGAAGTCGTCGTCGTTGAGCCACAGCTCCTTCAGCTCCCGCAGCTTCTCCCGGTCCTTCTCGTCAGCGATGACGTCTGCCTCGGGGCGCGTGGTCGTGGCGGGCTCGTAGCCGGAGGTGTCCAGCTTGGTCAGGACGCTGATTGCCACATCCCGAACGAAGTCTTCGAGCGGCCCGGCCGAGATGGAGCGGTTGCACTTCTGCTGGTCGGTTTGTCGGAGCGGGTGCACCGGTAGTAGGCATATCGGCCGCTGTTCGTGCCGCCCATGCGGGCGCCGCACGTGCACGTGGCGACTCCGCGCAGAAGGTAGTTTCGAACCGGGCGCTTCTTTGTGTCCTGGTGCTGCTGGGCCCGATATTCCCTGAGCCGCTGCACCTCGTCCCACTGCCCGCGGTCAATGATCGCGGGCCACGTCCCGACGGCCACTTCCTCGCCCAGGTGGAATCGCAGCCCGGCCGCGAATGGGACGACAACAGATGCCGCACGTTCTCGGGGTTCCACTCTTTGCCCTTCGACGTGGGGATGCCCCGTGCTACGAGATCCTGAGCTATGCCGAGCGGCGATTCTCCGTCCAGGTAGCGCCGGTAGACCTCACGGACGATCTCTGCCTCTTCCCCGACGATCGCGCGGCCGTCGCGGGTGTAGCCGTACGGTCGGGTGCCCACGTGTGGCCGGCCTTCGCGGGCATGGTCCTGCAGGGCGTCCTTGAGGCGGCGGGAGAGATCGCGGCGGTTCGCCTCGCCGTGGAGCAGGACCGCGCTTGTCGTCGGCGATGGACAGTAGCTCTTCGAGATCCTTGGGCTGCCGCATGAGGCGGTCGGGGTGGTAGACGATGACGTGCCGGATCTCCCCGGCCTCCATCGCCCTGCATTGCTTCCCAACCGGGGCGCTTCCGGTCGCGCTGCCATGCCGAGCGGTTGTTGTCGACGTAGACGTGTGTGGGCTCGACGCGGAGCTGGAGGCGTTCGGCGATGTCCCGGCAGATGCGTTCCTGCCGGTCGACGCCGGTCTGGTCCTCGTCCCTGGTGTGGGAGATGCGGCAGTAGATCGCTGCGGGCTCGCCCGGTGTGACGGCGGCCCTTCCTAACTTGGGTCGGGTCATGTCAATCACTGTGTGAGCCGGGGATGACATCGATCCTGGTCGGCGCCGCGATCGGGGCCCTCTTCTTCAAGGAGCGGTTCGGGGCGCCCCGGATCGCGGCCGCGGGGCTCCTGGTCGTCGGGATCGGGCTGATGCTGCACACGGGGTGAGTCCCGCAGGAGGAGCCCGGCGCGGTCGGCATGGTGCGCGCGGCGGCCGGTAGGAGCACCCTGGAAGCAGGTCTTCCGGAGGTGATCCTCATGATGCACACCGCAGTGGGATGGCACGTCGAGATGGAGTTCATGGAGGACGACCAGCACACGCGGGCGGTCGCGATGGTGCGGCTCCCCGACGGCACCGAGGTCCGCGGGCACGGCCACGCCAGCCGGCACCGGATCGACTCCCAGCAGCCACGGGTCGGCGAGGAGGTCGCGGGGGCACGCGCATTGAACGAGCTGGCGATGCAGCTGCTCACCAAGGCGCACGACGAGATCGACGCTGCGTCCGGGCGGACGTCACACCCCATCCACGTCTGAGCCGGTCCGCCGCAGCGACTCCCGTACCGCCCGCACCAGCGCCTGCGCCCGCGGGTCCGCCGTCACCGTCTTGCGGAAGCCGTTGGTGACGTAGCCGAAGGCGACGCCGGCCTCCGGGTCGGCGAAGCCGAGGGCGCCGCCGCGGCCCGGGTGGCCGAAGGAGCCGGGGGACAGGAACGGCGAGGCGCTGCCGTGCAGCATGTAGCCGAGGCCGAAGCGGGTGCCCACGACCAGCACCCGGTCCGGCCCGGCGGACTCCTCGGCCCGGGCCCGCTCCATGGTCGCCGGGTCGAACAGCCGCACGCGCCGGGTCACCCCGTCCACGTCGCCGATCAGCGCGGCGTAGAAGCGGGCCAGCCCGTCGGCGGTCGCGATGCCGTTGGTCGCCGGGAGGGCGGCCGCGCGGTAGGCCGGGTCGTTCTGGTCCGGGAACGGCGTGATCGCGGCGAAGGCGCGGCGGGTGAGGGAGCCGGGGTCCGCGTAGGCCTCGGTGACGGCGCGCTTGGGACGCAGCCGCGGGCCGGTCCCGGACGGCCCCGGGCCGGGGTTCTCCAGCCGCCCGACCCGCCCGGTCCGGCCCGCCGCCTCCTCCGCGCCCGGCAGCCCCACCCACAGGTCCAGCTCCAGCGGCCGGGCGATCTCGTCCGCGATCCACTCCCCGGCGCCCCGCCCGCCCGTCACCCGCCGGACCAGCTCGTCCAGCAGCCAGCCGTAGGTCAGCGCGTGGTAGCCGTGGTCGGTGCCCGGCTCCCAGACGGGCGCCTGGGCGGCGACGGCCCGGGGGCCGCGCAGCGGGTCGAGGGCTTCCTCGGCGGTGAGCGGGCGGTCCAGGACCGGCAGCCCGGCCCGGTGGTTCAGCACGTGCCGGACCAGCACCCGCTCCTTGCCGTGCGCCTTGAACTCCGGCCAGTACTCACCCACCGGCGCGTCCAGGTCCAGCTCCCCGCGCTGGTGCAGCAGCAGCGGTACGGCGGCGGCGACGCCCTTGGTCGCCGAGCGCACGACCTGGGCGGTGCCCCGGCGCCACGGTTCGGTGCCGGCCGTGTCGTCGACGTTCCTGGTGCCACCCCACAGGTCGACGACCTTGCGCCCGTCCCGGTAGACGGCGACCGCCGCGCCCCGGTCGCCGAGCGCCGCGAAGTTGCCCGCGAACGTGTCCCTCACCGGCTCGAAGCCCTCGGCCACTGTGCCGTGCACGTCCACGCCCACCTCTGTACGTCCCTTCCGCTCGCCCGCGCCAGTGGGTGCAACCGCCACCGGCCGCCGGTGATTCCTCACCCGCCCGTCGACACCGACCGCGGGTCGAAGCCGAAGGGCAGTTCCAGGCGGTGGGCGCGCATCAGCGCCTCGTCGGAGAGCAGGCCCGCGGTCGGGCCGTCCGCCGCGATCACGCCGTCGCTGAGGATCAGGGCGCGGGGGCACAGCTCCAGCGCGTAGGGGAGGTCGTGGGTGACCATCAGGACCGTGACGTCCAGGGAGCGCAGGATGTCGGCGAGTTCGCGGCGGGAGGCCGGGTCGAGGTTGGAGGAGGGCTCGTCCAGGACCAGGATCTCCGGCTCCATGGCGAGCACGGTCGCCACCGCCACCCGGCGCCGCTGCCCGAAGGACAGGTGGTGCGGGGGCCGGTCCTTGAACTCCGCCATGCCGACCAGCGCCAGCGCCCGGTCCACGCACGCCTCCAGCTCCGGCCCCTTCACCCCGGCCGCCGCCGGTCCGAACGCCACGTCCTCGCGCACGGTCGGCATGAAGAGCTGGTCGTCGGGGTCCTGGAAGACGATACCGACCCGGCGCCTGATCCGCGCCATGTTCCGCTTGTCCACCGGCAGCCCGGCGACGGTGACCGTGCCGGCACCGCCGGTCAGGATGCCGTTGAGGTGCAGGACCAGGGTCGTCTTGCCCGCACCGTTCGGCCCGAGCAGCGCGACCCGCTCACCACGGGCGACGGAGAAGTCGACGCCGAACAGGGCCTGGTGCCCGTCGGGGTAGGCGTAGGCGAGGCCGGAAACTTCCAGCGAGGGTGTCATCAAAACGCCCACCTCCCAGCTTGCGGATGAGTATCGTTGTCAACAGGCCGGTGCATGCGAGAGCCAAGCTTGCACCACCTCTGTGTCATTGCTGTCAACCGGGCTGGTCTCAACCCGGCTGGTGTTGAGCGTGTCAGTCTCGGTCGTCCGCTGGGCAATCGAGCAGCGCGAGCCAGGAATCCCCCTTGCGACCCAAGGGGGAGGATTCAAAGGGTCCATCCCAGCAAACACACGACGAGAGCCGCGCCCGGGAGCAGGGAAGCGTACGACCACTGCGCCCGGGACGCGGTCACCTCGTCGATGACCGGCATGGAACCGGCGTAGCCGCGGCTGACCATGGCCAGGTGGACGCGCTCGCCGCGTTCGTAGGAGCGGATGAAGAGCGCGCCGGCCGACTTGGCGAGCACGCCCCAGTGCCGGACGCCGCTCGCCTCGAAGCCGCGCGACTCCCGGGCGATCCGCATCCGCCGCATCTCGTCCGCGATCACGTCCCCGTACCGGATCATGAAGGTCGCGATCTGCACCAGCAGCGGGGGGAGCCGCAGCCGCTGGAGGCCGAGCAGCAGGGAGCGCAGCTCGGTGGTGGAGGCGAGCAGTACGGAGGCGGCGACGCCCAGGGTGCCCTTGGCCAGCACGTTCCAGGCGCCCCACAGGCCGCTGACGCTCAGCGACATGCCGAGCACCTCGACCCGCTCGCCCTCCGCCACGAACGGCATCAGCACCGCGAACGCGACGAACGGCACCTCGATCAGCAGCCGTCTGAGCAGGAGGCCCGCCGGGACGCGGGCCGCGTACGCCACCGCGGCGAGCAGCAGCGCGTAGAGGCCGAAGGCCCACATCGCCTCGCGGGGCGTCGACACGACGACGATCACGAAGGCGAACGTGGCGGCGAGTTTGGTGTGCGGGGGCAGGCCGTGCACGGGGGAGTCCCCGGGCCGGTAGAGCCGATGGGCGTGGCCGGCGCCCATGTCAGACGGTGGTGTCCGTGTTCGTCGGCGAGGCGTCGTCGCTGCGCCGCCTGCGCACCGCCCAGAACACCGCGCTGCCCGCGACGACCGTGACACCGACGCCGATCACGCCCGCGAGGCCGCCGGAGACGCGGGCGTTCGCGATGTCCTCGACGCCGTAGTCGGCGAGCGGGGAGTCGGCGTTCGCGTGCTCCTCGGTCTTCTCGTCGATGCCCTTGTCGGCGGCGACCTTCTCCAGGCCGTCGGGGTTGGCGGAGGCGTAGAAGCTGACGAAGCCGGCGAGGACGAGGGAGGTGACCAGGCCGGTGATCCACAGCTTGCGGTGCGAGCGGGCGGCGGCGGGGGCGGGGGCCGGCTCCGCGCCGGGGGCGTCGACGAGTTCGCCGTTCACGCGCAGTTTCAGCGGCCGGGTCAGGCCGCGCGCCCCGTACACCAGGTCCGGGCGTACGGCGATGACGGCGCCGACGGTCAGCGCGGTGATCGCGGCCTCGCCGATGCCGATCAGCACGTGCACGCCGACCATCGCGGTGGCGACCTTGCCGATGGCGATGTCGGTGGTGCCGCCGATCCAGTACAGGAAGGTGAAGGCGAGGGCGGCGGCCGGTACGGAGACCAGGGCGGCGACGAAGGAGGCGACGGTGACCGAGCGGCGGGTGCGCGGCAGGACCTTCACCAGGCCCCGGAAGAGGGCGTAGGCGACGACCGTGGTGACGATCGCCATGTCCGTGATGTTCACGCCGAGCGCGGTCAGCCCGCCGTCGGCGAAGAGGATGCCCTGCATGAGCAGGACGACGGAGACACACAGGACGCCCGTGTAGGGGCCCACGAGGATCGCGGCGAGGGCGCCGCCCAGCAGATGTCCGCTGGTCCCCGCGGCGACGGGGAAGTTCAGCATCTGCACCGCGAAGATGAACGCCGCGACCAGCCCGGCCAGGGGCGCCGTCCGCTCGTCCAGCTCACGGCGCGCGCCGCGCAGGCTGACCGCGATGGCGCCGGCGGCGACGACGCCGGTGACGGCGGAGGTCGGGGCGTTGATGAATCCGTCAGGTACATGCACGGTTCGATGATAGGGACCAGTTGCGAGTGATTCGCAAGAGCGAGGTAAAGGCTGATCTCACATGTGATATTCGGCCCGGAGGGCGTGAACGGGGAAATATGGGACATTGGAGTGGGGGTGGACGCACAGCTTTCGCACAGGTGGCAGAGCGTAAGGGGCATCCGATGTCCGTAGTCGAGCAGTACGCACGAGCCCACATCCTGACGGACGCGGACCTCCCCGGCCAGGACGACGGCGGAGCGATACCCGTCGTCCTGCGATACGACCCCGACCACGACCCGCGATCCGTGAGTGTCGCGCTGCCCGCGCGGGGGCTCGCCCCCGGCTCCCGGGTGTGGACCTTCCCCCGCGACCTGCTGGAACAGGGCCTGCGCGCGCCCACCGGGACCGGCGAGGTGCGGGTGTGGCCGTGCGGCCGGGTGCAGGCCGTCGTCGAGTTCCACTCCCCGCAGGGCTGCTCGGTGGTCCAGTTCGAGACCAAGCCGCTCATCCGCTTCCTGCGCCGTACCTACACCGCCGCGGCGCAGCCGGTGGCCCACTGAGCCACCGGCCGCGGGTCCGGACCGCGCCGGCCGGTCAGCCGCTCGCCTTCAGCAGTGCCGCCACCAGCGGACCCGCGGTCTCGCCGCCGTGGCCGCCCTGCTGGACGACGCCCGCCGCGGCCACGTCGCCCCGGTACGCGGTGAACCAGCCGTTGGGCTGCTTCTGGCCGTCGACCTCCGCCGAGCCGGTCTTCGCGCCGACGTCACCGCTCACCCCGGCCATCGCCTCCGCGGCGGTGCCGTACGCCGCCGTGTAGGACATCAGCTCGCGCAACTGCGCCAGCGTGCCCGCCGACATGGTGCGGGAGGCGGTGGCGAGTGCCCGTCCGTCGACCGAGGGGGCGACCAGGTAGGGCTGGTGGAAGCTGCCCGACTTCACGGTCGCCGAGACCGACGCCATGTTCAGCGGGTTCATCCGCACCCCGCCCTGGCCGATCAGGGAGGCGCCCATCTGGGCGTCGCTCTGCACCGGGACGGAGCCGTCGAAGGTGGACACGCCGACGGACCAGTTGTTCATCGACAGGCCGAACACCTCCTTCGCCTGGCGGGTCAGGTCGTCGTCCTTCAGCTTCGGGGCCTGGCTGATGAAGGCGGTGTTGCAGGAGCGGGCGAAGCTCGCCTTGAACGTGCCGTCCTTGATCTCGAACTTGTCGTCGTTCTGGAACTTCCAGCCGCCGTAGGTGAAGTACTTCGGGCACGGGTGCTTCTTGTCCATCGACGCCAGGTTCTTCTCGATGAGCATCGAGGCCGTGACGACCTTCATCGTGGAGCCGGGGGCGAGGGAGCCCTGGAAGGCGGTGTTGAAGCCGTGGCCGCCGTTGGCGACCGCGAGGACCTCGCCGGTGGAGGCGCGCAGGGCGACCACCGACGCGCGCTCCTTGCCGTCCACCTGCTTCTCGGCGGCGGCCTGGAGGGCGGGGTCCAAAGTGGTCTTCAGGGTGCCCGGGGTGCCCTTGCTCAGCTCAAGGAGGGTCTTGTCGGCGGCCTTCGCCGCCTTCGACTCCTTGCCGCGGACCACGCGCAGTTCGATGCCGGGGGTGCCGCCGGCCTTGTCGCCGTACTTCTCGCGCAGGCCGTCCAGGACGCTGCCGAGCGAGGGGTACTTCGCGGCGGTGATCTCGGCGCCGTCCCGGTCCAGTGCCTTCACCGGCGGGTCCCCGGCCTCGCCGGTGACCAGCTTGTCGCCGTCCTTCAGCTCCGGGTGGACGACGGCGGCGTGCCAGTCGACGCGGGGTTCGCCGTCGCCGGCCCGGCGCACGACGGTCAGCGCGCTGTCGTACGCCAGGGGCGCGGTGGTCTTCCCGTGGGCGACCGTGGCCTTCACGGAGAACGGGACCTTCTCCCCGGCCGGGGTGCCCGCGGTGAGGGTGACGTCCTTGATCCGGGCGTCCTTGGCGTAGCCGGTGAGCAGGGCCTTCGCGGCCTCCGCGTCGTCGGTCGCGGCGGCGGCGCCGGCCGTGTCGCCCTTCTGCCACGCGGTCAGGAAGCCCTGTGCCGTCGAGGTGACCTCGGCCGCCGTCAGGGGGCCCGACTTCACCTCATCGGCCGCCGCGGACTTCGTCCTGGCGTCGTCCTCGGCGCCGGACTCCCCGCCGAACATCGCGTAGGCGCCGAATCCGGCACCGGCCACGACCACCGCGGCCACCCCACCGATCACGGCGGGTGTCGTCCTGCGCCGTTCGCCGGCGCCCCTTCTGCTGCTCACTGCGTTCCGTTCTCTTCGGCGCCCGGATCCCGGGCCGCTCGGTGCCCTCGTTGCCTCATGCTTCCAACGACCCGACCACAGTAGGGGCATTCAGCACGGCCGATCGGTCTCAGCCCCCCGCTCGTAGCACGTCCGCGACAATCGGGCCGGCCGCGTCGCCGCCGTGGCCGCCCTCCTCGGTCATCGCCGCCGCCGCGACGTCGTCGCGGAAGCCGGTGAACCAGCTGTTGGACGTGGTCTGCCCGTCGACCTCGGCCGACCCGGTCTTCGCGCCGATGTCGCCGCCGAGGCCGGCCATGGGCTCTTGGCCGGTGCCCTGGGTGGCGGTGAGCCGCATCATCTGCTTGAGCTGGGCGGCGGTGTTCTGCGGCAGGCCCTTGGCGGTGGCGAACTCGCGGTCGTCCAGGTCGCGGGAGACGAGGTAGGGCTGGCGGAACTCGCCGGTGATGGCGGTCGCCGTCACCGAGGCCATGTTCAGCGGGTTCATCTGGACCTCGCCCTGGCCGATCGCGTTGGCCGCGCGGTCCGGGCCGCCGGACGCGGGGACCTTGCCGTCGAAGGAGACGATGCCGGTCTGCCAGTTGTCCCCGCCCAGCCCGAAGCGCTCCTGGGCCTCCTGGGTCAGCGAGGAGTCCGAGAGCGGGTCCTCGTCGACGAGCTTGATGAAGCCCGTGTTGCAGGACCGCATGAAGGTGTTGGCGAGCGTGGCGCCCTCGTTCGGCTTCATGCCGGTCAGGTTCTTGAAGGTCTGGCTCTGCCAGGTCGCCGTGTTGGGGCAGGGGGCGGGTTCGTTCATCGAGGTCACGCCGTTGTCGATGAGCATCGCGGCGGTGATGATCTTCATGGTGGAGCCGGGGGCGACGCGTCCCTGGAAGGCCGCGTTGAAGCCGTCCGCGCGGTTGTTGGCCACGGCCAGCACCTCGCCCGTGCTGGGCTTGACCGCGACCACGGACGACTCGCCGTACCGCTTGACGGCCTTCTCGGCCGCCGCCTGCACGCCCGCGCTGAGCGTCGTGCGGAGCTTGCCCGGCTCGCCCTTGCTGAGCGTCAGCAACGGGGAGTCGGGGGCCTCCTGGGCGGTGTGCCGGACCACCAGCTCGACACCCGGGGTGCCGCCCGCGTCGGCGCCGTACCGCTCCCGGAGCGTGGCGAGGACCGGTCCGAGCGACGGGTACTTCTCCTTCGTCAGCACCTCGCCGTCCCGCCCGACGGCCTCGATCTGCGGGGTCGCCGACTCCTCCGTGACCAGCGTGTCCCCGTCCTTCAGCGAGGGGTGGACGACGGACGGCTGCCAGTCCACCAGCGCCCGCCCGCTGGTCTCACCGCGCACGACCTTCAGGGTGCTCTTGTACGTCAGCGGCTTGGTCGTGCCCTCGTACGACACCTTCGCCTTCACGGTGAACGGCACGGACGCGCCGGCCGCGGCGGAGGGCGTGATCTCGACGCCGGAGATGTGCGCCTCCTCACCGTAGGCCGCCAGCAGCGTCGTGGCGACCGAGGCGTTGTTCGTGTGCGACGCCGCCGTCGCCGCGTCGCCCTTCTCCCACGCCGTGAAGAACTTCCCGGCCGTCTCCTCGACCTCGTCCCCGCTCGGCGGCCCGCTCTTGACCGACGCCCCGGCGGCGCCGGACCCCCCGTCCCCGTCCAGCGCCGAGACAACGTTGTACGCGCCGTACCCGGCCCCGCCCACCATCACCGCGAACACGCCGCCTATGACGGCGACCTTCACCCCCCTGCCCATCGGCAGTCCCCTCCCCGTCTCCCCGTCGGCCTTCCGCGCGCCGACTTGAACGCGTTCAGAAGCACTTGTGGGTCGCACTCTATGTGCAGGGCGTGACCGGCGGTACGGATGTTTCCGGATGGTGGCCGAATGGAGATGAGGCCCCTAACGGTGGCTCACCCGCTCGGATGCCCTCGGTGAGCAACTGATCGCGAGGGTGTGCATGGTGAGTCCATGAACACAACACCTCACCCCAAGAAGGCAGTTTCCCTCCGAGCCCGAGCACTCGTGGTGAGTGCCGCCGTGGGCATCGCTTGCGTGGCGGGGGTGGCGACTGCCACGTCCGCCGTGGCCGCGACGCCCGCCACACACGTCGCCACGACTGCCGCCCCAGCCTACGGAGGCGGCGGGGACGGGGACGAGTTCCAGTGCGGTAACGGCCTCCTCCCCATCCTCAACTTCTGCAACTGACGTACGAGCGACACCCACCCGCAGGGCGGTCGGGATCAGGGGCGGAACCCCTCACCCTGACCGCCCTGCCGACCGCCCGGCTAAACCCAGGTGTCCAGCCACATCCGCGACCGCCAGTCGTCCATCGGGATCGCGGTGCCGGTGTAGAGGGGCCAGAAGTAGATGAAGTTCCACGCGATCAGCAGCACCAGTACGCCCGCCCCGGTCGCGCCCGCGACGCGGCGGGCGTCGCCGCAGCCCGGGCGGCCGATGATCGCCCCCAGCAGCATCGCCACCGCCAGGCACAGGAAGGGCAGGAAGACGACGGCGTAGAAGAGGAAGATCGTGCGCTCCTGGTACAGGAACCAGGGCAGATAGCCGGCGGCGATGCCGCAGGCGATGGCGCCAGCGCGCCAGTCGCGGCGGAAGGCCCAGCGCCACAGGACGTACAGCAGCGCGAAGCACCCCACCCACCACAGCAGCGGCGTGCCGAGCGCCAGGACCTCGCGGGCGCACTTCTCGCCCGCGTCGGCCGGGCAGCCGTCCGAGCCGGGGGACGGCGACTCGTAGAAGTAGGAGACCGGGCGGCCGAGGACCAGCCAGCTCCAGGGGTTCGACTGGTAGGTGTGCGGCGAGGTCAGGTTGGTGTGGAACTCCAGCACCTGGGTCTCGTAGTGCCACAGGCTGCGCCACCAGTCGGGCAGCAGCCAGGACCAGGAGCTGTTCGCGCCGTCGTTCGCCGCCCAGTCGCGGTAGTAGCCGCCGGAGCCGTCGGTGGGGGAGAGGATCCAGCCCAGCCAGGACAGCACGTACGTCGCGAGCGCCACCGGCACCGTGGACAGGAACGCCCAGCCCAGGTCGCGCCTCAGCACCGCCAGATGGGGCCGTTCGGCGCCCGCGACCCGGCGGGTGCCGACGTCCCACAGCACCGCCATCACACAGAAGGCGGCCATGATGTACAGGCCGTTCCACTTGGTGGCCGCGGCCAGACCCAGCATCAGCCCCGCCGCCAGCCGCCACGGCCGCCACCCGAAGCGGAACGTCTCGGCGATGCCCGCGTCCGGCCGGACCAGGCCGTCCTCGTCCACCGGCAGCGCGGCGGCGAGTTTCCCGCGGGCCCGGTCGCGGTCGACGACCAGGCAGCCGAAGGCCGCCAGCACGAAGAACATCAGCACGCTGTCCAGCAGCGCGGTGCGGCTCATCACGAAGTGCAGCCCGTCCACCGCCATCAGCGCGCCTGCCAGGCAGCCGAGGAAGGTCGAGCGGAACAGCCGCCGTCCGATCCGGCACAGCAGCAGCACCGACAACGTGCCGAGCAGGGCCGTCATGAAACGCCAGCCGAACGGGTCGAAGCCGAACAGCACCTCGCCCAGGCCGATGATGTACTTGCCGACCGGCGGATGCACGACGTACGCCGCGTCCGCCGGGATCGGGACGTCGCCGCCCGAGTTCAGGATCAGGTCGTTGGCGTTCTTGTCCCAGTTGACCTCGAAGCCGCGGTGGATCAGCGCCCACGCGTCCTTGGCGTAGTACGTCTCGTCGAATATCACCGCCTTCGGGCCGCCCAGGTTCCAGAACCGCAGCACGCCCGCGAAGAGCGCCACCAGCAGCGGCCCGCCCCACGCCGACCAGCGCAGGATCCGGCCGGTGAGCGGCTTCGACAGGCCGAGGAAGGCCCACAGGCGCGGACCGGGGCTGGTGTACGGCGGCACCAGCCGGTCGCCGACGTCGCCGGCCGCGGGCCCCGCCGGGTAGCCGAAGCGGCGCAGCCGCTGCTGCCAGGCGGGCCGCTCGTCGTGCGGTGCCTGGTCCTGCCGGGTGTCCGTGGAGGACGCGGTACTGGTCACCGCGCCATCGTAGGGAACCGTGCTGTGCGCGTCCCGCGCATGGCCCCCACCCGCCCGATGCGTCCCGCGGAAGGAAGCCCGTCCGCCCCTGGGAGGATGGGGGCGTGACTGGAACCCTTGTACTGGCGGGCACCCCCATCGGCGACGTCCGGGACGCCCCGCCGCGGCTCGCCGAGGAACTGGCCGGCGCCGACGTGGTCGCCGCCGAGGACACCCGGCGGCTGCGCCGGCTCACCCAGGCGCTCGGCGTCACCCCGCGCGGGCGCGTCGTGTCGTACTTCGAGGGCAACGAGTCCGCCCGCACACCCGAGCTGGTCGAGGAGCTGGCGGGCGGCGCGCGCGTGCTGCTGGTGACCGACGCCGGGATGCCGTCGGTGTCCGACCCCGGCTACCGGCTGGTCGCCGCCGCCGTCGAGCGGGACGTCCGGGTCACCGCCGTACCCGGCCCGTCCGCCGTGCTGACCGCGCTCGCGCTGTCCGGGCTGCCGGTCGACCGGTTCTGCTTCGAGGGCTTCCTGCCCCGCAAGGCGGGCGAGCGGCTGACCCGGCTGCGCGAGGTCGCCGAGGAGCGCCGGACCCTCGTCTACTTCGAGGCGCCGCACCGCCTCGACGACACCCTCGCCGCCATGGCCGAGGCCTTCGGCACCGACCGCAGGGCCGCCGTCTGCCGGGAGCTGACCAAGACCTACGAGGAGGTCAAGCGCGGCGGGCTCGGCGAGCTGGCCGCGTGGGCCGCCGAGGGCGTGCGCGGCGAGATCACCGTCGTCGTCGAGGGCGCCCCGGACCGCGGGCCCGAGGAGCTGGACGCCGGGGAACTGGTGCGGCGGGTGCGGGTGCGCGAGGAGGCGGGGGAGCGGCGCAAGGAGGCGATCGCCGCGGTCGCCGTCCAGGTGGGCGTGCCCAAGCGGGAGGTGTTCGACGCGGTGGTGGCGGCGAAGAACGCGGGGGCGTGATCCGGCCGCGCTTGACCCGTTCCTGACCTTGCGGGCCCTTCCGCCAAGGACAGCCCAAATCAGCTCAAACACTCGGCACTGCCTGGTGCTTTCCGGCGGGTGGAGGAGTCCACTGGAGGAAGGAACGGCGAACGAACCGAAGGAGCCGGGATGAGCATGAGTGAGAGCGCGGCACGGACCGGAATACCCTCCGGGGCCACGGCCGTCGTCCACGAGTCGTACTCCTTCGCCTGCATGCGCTGCGGGCACGGCTGGGAGCAGTCCTTCGAGATCGAGCACCACAAGGACGCCGACGGCAACGAGTACGTGCGCTACGTCGCGGACGGCCGCGTCGTGCCCTCCCCGCTGACCCGGCCGACCTGCGCCAACTGCGACAACCACGTCGTGCGGATCATGCGGCCCGGGCGAGTGGCCTCGGTCCGCGGCACCGACCACGGCCTGCACCGGGTGCCGGCCGCGGGTCCCCTGGAGGTGCCGCCGGTGCCCGAGGCGCCCGGACCCGGAGCGGCGGGGCTCTCCGCCGAACGCCGCCACTGGCACCTGGGCGACCTGCTGCACGCCCTCCACCTCCACCGCCGGGCGAGCTGACGCCCTCGGGGAACGGGCGGCGGCTTTCGTAGGATCGGGGCATGCCTTCGAACGCCTCGGGACGCTCCGACAAGAACGACGCGCCCCCGCTCCCCGAGCCCCTCCGGGTGCCGGTCGCCGACTCGCACACCCACCTCGACATGCAGTCCGCCACCGTGGCGGAGGCGCTCGCCAAGGCC
This sequence comes from Streptomyces sp. NPDC056128, assembly GCF_042263835.1. Classification (NCBI taxonomy): domain Bacteria; kingdom Bacillati; phylum Actinomycetota; class Actinomycetes; order Kitasatosporales; family Streptomycetaceae; genus Streptomyces; species Streptomyces sp. NPDC056128. The sequence goes on along the minus strand of NZ_JBHJVQ010000013.1, from coordinate 43,767 downwards.
GCGTCGGCCGGTGTCACGACGGTCGTGCAGGTCGGCTGCGACCTGGCCGGCTCCCGCTGGGCGGCCGAGACCGCGGCGGCGCACGACGCCGTGCACGCCACCGTCGCGCTGCACCCCAACGAGGCGCCGCGCATCGTCCATGGAGACCCCGACGGCTGGTCGAGGCAGGGGGCGCGGCAGCCGGGAGGGGACGCGGCGCTCGACGACGCCCTCGCGGAGATCGACCGGCTGGCCGCGCTGCCGCAGGTCAAGGGCGTCGGTGAGACCGGCCTGGACTACTTCCGCACCGGGCCCGAGGGCAAGGAGGCGCAGGAGCGGTCCTTCCGCGCCCACATCGAGATCGCCAAGCGGCACGGCAAGGCCCTGGTCATCCACGACCGCGACGCCCACGCCGACGTCCTGCGCGTCCTCAAGGAGGAGGGCGCCCCCGAGCGCACCGTCTTCCACTGCTACTCCGGCGACGCCGAGATGGCCGGGATCTGCGCCCGCGCCGGGTACTACATGTCCTTCGCCGGCAACGTCACCTTCAAGAACGCCCAGAACCTGCGCGACGCCCTCGCGGTCGCCCCCCTGGAGCTGGTCCTGGTGGAGACCGACGCGCCGTTCCTGACCCCGATGCCCTACCGGGGCCGCCCGAACGCCCCCTACCTGGTGCCGGTCACGGTGCGGGCGATGGCCGGTGTGCGGGGCGTCGACGAGGACACCCTGGCGACCGCCCTGGCCGCGAACACGGCCCGCGCCTTCGGCTACTGATCAGCGGCAGGTTGCGCCACGCTGCGTAGTCGCGTCGCTTTGGAGAGTGACGAACGCTCCGCTAGGTTCTGGGGGCCCGATCCGGACCCCTGGAGCGTGTCGGCGTGAGCAGAACGCAGTTCGAGACCACCGAGGTCTCCGAGGGACACGAGTACCTCGCCCCGTACGACGTGCACAGCGCGCCGACCCTGCCGTACGGCGCCGTCCTCCCGTCGGCCCGCACGCCGGGCGACGGGCGTGCCGAGCGGCGGCGCCGGGCGCGGGAGGCCGGACGCGTGGACGGCTCCCTGCGCCGGCTGCTGCCCCGCGCGCTGGTCGTGGCCTTCCTCGCGGGCGGCACCACCGCCTTCGTCGCCAAGGACAAGGCGGTCGAGCTGACCGTCGACGGGACGCCGCGCACGCTGCACACCTTCGCCGACGACGTGACCGAACTGCTCGCGCAGGAGGGCGTCGAGGTGGGCGCCCACGACGTGATCGTGCCGGCCCCCGGCACCCCGCTGACCAGCGGCGAGGACGTCGCCGTCCGCTACGGGCGGCCCGTCCTGCTCACCCTCGACGGCCACCGGCGCCAGGTGTGGACGACCGCGGAGACGGTGGACGGGGCGCTGCGGCAGCTCGGCGTGCGGGCGGAGGGCGCCTACCTGTCCGCCGAGGGCTCCCGGCGCATCGGCCGCGAGGGCCTCGCCCTGACGGTGCGGACCGAGCGGGTGGTGACCGTCATGGCGGACGGCCGGGCCCGCACCGTCCGCACCAACGCCGCGACCGTGCGGGAGGCGGTCGAGGCGGCCGGGGTCACCCTGCGCGGCGAGGACACCACCTCCGTCCCCGCGACCGGCTTCCCCCGCGACGGCCAGACCGTCACCGTGCTGCGGATCACCGGCTCCCAGGAGGTCCGCGAGGACCCGGTCCCCTTCGACGTACGACGGGCGGAGGACTCCTCGCTGTACCGGGGCACGGAGGTCGTCCAGCAGGCCGGACAGCCCGGACTGCGCCGCACCACCTACGCCCTGCGCACCGTCAACGGCGTCCGGCAGAAGCCCCGCCGGCTCCGCACCGAGCTGGTGCGCGAACCCCGCGCGCAGATCATCCTGGTCGGCACCCGCCCCCGCCCCACGTCCGTGCGGGGCGCCGACCACCTCAACTGGCGGGGCCTTGCCGCCTGCGAGTCGGGCGGCCGCCCGGACGCCGTCGACCCCTCGGGCACCTACGGGGGCCTCTACCAGTTCGACACCCACACCTGGCAGAGCGTCGGCGGCGAGGGCCGCCCGCAGGACGCGACCGCCGCGGAGCAGACGTACCGGGCGAAGCAGCTGTACGTCCGCGCCGGCGCCGGTTCCTGGCCGCACTGCGGGGCCCGGCTGCGGGGCTGACGGGCCCGCCCCCCCCGGCCCCGCCGCACGACCCCGGCGGAGCCGCCGTCGCCCCCGGATACCCTTGCGGGGTGAGCAGCCCCACCCCCGACGCCCTTCTGGGCCCCGCCGACGTCCGCGAACTCGCGGCCGCCCTCGGCGTGCGCCCCACCAAGCAGCGCGGCCAGAACTTCGTCATCGACGCCAACACCGTCCGCCGTATCGTCCGCACCGCCGAGGTCCGCCCCGACGACGTGGTGGTCGAGGTGGGACCGGGTCTCGGCTCGCTCACCCTGGCCCTGCTGGAGGCCGCCGACCGGGTCACCGCCGTCGAGATCGACGACGTACTCGCCGGCGCCCTGCCCGCCACCGTCACCGCCCGCATGCCGGAGCGCGCCGACCGGTTCGCGCTCGTCCACTCCGACGCCATGCAGGTGACCGAGCTGCCGGGCCCCGCCCCGACCGCGCTGGTCGCCAACCTGCCGTACAACGTGGCCGTGCCCGTCCTCCTCCACATGCTCGACACCTTCCCGACCATCGAGCGCACCCTCGTCATGGTCCAGGCCGAGGTCGCCGACCGCCTCGCCGCCGGGCCCGGCAACAAGGTGTACGGAGTGCCGTCCGTGAAGGCCAACTGGTACGCCGAGGTCCGCCGGGCCGGCGCCATCGGCCGCAGCGTCTTCTGGCCCGCGCCGAACGTGGACAGCGGGCTGGTGTCACTCGTCCGGCGGACCGAGCCGCTGAAGACCACCGCCTCCAAACGCGAGGTCTTCGCCGTCGTCGACGCCGCGTTCGCCCAGCGCCGCAAGACGCTGCGGGCCGCCCTCGCCGGATGGGCGGGGTCCGCCGCGGCCGCCGAGGCCGCGCTCGTCGCCGCGGGCGTGTCGCCGCAGGCGCGCGGAGAGGCGCTGACCGTGGAAGAGTTCGCGCGTATCGCCGAACACAAGGAGTGACGAGCAAGTGAGCGTGACGGTCCGCGTCCCCGCCAAGGTCAACGTCCAGCTCGCGGTCGGCGCCGCCCGCCCCGACGGCTTCCACGACCTCGCCAACGTCTTCCTCGCCGTCTCTCTGTACGACGATGTCACCGCGGTCCCGGATGCCGGCGGGCTCCGCGTCACCTGTGAGGGCCCCGACGCCGCCGAGGTGCCCCTGGACCGCACCAACCTGGCCGCCCGCGCCGCGCTGGCCCTCGCCGAGCGGTACGACCGCGAACCCGACGTGCACCTGCACATCGCCAAGGACATCCCCGTCGCCGGCGGCATGGCCGGCGGCAGCGCGGACGGCGCGGGCGCGCTGCTCGCCTGCGACGCCCTGTGGGGCACCGGCGCCTCCCGCGACGAACTGCTCTCCATCTGCGCCGAGCTGGGCAGCGACGTGCCGTTCAGCCTGGTCGGCGGGGCGGCGCTGGGCACCGGGCGGGGCGAGAAGCTGACCGAGCTGGAGGTCGGCGGCGCGTTCCACTGGGTGTTCGCGCTGGCCGGGCGGGGACTGTCGACGCCGGCCGTCTTCCGCGAGTTCGACCGGCTGACGGAGGGCCTGGACATCCCGGAGCCGGTCGCCGACCAGGCGGTCCTGGACGCCCTCACCAAGGGCGACCCCACCGCGCTCGCGGTGGCCGTCTCGAACGACCTCCAGCCCGCCGCGCTCTCCCTCCACCCGGAACTGGGCGACACCCTCGCGGCGGGCCGCGCGGCGGGCGCCCTGACGGCCCTCGTCTCGGGCTCGGGCCCCACCACGGCCTTCCTCGCCCCGGACGCGGGCTCCGCGTCCGACATCGCCGGGGTACTGCGGGCGTCGGGCACCTGCCGTGACGTGCGTACGGCGTCGGGGCCGGCGGCGGGGGCGACGGTGCTCGGATCGTAGGCACCCGGCGGCCGGGACTACCCTGGAGGGTCGATCGTCCCCCAGGCAGGAGAGAAATGGCCGTCAATCTGGTCAATGTCGAGAACGTCAGCAAGGTGTACGGCACCCGTGCACTCCTCGACGGCGTGTCCCTCGGCGTCTCCGAAGGGGACCGCATCGGCGTCGTCGGCCGCAACGGCGACGGCAAGACGACCATGATCCGGATGCTGGCCAGGCTGGAGGAGCCCGACACCGGCCGCGTCACCCACTCCGGCGGGCTGCGGCTCGGCGTGCTCACCCAGCACGACTCCCTGGACCCCGAGGCCACCGTCCGGCACGAGGTCATCGGCGACCTGGCCGACCACGAGTGGGCCGGCAACGCCAAGATCAGGGACGTGCTGACCGGGCTGTTCGGCGGGCTGGACATGCCGGGCTTCCCGCAGGGGCTCGACACCGTCATCGGGCCGCTCTCCGGTGGCGAGCGGCGCCGGATCGCGCTCGCCAAGCTGCTCATCGAGGAGCAGGACCTCGTCGTCCTCGACGAGCCCACCAACCACCTCGACGTCGAGGGCATCGCCTGGCTCGCCCGGCACCTGCGCGAGCGCCGGTCCGCGCTCGTCTGCGTGACGCACGACCGGTGGTTCCTCGACCAGGTCTGCACCCGCATGTGGGACGTGCAGCGCGGCGACGTCTTCGAGTACGAGGGCGGCTACTCCGACTACGTCTTCGCCCGCGCCGAGCGCGAGCGCATCGCCGCCACCGAGGAGACCAAGCGGCAGAACCTGGTCCGCAAGGAGCTGGCCTGGCTCCGGCGCGGCGCCCCCGCCCGTACCTCCAAGCCGCGCTTCCGCGTCGAGGCCGCGAACGAGCTGATCGCCGACGTGCCGCCGCCCCGGGACAGCAGCGAGCTGATGAAGTTCGCCTCGTCCCGGCTCGGCAAGACCGTGTTCGACCTGGAGGACGTGACCGTCCAGGCCGGTCCCAAGGTGCTGCTCAAGCACGTCACCTGGCAGCTCGGCCCCGGCGACCGCATCGGCCTGGTCGGCGTCAACGGCGCCGGCAAGACCTCCCTGCTGCGCGCCCTCAGGGACGCCGCCCGCAGCGACGGCGAGGAGCAGCCGGTGAGCGGACGGGTCCGCGTCGGCCGGACGGTCAAGCTGGCCTACCTCTCCCAGGAGGTCGCCGAGCTCGACCCCACCTGGCGGGTGCTGGAGGCCGTGCAGCGCGTCCGCGAGCGCGTCGACCTCGGCAAGGGCCGCGAGATGACCGCCGGACAGCTGTGCGAGACGTTCGGCTTCGGCAAGGAGAAGCAGTGGACGCCGGTCGGCGACCTCTCCGGCGGTGAGCGGCGGCGGCTCCAGCTGCTCCGGCTCCTCATGGACGAGCCCAACGTCCTCTTCCTCGACGAGCCCACCAACGACCTCGACATCGAGACCCTGACCCAGCTGGAGGACGTCCTCGACGGCTGGCCCGGGTCGATGATCGTCATCTCCCACGACCGGTTCTTCGTCGAGCGGACCACCGACCGGGTCTTCGCCCTGCTCGGCGACGGCGCGCTCCGGATGCTGCCGCGCGGCATCGACGAGTACCTGGAGCGGCGCCGGCGCATGGAGGAGGCGGCCGCGGCGGCCGTTCCCGCCCCGGTGCGGAAGCCGGCCGCCGACGTGCCCGAGAAGAGCGCCGCCGACGCACGCGCCGCCAAGAAGGAGCTCCAGAAGATCGAGCGGCAGCTCGACAAGGTCTCCGAGAAGGAGACCAAGCTGCACGCGCAGATCGCCGAGAACGCCACGGACTTCGCGAAGGTGGCCGAACTGGACGCCGAGCTGCGCGGACTGGCCGGGCAGCGCGAGGACCTGGAGACGCGCTGGCTGGAACTGGCCGAGGACGCCTAGCCCTTGGCCCCCGGAGCCCTGCGCGCAGGGGGCGCGGGTGGCGTGAAGAGGGCGTGAAGGCGCGTAACAGTGGCATCACGGGCCGGTTCTCCCTTGGGAACAGGGGCGGACGCGGCCCGGTGGGCTGTCGGCCGCGGGTGATAGAAAGGCCGTCCGAGGAGTGTCTCGGAGGACTGTCCGCGACAGTCCGGACGATCGCCTGAGACGACCGCGGGGGCAGCGCGTACCCCGGGTCGTGGCTAAAAATCAGTGAGTCATAAGGGGGAACGCGCTGATGAGCCAGCCGCCCAACCAGCCACCGCAGCCGGGTGGCTTCGGAGCACCGCAGGACCCACCGCCGGGAGGCTTCGGGGCGCCGACCCCGCCGCCCCCGCAGGGGCCGCCCCAGACGCCGCCGCCCCCGCAGGGCCCGCCGTCCGGCCCGCCGCCCCAGCCGGGGTACGGCTACCCGCAGCAGCAGCAGCCCGGACAGTCGGGACCGTACGGGCAGCCCGGACCGTACAACTCCGGCCCCTACGCCCAGCCCCAGCAGCCGGGACCGTACGGCCAGCAGCCCGGCTACGGCTACCCGCAGCCGCAGTACCCGGGCGGACCCGGCACCCCGCCGCCCGGCGGCCCCGGCTCCCGCAACCCCTTCAAGGGCAAGCCCGCCCTCGTCGTCGGCGCCGCGGTCGCGGCCCTGCTGGTCATCGGCGGCAGCGTGTGGGCGGTGACCGCCAACAGCGGTGACGACAAGGACAAGAAGCCGGTGGCCGGCAAGAGCGACGACCCGAAGCCCTCCGGCTCCGGCGGCGACGCCCCGGTCAACCCCGGCGACGGCAGCGGTGACGGCGGCGAGGACCCCGAGAACCTCAACGAGGGCCGCCAGGCCGGCGAGTCCAAGGTGCTCTGGTACAAGGAGGCGCCCGACGCCCCCGGTTCCGGCGCCGACGCCAACGGCATGTGGATCACCGACAAGGCCGCGGTGAAGGCGGCGTACAAGCAGGTCTTCGCCTACAACGTCGGCGACGGCAAGCCCACCTGGGACCCGATCGCCTTCCCGGAGAAGATCTGCGCGGTCACCCCGGAGAAGACGGCCAACGACAAGATCATCGTCGCCTACATGAGCGGCTCCAGCGACCGCGCCAAGTGCAACAAGCTCCAGGAGATCGACCTCGCCACCGGTGCGAAGGGCTGGACCGAGGACATCGCCGACGGCGAGCTGTTCGACTCCACGCTCTCCGTCGAACTCTCCGTCAGCGGCACGACGCTGATGGTCGGCCGCTCCCAGTCCGGCACCGCCTACGACGTCACCAGCGGCAAGAAGCTGTACGACAAGAAGCGGTACGGCGACGCCTGCTTCCCCGCCGGGTTCGCCGGCAGCGCGAAGAAGCTCGTCCAGGTCGCCTCCTGCGGCGCCGGCGGCAACAACGAGCACGACGAGATCCAGGGACTCGACCCGAAGACCGGCAAGGTCCTGTGGACCTACAAGTACGACAAGGGCTGGCGGGTCGCCCGCGCCTACTCCGTCGACCCGCTGGTCGTCTACGCCACCAACGAGGACAAGAAGGTCTGGAACATCGCCACCTTCACCTCCGGCGGCAAGGTCCTCGAACAGGTCGGCGTCGACGAGGACTTCGCCCCCGAGTGCGGCTGGGCCATCCTCGAACGCGACCTCCAGGGCTGCTCCGGCGTCGCGGTCGCCGACAACACCCTCTACCTGCCGACCGAGGCGACCAGCGGCGCCAACGAGATCGTCGCGATCAACCTCGCCACCGGCAAGGAGAAGTGGCGGACGAAGTCCCCCGCGGACGAGTCGATGATGCCGCTGAAGGTCGAGGGCGACCAGCTCATCGCGTACGTCCAGCCGTCCTACGACGCGGGTGGCCAGGTCGTCTCCATCCCGACCGGCGGCAGCGGCCACGCGCCGGCCAAGCTGCTGCAGAACCCGCAGGGTGTCGCGGACATCGAGAACAGCTTCTACTCCAAGGACATCGACTGGGTCGACGGGCGGTTCTACATCTCCACCACCCGCCTGACCGGAAACGACGAGTCGAAGGAGAAGTTGATGCTCGCCTACGGCAAGTGACCTTCTTCGCCGCTCCCTCCGACTCTTTCCCCGTCGTCCCCGCTTCCCCGAGGTAGTCACGCCATGAGCCAGCCGCCGCCCCCGCCACCGCCCAACCAGCCGCCCACGCCGCCCTCGGGGGGTCCGCCCCACTTCGGGAAGGCTCCCGAGCCGGGGTACGGCTACCCGCAGACGCCGCCGCAGGCGCCCGCTACTCCGCCCACTCCGCCGGCGGGACCGCCGCAGCAGCAGCCGGGGTACGGGTATCCGCAGACGCCGCCGCAGCCCCAGCCGGGGTACGGCTACCCCGGTCAGCAGCCCGGGCAGCCGGGGCCGTACGGGCAGCCGACGCCGGCGTACGGGCAGCCGGGTCAGCCCGGGCAGCCGCAGTACGGCTATCCGCAGGCGACCGTGCCGATGCAGCCCCAGCCCGGCGGGCCGGGCGGCGGACGGAAGATCAACGCGCAGCTGGCGATCATCGTGTCGGCCGTCGTCGCGATCGCGCTGATCATCGGCGGCGGGGTCTGGTACGCCAAGTCCTCCGACGACGGCGGCAAGGACGACACCGCCAGTTCCAGCGGGGGCACCGGTGGCAAGGGCGGCACCGACGAGAAGGGCGGCGACGGCGGCGAGTCCTCCGCCGGCACGGAGAAGGTCCCCTCCGACCCCGCCGCCAAGGTGCTCTTCCAGGTCCCCGCGCCCGCGGTGAGCAAGGACGACAGCAGCGTCGTCGTCTCCGGCTCCTGGCTCACCGACAAGGTGTACGCCAAGAGCGGCATCGCCGAGGTCGTCGGGTACGACCCCGACAAGGGCAGCAAGCAGTGGTCGATCAAGCTCGCCGGTCCGGTCTGCGCGGCCAGCCAGCACGTCACCGACGACAACAAGACGGTCGTCATCCACCAGCCCGCCATGCCGACCAAGGCCGAGCCCTCGCACGGCTGCACCCAGGTCGCCGTCCTGGACCTGGACGCCGGGAAGAAGGTGTGGACGAAGACCGCCGGTGACCAGCCGATCAACTTCAGCAACGTCACGATCAGCGGCGACACCGTCGCGGCCGGCAGCACCGAGGGCGGCGTCGGCTTCGACATCGCCAAGGGCGACGTCCTCTGGTCCCCGAAGGCGACCGACTCCTGCTACGACGCCGGGTACGGCGGCGGCGACAAGATGGTCGCGGTGCGCAAGTGCGGGTCGTACGACGCGCGGCAGCTGAACATCCAGACCATCGACCCGAAGAGCGGGAAGGTGATCTCCGAGTACAAGATGGCCAAGGGCATCGAGTACGCGGGCGTCGTCTCCACGGACCCGCTGGTCGTGGCCGCCGACGTCGGTGACTCCGCCGGTGACGGCAGCGGCATCTCGGACTTCTTCTCCATCGACAACAAGACCGGCAAGCTGCGCACCCGCATCTCGGTCCCCGGCGAGCAGTTCGCGGCCCGCTGCGACACGATCACCAAGATCGAGAACTGCACGGGGCTCGCGGTCGGTGAGAACCGGCTCTACATCCCGACCGAGGAGCACGAGGGCAGCGGCGAGTCCTACAGCCGGACCAACGAGGTCGTCGCCTTCGACCTGGCCACCGGGAAGCAGACGGGGCAGCGGGCGGACGCCGGCGAGGACTACACGATCACTCCGCTGCGCATGGACGGCAGCAACGTGATCGCCTACAAGCGGCCGCCGTACGACAAGGGCGGTCAGATCGTCAGCATCGACGGCGGGTCGTTCAAGCAGACCACGCTGCTGGAGAACCCGGCGACCGACGCGGTGCGGGACGTGGAGTCCAGCATGTCGCCGGACTACTCCGAGATCCTCTACTCGCAGGGGCACCTGTACATGTCGCAGGTGTACGCCAGCGAGCCGACCAGTGCGGACGAGAAGGAGTACCTGGCGATCGGGTTCGGCACGAGCGGCTGAGTCCGCGGTGCCTCTTGGTGCCCTTGGGTGCCCTTGAGTGTCCTTCGGCCCCGTTCCCGCTTCCTGCGGGGGCGGGGCCGTTCTCGTGGGGGCGGGGCGCTGCGCGGGGGCGTATTGGGGTGGGATTCGGTGATCCGGGGCGATTCTCGCCGGTAGCGGCAGCGCGAGATCCAGCTAGCGTGTAGCTTCCGGGGGCATGCCGGGGGTCTGGGTGACTGGGGGGTTGCTCTATGGGAGTACGGCTCATGGTGGTCGACGATCACCGATTGCTCGCCGAGGCGCTGGCCTCTGCGCTGAAGCTGCGCGGGCACCGGGTGCTGGCCGCGGCGGCGCCGGCCGCGGGGGCGGCGGAGCTGGTGATCAGCCGGGCGCCGGAGGTGTGCCTGCTCGGGACGGCGGCGCCGGCCGAGGCGGGGATCTTCGATCCGGTGGTGCGGATCAAGCGGGAGCGTCCGCAGGTGGCGGTGCTGGTGCTGGGACCGGTGCCGAGCCCTCGCGGGATCGCGGCGGCGTTCGCGGCGGGGGCGTCGGGGTACGTCCGGCACGACGAGCGCATAGAGGGCGTGGAGCGGGCGATCATGAAGGCGCGGGCGGGGGAGGCGGCGGTGGCGCCGGCGCTGTTGCAGGGGGCGTTCGGGGAACTGCTGAATCCGGCGGCACAGCCCGACGACGAGGGGGCACGGCTGCTGCAGATGCTCACGCCGAGGGAGGTCGAGGTCCTGGTCCGGGTCGCCGACGGCGAGGACACCCGGCTGATCGCGGCGGGGATGGGGATAGCACCGTCCACGGCACGTACGCATGTCCAGCGGGTGCTGATGAAGCTCGGGGTGGGCTCACGACTGGAGGCGGCGGCGCTGGCGGCGCGGACGGGGTTGCTGGACCGCGCGAGCACCTCCGGCGGTTGAGCGGGGTGGGGGCGGCACATTCCCGCGTAACCGCGGGCAGATGTGCCGCCTGGGGCGGCACGGGTGGGCGCGGCGGCGCCCGGCCAGCGCCGGGTCGCGTCACCCACCCCCGGCCCGCACCCCCGCCGGGTGCCACCGTCACCTACCCCGCGTTCACACCCGTGCCGGGGCCCTGACCACCCCGGCGTCAACAGGGTGGTGTCACTCCTTGGGGGCGTCCTCCAGTGGCGGGGGCGGCGGAGCCGTGGGGCGGAGTTTTAGCCAGGCCAGGAAGAAGATGCCGAGGATCAGCATCCCCAGCCCGGTCCAGAGGTTGATGTTCACCCCCTGCGCCTTGTCGATCTCGTCGTCGGACGCCACGAAGCCCGCGATCATCACGATGACGCCGTAGACCACGAACAGCCCGCCGATGATCCGCCGGATGTCGAACAGCCGCGCGGCCGTGACGGACTTGGTCTCCAGCTCGGAGACCTCGTCCTGGACGTTCTTGTCGGAGTAGGAATCAGACATGCTCTCTCAATCCTCCCGCGATCAGAACGAGAACGGGATGTAGCAGGCGGCGGCCAGGATGACCGCGCCCCAGCCCAGCAGCGCCGGCTTGCGGTACCACGCGTCGTCGCCCTTGGCCGGTGGCTCGGACATGCCGGGCGACGTCGTGCCGTAGACCAGACCCTGCAGCTCGCTGACCGGCTTCGGGGCCGTGAACAGGGACACCGCGACCATGACCACCGCACCGGCCACGAAGCCCGCGATCGCGGAGACGAAGTTGGCGCCCTGGTCGGAGGGGATGTCGATGATGCCCTGCTTGTAGATGACGAAGTAGTTCACCATCGCGGCGGTCGTACCGGCGATCAGTCCCCAGAAGCCGGACTTCATCGACGCCCGCTTCCAGAACATGCCGATGATGAAGACCACGAACATCGGCACGTTGAAGAAGGAGAACAGCGTCTGGAGGTAGCTCATGATGTTGGAGAAGGACGAGGCCAGGAACGCCGTACCGATCGAGGCCAGCACGCCGATCACGGTGATCAGGCGGCCGAAGCGCACGTAGTACGCGTCCTCGCGGCCCTTCACGACGTACTTCCCCCAGATGTCGGTCGTGAAGACCGTGTTGAAGGAGGAGATGTTCGCCGCCATGCCGGCCATGAAGGCGGCCAGCAGGCCGGTCACCGCGATGCCGAGGACGCCGTTGGGCAGCAACTGCTGCATCAGGTACGGGATCGCGTCGTTGTACTGGAGGTCCGACTCGGGCGTGCCGATCTTCGGGACCAGGACCGCGGCCACCAGGCCCGGGATCATCACCACGAAGACGATGAAGATCTTCGGGAAGGCGGCGATGAGCGGCGTGCGCTGGGCCGCCGAGAGGTTCTTCGCCGACAGGGCGCGCTGCACCTCGGCGAAGTTCGTCGTCCAGTAGCCGAAGGACAGGACGAAGCCGAGGCCGAGGACGATGGTCAGCCAGTTGGCGCCCAGTGGGTTGTCGCTTCCGATGCCCGTTCCGCCCCAGGACGTCATGAAGTCGGCGCCCCGTGACTGCGAGAGGGAGTCGGACAGGCCGTCCCAGCCGCCGACCTTCTTCAGGCCCAGCACGGTGATCGGGATGAGGCCGGCCAGGATCACGAAGAACTGGAGGACCTCGTTGTAGATGGCCGAGGACAGACCGCCCAGGGTGATGTACGCCAGGACGAAGAAGCCGGCCACCACGATGGCCACCCACTCCGGCCAGCCCAGCAGGGCCTCGACGACGATCGCGAGGGCGTAGAGGTTCACTCCGGCGATCAGGATGGCCGCCACCGCGAACAGGATCGAACTGAGCAGGTGGGAGGCCTTGTCGAAGCGGAGGAGGAGGAACTCCGGGACCGACCGGACCTTCGAGCCGTAGTAGAACGGCATCATCACCAGGCCGAGGAAGACCATCGCCGGGATGGCGCCGATCCAGTACCAGTGGGTCGTGTAGACGCCGTACTGGGCGCTGTTGGCGGCCATGCCCAGGATCTCGGTGGCGCCCAGGTTGGCCGCGACGAAGGCGAGGCCGGTGACCCAGGCGGGCAGCGAGCGGCCGGACAGGAAGAAGTCCAGGCTGGTCTTGACCGAACGGCGGGCGGCGAAGCCGATCCCCAGGACGACGACGAAGTAGATCCCGAGGATCGTGTAGTCGAGCCAGTTGGTGGGGAGCCGAAGTTCTGCTGCTAGGTATGTGGGGGTTTGCATTAAGCACTCGCTTCGTTCGCGAACTGATCCGGAGCGGAACCTACGCCTCCGCGTTCAGTAATTGAACACTTCTGGTGATGTTCTTTGTTTGATTGTGATGAGCGGCGTGGGGTGGTGGGTTGTGATGTGTTATGTTTGATTGTGTTGGGTGATTGGTGGGTGCAGAGGAGTGCGGCAGTGAAGAAGACCTCGACCCGGCTGGCCGACGGCCGTGAGCTGGTCTACTACGACCTGCGTGACGACACCGTGCGCGACGCGGTGGACCACCGCCCGCTGGAGCGGACCGTCACCACCTCCGAGGTCCGCCGCGATCCCCTGCTCGGCGACTCGATCGCCGTCGCCTCGCACCGCCAGGGCCGCACCTACCACCCGCCGGCCGACCAGTGCCCGCTGTGCCCGTCGGACGGGGAGCGGCTGAGCGAGATCCCGGACTCGTCGTACGACGTGGTGGTCTTCGAGAACCGCTTCCCCTCGCTGGCGGGCGACTCCGGGCGCTGCGAGGTCGTCTGCTTCACCTCCGACCACGACGCCTCCTTCGCCGGCCTGAGCGAGGAGCAGGCCCGGCTCGTGCTCGACGCCTGGACCGACCGCACCTCCGAGCTGTCCCATCTGCCCTCCGTTGAACAGGTGTTCTGCTTCGAGAACCGGGGCGCCGAGATCGGCGTGACGCTGGGTCACCCGCACGGGCAGATCTACGCCTACCCCTTCACCACGCCCCGCACCGCCCTGATGCTCCGTTCACTCGCCGCGCACAAGGACGCGACGGGCGGGGACAACCTGTTCGACGCCGTCCTGGCGGAGGAACTGGCCGGTGAGCGGGTCGTCCTGGAGAGTGAGGAGTGGGTGGCCTTCGTGCCGTACGCGGCGCACTGGCCGTACGAGGTGCACCTCTACCCCAAGCGCAGGGTGCCCGACCTGCTCGGGCTCGACGAGGCGGCGCGCACAGAGTTTCCCCAGGTCTATCTGGAACTGTTGAGGCGCTTCGACCGGATCTTCGGTGAGGGCGAGCCTCCGACGCCGTACATCGCGGCCTGGCACCAGGCCCCGTTCGGGCAGCTGGAGGAGTTCGAGGGCGTGACGCGGGACGACTTCGCGCTGCACCTGGAGCTTTTCACCATCCGCCGTACGTCCGGCAAGCTGAAGTTCCTCGCGGGCTCCGAGTCCGGCATGAACGTGTTCATCAACGACGTGCCCCCGGAGCGCGCGGCCGAGCGACTGCGAGAGGTAGCGAGTTCATGAGCGGGAAGTACCTGGTGACGGGCGGTGCGGGTTACGTCGGCAGCGTCGTCGCCCAGCATCTGGTGGAGGCCGGGCACGAGGTCGTCGTCCTCGACAACCTCTCGACCGGCTTCCGTGAGGGGGTGCCCGCGGGGGTCTCGTTCATCGAGGGGGACATCCGCGACGCCGCCAAGTGGCTGGACTCCACCTTCGACGGCGTGCTGCACTTCGCCGCCTTCTCCCAGGTGGGGGAGTCGGTCGTGAAGCCCGAGAAGTACTGGGACAACAACGTCGGCGGGACCATGGCCCTGCTGGAGGCCATGCGGGGCGCGGGCGTGCGGCGGCTCGTCTTCTCCTCCACGGCCGCCACGTACGGCGAGCCCGAGCAGGTCCCGATCGTCGAGACCGCGCCCACGAAGCCCACCAACCCGTACGGCGCCTCCAAGCTCGCCGTCGACCACATGATCAGCGGTGAGGCGGCGGCCCACGGCCTGGGCGCGGTGTCGCTGCGCTACTTCAACGTCGCGGGCGCCTACGGGGAGCACGGCGAGCGCCACGACCCCGAGTCGCACCTGATCCCGCTCGTCCTCCAGGTGGCGCAGGGCCGGCGGGACGCCATCTCCGTCTTCGGCGACGACTACCCGACGCCGGACGGCACCTGCGTACGCGACTACATCCACGTCGCCGACCTGGCCGAGGCCCATCTGCTCGCCGTGGGGGCGGCCACCCCCGGCGAGCACCTCATCTGCAACCTGGGCAACGGCAACGGGTTCTCCGTCCGCGAGGTCGTCGAGACCGTCCGCCGCGTGACCGGCCACCCGATCCCCGAGGTCGTGGCCCCCCGACGGGGCGGCGACCCGGCGGTCCTGGTGGCGTCGGCGGACACCGCACGCGAGAAACTGGGCTGGAACCCGTCCCGCGCGGATCTCGCGGGGATCGTCGCGGACGCGTGGCAGTTCGCGCAGCGCCACGCGGGCTAGTACTTACGGAGTTACCGGAACGGTGAGGGGTCAGGGCATGGGCGAGGCTGTCGCAGGGACCGTCGGCGAGCGGTTCCGGGAGCTGTACGGGGCGGAACCGCAAGGGGTGTGGGCCGCGCCGGGCCGGGTCAACCTGATCGGCGAACACACCGACTACAACGACGGCTTCGTCATGCCGTTCGCCCTGCCGCACACCGCGGTCGCCGCCGTCTCCCGGCGCGACGACGGCATCCTGCGCCTGCACTCGGCGGACGTCCCCGGCGACCCCGTCGAGCTGCGCGTGGCCGACCTGGACCCCGGGTCGGACAAGTCCTGGACGGCGTACCCCTCGGGTGTCGTCTGGGCGCTGCGCGAGGCGGGCCACGAGCTGACCGGCGCCGACGTCCACCTCGCCTCCACGGTCCCGTCCGGCGCGGGCCTCTCCTCCTCGGCGGCCCTGGAGGTCGTCGTCGCCCTGGCGCTCAACGACCTCTACGCGCTCGGCCTGCGCGGCTGGCAGCTGGCCCGCCTGTGCCAGCGCGCGGAGAACGTCTACGTCGGCGCGCCGGTCGGCATCATGGACCAGACGGCGTCGGCGTGCTGCGAAGCGGGCCATGCCCTCTTCCTCGACACCCGCGACCTCTCCCAGCAGCAGATCCCCTTCGACCTCGCGGCCGAGGGCATGCGCCTGCTCGTGGTCGACACCCGGGTCAAGCACTCCCACAGCGAGGGCGAGTACGGCAAGCGCCGCGCGGGCTGCGAGAAGGGCGCCGCGCTGCTCGGCGTCGACGCGCTGCGCGACGTGCCGTACGCCGACCTGGACGCGGCGCTGGAGCGGCTGGGCGACGAGGAGGAGGTACGCCGTCTCGTCCGGCACGTCGTCACGGAGGACGAGCGCGTGGAGCGCGTGGTGTCCCTCCTGGAATCCGGCGACACCCGCGCCATCGGCCCCGTCCTCGTCGAGGGCCACGTCTCGCTGCGCGACGACTTCCGCATCTCCTGCCCGGAGCTGGACCTGGTCGTCGACACCGCCCTCGCCTCCGGCGCCCTCGGCGCCCGGATGACCGGCGGCGGCTTCGGCGGCTCGGCGATCGTCCTGGCCGAGGCCACCGACGTGGACGCCATCACCAAGGCGGTCGAAGAGGCCTTCGCGGCAGCCGCCTTCACGGCTCCCCGGGTGTTCGAGGCGGTGCCGTCGGCGGGGGCGCGACGGGTGCTCTGACGGGAACCCAACTGGTTTGCCGTAACTCCCAGTAGATAGCGTGGGCCACTCGTGTGAACCCTCGCCCCACCGGGAGCCATCCGTGAATCGCCGCCCCACGTTCCTCACAGCCGCCGCGTTTGCCGCCGCCGCGGCCCTGACGCTGTCCGCGTGCGGGGGCGGTGGTGAGGAGAAGCCCGACGGCAAGGACAAGATCGCGGGCGCGGACACGGGCGGTGAGGCATCGGCGTCGGCTTCGCCGAGTACCGGTGCCTCGGATTCCGCCGGCCGGCCCGACGTCAAGGTGCCCAGCGACATGAAGAGCGTCTTCGAGGGTTGGAAGACCGGGGATGCCGCCAAAGACGCCGCACTGGCCGACGCCCAGCGGGCGCTCGGCTCGGTCGACGATGCGATCGCCCGGGGGGACACGAAGTCGAAGGCGCTGTCCTTCTACTACCAGGACGACGCACTCATCAGCGAAGTGAAGTGGGTGCAGGCGTGGCTTGACGCCAACATCTCCTGGACAGGGACCATCCGTTACTTCGATCCGCGGGTGACGCTGCGCGACGAGAAGACGGCTGTCATCGTCTACTGCGCGGACGACGGCAAGGCGTACAACAAGGACCGGAAGACCGGCAAGGTGGACAAGACGCCGGCCAGTGACAGTCCGTACGTCCTGTACAACACGCGCTTGGAGAAGAGCGGCGAGGGTGTGTGGGTGACCACGGGCATGCACACCAAGAGGGGGCACGAGCAGTGCGCAGGCTGATCACGCCGACCCGGATGGGCACCGTTGCCCTTCTGGTTCTGGTCCCGGCCGGAATCCCGAGCACCGCATGGGCGACCCCGGGGCCCGCCCCATCCGTGACCGAAGTCGACTCCGACGCCTCGGCCGGGGCCGACGGTGACAAGGTATCCGCCGGTGTCTCCGGTGTGATCGTCTTCAATCGGTCCAAGAACGGGAGTGGTAAGTCGGCGGGCACCGTCACGTCCAGTACCTCCTGGACACCCCCCGCCTGCTACTACGCGCCCAAGCACACGGCCAAGGAACTCGACGCGCGGATGCGGCAGGTGTGGGGGACCAGTTCGCCCAGTCGTGAGTGGGCCCTGAAGACCCAGAACTACTTCGTCAACGGCCAGCCCTACAAGGACTTCAACAAGGACAAGGAGGGCGAGGGGTACTGGTGGGGCTCCTACGTTACCGAAGGGCGCGAGGCGGACCCCGCGTCGCAGGACTGCAACGAACTGCCCTTCTGGGTCGGTGACGGCGACGCGCCACCCCCCGACCGCCCCCAGGCCATCACCGCCGAGACGCTCGCCCAACTCGCCTACGCCGAGATCCGCGTGCCCTCGACCGAGGTCGACCTGGCGCCGGAGGGTGCCACGAAGGTGAACCTGCCGACCTGGGCGTGGCTCGACACCGCCGAGTTCAAGCCCGTCTCCGTCACCGCCTCCGTCCCGATGCTCGGCCTCAGCGCGACGACCACGGCCGAACCGGTGTCGCTGAAGATCACCCCGGGCACGGAGGACGCCGTCACCTACCCGGCGTCCGGACACTGCGAGATCCGGGACGGACGGATCGGCGCGCCCTACGCCAAGGGCAAGGCCGACGAGACCCCGCCGTGCGGGGTGAAGTACCTGCGCTCCTCCGGCGAGGGTTCGTACCAGCTCCAGGCCACCGTCACCTGGAAGATCAGCTGGACGAGCACGACCGGCGCCGGCGGCGACCTGCCCGACGGCGAGTTCGGGGCAGGCCAGGACGTCGTCGTCCAGGAGATCCAGGCCGTCAACCGCTGAACAAGGAAACGGGGACGAAGAGGTCGACGGCGCCTCCATGGGTGTGAGCATGCTCGCCTCGCGCATGAACGACTTCGGTGACGAGTGGTCGTACGGCATCAAGCAGATCAAGAAGTACTCCGGAGCCGCGGTAAAGACGCTCGACAAGATGCAGAAGGCGTTCGAGGACCTCGATGACACGCTGGCCAAGGAGTTGCGGAAAGCACGGGAGCAGCGCGCGTGAGTGATCCGTTCTCCTGGCTGTCGCCTACGCAGACTTCTCCCTTGAAGGATCGGTTTCCGGCCCTGGAGTTCGTCCCCTGCCCAGGCGATCCACATGCCTCGAAGCACGTCGCGAACATCGTGCAGCGCACGGCCAAATCGCTGGACGAGATATCCGACGCCCTGCATGGCACCGACGATGCCGACTGGAAGGGGCGCCATGCCGATGCGTTCCGGGAGCAGTTCGACGACGACTTCCGGCCCAAGGTCGACAAGGCGAAACGATCCTTCGGCAAGGCCGCGAGCGCGCTGACGACCTGGGCCGACGAGATGCCGGCCTGGCAGCGCAAGGCCGAGGTCCTGGAGAAGCAGGCGCAGGACGTGAAGGACGCTCTGCGCGCGGCGAAGGGCAAACTCTCGGATCTGCCCCCAAAGCCCGTGCTCGATCTGCCGCCGAAGGACGACGCCGACGCCCGCCAGCAGGAGAAGACCGAGAAGGACCGCGCCGCGGCTCGGCTGGCGGCCAGTACGGCGGAATCAGATCTCGACCGGATCCGTGCCCAGGCACGCAAGCTGGCCACCGACTACGACCTGGAAGGCCGATCCGTCGCTCGCCGGCTCGACAAGGCGATGAACATCGCCCCCAACGAGCCCGGCCTGCTGGACAAGATCGGTGACACCCTCGTAGACATCGGCAAGGCTCTCGGCGAACTCGATGACATCGTCGCCGAGGCTGTCAGCGCGGCCGTCGCCGACGCGGTCAAGTGGCTCGGGGAACACGCATACACCATCGCTGCGCTTGGTGACGTACTGGCTACTGTGAGCGCCGCACTGGGAGCGATCTCGCTCGTCATGCTCGGTCTCAGTGTGTTCTTCCCGCCCCTTGCCTTGGCTTCCGTGTCCGTGGGTGCGGTGGCGGGCGGTTTCTCCGGTGGTGCCCTTGCGCTCCACGGGACGGCGCGGGCGGTAGGTGGTGACGCTGTGGTCTCCAACCGACCCCTCGCGCAGGATGCACTGGGCGCTCTGCCGTTCGGGCTCGCGTTCAAGGGCGTGACCGCGGTCGTAGCCGGAAGCCGTGCCGCTGAAGCCTCCGCCAACTTCGGGCTCGTGGACACCGTCGCAGCCTTTATCGCAGATCCGACAGCCCTGGGCTACTTCGCGCCGCAGAACAACCGTCAGAAGGCCGAACTTGCCATGCCCGGAGGAGGCGGATTCCTTCTCGTGGCGTTCGAGAACGCCTGGAACGCCGGGAGAGAGAAGGACCGTGCCGCGCAACAGGAGAAGTGAAGGCCCTCATGAAGCATGAACAGATCCTCGCCTACTTTGATGGGCGCGGCACCGCAGAGATCACACTCAGGGGTCGAGAGGTTACACAGAGCGAAACAATCGCGGCGGTGGCCTACGAGTTGGGCTACAGACTCCACGAGACGGACATAGTCACTCGGGGCCAATGGCGCCTGACCTATCTGCGTGACGACTCCCCGGACGTCCGCCAACGCGCCCAGCACACGATGGACCGACTGCGTGCTGGTGGCCCCCTGTTCTCCCATATGTCGGCTCCCGCCGGAATGCCGCCCGTCCCAGGCAGGCAGATCGCTCCGATGGAGGCGGCTTCGGCGCGGCAGAACATGACTGCATATGAAACACACGGCTCGCGGGGTCTGGTCGTCATCGCGGCCCTTCTCAGCGCTGCCTTCCTGGTGCTGGCGTGGGTGGCGCGCGAGGCGATCGGTGGCGCGGTTGCCCTGCTGGCGGTTGCAGCCCTTCTAGGTGTCGTGGCGGCCCTGATCCCGCGCTGGATGAGGAGCTGGTATGAGCGCAACCGCCGAAAGGCGGCCCGCTTCGACCAGCAGCGGTCCCAGCGGTGGGGCCCGCCGCCGCCTCCCGCTCCACCCCCTCCGGCCAGAGGCGATGAGCAGGACGGCCCTGGGGGGCATGGCTCATGATCCGTGTCGATTTCTCCGTTCCGACGGACTTCGATGACATCCCTATCGGCACGGACTTCGAGACGGCATGGACCGAGTTGAACAGACGCTATGTCCGGCTGGCGGGGACGGAAGACCTCGATCAGGAGAAGCTAAGTCACATGGCCCGGGCGCTGCACCAGGTTTCGCGCTTCCTCAAGGAGGTCGGCGTCGTGTATGCGGCTGACTGCCTCCACTTGTTCCGGGGCGAGCCATCGCTGGGCTCGCTGGCGGTCGCCGTGGTCGACTTCCCGTACGGCAGCGACACGGCCACGGCGGCTCGTGGAGCTCTGCGGGGCGTACTGGAGTCAAGAGGTTCGGCGTGGGCCGGCTCGGTCATTGATGCTCCTTGTGGTCCGGCGGCTGTATTCACTGGAGGCCAGAGCTATACGGTTTCGCCAGAGTTCTCCCCTAGTGGGGAGGCCGTTGACGTGCTGACTGCCCAATTCCATGCCGTGATCCCGGTTCCGGAGTCGCAGGTGGAAAGGGACGTATGTGTCTCGTCGCCTTCTCCACCCCGAACGTCAGCCACTGGTCCGAGTGTTATGCCCCGCTCATGGCCAACACTCTACGTAGCATCCGTTTCACCGAGGACGGGCAAGACGACAGGGGCGGCGGGGGAGCCGTCACTGGGTAGGCTTTGGCGCCCCGATCACGGCGGCTGTCCTGGGTCGTTACTTCTCACGACTGGAAGCCGCACAAGCGCACGATGCCTGGCTTGCGTTGGCCGTCCTCGCACACAACCTGCCCCGCGCCGCCGCCTCACGCTCCACTTGTCCGAACGCTGGCCCTCGGCCGACGACTTCACCCGGCTCTTCGACTTGACGCACGCACCGTCCCCCACCACTTGAGAAGCCCTGACCACCCGCCCGCAAGGGCCCGAAACGATCACTTCGGAACCAAGCCGGTGCATCCGGGCTGAGCCCTCGGTATGCCATCGACGAAGGCGGCGAAGGTGCGGGCGGAGAAGGTCAGGCTTTCATGAGGCGTTTTCGAGTCTCGTACGGCCACCCGCAGGCCGCAGTCGGCGACCTCGACACATTCGTTGCCCTCGCCCCCGCTGTAGCTGCTCTTGAACCAGTTCAGAGTCAGGTGCTCAGTCGGGGAAGGCGCTATGTCGTTCACGAGGGAAGCTCCTGTCGTACTTCGGTGATCAACCGCGACGAGGTAGCGGCATCGGCAGCTTGCGAACGAAGGTAGTCGAAGGTCAACTTATAGGCACCGACGTCATCCGCGTCATCGAGGTAGACCCCGCGCCGGCGCATCTCGATGTACACGACCGCCATGGCATTGAGTGGCTCACGCTCGTCGTCCCGTCCGAGGATCACGAAGTGCCCGGCACCCGCGGCGTGCGCGCCCGCGTCGAACGGCAGGATCTGGATGTCGACGTTGGGGCTCTCGGCTGTCTCGTGAAGGTGCTTGAGTTGCCTGTTCATGATGGCGGCGTTACCGACCGTCCTCCGAAGCACCGCCTCGTCCAGTACCACCCACAGGTGCAGTGCCGGATCGCGCATCAAGATTTCCTGGCGCTGTATCCGGGCGTCCACCATTCGTTCGATGCTTTCGTTCGGGCTGCGTACTTCACGGGCTTGGTGGATGGCGAGGGCATACTCCCGTGTCTGCAGCAGACCCGGAATGACCGTGTTCGCGAAAACGTGTTCGTGGGCCGCTTGTTGTTCGAAGGAGACAAGCGGGTCCAACCACTCCGGCACCGCGCTGTTGCCGACCCACCATCCGTCGGCCTGTGACTTGGCCACGGCTACGAGGGCCTCACGTTCCTGAGGTGTGGCATCGCAGGCGTCCGCCAGTGCCCGCACCGTTGCCCAGCGGATGCGGGCGCGGTCCTGCCAGGCCTCGTACCGGCTGACCGTCGTGGTGCTGACACCCGCGCGTGCCGCCACCTGTGTCTGGGTGAGTCCGCAGCGTTCGCGTAGCGAGGTCAGGCCTCGCGCGATCTGCATGCGTCCGGCCGGACCCGTCTGCGTGGCGCTCATGTTGCAGATCCTCCCGCTTGTGGAACGCAGTGCTGAGACCGACCTGTGCCGGTCAACAGCGCTGACCCTAGGGGCTCTTCCAGAACATCGGACGAGGATTCGAGCTCTGTCACCCACATCAGTGAACTCCTCTCACGGGACAGACTGTCATGGGATTCCCGTGAGAGTTTTCCCTTGCGCTGTTCTTCAAGCCGACGAGGGGTTGAGAGATGGTTGGATTCGCAAGGTTCCTGATCCGTTGGCTGCAGACGGTGGCCCTTCCTTCTGGGCGTCATCGGGCAGGCCGCCCGCCAGAGGTGCGGCGTGCTTGTGTTTCGCTGGGTGAGCGCTCTATGGCATCGCCGCGTTTCAGCGCCTCACCCACCGTCCGTCACTGGCACACCCCCATCGACGGCACCTCCACCCCCCTCGTCCGCCCCTACCTCACCGCGTACGAGCGCGACGAGAGGGCCCGCATCCAGCGCCTGCGCCGAGACATCCTCTGGTGCGCCACCTACGGCGTCGACCTCGACGCCCGTGACATCCACGCCCGACCGGCGGCGGCGTCATGAGCGACGAGACGGAGCGTGTACGGCTCCTACCCTGGACCGGCGTCCACGGGCGGTCTGCTCTGCTTCTCACCGACGGCAACGGGCCCGTCTCCCGGCTCGCCGACCGCATGGAGGCGGTGCAACTCGGTCTGGGGGAGCGTCTGCTCGGCCGTGCGCGGGAACTGCTGACGGCGACACGTCCGAGGACTGGAGAACTCCGTCTCTTGACGGACCAGTTGGCGAACGCGCTGGCGGATGCCCTGCTCATCGCCGGGTCCCGGGGTGCCCGCCTGGGGAGAACAGGGCGAGATCCGGCGGGCGGGACTTTACCGGCACTCCGCGCGTACGGCCTGCTCAGCCTCCCCGGCAGGGACCTCGCCTCTGCCCGAGCCGCACGGCACTACGTCCGTGACACCTGCCGGTCATGGGGTCTGTCGCCCGGCGAGGCGGACGACCTGGTGGCCGTCGCCGGCGAACTCGTCGCCAACGCTCTGGAGCACACGGACAGCCGTACCGTCACGATCACCTGCGCCCTCACGGCCGATACGGTCACGGTCGGCGTGACCGACGACGGCATGAGTGGTACCGGGCCGGTGGTCCCCACGACGACCGGATCACCCGGGCCGGAGTGTGAAAGCGGGCGAGGCCTGTTGATCACCGATGTGCTGGCCATGAGGTGGGGGACACAGCGGACGGGCGAAGGGCTGACGGTCTGGGCCGAGGTCGCCGTCGGGGCCGCGGCGGATACGGCCGGTTCCGGGTGAGCGGGAGGATTCGCGCCCGCAGCGGAAGGCAGTCGCCTTCATACTGGAGGCCGGGAGGACCCATGACTGAGCGGACCCTGTACCGGCGGCTGCGCGACATGCGTGACCATTTCACACCCCCGCCCGGCCTCGCCTGGCCCGAGATCAGTGACGGGAAGATCGTCATGATGATGAGTCCGCGTCCGCGCCACCAGCTGACGGCGACGCGCGTACGGGACCGGATCACCCCGCAGCTGCCGGACGGCTGGGGCGTGTTCGAAGCCACTGACACCGACGACGAGCTGCTTGGCAAACTTCGGGTCCCCGACCTGCACGTCTGCTCTTACGACGCCATGGAGACCGACGACCCCCTCGACCCCCACGAGATCGTCCTGGCGATCGAAATCGTCTCCCCGTCCAATCCGGACAACGACTACCGTGACAAGACCCGCGACTACCCCGCCATGGGCATCCCCCACTACCTGATCCTCGACCCGCGCGACGGCACCTGGACCTACCAGTGGGGCATCGGCAGGACCGAGGGCCGGCCCGCATACGAGAACCGGCTGCACCACCCGTACGGCGAGTCGGTCTCCCTTGTCACCGAGCTCGGCACCTGGAGCGTCGAGACGACCGGCCTGCCCCGCTACAGCGCGAAGGACATGGGGCTGGAGCCAGAGTGAGGCGGCCGGAACAGCAGTCGCCCGGCCGTCTCACTCCAGCCGTTTCACCAGCGTGTACTCCGTGATCCCCGGCGGGTAGTCGGGGATCACGCACATCACGTCGTAGCCGTGGCGCGTGTAGAAGTCCGGGGCCTGGAAGTCCCAGGTCTCCACGCGGGCGGCGGTGCAGCCGCGTTCGGTGCGGGCCGTGTGTTCCGCCTCGTCGAGGAGGGCCGAGCCCAGGCCCGTGCCGCGGTGGCGGGCGTCGACCCACAGGTAGGTCACGTGCAGCCAGGTCGCCCAGGTGTGGCCGACGAGGCCGCCGGCCAGGCCGCCGGAGGCGTCCAGCAGCCAGACGTGCAACGGGAATTCGCGTTCGTGAGGGGTTCCGCGCAGCGAACGCAGGACCGAGGACGCCGCGGTGTTCGTCTCCCGCAGGCGGGTGCGCAGCAGATCGCGTCGTGCTTTGTCGACTTCTGTCACAAGACGAAACATGCGGCTCACCATAAACGGGCGGGGCTGTCAGTTCTGCAAATAACCTTCCGCTCCCGGCGCCCGCCCGTACTCTGATGAACAGCACCGGTGGGGGCCGGTGCCGTTCAGGGGGCGAGACAGCCGGGTACGGCGCTCGGGGCGGGACAGCGGTGTACGCGCGGCGGCGGCCGTGCGGCCGTGGCGTTCCCTCCCGGAGTACCGAGCGCACTGCTGGATACGGGGCTTCGGGCGCCGTACCCGTGCCGGTGTCGTCCTCCCAGGATGGACAGACGATGGGTATCCCCTGCTCCGGGAGGAGCTCGGGGGAGGGGGTTTCGTGGTTCGTATCCGAGTCCTGGTCGTCGACGACCATCGCATCTTCGCCGAGTCGCTCGCCGCCGCCCTGGCCGCCGAGCCCGACGTCGACGTCTCCGCGGCCGGCAGCGGTCCGGCCGCACTGCGCTGCCTGGAGCGGGCCGCGTCCGAGGGGCGGCCGTTCGACGTGCTGCTCGTCGACGCCGACCTGGGCGGCCGGGTGCCCGGCACCCGCCCCGCCGTGCCCGTGCGGGAGGGCAACGAGGACGGGCTGGTGGACGGGATCTCGCTGGTCGCCGGCGTCCGGTCGGGGCAGCCGGGGGTGCGGATCGTCGTCCTCGCCGGGCGGGACGACCCCCGGCGGGCGGCGCTCGCGCTGGGGGCCGGCGCCTCCGGGTGGGTCGCCAAGGACTGCTCCCTGTCGCGGCTGCTCAGCGTCATCCGCGGGGTGCTGCGCGACGAGACGCATCTGCCGCCCGCCCTGCTCACCGGCGTCCTGCGCGAACTGACCGCCGCCCGCAAGCACCGCACCGAGAGCGAGCGCCTGGTGGAGTCGCTGACGCCGAGGGAGCGCGAGGTGCTGCGGTGCATGGTGGCCGGGCTCGGGCGCAAGGCCGTCGCCGAGCGGCTGTACCTGTCCCCGCACACCGTACGGACCCACATGCAGAACGTGCTGGGCAAGCTGGGCGTCCACTCCACCCTCGCGGCGGTGGCGCTGGCGAGGAGGGCGGGAGTCGGGCCCGCCGACCTAGCCGGGGATGTTGTCGAACGGGGCGGTCAGCTGGCGTAGCAGCGCCGCCAGTTCGCTGCGCTGGGCGCGGGACAGCTCGGCCAGGATGGCCCGTTCCTGGGCCAGGAGGCCGGCGAGCGACTGGTCGGCGCGGTCGCGGCCCTCGTCCGTGAGGCGGACCAGTACGCCGCGCCGGTCGCTGGGGTCGGGCAGGCGCTCGACCAGGCCCTTCTTCGCCAGGCGGTCGATGCGGTTGGTCATCGTGCCCGAGGTGACCAGGGTCTGGGTGAGGAGCTGGCCCGGTGAGAGCTGGTACGGGGTGCCGGCCCGGCGCAGCGCGGTGAGCACGTCGAACTCCCAGGGCTCCAACTGGTGCTCGGAGAAGGCCAGTCGGCGGGCGCGGTCCAGGTGCCGGGCGAGCCTGCTGACCCGGCTCAGTACCTCCAGCGGTTCCACGTCGAGGTCCGGGCGCTCCCGGCGCCACGCTGCGACCAGTCGATCGACCTCGTCCTCCATGTCGATCAGTGTAGTGGTTGTGTCGACGTGAAGTCTCTTGATGTCGATTGTCTTGACGTCGAGATAGATTGCCCGCGACGCTGGGTACCCGTCCCGCACGGCCACCCCTGGAGAGTCCATGCCCGCCACCGCCCCCGCCTGGGACCCCGCCCAGTATCTGCGCCACGCCGGTCACCGCGCCCGACCCTTCGCCGACCTCCTCGCCCGTGTCCCGGAACTCCCGGGCGACCCGCCCCGCATCGCCGACCTCGGCTGCGGTCCGGGCAACGCCACCGCCCTGCTCGCCGACCGCTGGCCCACCGCCCGCATCACCGGCTACGACAATTCGCCCCAGATGCTCGACCGGGCCCAGCAGTACGCCGGCCCCACCCCTGGCGGCGGCCACCTCGACTTCGCCCCCGCCGACGCCCGCACCTGGACCCCCGACGAGCCCTTCGGCCTCCTCGTCAGCAACGCCACCCTCCAGTGGGTCCCCGGCCACGTCGACCGCTTCCCCGACTGGATCGACCGGCTCGCCCCCGGCGGCACCCTCGCCTTCCAGGTGCCCGGCAACTTCCACGCCCCCAGCCACCGCCTGATGCGCGAACTCGCCCACTCCCGGCGCTGGCGGGACCGTCTCGCGGGCGTCCTGCGCCACGACGACGCCGTCCTCACCCCCGAGGCCTACCTCGCCCACCTGACGGCCACCGGCTGCACCGCCGACGTCTGGGAGACGACGTACGTCCACCTGCTGGACGGCGAGGACGCCGTGCTGGACTGGGTGAAGGGAACGGGACTGCGCCCCGTACTGGCCGCCCTCGACGACGACCCGGCCGCCCGCGACACGTTCGTCGAGGAGTACCGGACGGTCCTGCGCGCCGCCTACCCGGCCGGACCGCACGGCACCCCCTTCCCGTTCCGCCGCGTCTTCGCCGTCGCCCGGAAGCCGGAGGAGTCGTGATCACCGCGGTCGACCACGTGCAGTTCGCCGCGCCGCCCGGCTCCGAGGAGTCGCTGCGCGCGTTCTACGCGGGCGTCCTCGGCATGGCCGAGACCCCCAAGCCGCCCGCGCTCGCCGCCCGCGGCGGCTGCTGGTTCCAGGCGGGCACCGTCCGGCTCCACCTGGGGATCGAGCCCGGGTTCCGGCCGGCCCGCAAGGCCCACCCCGGGCTGCGGGTCACCGGGATCGAGGCGTACGCCGCCCGGCTGGAGGCCCGGGGCGCGTCCGTCACCTGGGACGACGAGCTGCCCGGCCACCGGCGCTTCTACTGCGCCGACCCGGTCGGTAACCGCCTGGAGTTCCTGGAACCCGGCGAGCGCCCGCGCCCGTGACGCCGGGCGCACTGGACGCGCTCCCCAGGCGGCCCGACCGAGTCACGCCACGCCCTCCTCGACCAGCGCGTCGATCGCGTCGCCGGACAGGCCCAGCTCGCCCAGGATGGCGCGGGTGTGCTCGCCCAGCGCCGGTACGGCGTCCATGCGGGGCGCGTCCCCGGTCGGGCCCGGCGGAGCCAGCGCCGGGACCAAACCGGACGGCGTCGCGACCTCGTGCCGGCGGCCGCGCGCGGCGAGCTGCGGGTGCTCCCAGACCTCGGCGAGCGTGTTGACCCGCGCGTTGGCCACCGGCACCGCGCCGAGCAGCTCGATCGCCTCCGCGCTGGTCAGCTCCGCGAAACGGGCCGCGACGACCGCGCCGAGCGCCTCGCGGTGCGCGTTGCGGTCCGCGTTGGTGGCGTAGTGCGGGTGGTCGGCCAGCTCCGGGCGGTTCAGGAAGACCGTGCAGAAGCCGCGCCATTCCCGCTCGTTCTGCACCGCCATCATGACGGTCTTCCCGTCGCCCGCCGTGTACGGGCCGTACGGGTGGATGGTCGCGTGCGCGGCACCCGCGCGGGGCGGGGGCTCTCCCCCGTCGTACGCGTAGTACAGGGGGAAGCCCATCCACTCCACGGTGGCCTCCAGCATCGACACGTCCAGGTGCGTGCCCCGGCCCGTCCGCCCGCGTTCCAGCAGCGCCGCCAGGATCGAGCTGTAGGCGTACGTGCCCGCCGCGATGTCCGACACCGGGATGCCCACCTTGGCCATCTCGTCCGGCGTGCCCGTGACGGACAGCAGCCCCGCCTCGGACTGCACCAGCAGGTCGTACGCCTTGCGCTCCTCGTAGGGCCCGGGGGCGCCGTAGCCCGAGATGTCGCACACGATCAGCTCCGGGTGGAGCGCCCGCAGCTCCTCGGCGCCCAGGCCCGCCCGTGCCGCCGCCCCCGGCGCCAGGTTCTGGAGGAACACGTCGGCGCCCGCGATCAGCCGGAGCAGCACGTCCTTGCCGCGGGGGTCCTTGATGTCCAGGGTCAGGGACTCCTTGCTGCGGTTCGCCCACACGAAGTGCGAGCTGAGTCCCTTCACCCGGGAGTCGTACGCGCGGGCGAAGTCCCCGGTGCCGGGGCGCTCCACCTTGATCACCCGGGCGCCGAGGTCGGCGAGCTGACGGCTCGCGTAGGGTGCGGCGATCGCCTGTTCGAGCGAGACGACCGTGACTCCGCGCAGCGGCTGCATCTGTGTTCTCTCCGGTACCGGTGGCCGCGATCAGCTCTTGCGGTGCCCTATCAGCCGGGGCTTGGGCTCCAGGCCGTCCAGGCCGTGCCAGGCCAGGTTCACCAGGTGCGCCGCCACCTCGGCCTTCTTCGGCTTGCGCACGTCCAGCCACCACTGGCCGGTCAGCGCCACCATGCCGACCAGCGCCTGCGCGTACAGCGGGGCCAGCTTGGCGTCGAAGCCGCGGTTCTTGAACTCGCGGCCCAGGATGTCCTCCACCTGGGTGGCGATGTCGGAGATGAGCGAGGCGAAGGAGCCCGTCGACTGCGGGATGGGGGAGTCGCGGACCAGGATGCGGAAGCCGTCCGTGTACTCCTCGATGTAGTCCAGGAGCGCGAAGGCGGCCTGCTCGCACAGCTCGCGCGGGTGGCCGGCGGTCAGTGAGCCGGTCACCATGTCGAGCAGCCGCCGCATCTCGCGGTCCACCACCACCGCGTACAGCCCCTCCTTGCCGCCGAAGTGCTCGTACACCACCGGCTTGGAGACCCCGGCCTTCGCCGCGATCTCCTCCACGGAGGTGCCCTCGAAGCCCTTCGCCGCGAACAGGGTGCGGCCGATCTCCAGCAACTGCTGGCGGCGCTCGGCACCGGTCATCCGGGTGCGACGCGCGCGCCTGGGCTTCTCGTTGCTTGGGGTGCTGCTGGAGTCGGTCGCCACGCCGTCAATCATGCCGCCTTCGCGGTCTCCTTCCGGCGGCGGGCGCCGTCCTGCTCCGTGTTGCGGCGCGAATCGATACGCGAGCGTGACGGCCAGCGCACGTCGTACGCCCATCCGAACGCCTCGAACCAGCGGATCAGCCGCGCCGACGAGTCGAGCTGACCGCGCATGACGCCGTGCCGCGCCGAGGTCGGGTCGGCGTGGTGCAGGTTGTGCCAGGACTCGCCGCAGGACAGGACCGCCAGCCACCACACGTTGCCCGAGCGGTCCCGCGACTTGAAGGGGCGCTTGCCCACCGCGTGGCAGATCGAGTTGATCGACCAGGTCACGTGATGCAGCAGCGCCACCCGCACGAGTGAACCCCAGAAGAACCCGGTGAACGCTCCCCACCACGACATCGTGACCAGCCCGCCGATCAGCGCGGGCAGGGCCAGCGACAGCAGCGTCCACAGGACGAACTGGCGGGAGATCGCACGCAGCGCCGGGTCCTTGATCAGGTCCGGCGCGTACTTCTCCTGCGACGTCTGCTCCTCGTCGAACATCCATGCGATGTGGGCCCACCACAGGCCCTTCATCAGGGCCGGCACCGTCTCCCCGTACCGCCACGGCGAGTGCGGGTCGCCCTCGTCGTCGGAGAACTTGTGGTGCTTGCGGTGGTCGGCCACCCAGCGGACCAGCGGTCCCTCGACCGCCATCGAGCCCGCGATCGCCAGCGCGATCTTCAGGGGCCGCTTCGCCTTGAAGGAGCCGTGGGTGAAGTGGCGGTGGAAGCCGATCGTGATGCCGTGGCAGCCGAGGAAGTAGAAGAAGACCAGCAGACCCAGGTCCAGCCAGCTCACGCCCCACCCCCACGCCAGCGGCACCGCCGCCACCAGCGCGAGGAACGGGACGGCGATGAACAGCAGCAGGGTGATCTGCTCGATCGACCGTTTCTGCTCACCGCCCAGCGTGGCGGAGGACGCGGCGGCGTCGCCGGAGGGCTGCGGAGCGTCTGGGATCACATCGGAACTCGTGGTCATGCGCGTCCCCTGGGGGGTCGAGGGTGGTGTCCGGTGCCGGGCCTCGGGAACCATGCACGTTTTCCTACGGTTCCGTAACCTACGGCGACGTAAGTATGGCAGCGCGTTGCCGCGCGGCAAGAGCCCGAGAACCTGCGCGTCCGGGCCGACACCTATCCTGGGAGTCGGTCGGACAGCGCGGTCCGCTCTGAATATTTCCCGGACGTCCGGCCCGTAAGCGGCGCCCGCCGCGCGAGACGCCGTCCGGGTTCCCTCCCAGACGAGCTTCAACACTGCAAGGAGCCGCACCTGTGAGCAGTGCCGACGACCAGACCACCACGACGACCAGCAGCGAACTGCGAGCCGACATCCGCCGGCTGGGCGACCTCCTCGGAGAGACCCTCGTGAGGCAGGAAGGCCCCGAGCTGCTGGAACTCGTCGAGAAGGTGCGCCGACTCACCCGAGAGGACGGCGAGGCCGCCGCGGAACTGCTGCGCGGCACCGAACTGGAGACCGCGGCCAAGCTGGTCCGCGCCTTCTCCACCTACTTCCACCTCGCCAACGTCACCGAGCAGGTGCACCGAGGCCGTGAGCTGGGCGCCAAGCGCGCCGCCGAGGGCGGACTGCTCGCCCGCACGGCCGACCGCCTCAAGGACGCCGACCCCGAGCACCTGCGGGAGACCGTCCGCAACCTCAACGTGCGCCCCGTCTTCACCGCGCACCCCACCGAGGCCGCCCGCCGCTCCGTCCTCAACAAGCTGCGCCGCATCGCCGCCCTCCTGGACACCCCGGTCATCGAGTCCGACCGGCGCCGCCTGGACACCCGCCTCGCCGAGAACATCGACCTCGTGTGGCAGACCGACGAACTCCGCGTCGTCCGCCCCGAGCCCGCCGACGAGGCCCGCAACGCCATCTACTACCTGGACGAGCTGCACGCGGGCGCCGTCGGCGACGTCCTGGAGGACCTGACCGCGGAGCTGGAGCGGGCCGGCGTCAAGCTCCCCGACGACACCCGCCCGCTCACCTTCGGCACCTGGATCGGCGGCGACCGCGACGGCAACCCCAACGTCACCCCCCAGGTCACCTGGGACGTCCTGATCCTCCAGCACGAGCACGGCATCAACGACGCCCTGGAGATGATCGACGAGCTGCGCGGCTTCCTCTCCAACTCGATCCGCTACGCCGGCGCCACCGAGGAACTCCTCGCCTCCCTCCAGGCCGACCTCGACCGGCTCCCCGAGATCAGCCCCCGCTACAAGCGGCTCAACGCCGAGGAGCCCTACCGGCTCAAGGCCACCTGCATCCGGCAGAAGCTGGAGAACACCAAGCAGCGCCTCGCCAAGGGCACCTCCCACGAGGACGGCCGCGACTACCTCGGCACCGCCGAACTCCTCGACGACCTGCGCGTGGTCCAGGCCTCCCTGCGTGAGCACCGCGGCGGGCTCTTCGCCGACGGCCGCCTGGCCCGCACCATCCGCACCCT
Source organism: Streptomyces sp. NPDC056128 (assembly GCF_042263835.1). NCBI lineage: Bacteria > Bacillati > Actinomycetota > Actinomycetes > Kitasatosporales > Streptomycetaceae > Streptomyces > Streptomyces sp. NPDC056128. The sequence goes on along the minus strand of NZ_JBHJVQ010000013.1, from coordinate 11,847 downwards.
GGCCGCCTTCGGCCTCCAGCTGGCCACCCTGGACGTCCGCGAGCACGCCGACGCCCACCACCACGCGCTCGGCCAGCTCTTCGACCGGCTCGGTGAGGAGTCCTGGCGCTACGCCGACATGCCGCGCGAGTACCGCGCCAAGCTGCTCGCCAAGGAGCTGCGCTCCCGGCGTCCGCTGGCACCCACCCCGGCGCCCGTCGACGCGCCCGGCGAGAAGACCCTCGGCGTCTTCCAGACGGTCCGGCGCGCCCTGGAGGTCTTCGGCCCCGAGGTCATCGAGTCCTACATCATCTCGATGTGCCAGGGCGCCGACGACGTCTTCGCCGCCGCCGTGCTGGCCCGCGAGGCCGGCCTGATCGACCTGCACGCCGGCTGGGCGAAGATCGGCATCGTGCCGCTCCTGGAGACCACCGACGAGCTGAAGGCCGCCGACACCATCCTGGAGGACCTGCTCGCCGACCCCTCCTACCGGCGCCTGGTCGCGCTGCGCGGGGACGTCCAGGAGGTCATGCTCGGCTACTCCGACTCCTCCAAGTTCGGCGGCATCACCACCTCGCAGTGGGAGATCCACCGCGCCCAGCGCCGCCTGCGCGACGTCGCCCACCGCTACGGCGTACGGCTGCGCCTCTTCCACGGCCGCGGCGGCACCGTCGGCCGCGGCGGCGGCCCCACCCACGACGCGATCCTCGCCCAGCCCTGGGGCACCCTGGAAGGCGAGATCAAGGTCACCGAGCAGGGCGAGGTCATCTCCGACAAGTACCTCATCCCGTCGCTGGCCAGGGAGAACCTGGAACTGACGGTCGCGGCCACCCTCCAGGCGTCCGCCCTGCACACCGCGCCCCGCCAGTCCGACGAGGCCCTCGCCCGCTGGGACGCCGCCATGGACGTCGTCTCCGACGCCGCCCACACCGCGTACCGGTCACTCGTCGAGGACCCCGACCTGCCCGCGTACTTCCTGGCCTCCACGCCGGTCGACCAGCTCGCCGACCTTCACCTGGGCTCGCGGCCCTCGCGCCGCCCCGGTTCGGGCGTCTCGCTCGACGGACTGCGGGCCATCCCGTGGGTGTTCGGCTGGACCCAGTCGCGGCAGATCGTCCCCGGCTGGTTCGGCGTCGGCTCCGGCCTCAAGGCGCTGCGCGAGGCGGGCGTGCGCCAGGAGGGCGACGCCGTCCTCGAAGAGATGCACCAGCGGTGGCACTTCTTCCGCAACTTCATCTCCAACGTCGAGATGACCCTCGCCAAGACCGACCTGCGGATCGCGCAGCACTACGTCGACACCCTCGTCCCGGACGAGCTGAAGCACGTCTTCGACGCCATCAAGGCCGAGCACGAGCTGACCGTCACCGAGGTCCTCCGCGTCACCGGCGAGACCGAACTGCTGGACGCCGACCCGGTCCTCAAGCAGACGTTCACGATCCGCGACGCCTACCTGGACCCCATCTCCTACCTCCAGGTCGCCCTCCTCGGCCGCCAGCGCGAGGCGGCCGCCGCCGGCACGGAACCCGACCCGCTCCTCGCCCGGGCCCTGCTGCTCACCGTCAACGGCGTGGCGGCGGGCCTGCGCAACACCGGCTGACCGCAGCCCCGTACACAGGACGGTGCCCCCGCGCTCACCAAGAGCCCGGGGGCACCGTCCTGCCGTACGCGGGACACTCACACCGCGAAGAACGCCGCCGTCAGCAGCGCCACACCCGCCCCGGCCATCGCCCACGCCACCCGCGTCCGCCGCAGCCCTCCGGCCACCACCACCGACGCCAGCAGCAGCGCCCCGCCCAGCGGCACCCACGCGTACAGCACCCCCGCCGGACCGGAACGCACCACCTCGTCGCTCCCCGGCTTCACCACCACCGAGTACGTCCGCCCCTTGGCCACGGCGACCGAGTCCTCGATGACGACGCGCTCCCGCTCCCGCGACCCCGCCGACACCGGCGCGTACGGCCCGCTGCACGAACCGTCGGCGCACCCCGTCACCTCGACCGTGCCCTGCTCCCGGCCCTTGGTCAGCAGCACGTGCTGCGCCGTGCCCCAGGACGCCCACACACCCGCGATCAGGATCAGCGCCGCGACCGTGCCCATCGCCGCGATCCGGCCGAATCGCAGCAGGGCGTACGAGGCCTGACGGGGACGAGGGGCGGCGGCGGAGGCAGGCATGGCCGGGATCATTGGCCATACCTGAGCGGTCGGTCAACTCGCCCGCGCGCCATCGGCGGACAAGTCAGGAGTTGTACGCGCTCTGCGCCCGCTCCAGCCCCTCGATGACCAGCGCCTCCGCCGCGTCCGCCGCCCGGTCCACGAAGTAGTCCAGCTCCTTGCGCTCCGCCGACGCGAAGTCGCGCAGCACGAAGTCCGCCACCTGCATCCGCCCCGGCGGCCGCCCGATCCCGAACCGCACCCGGTGGTAGTCCCGGCCCAGCGCCTTCGTGATCGACTTCAGCCCGTTGTGCCCGTTGTCCCCGCCGCCCAGCTTGAGCCGCAGCACGCCGTAGTCGATGTCCAACTCGTCGTGCACCGCCACGATGTTGGCGAGCGGAACCTTGTAGAAGTCCGCCAGTGCCGTCACCGGGCCGCCCGACACGTTCATGAACGACATCGGCTTCGCCAGGATCACCCGCCGGTTGGCCGGCCCGGGCGGACCGATCCGCCCCTCGACCACCTGGGCCTGCGCCTTGCCGTGCCGTTTGAACCGCGCCCCCATCCGGTACGCCAGCAGATCCGCCACCATGAAGCCGACGTTGTGCCGGTTCGCGGCGTACTCGGGGCCCGGATTGCCCAGGCCGGCGATCAGCCAGGGCGCACTCGCGTCCGTCGTCACGTCCATGTCTCCTCGCTACCCGTCCGCACATACGCGTCGGCCGCTGCTCCGCACGGGAACAGCGGCCGACCACATGATGACCCAGGCCCGGCAGGACCCGGGGGACGATCAGGCCTCGGCGGCCTCTTCGCCCTCGGTCTCACCCTCGCCCTCGGCGGCGGGCTCCTCGGCCTGCGCGGCCAGGACCTGCACGACCACGGCGTCCTCGTCGACGGCCAGCTTCACACCGGACGGCAGCTTGATGTCCTTGGCGTGGATCGAGGCACCGGCCTCCAGACCCTCCACCGACAGGGTGACCTGCTCCGGGATGTGCGTGGCCTCGGCCTCGACCGGCAGCGCGTCCAGGACGTACTCCAGCAGGAAGTTGCCCGGGGCCAGCTCGCCCTCGGCCTGCACCGGGATCTCCACGGTCACGGTCTCGCCGCGCTTGACCAGCTGGAGGTCGACGTGCTCCAGGAAGCCCTTGATCGGGTCACGCTGCACGGACTTCGGGATCGCCAGCTCGTTGGTCTTGCCGTCGATGTCCAGCGAGATCAGGACGTTCGGCGTACGCAGCGCCATCAGCAGCTCGTGGCCCGGCAGCGTCAGGTGCAGCGGGTCGGAACCGTGGCCGTACAGAACGCCGGGAACCTTGTCGTCACGACGGATACGGCGGGCGGCACCCTTGCCGAACTCGGTGCGCGTGCCGGCGGAGATCTTTACCTCGGACATGATCACTCCTCGTAGAGCTGGAACGGACGTGGTCACCCGGCCACGAACGGCCTGCTACGAAGAGCGCGTCGATAACGGACCGCCGTACGCACGCCTTCGAAAAGACGCGTACGGCCTCCCTCGCCGAGCAACTTCAGCAGTCTACTCGGAGGGGGAGGCCGCACCCAAAACGATCTCTGCAGAACGGTTACTGCACGACGCTCACTGCTCGTCGAACAGGCTCGTCACCGAGCCGTCCTCGAACACCTCGCGCACCGCGCGCGCGATGGTCGGCGCGATCGACAGCACCGTGATCTTGTCCAGCTCCAGCTCGTTCGGCGTGGGCAGCGTGTCCGTGAACACGAACTCGCTCACCTTCGAGTTCTTCAGCCGGTCCGCCGCCGGACCCGACAGCACACCGTGCGTCGCGGTCACGATGACGTCCTCCGCACCGTGCGCGAACAGGGCGTCCGCGGCGGCGCAGATGGTGCCACCGGTGTCGATCATGTCGTCGACCAGGACGCAGATGCGGCCCTTCACGTCACCCACGACCTCGTGCACCGTGACCTGGTTCGCCACGTCCTTGTCGCGCCGCTTGTGCACGATCGCCAGCGGCGCGCCCAGACGGTCGCACCAGCGGTCCGCCACCCGCACCCGGCCCGCGTCCGGGGAGACCACCGTCAGCTTCGAACGGTCCACCTTCGCGCCCACGTAGTCCGCGAGCAGCGGCAGCGCGAACAGGTGGTCCACCGGGCCGTCGAAGAACCCCTGGATCTGGTCCGTGTGCAGATCCACGGCCAGAATCCGGTCCGCACCCGCGGTCTTCATCAGGTCCGCGATCAGACGCGCCGAAATCGGTTCACGTCCGCGGTGCTTCTTGTCCTGCCGCGCGTAACCGTAGAACGGCACGATGACCGTGATGGAGCGGGCCGACGCGCGCTTCAGCGCGTCGATCATGATCAGCTGCTCCATGACCCACTTGTTGATCGGGGCCGTGTGGCTCTGGATCAGGAAACAGTCCGCACCTCGCGCCGACTCCTGATAACGCACATAGATCTCACCGTTGGCGAAGTCGAAGGCCTTCGTCGGGACGACCCCGATACCCAGCTGGTGGGCGATCTCCTCGGCAAGCTCGGGGTGGGCGCGGCCGGAGAAGAACATCAGTTTCTTCTCGCCGGTCGTCTTGATCCCGGTCACAGCACTGTCTCCTCAGAGGTTCGCAGCTGAGCGTCACGGGCGCTCTCCCGACTGGCCGCGGGGGCGTCTCAGCTGGTGGGGTGCGGATGTGCACTTATCACGGTACGCCGTGTTCGACGTGCCGGTTTCCGGTCAGTCTTCGCTTCCCGCCTCCCGGGAGACCGCCTCGGCCGCCTTCGCCGCCGCGCTCCCCGGACGCTTCCGAGCCACCCAACCCTCGATATTCCGCTGCTGGCCGCGGGCCACGGCCAGCGAACCGGGCGGCACGTCCTTCGTGATCACCGAGCCGGCGGCGGTGTAGGAACCGTCCCCGACCGTGACAGGAGCCACAAACATGTTGTCCGAACCCGTACGGCAGTGGGAGCCGACGGTCGTGTGGTGCTTGTCCTGCCCGTCGTAGTTCACGAACACACTCGCGGCACCGATGTTGGTGTACTCGCCGATCGTCGCGTCGCCCACGTACGACAGGTGCGGGATCTTCGTCCCCTCGCCGACCGACGCGTTCTTCGTCTCGACGTACGTGCCCACCTTGGACTTGAGGCCGAGACGGGTCCCCGGCCGCAGATAGGCGAACGGACCGACCGACGCCTGCGGGCCCACGTCCGCGCTGTAGGAGACGGTGTTGTCCACCCGCGCCCCCGCCCCGACCCGGGTGTCCGTGAGCCGCGAGTTCGGCCCCACCTCGGCGCCCTCGGCCAGGTGCGTCGCACCGTGCAGTTGCGTACCCGGGTGGACGACGACGTCCTGTTCGAACGTCACCGTCACGTCGACCCACGTGCTCGCCGGGTCGACGACCGTCACGCCGGCCAGCATCGCCCGCGTCAGCAGCCGGTCGTTGAGGATCCGGCGGGCCTCGGCGAGCTGCACGCGGTTGTTGATGCCCGCGATCTCCCGGTGGTCGCCGGCCACGGAGGCACCGACGCGATGACCGGCCTCGCGCAGGATCCCGAGGACGTCCGTCAGGTACTCCTCGCCCTGGCTGTTGTCCGTCCGCACCTTCCCCAGCGCGTCGGCGAGCAGCCGCCCGTCGAACGCGAAGACACCGGAGTTGATCTCCCGGATGGCCCGCTGCGCCTCGGACGCGTCCTTGTGCTCCACGATCGCGGTGACGGCGCCGGTCGCCTCCTCCCGCACGATCCGGCCGTACCCCGTCGCGTCCGGCACCTCGGCCGTCAGCACGGTCACGGCGTTCCCGTCGGCGGAGTGCGTGGTGGCGAGCGCCCGGAGGGTGTCGCCGGTCAGCAGCGGGGTGTCGCCGCAGACCACGACCACGGTCCCGTCCACGGCGCCGCCCAGCGCCTCGAGACCCATCCGCACCGCGTGCCCGGTGCCGTTCTGCTGCTCCTGCACGGCGGTGCGTACGTCGGGGGCGACCTCGGCGAGGTGCGCGGTGACCTTCTCGCGGGCGTGCCCGACGACGGCGACCAGGTGCTGCGGGTCCAGCTCACCGGAGGCGGCGAGCACGTGCCCCACGAGGGACCGGCCGCACAGCTCGTGCAGGACCTTGGGTGTGGCCGACTTCATACGGGTGCCCTCACCCGCTGCGAGAACGACGACGGCTGCCGGGCGAATGGCGCTCACGGGATGCCCTTCGGCTTTTGGGGTGGGGGTGGACATCCGCAGGATACCGGGGTGGTTTGCGGCGGACATGAGTGCGGGCCCTGACCGTGTGGTCAGGGCCCGGAAGTGACAGCTCCCCCATCAGGATTTGAACCTGAACTTAAGGGACCAAAACCCTCAGTGCTGCCTGGTTACACCATGGGGGACCGACCTCGGTCCGACCGGACGTTCCGTCAGGCCGATGAGGCGGCACCCCACACTATGCCGTACGGCACGCCTTCCGTGCGACGGTGGAACGGGCTCGCGGGATATCGCGTCCTATCGTTTGTCGAAAGTCACCGGAAATGGGGCGGCTCGCGCCCGTAGGCTGGAGGCATGACCACGACGGGGGAAGACCACGTGCCGGCCCGGGGTGGGCCTTGGTGGTGGGACAGGCGGCGCGGCGCGGTGCTCGATGTGAGCCTCGGTGTCGTGTCCGCGTTGGAGTGCGCGGCGGAGGGGGTCCCGTTCGCGCGGGACGCCGGGATTCCGTTGGCGGTGGGGGTCGTCTTCGGGCTGCTGGCCGGCTCGGTGCTGGTGGTGCGGCGCAAGTGGCCGATCGCGGTGGTGCTGGTGGCGATCGCCGTCACGCCGGCCGAGATGGGCTTCCTGATGGGCGTCGTCGGCCTGTACACGCTGGCGGCCTCGGAGTTGCCGCGGCGGATCATCGGGTCGCTGGCCGGGATGTCGCTGCTGGGGACGTTGATCGTGACGTTCGTGCGGCTGCGGCAGGACATGGCGCGGGACGGGGTGGACCTGGGGGACTGGTTCCTGCCGTTCGCGTCGATCGCGACCTCGCTCGGGCTGACCGCTCCGCCGTTGCTGCTCGGCCTGTACGTGGGACAGCGGCGGCGGTTGATGGAGAGCCTGCGGGAGCGGGCGGACTCGCTGGAGCGGGAGCTCCAGTTGCTCGCGGAGCGGGCGGAGGAGCGCGCGGAGTGGGCGCGGGGCGAGGAGCGGACCCGGATCGCGCGGGAGATGCACGACGTGGTGGCGCACCGGGTGAGCCTGATGGTGGTGCACGCCGCCGCGTTGCAGGCGGTGGCCCGGAAGGACCCGGAGAAGGCGGTGAAGAACGCCGCGCTCGTGGGGGACATGGGGCGGCAGGCGCTGACGGAGCTGCGGGAGATGCTCGGCGTGCTGCGCAGCGGTGGGGACGGTGCCCGCGCGGAGCGGGCCTCGGTGCCGTTGGCGGCGGTGGGCGTGGCGGCGGCCGCGGCGGCGTCGCGGGCGGCGGGGGACGGGGAGTCGTCGCCGGACGGTCCGTGCCTGTCCGAGCTGGACGAGCTGATCGGGCAGTCGGAGGCGGCCGGGATGGTCGTCAACCTGTCCGTGGAGGGGGAGGAGCGGGTGTACGCCGCGGAGGTGGAGGCGACGGCGTTCCGGGTGGTGCAGGAGGCGCTGACGAACGTGCACAAGCACGCGGCGGGTGCGAAGACGTATGTGCGGCTGGCTCACCGGGTGTCGGAGATCGCGATGCAGGTGGAGAACGAGCCGCCGCCCGAGGCCGCGGCGTCGGCGCGGCTGCCGTCGGGTGGCAATGGGCTGGTGGGGATGAAGGAGCGGGTGGCCGCGCTCGGGGGCGTGTTCGTGTCGGGGCCGACGGACGCGGGGGGTTTCCGGGTGTCTGCGGTGATTCCGGCGTCGTAGCCGCGCGGCCGCTGTAATTGGGGTGTGGGGTCAGCCGGTGGTGAGGCGGGTCGGCTGGGTGCCGGCGACGAGCGCCGCGAGGGCGGTGTCGATGTCGGGGCCGAGGTACCAGTCGCCGGTGTGGTCGAGGGCGTAGACGCGGCCCTCGGTGTCGATGGCGATGAGGGCCTGGCTGTCGGTCTCGGTGCCGAGGGGGCAGGTCTGGGTGTCGAGTGCGCGGCCGAGGTCGCCGAGGGTGCGGGCCATGTGCAGGCCGTGCAGCGGGTCGAGGTGCAGGGTGGCGGGGGCGATCTGGCGGCCGGAACCCGTGGGGGCGAGGTGGAGGCCGCCGAACTCGGCCCACGCCTCGACGGCGGCGGGGAAGACGGTGTGGCGGTGTCCGGCGGGTGAGGTGTGTTCGCGCAGGGTGTCGGCCCAGATCTCGGCCTGCTTGATGTCCCAGCGTCCGGGTTGCCAGCCGGCGTCGCGCAGTGCGGCGTCGACGGGGACGGGGAAGCGGGTGGTGGAGGTGCGGTCGGCTTGCATCGGCCCTTGGTTCTCTTCGGTCGGCTCTGGCGGCTCGGTCCTCGGCGTCGGTGGCCGGCGGGTCAGTCCTCGCTCGTCGTGGGGTCGACAACGCGGACGCCGAAGTGTGCGCTGAGGGCGGTGCAGGCGCGGCACGGTGCGGCGAAGCTGCCGTGGAGGGGGTCGCCGTCCTCGCGGATGCGGCGGGTGGTGAGTTTGGCGTGTTTGAGTGCTTTGCGGGCTTCGCCGTTGGTCATGGGTTTTCGTGCGGCGCGTTTGCTGCGGGTGGCGTCGGCGTTGGCCAGGTGCCGTGAGATGAGGATCGTCTCGGCGCAGCGGCCGGTGTAACGGTCTCGTTGGCCGCTGGTGAGGGTGTCGAGGAAGTCCTGGACGAGATGGTGCAGAGCGGGCGGCGCGTCGGCGCGGGTGGCCGTGCCGGTGAGGGTGGTGCCGCGCACGGAGAGGGCGGCGGCGACGGTCGGGAGTATGCCGTCGCGGCGGTGCTGGAGGGCGGGGGCGTGCTGGGCTTCGGCGCTGCTCCAGCCGATGCGGGGATCGCCGCCGCGGGGGTCGTCGGGCCGCCCGGTGGCGGGTCCCGTCTGTGTCGCACTCATGATCATCTTCCCCTCCTGAGCATCCCCCGGAAGGTCACAGAGTGCCAAATCCCGTGGCTGCTGGGGAAGCTGGGGCTTGGCGACACGCCCGGGTATGGGCGGTGTGTCACGGGAGGGTGACGGCAGGTCACGGAAGCGGAGGTCGGCGTGTCGGGTGCGGGGTCCGGCGCCGGTGACCCCTCTCGACGTACCGCATAGGCTGTCGGCACCGCGAATGCGTGCGGTGACCAGACAGTGCAGACAGATCAGACAGACGCCGCAGGGGGCAACCGCCATGACTACAGGTCGGCTCGGGCAGCGAGCCGCGCCGCCGAACGCGGCCTATGCCGGGCAGGTCGTGCATTTCCCGGATCCGGTGCGGGCGGCCCGTCACCCGAGAGGAGTACGGGTGGACGAGGGCGGCTACCCCGTCTTCTCGCCGTACGCCCGCGCGGTGGCGGAGATCGCGGAGCCGCCCGTGGGGTTCGGCGTCGACGAGTTGCGCCTGACGGACTACGTGTCGGCCAACGCGGCGCTGTCCGCGTCGGGCCACGAGCTGTGGGACACGGTGCCCGCGGTGGCGACGCCGCACGGCTGGACGTGGCACCACGTGGCCGGTTCGCGCCGCATCGAGCTGGTGCCGGTCGAGGTGAAGGCGCTGCTGCGGCACCACGGCGGCATCGCGACGGCCACCGTGGACCAGGGCAAGCGCGGCACCAGGCCGTTGCAGGAGACGCGTCCGGCGCACTTCGGGCTGCCGAAGTCGGGCGTCGCCGTGTCGGAGCAGCAGGTGCAGGGGGTCGAGGAGGACCTCGGCTACCGGCTGCCGGGCGCGTACCGGTCGTTCCTGAAGGCGGCGGGCGGCTGCGCGCCGGTCGGCACGGCGCTGGACGCGGAGCTGGGGCTGCTGGTCGACCAGCCGTTCTTCACGGTGCGTGAGGAGGCGGCGGTCAACGACCTGGTCTATGTCAACAAGTGCCTGCGGGACCACCTGACCAAGGACTACCTGGGCGTCGCGTTCGTCCAGGGCGGCCTGCTCGCGGTGAAGGTCAAGGGCGACCGGCTCGGTTCGGTGTGGTTCTGCGCCTACGACGACGTGCGCGACGTGGATCCCTCCATGCCGCCCGCGGACCGGGTGGAGCGGCTGCTGATGCCCTGCGGTGAGGACTTCGACGTGTTCCTGTCGCGGCTGGCGGGGTCCCCGCCGGAGCTGGAGACGGTGGCGAACCTGATGGTGGACGGCGGATTCGCGCACGCGGTGCCCGCGACGCCGGCGTCCGTAGGGGAGTGAGCTGACGATGGTGACGTTCGCGCAGGCGCAGGAGCGCGCGGAGGAGTGGGTCAACGGCGAGCTGCCGGCGTACCAGCACCGTGAGGTGCGGGTGCGGGAGTTCGACCTCGGGTTCGTGGTGTGGGCCGAGGACCGTGCGGACGGTCCGCGTTCGGACGGCGGTGCGCAGCGGCTGGTGATCGCCCGGGACAGCGGGGAGGCCACGCTGTGGCCGGGGCTGCCGGTGGGTGAGGTCATCCGCCGGTACGAGGAGGAGTACGGCCGTCCCGACGAGGCCGAGGAGCCGCAGCCGGCGCCCGCCGCGCGGGTCGACCTGAACCAGACGTCGTTCCTGCTGAGTCCGCCGGAGTGGCTGCAGGAGGCGGCGGACAAGCTGGGGATTCCGGACCGCCGGCGCGGGGATCGGGACAGCGGCACCGGGGACACCGGCGCTTCCGGTTCCGGTTCCGTGGCCGGTCCTGCCGCGCCGCTTCCCGAGACGCGGGCCGGGGTGCCGTCGGCCCCTGCTGGGGGCAGCGGTGCGGCGTGGCCGGCCGCCGCGTCCGGTGGTGACGATGGCTCCGGGGCGGGCGCGGGTGCGTCCGGTGCGCCGGGTGCCCCGGCCGGGGCGACGCCCTGGGCGGGGACGGACACCAACGCGGACGCCGGTGAGGACCGTTCCGTACCGCTGCCGCAGACCGTGTTCTCGCCGCCGCTGAGCGGTGCCGACGACGACGCGCCGCCGCCCGCGACGCCGGACGCCAAGACGGCGCTGATGTCGGGCGGCAGTTCGCTGCCGCCGACGGCGCTGTCGCCCGCGCTCGACGAACCGAACGCGTCGGCCGCGCCCGCCGGTCCGGGCACGCCGCCGCCCGCGCCGTCGACGCCGCCCGCCGCGCCGGCCCAGCCGCTCGCTGCGAACGCCGGGGACATCGCCGACGCCGCGACCAGCAAGGCGGCGCCTCCGCCGCGCCGTGGCGGTGGCCCGACCACGCCGCCTCCGCCCGGTGCCCCGGGTGTGCCGGGCGGGCGGCCGGGCGCCACGCCGCCGCCGTCGGGGACTCCGGCGCCGGGTACGCCGGCCGGCGGGTATGTGCCTACGCAGTTGGTGTCTTCGCTCGGGCCCGAGGGTCCGGGTGCGCCGGGTGGCCCGGGTGCGCCGGGCACGCCGCCTCCGCCGGGCGCGCCGCAGCCCCCTGCCGCACCGGGCACGCCGCCCGGTACGCCGCCCGGTCCGCAGGCGCCGGGTACGCCGCCCCCGCCGGGCGCTCCGGGCGCTCCGAGTGCTCCGGGCGCTCCGGGCGGGACGCCGCCGGGTGGCATGCACCACGCCGCCACGATGCTGGCCGACCCGGGCCGCACGGGCGGCGGTGCGCCGCAGCCTCCGCAGCCTCCGGGTCCGCCGGGTCCTCCCGGTCCCCCCGGGCCTCCCGGTGCCCCCGCGGCTCCCGGCGCTCCTGGGGCCCCCGGTGGGGCGGGCGCGCCCCGCGCCCCGGGGGCGACGCCCCCACCGCCCCCCCCGCCCGGGGTTC
>NZ_JBHJVQ010000012.1:62876-223769 GCF_042263835.1 Streptomyces sp. NPDC056128 | reverse complement strand
GAGGGCATGCCGCGCCGGTACGCCGACTACCTGGCGGCCGACGGGTTCACCGCCCTGAACACGATCTCGACGATCAGCTCGTTCCTGCTCGGCGCGTCGATCCTGCCGTTCTTCTACAACATCTGGAAGACGGCCAAGTACGGCAAGCCGGTCGAGGTGGACGACCCGTGGGGCTACGGCCGTTCGCTGGAGTGGGCGACCTCCTGCCCGCCGCCGCGGCACAACTTCCTCACGCTGCCGCGCATCCGCAGTGAATCCCCGGCCTTCGACCTGCACCACCCCGAGATCTCCGCGATCGACCAGCTGGAGAACGTCGGTCACGGTGAGAAGGCCCTCGCCGGCGGCAAGGAGGCCGGGAAGTGAAGATCCAGGGCAAGATGTTCATCTGGTTGAGCGTCTTCATCCTCGTCGTGGCGGTCGTCTACGGCTACTGGTCCAAGGAGCCCGCCGGCACCACGGCGCTCTTCCTGGCCTTCGGCCTGTCCATCATGATCGGCTTCTACCTGGCCTTCACGGCCAAGCGGGTCGACGTCGGTGCGCAGGACAACAAGGAGGCGGACGTCGCGGACGACGCCGGCGAGGTCGGGTTCTTCAGCCCGCACAGCTGGCAGCCGCTGGCGCTCGGTCTCGGCGGGGCGCTCGCCTTCCTGGGTGTGGCCGTCGGCTGGTGGATCATGTACTTCTCGGCACCGGTGATCCTGGTCGGCCTGTTCGGCTGGGTCTTCGAGTACTACCGCGGTGAGAACCGCACCCAGTAGCACACGCCGAGCGCAGAGGGGCCCGGACACTCCGTCAGGAGTGTCCGGGCCCCTCGTCTGCCGTAGGCCTTTCACTCGTCCGGATTACCCACCGTGCCGTCCTTGACGTGGCTCCCTAGCGTGAGGTCATGAGCGACACGGTTCACTTCCAGGCGCGGGGGCGTACGGTCGTCGGCTGCACCCTGCTGGTGATGGCCCTCGGCGCGGGTGTCACCGCCTGCACCGGCGACGACGACAACCCGCTGTCCGCCTCGCCGTACGACGCGGCCGGTCAGATCTCCTTCAACGGCCCCAAGGACGCCGGGAAGAAGGCCGACCCGGACAAACCCCTGGAGGTCGTCGCCGAGGGCGCCGACGGGCGCATCACGGACGTCACGGCCATGGACGCGTCCGGCCGCTACGTCGCCGGCGAACTGTCCGCCGACGGCGCCCGCTGGCACAGCACCTCACCCCTGGCCGCCAACGCCAGCTACACGGTGCGGGTCAGCACCGAGGACGGCGACGGGGCGCCCGGCCGCAAGGTGCTCACCTTCGAGACGGGCAAGCCCGGCGCCAAGAAGACCCTGGACATCACCTTCGGGCCCAAGGCGGGCGCGTACGGGGTCGGCCAGCCCGTCACCGCGGAGCTGAGCCAGCCGGTCCGGGACAAGGCGCAGCGGGCCATAGTGGAGCGTGCGCTGAAGGTGGACTCCACGCCCGCGGTGGAGGGCGCCTGGCACTGGGTGGACGACAAGAAGCTCCATTACCGCCCGAAGGAGTTCTGGCCCGCGCACGCGACCATTCAGGTCCGCAGCACCCTCGACGGCATCAAGGTCGGCGACCGGATGTGGGGCGGCGCCGCCAAGCCCCTGAAGATCACCACGGACGACCGGGTGGTGGCCCTCACCGACGCCGCCGCACACACGCTGACGGTCTTCCAGGACGGCAAGGAGATCAAGAAGATCCCGGTCACCACCGGCAAGCCCGGCTTCGACACCCGCAACGGCGTCAAGGTCGTCCTCGGCAAGGAACCCTTCGTACGCATGCGCAGCACCACCGTGGGCATCGCCGAGGGCTCCGCGGAGTCGTACGACCTGCCGGTCCACTTCGCCACCCGCGTCACCTGGAGCGGCGAGTACGTGCACGCCGCCCCCTGGTCCGTCGGCTCCCAGGGCTCGGCCAACGTCAGTCACGGCTGCGTCGGCATGAGCACCGCCAACGCGGAGTGGTTCTTCAAGACCGTCCAGGAGGGCGACCTCGTGGAGGTGGTCAACTCCGGCGGCGAGATGATGGAGCCCTTCGGCAACGGCTTCGGCGACTGGAACCTGGACTGGAACAAATGGCGCACAGGCAGCGCCCTAACGGGCGGCACCGGCAACGCTTCCGGCACCGCGGAGCAGGCCCGGCTGCGACCTGAGAGCGTGTGAAGACGCCCCTCAGGGCAGCGCCGCCAGGGGCGCGGGGAACTGCGCGACAAGCCACAACGGCGCCGCACCCGCCACACAACCCCGCACCCCACCCCCCCCGAGGCGCCCTACACGCCCTGCAGCCTCTTCTCACGCAGCAGCGCGGCCAGCGCACCCGCGAACTCCACCGGCTCCACCGGCAGCGTCACAGCCGCCTCCGCCCGACTCCACGTGGCCAGCCACGCATCCTGCGGCCGCGCGATCAGCAGCAGCACCGGCGGGCACATGAAGACCTCGTCCTTGATCTGGCGGCAGACCCCCATGCCGCCCATGGGAAGGGCCTCCCCGTCCAGCACGCAGACGTCGATCCCGCCCTTGTCCAGCTCCTTGATCACGGCGGCCGGAGTGGCGCACTCCACGAACTCGACCACGGGGACGTCCGGAGCCGGCCGGCGGCCGGTCGCGAGCCGCACCTGTTCGCGGGTGTTGGAGTCGTCGCTGTAGACCAGCACCGTGGCGGTCGCCTGCATGCTTCCTCCGATACGCGGTGAAGACCGGTAAGGCTGTCGTGGCTGTCGTAGCCCGTTGGGCCGGATGCTACTCCCTTGAACACCTCGTCAACACCGGTTGGGACACGGCTTCGACGGGCCGTTCGATGGGCCATACGGGCAGTACAGACGGGGCGGACACTCCGAACGGCACCCCCCGGGGTGAGGGCGGGATAAGCGACCGACATAATGTCGGTCGTGGCGACAGCAACGACAGTAGAAACCGGGCACGCGCACCCGTCGGTCAACCGGCCGAACCTCACCAGCGTCGGAACCATCATCTGGTTGAGTTCCGAGCTGATGTTCTTCGCGGCCCTCTTCGCGATGTACTTCACCCTGCGATCGGTGACCGGCCCGGACTTCTGGTCCGAGAAGGCCGACGCGCTGAACTTCCCGTTCTCCGCGACGAACACCACGATCCTGGTGCTCTCCTCCCTCACCTGCCAGCTCGGCGTGTTCGCGGCCGAGCGCGGTGACGTGAAGAAGCTCCGGATGTGGTTCATCGTCACCTTCGTGATGGGTGCGATCTTCATCGGCGGTCAGGTGTTCGAGTACACCGAGCTGGTCAAGCACGAGGGCCTCTCGCTCTCGTCCGACCCGTACGGCTCGGCGTTCTACCTGACCACCGGCTTCCACGGACTGCACGTGACGGGCGGCCTCATCGCCTTCCTGCTGGTCCTCGGCCGCACCTACGCGGCCCGGAGGTTCACCCACGAGCAGGCGACCGCGGCCATCGTCGTGTCCTATTACTGGCACTTCGTCGATGTCGTCTGGATCGGCCTCTTCGCCACGATCTACATGATCAAGTAGTCGCGGCACGCACCCGCGCAATACCAGAAGCATCGACGCAGAAGATCCTGACACCGGGGTAATCCGTGAAAAAGCTCTCCGCACGACGACGCCATCCGCTGGCGGCGCTCGTCGTCCTACTCCTCGCGCTGGCATGCACAGGGGGGCTGTACGCCGCGTTCGCACCCGCGAGCAAGGCGCAGGCCGATGAAACCGCCCAGTCCCTCGCCATCGACGAGGGCAAGAAGCTCTACGCCGTCGGCTGTGCCAGTTGCCACGGCACCGGAGGTCAGGGCACCACCGACGGCCCGAGCCTGGTGGGCGTGGGCGCCGCCGCCGTCGACTTCCAGGTCGGCACCGGCCGTATGCCGGCCCAGCAGCCCGGCGCGCAGGTCCCGAAGAAGAAGGTCATCTACTCCCAGGCGGAGATCGACCAGCTCGCGGCCTACATCGCCTCGCTGGGTGCCGGTCCCGCCGTCCCCTCGGAGGAGAAGTACGGCCCGGAGGGCGCGGACATCGCCAAGGGTGGCGAGCTGTTCCGCACCAACTGCGCGCAGTGCCACAACTTCACCGGCAAGGGCGGCGCCCTGACGCACGGCAAGTACGCGCCGACCCTCGAGGGTGTCGACCCCAAGCACATCTACGAGGCCATGCAGACCGGCCCGCAGAACATGCCCTCCTTCCCCGACACCACGCTGTCGGAGCAGAACAAGAAGGACATCATCGCCTACCTGGACGCGGTCAACGGTGACGACACCGTCGAGCCCGGTGGCCTCAGCCTCGGCGGACTGGGTCCGGTCAGCGAGGGTCTGTTCGCGTGGGTCTTCGGACTGGGCACGCTGATCGCCGTCGCCGTCTGGGTCGCAGCTCGGACCGCAAAGGCCAGGAAGTCATGAGTAGCCAAGACACTCCAGAAGAGAACCTGCCCGCTGAGCAGGTCGAGCCGCACGAGCACAGCTCGCTGCGACCCGCGGACGAGAAGAACCCGTTCGCCGACCCCGGTCTTCCGCCCCACGAGCACCGGGTCCAGGACACCGACGAGCGGGCCGCCAAGCGGTCCGAGCGCACGGTCGCCCTGCTGTTCACGGTGTCGATGCTGGCCACCATCGGCTTTATCGCCTCGTTCGTGGCGATCCCGGTCGACAAGTCGGTCTACATCTTCCCGATCGGTCACATCAGCGCGCTGAACTTCGCGCTCGGCATGACGCTCGGCGTCGCGCTGTTCACGATCGGCGCGGGCGCGGTCCACTGGGCCCGCACCCTGATGTCCGACGAGGAGGTCGCCGACGAGCGGCACCCGATCGAGGCCGACAGCGAGACCCGTGCCAAGGTCCACGCGGACTTCAAGCAGGGCGCCAAGGAGTCCGTGATCGGGCGCCGCAAGCTGATCCGCAACACGATGTTCGGCGCGCTCACCCTGGTGCCGCTCTCCGGCGTCGTCCTGCTGCGCGACCTCGGCCCGCTGCCCGGCACCAGCCTCCGCCACACCCTGTGGTCCAAGGGCAAGCTGCTGGTCAACATGAACACCCACGAGCCGCTGCGTCCCTCCGACGTCGCGGTCGGGTCGCTCACCTTCGCCATGCCAGAGGGCCTGGAAGAGCACGACCACGACTTCCAGACCGAGATCGCCAAGGCGGCCCTGATGATCATCCGGCTGGAGCCGGACGCCATCAAGGACAAGCGCGAGCTCGAGTGGTCGCACGAGGGCATCGTGGCGTACTCGAAGATCTGCACCCACGTCGGTTGCCCGATCTCCCTGTACGAGCAGCAGACGCACCACGCGCTGTGCCCCTGCCACCAGTCCACCTTCGACCTTGCCGACGGCGCCCGGGTGATCTTCGGTCCCGCCGGTCACGCCCTGCCGCAGCTGCGCATCGGCGTGAACGACGAGGGTTACCTCGAAGCGCTCGGCGACTTCGCAGAGCCCGTCGGTCCTAGCTTCTGGGAGCGCGGATGAGTACTTCAGAGAGCAACGAGTCCCGCTCCCGCGGGAAGGCCCCGGCCGGCGAACGGGTCGCCGACTGGGCCGACGGCCGGCTCGGGATCTACTCCCTGGCCAAGGCCAACATGCGCAAGATCTTCCCCGACCACTGGTCGTTCATGCTGGGCGAGGTCTGCCTCTACAGCTTCATCATCATCATCCTCACGGGTGTGTACCTGACGCTGTTCTTCCACCCCTCGATGAACGAGGTGGAGTACCACGGCTCGTACGTCCCGCTGCAGGGACAGCTGATGAGCGAGGCGTTCAAGTCCACCCTGGACATCTCGTTCGACGTCCGCGGTGGTCTGCTGATCCGGCAGATCCACCACTGGGCGGCGCTGATCTTCCTCGCCGGCATGTTCGTGCACATGATGCGCGTCTTCTTCACCGGCGCGTTCCGCAAGCCGCGTGAGATCAACTGGCTGTTCGGCTTCCTGCTGTTCGTCCTCGGCATGTTCACCGGCTTCACCGGTTACTCGCTCCCGGACGACCTGCTCTCCGGCACCGGTGTCCGCTTCATGGAGGGCGCGATCCTGTCCGTGCCGATCGTCGGCACGTACCTCTCGTTCTTCCTGTTCGGCGGCGAGTTCCCGGGCGACGACTTCGTGGCCCGCTTCTACTCGATCCACATCCTGCTGCTGCCGGGCATCATGCTCGGCCTGGTGGTCGGCCACCTGATCCTGGTCTTCTACCACAAGCACACGCAGTTCGCGGGTCCGGGCAAGACCAACAAGAACGTCGTCGGCATGCCGCTGCTGCCGGTGTACATGGCGAAGGCCGGAGGCTTCTTCTTCCTGGTCTTCGGTGTGATCGCCGCCGTCTCGGCCATCGCCACGATCAACCCGATCTGGGCCATCGGTCCCTACCGGCCGGACCAGGTCTCCACCGGCGCCCAGCCCGACTGGTACATGGGCTTCTCCGAGGGCCTGATCCGTGTGATGCCCGGCTGGGAGGTCAACTTCTGGGGCCACACACTCGCCCTGGGCGTGTTCATCCCGCTGATGATCTTCCCGCTGGTCCTCGTGGCGATCGCGGTCTACCCGTTCATCGAGTCCTGGGTCACCGGCGACAAGCGCGAGCACCACATCCTGGACCGCCCGCGCAACGCCCCGACCCGGACGGCCTTCGGTGTCGCCTGGATCACCTGGTACATGATTCTGCTGATCGGTGGCGGCAACGACCTGTGGGCCACCCACTTCCACCTGTCGATCAACGCGATCACCTGGTTCGTCCGCATCGCGTTCTTCGTCGGACCGGTCCTCGCGTTCATCGCCACCAAGCGGATCTGCCTCGGCCTCCAGCGCCGGGACAAGGAGAAGGTGCTGCACGGCCGCGAGTCGGGCATCATCAAGCGCCTGCCGCACGGTGAGTTCATCGAGGTGCACGAGCCGCTCAGCCAGGAGCAGCTGCACACCCTCACCGCGCACGACCAGTACAAGCCCGCCGAGATCGGCCCGACGGTCGACGAGAACGGTGTCGAGCGCAAGGTGTCCCGCGGCGAGAAGCTCCGCGCCAAGCTGAGCGAGTCGTACTACGGCGAGGAGTCGCAGATTCCGAAGCCGACCGTCGAGGAGTACAAGGAGATCACGAGCGGCCACGGCCACCACTGACCCTCCTGCGTCGCCACACCACGGTCGAAGGGCCCCGTCCGTTCCGCGGACGGGGCCCTTCGCCGTGCCCGGGGCTGGATAGGGTGGGACCACACTCCTTCTCCACGACCTACGACCATCAGGAGCGACCATGAGCGCTGTGACCCCCGCTGGAGGCGACATCGCGGGCGGCCGCTCCTGGCCCGCCCTGCTGAACCGGCTGCTGGACGGCCACGACCTGTCCCAGGACGACACCGCGTGGGCGCTGGACGTGATCATGCGCGGCGAGGCGACCGACGCGCAGATCGCCGGCCTGGCGGTGGGCCTGAGGTTCAAGGGCGAGACCGTCGAGGAGATCTCCGGCCTGGTCCGCACCATGTACGCGCACGCCAACGTCATCGAGGTGCCGGGCGAGACGGTCGACATCGTCGGCACCGGCGGCGACGGCGCCAAGACGGTCAACATCTCCACCATGTCGGCGATCGTCGTGGCCGGCACGGGCGCGAAGGTCGTCAAGCACGGCAACCGGGCCGCCTCCTCGGCCTCCGGGGCCTCCGACGTCCTGGAGAAGCTCGGCGTCAATCTGGAGCTGACGCCGCAGCGGGTGGCGGAGGTCGCCGAGGAGGCCGGCATCACCTTCTGCTTCGCCGTGAAGTTCCACCCGGCGCTGCGCCACGTGGCCTCGGCGCGCGGCCAGCTCGGCATCCGCACGGTGTTCAACTTCCTGGGCCCGCTGACCAACCCCGCGAAGGTCAAGGCCCAGGCGATCGGCGTCGCCCACGCCCGGATGGCGCCGATCATCGCCGGTGTCTTCGCGGAGCGCGGCCACTCGTCCCTGGTCTTCCGGGGCGACGACGGCCTCGACGAGTTGACCACGACCGCCACGTCCCGGGTCTGGGTCGTGCGCGACGGCCGGGTGACCGAGGAGACCTTCGACCCGCGGGACGTCGGCCTCGAACTGGTGCCGGTCGAGGCCCTGCGCGGCGCCGACGCCTCCTACAACGCCGACGTCGCCCGGCGTCTGCTGAACGGCGAGACGGGCCCCGTGCGGGACGCCGTGCTGCTGAACTCGGCGGCCGCCCTGGTCGCCCTGGAGGGCGGCGAGGGACCCCTGCCGGAGCGCATCCGGGCCGGCATGGACCGGGCGGCCGAGGCGATCGACTCGGGCGCCGCCAAGCGCGCCCTGGACCGCTGGGTGGCCGCCAGCAACGCGTAGGCCCCGCCGTGTGACGTGCGTCCCGCGATCCGGACTCGGGTTGCGGGACGCCGATCACTTCCCATAGGTTTTTCAGCAGGTCATGAGTGACAGTCATGAGGCCCCGGCCGACTGTCCGGCAACCCTCCGTCCGTGGCGGGGTGCCCCGGGTGAAGACCAGGTCGTGGACAGCAAGGTTCACGGCAAGCGCGGACCCCTCGCACGCTTTCCGAAGTGTGGGGCCAGGGGTCCTGGTCGTCCGAGGGAGTCTCCCGTGAACCAGCGAATGCGATAGGGCCGCAGAGCCCCGCCTCCGCACACCCTCTTCTTCTCTTTCACAGCGCCCTACTGCG
Organism: Streptomyces sp. NPDC056128; assembly: GCF_042263835.1. NCBI lineage: Bacteria > Bacillati > Actinomycetota > Actinomycetes > Kitasatosporales > Streptomycetaceae > Streptomyces > Streptomyces sp. NPDC056128. The sequence goes on along the minus strand of NZ_JBHJVQ010000012.1, from coordinate 215,171 downwards.
CGCTGGTCCTCACGGGAGTCCGCCATGTCCGTACCCACCGCTGTCGCCACCCCGCTGCCCGTCCTGGGCCGCGACGTCACCGTCCCGCTCGTCACCGGCGGGGAGGTCACCTACGCCGCGCTCGACTACGCCGCCAGCGCCCCCGCGCTCCAGCGGGTCTGGGACGACGTGGCCGCCTACGCCCCGTACTACGGCAGCGTGCACCGCGGCGCCGGGTACCTGTCGCAGCTGTCGACCGACCTGTTCGAGAACGCCCGCGACACCGTCGCCGAGTTCCTCGGCTGCCGGGAGGACGACCAGGTCGTGTTCACCCGGTCCACCACCGACTCCCTCAACCTGCTGGCCGGCGCGCTGCCCGCCGGCTGCCGGGTCTTCGTCTTCGAGACCGAGCACCACGCCTCGCTGCTGCCCTGGCGCGACGCGGACGTGACCTACCTCGACGCCCCCCGCACCCCCGACGAGGCCGTCGAGACCCTGGAGCGCGCCCTCGCCGCCCGCGAGCCGTACGGGCCCGCCCTGGTCTGCGTCACCGGCGCCTCCAACGTCACCGGTGAGCTGTGGCCGGTGCGTGAACTGGCCGCCGCCGCACACGCGCACGGCGCCCGGATCGTGCTGGACGCCGCCCAGCTCGCCCCGCACCACCCGGTGAGCGTGCGCGACCTCGACGTCGACTGGGTCGCCTTCTCCGGGCACAAGCTGTACGCCCCGTTCGGCTCCGGCGTGCTGGCCGGCCGTGCCGACTGGCTGCGCGAGGCCGAGCCCTACCTCGCCGGCGGCGGCGCCAGCCGCAGTGTCACCCGGCGCGCCGACGGGGGCGTGGACGTGCGGTGGCACGACAGCGCCGCCCGGCACGAGGCCGGGTCGCCCAACGTCATCGGCGTCTACTCGATCGCCTCCGCCTGCAAGGCCCTCACCGAGGCCGGGTTCGACTCGCTGGTCGCCCGCGAGGAGCACCTGATCGCCAAGGTGCGGGAGGGCCTCGCCGAGGTGCCCGAGGTGCGGGTCCTCTCCCTCTTCGGCGACGACGCGCCCCGCGTGGGCGTGCTCTCCTTCGTCGTCGACGGCTGGAACAGCTCCCACTTCGCCGCCGCGCTCTCCGCCGAGTACGGCATCGGGGTGCGCGACGGCCTGTTCTGCGCCCACCCGCTGGTGCGCACCCTGCTCGGCGGCGAGCCCGGCGCGCAGGGCGAGTGCGGCGCCCCGGAGGCGGCGCCGGGGGAGAAGTCCCTCAACGCCATCCGCGTGAGCTTCGGCGCCGGCACCCCGGACGAGCACGTCGAGCGGTTCGTGCACGCCGTCAAGGAGCTGGTCAGCGACGGCGCCCGGTGGAGCTACCGCACCGAGGACGGCCGCTGCGTGCCCGACACCTCCGCCGCCCTGGGCAGTTCCGCCGCCTGAGCCGGCCGGCCCGGCAGCCGCGACCCCAGGAGCACCATCCGCAACGCCCGCTCCGTGGCGTCCGTCAGCAGCTCCGCGGCCCGCAGCAGCGCGTCCGCCAGGGCCATCGGCGCCGGCATGATCCCGTGGCAGGCGTCCACCCCCGGCACGTCGTGCGCGCCCTCGCCGAGCGTGCCGGCCAGGGCGAGGACCGGACGGCCGTAGAGCTTGGCGCGCCGGGCCACCTCCGCCGGGACCTTGCCGCGCGACGTCTGGTGGTCCAGGGCGCCCTCGGCGGTGAGCACCAGGTCGGCACGGGCGAGGCGGGCCTCCAGGTCGAGGTGGTCGAGCAGCACGTCGAAGCGGGGCAGCAGCCGGGCGCCGACCGCGGCCAGCCCGGCGCCGAGCCCGCCCGAGGCGCCGGTGCCCGGGCCGCCCCGCAGGTCCGTGCCGCTGACCCCGAGGTCGCGGGTGAGGACGCGCGCCCAGTTCTCCAGACCGGCCGACAACTGCTCCACCTGTGCGGGCGTCGCCCCCTTCTGCGGGCCGAACACCCGGGCCACGCCCCCTTCGCCGCACAGCACGTTGTACGGGTTGCAGGCGACGAGCAGCTCGGTGTCCTTCAGCCGGGTCTCCAGGCCGGACGGGTCGACGCGGGCGAGGCGGACCAGCTCGCCTCCGCCGGGCGGCAGTTCGAACCCGTCCGCGTCCAGCAACCGCGCCCCGAGCGCCTGGAGCGCCCCCGCGCCCCCGTCCGACGTACCGGAGTCGCCGCAGCCGACCAGGATCCGCCGCACCCCGGTGTCGAGCGCGGCGCCGATCAGCTCGCCGACGCCGTACGTGGTCGTCGCGCCGGGGTCGCGCAGGGCGCGGGGGACCAGGGACAGCCCCGCGACTGCGGCCATCTCCACCACCGCCGTGTCCCGGCCGCCGAGCAGCGCGAAGTGGGTGCCGACGGGTTCGCCGACCGGGCCGGTGGCGGCCAGCGCGACCAGCCGCCCGCCGGTCGCGGCGGCCAGCGCCACGGCCGTGCCCTCACCGCCGTCGACCAGCGGGATCCGGTCGATCTCGGCGGCCGGCAGCACCCGGCGGACACCGGCCGCGATGGCGTCGGCGGCGGCCTGCGCGGACAGGGACTCCTTGAAGCCGCTAGGGGCGACGACAACACGGCTCAGCTTGGAGGACACAGAGGACGCAGAGGACGCAGAGGACGCAGAGGGCGCAGGGGGCGCAGAGGACACGGACGGCATGGCGGACATGGCGGACTCCTTCATCGGGTGACGGGCACGCCGAGCAGCGGCCAGACGGCGGCGGCGAAGAACAGCACGAGGAGGGCGGTCAGCGGGGCCAGGACGGCGGACAGCCGCAGCAGGTCGCGCGGGGTGTAGGTGGGGGTGCCGGGGATGTCGGAGAAGAGCGTGACCGGCTTGGCGGAGGCCGGCAGCGTGTGACAGAAACCGGCCGCGGCGGTCGACGCGAGCGCCGCGGCGACCGGATTGACCCCCGCGCCGACGGCCGCGGCGATCACCAGCGGGACCAGTACGGACGAGCGGGCCGAGCGGGACTGGAGGACCAGGTGGGCCGCCGTGCTCACCGCGACCACGACCCCGAGGAAGACGGCCGGCGCCACGTGTGCGGGCAGCCCCGACACCAGCCACTTCGCCGCCCCGGAGTCCGCGAGCGCCACGCCCATCGCCATGGTCGCCGCCATGAACAGCAGCAGCGACCAGGGCACCGTCTTCAGCGCGTCCTTGAGCCGTACGGTGCCCAGCGCGGGTGAGGAGGCGACGACCGCCCCGATCAGCGCCACCACCGCGGGCGACACGTGGTGCAGGGGCTCGCTGCACCACAGCGCCACCACCGTGGCCAGCAGCAGGGCACAGCGCTTCTCCGCCTGCGTCCACGGGCCGGTGACCGGGCTCTCGCTGTGCCGCTGTATCTCCTCGGCGGTGATGTGGACCGGGCCCTCGCGGTCCGCGCGGCGCGTGGTGGTCAGCAGGACGGTCTCGGCGGCCAGATGGGAGGAGGCCACCGCCAGCGGCAGCCCCAGCAGCAGCCATTGTGTGAACCCGATCCGGTCCCCGGTCGCCTCCCACAGCACCGACACGGTGATCAGATGCGCGCCCGCGCCGATCAGGGTGGCGACCGCCGACAGCAGGATCACTGTCGGGAACAGCAGCGCCAGCATGACCACCAGCCGCTTCCGGTCCGCGAGGGCCTTGGCGAGCGCGAGGAACACCGGCAGCGCGAGCGCCGCCCGGCCCGAGGTGGCCGGCACCGCGAACGCGGTCACGACCAGCGCGGCCGTCGTCAGGTGCACCAACTGCCGCACGGTGCGCGCCCCGCCGACCAGGAACGCCGCGGCCCGCCCGGCGAGCCCGGTCCGCGCCACCGCCGCCGCCAGCACGAAGGCGCAGATCAGCAGCCACACCGTGGCGTCCCCGAGGGTGCCGAAGAGGGTGTCGCTGCTGATCACTCCGGTCGCGGTCAGCGCGAGCCCGGCGCCGAGCGCGATGTACGTGTCGTCGATCGGCGTGCCGATCCAGGCACAGGTCGCCAGCGCGAACACGGCCAGGGTGAGCCGCGCGTCGCCGCCCAGGGCGGGGAAGTTGGCGGGGACCGCCAGCAGCGCGCACAGGGACAGCGCCACGCACAGGGCCGCCGCGAGGCGGAGGTTCAACGTCACGTCATCGAGGGTTCACGGGTGCGGTGAGCCCTCAATGAGCGTCACATGAAGGAAACTTCACCAGGCCGGCAGCCGGTACCCCATCCCGCGCACGGTCTCCACCTGCTGCGCCCCGAGCTTCTTGCGCAGCGCCCGCACGTAGACGTCCACGATGTTGGAGCCCGGGTCGAAGTCGTAGCCCCACACGTGCGACAGGATCTGCTCGCGGGAGAGTACCTGCCCCGGATGGCGCAGGAACAGCTCCAGGAGCACGAACTCACGGGCCGTCAGGTCCACCGTCCGCCCCTGGGCGCGGGCCCGGCGGGTGCGCAGGTCCAGGCTGAGCGCCCCCGACTTCAGTACCGTCACCTCCGGCGCGCGGGCCGCCGTACGCAGCCGGAGCCTGACCCGGGCGAGCAGTTCCTCGAAGCGGAACGGTTTGGTCATCCAGTCGTCGGCGCCGCCCTCCAGGCCGGCCACCGTGTCCCGGACCGAGTCCCGGGCGGTCAGCACGATCACCGGGGTCGTCACCCGGGCCTCGCGCAGCTCGCGCAGGACCGTGAAGCCGTCCCGGCCGGGCAGCCCGATGTCCAGTACGACCAGGTCGAAGCCGCCGGTGAGGGCGTACTCGTAGGCGGCCTCGCCGTCGCCGACGGCGGTGGTGGTGAAGCCGTTGGCGCGCAGGCCCTTCTCGACGAAGGAGGCGATGCGCTCCTCGTCCTCGACGATGAGGATGCGGTTCATGGGCGTGCCTCTTCCGGAGTCAGTCCAGTGTCAGTACGAAGGTGGCGCCGCCGCCCTCGGTGGCGCGCAGGTCGACCTGGCCGCCGTGCCCCTCGGCGATCGCCCGGACGATCGACAGCCCGAGCCCGGCGCCCGTGCCGCGCACCCCGCGCCGGGCCGTGCCGCGCCGGAACCGCTCGAAGATCACCTCGGCGTCCTGCGCCTGGACCCCGGGGCCGGAGTCGGCGACGTACAGCTCGACGCGGGCGCCGTCGGCGCGGGAGCCGATGCGGATGGTCTGGCCGGTGGTGGTGTGCTGCACCGCGTTCTGCGCGAGCTGCACCATGGCCTGTGTGATCCGCTGGGGGTCGAGCCGGGCCTCCCGGTCGGCGACCTCGGCCAGCACCCAGTCCCGGTCGCCGAGGGTGCGGGCCTTGACGTAGACGTCGGCGGTGAGTTCGGCGAGCTGCACCGGTTCGGGGGTGACGAAGTCGGGGCGTTCGGCCTTGGCGAGCAGCAGCAGGTCCTCGACGATGCGGCTCATCCGGTCCAGTTCGTCCGTGACGAGCCGGATGGTCTCCTCGCGCTCGGCGGGCTCGTCGCCCATCAGTTCCAGGTGGCCGCGCACGATGGTGATGGGGGTGCGCAGTTCGTGGCCGGCGTCGTCGACGAACCGGCGCTGGGTGGCGAAGGCGCGCTCCAGCCGGTCCAGCATGGCGTTGAAGGTCTCGGCCAGGGCGGCGACGTCGTCGTGGCCGTGCACCGGGATGCGCCGGGTCAGGTCCTGCTCGGTGAGCTGCGCGGCCGTGGTGCGCACGAGCCGCACCGGTTTGAGGATGCGGCCGGCGACCACCCAGGCGATGCCCGTCGTCATCAGCAGGGCGACGCCCGAGATGGCGAGCAGGACGCGGAACACCTCGTCCGCGCGGGCCTGTTCGCGGCCCGGGTGGAAGGCGACCACGAAGGCGGCCGCCGGTTCGCCGCCGTAGCGGGCCACGGTGACCTTGGCCCAGCGGATCTCGCCCTCGGGCCGCTCCAGGGTGCCGGTGGAGTCGGGCGAGGCGTAGATGCGGCGCCGGGCGTCGGCGTCCTCGTGCAGGGGGCGGTCGACCGGGATCTCGCGCTGCTGGATGATCTGGGTGGGCCTGCTGCCCACCTCGCCCACCAGGCCGACCAGTTCCTCGTCCAGGTCGGCGTACTGCCGCTCCAGGAAGACCCGCAGCAGCCGGCCCGGGTCGGTGAAGGGGCGGCCGGTCTCCGGGTCGAACCCCTGCTCCTCGAAGTTGGCGAACTCGCCGGCCTCCTGCGCGAGCAGGCCGTTGATCCGCTGGTCGGTGTCGCGCAGCAGGATCGAGCGGGTGGTCGCCGCCACCGAGGCGAGCGCGACCGCCATCACGAGCAGCAGCCAGAGCAGGATGCGGACCCGGGCCGAGATCCGTCGGCGTTCACGGTCAGCCGTCGGCTCCGTCGTCCCCGGCTCCGTCGTCGGCGTCCCGGCCTCGGTCGTCGTCATCGTCGTCATCCGAAGGGCCGTCCGTCACCGGCGGCCGGGTCACCACCTGGTCGCTGGGCGTGGGCTCGGGCGAGGAGGAGGCCGGCGCCGGGGTGGGGGAGCCGCTCTCCAGCTCCACCTTGGCCGGGACTTTGGGCTCCTGGGGACTGTCGGTGAGGGCGAAACTGGTCGCGGCGATACCGAGTGGAATCAGGACGACGGCGGCGAGTGCCGCCATCCGGCGGGAGAAGACCATACGTCCGATGCTGCGCGCGGTACCTGGTGGTTTCGATGAGGCCTGCATGAAGAACTCCTCATCCGGGGCATCGGCCTTCGGTCGCCTGCGGGTGCGTTGTGGTTGCTCGCGCCCACGCGGCGGAGCCGCAGATCAACACCGCCCCGCGCCCCTTCGGGGCGCGCACCGGCGGAGCGTCTAGCTGTCGAGGCCGATGGCGAACGCCGCCTCCAGGTCGTGCTGCGAGTACGTCCGGAACGCGACGTGGGTGTCGGTGCCCTCCACGCCCGGGATCTTGCTGATCCGGCCCGGGATGACGTCGGCCAGGTCCTCGTGCCGGCTCACCCGCACCATGGCGATCAGGTCGTAGGTGCCGGTGACGGAGAAGACCTCGCTGACGCTCTCCAGCGCGGCGATCTGCTCCGCGATCTCGGGAATCCGGTCCACGCTGGTCTTGATGAGCACGATCGCGCTGATCACGGCTGGTTCTCTCCCTCGGGGGCCGCCACTGGAACGCTCTTCACTCTAGGGCCTGTCCGGCGGACCATGCCGCGGACGCGGGGTCTGGCACGCACATCTGCGGCGTTGTCGTCACTCGCCGACGCTCCGCGTCGACTCCTTCCTCCGCCTTGCAGCTGCACGCACCAGACCCCGCTCACCGGCACCGAACAGGTGCCGTCGCTTTCCCGCGGCCTGGTCCGCCGGACAGGCCCTAGTCGTACGCCCGAACCGCACCCACGCGAAAGTGAAGCCCAGGCCGAAGCCCACCAGGTGGGCGAGGTACGCCACCCCCGGGCCGTCGCCCGCCCGGCCCGCCGCCATCCACTGGAGGGCCGCCCAGAAGGGGAGGACCAGCCAGGCCGGGAAACGCAGCGGCAGGAAGAAGAGGAAGGGCAGGAGGCTGGTCACCCGGGCGCGGGGGAAGAGGAACAGGAACGCGCCGAGGATCGCGGAGATCGCCCCGGACGCGCCGACCAGGGACTGCTGGGAGTGGGCGTTCGCGCCCGCGTAGCCGAGCAGCGCCAGGTAGCCGCAGCCGAGGTAGAACAGGGCGAACTGGAACCGGCCCATGCGCTCCTCGGTCATCGCGCCGAAGACGTACAGGAAGAGCATGTTGCCCAGCAGATGCACCCAGCTGCCGTGGACGAACAGCGCCGTGGCGGGGGTGAGCGCGGAACCGGGGGAGCCCTCGAACAGTTCTGCGGGGATCACGCCCCAGCGCCGGAAGTACGCGCGCTGCGCGGCCAGCAGCTCCTCGCCGGTGCCGTACACCGGATTGAGGCCCGCCGCCGGGCTGACCAGGAACAGCACACAGCAGAGCGTGATCAGCGTGTACGTCACCGGCGCCGCGCGGCCCCGTGGCGTACGGGCCGTGCCGAGCGTTCGAGCCCTCCCGAGGGCCGCCCTGCTCCAGTTACCGATCATGGACACAGAGCATGACGTAACCGACCGCAACGACCCATACCGCCTCGCCGCCGTGGACACGCGGGCGTCGGGTACCCGCCAGGCCGTAGGGTTACGAGCCACACGCACCGGGGCGGCCCGGCGCGTCACCGACACTGGAAGAGAGCGAACAGCCACGATGACGGTTCCCCTGCCGACGGACACGACACGGTGGCGCTGCACCCTGTGCGGCAACCTGACCCGTTTCGACGTGACCCGGGCCTCGAAGGTCGTCGAGTACGTCCACCTCGACCTGGCCGGCGAGCCGAAGGTCGAGGAGCGCGAGGTGCTCAGCGAGACCGTCGAGTCGGTGCGGTGCCGCTGGTGCAACGCCGTGGACCAGGTGGAACTCGTGGACAGGCCGGGTGCCGCCTCCTGAGCGGAGCGGTTCCCGCACGAGGCGGTCCCCGGCCGGGACCGCCCTGAGACATGGGGATGACGGATGGTGGAGACACACGACGGGGGGCCGGGCGACGGCGCCGCTGAGGTGCTCGACCGTCCGCTGCCCGACGGCGTGCGCCGCAGAGTCGTGCAGATCGTGTCCGACGGCTTCGGCGGACTCACCCTCGCCGAGCTGCCCGCGCAGCTGAGGCAGTACGCCAGGTTCGCCCCCAACCGCAGGGCCAAGTTCGCCGGCAACGCCATGGCCGCCGCCGTGGAGAGCGACCCGCTGTTCCGCCAGCGCATCGGCGAGAAGTTCCGCGACGCCCAGCCGGAACTGGCCGGCGCCCTGGACGCCGGCTCCCCGCCGCCCGCCGCCGACCCGCTCGACGTGGCCGCCGCGGCCTACGTGCTGCGCCCGCACGGCTGGGTGAAGCTGGTGACCGCCGCCGGCGAGGAGGCGCAGCGCGCGGACGCCGAGCGCGCCGACGAGGAGAGCCGCGCCGAGCTGGAGCGGCTGCACGAGGAACTGGCCCGGGCCCGGGAGCACACCCGGACGGAGACCGAGCGGCTGCGCGCCGAGCTGGAGTCGGCGAAGAAGGAGACCGAGGCGCTCCACCGCAAGCTGCGCTCGGCCCTCAGCGACGTCAAGCGCGGCGAGGCCGCGCTGCGCAAGGTCCAGGCCGAGATGGACACCGTCCGCACCGAGGGCCAGACCCAGGTGTCCGCCGCCGAGAGCGAGTCCCGGCGGCTCAAGACCCGCCTCGGGGAGGCGGAGGCGGCCCTGGAGGCCACCCGCAAGGCCGCCCGCGAGGGGCGCAGCGTCGAGGACATGCGCGTCCGGCTGCTCCTGGACACCCTGCTGGACGCCACCCAGGGGCTGCGCAGGGAGCTGGCGCTGCCTCCGGTGTCCGTGCGGCCCGCCGAGACCGTGGACGCGGTCGAACCCGGCCGGATGACGCCGAAGGACATCGCCGCGCGCGCCCTGTCCGAGAACGACCCCGCCATCCTCGACCAGTTGCTCGCCCTGCCCCAGGCCCACCTGGTCGTCGACGGCTACAACGTCACCAAGACCGGCTATCCGCAGATGCCGCTGGAGAAGCAGCGGCTCAGGCTGCTCGGCCAGCTCTCCCAGCTCGCCGCCCAGACCGGCGCGGAGATGACCTGTGTCTTCGACGGGGCCGAACTGGCGGCGCCGGTGCTGCTCGCGCCGCCGCGCGGGGTGCGGGTGCTGTTCTCCAAGCCCGGCGTCACCGCCGACGAGCTGATCCGCCAACTCGTGCGCGCCGAGCCGCCGGGACGGCCCGTCATCGTCGTCTCGACCGACCGCGAGGTGGCCGACGGCGTGGCGCGCGCCGGCGCACGCCCGGTGGCGTCCGTGGTGCTCCTCAAGCGGCTTTCCTAGCCGCTCATTCACTTCCGTACCAACCGCAACGTAGGCGCCCTATGCCTGAATTGACGGAACTGTCACGCAACGTAGTGTCAGGCAGGCGTCACTGCAGGTGAGTTGTGACGAAGAACGCGGTGCGTAACCAGGATTTTTCGGCGGAGGATTTGAACTGATCACGAGTGGGTCACTAGGGTCAGCCCTCGAACCCTCGAACGGGTGATCCCTCTCAAGAAGGAGCTCGTCTCCGTGGCGTCCCACCGTCGTCCCAAGCAGCCGAGCCGCACGCGCGTGACCGTGCTCACCACCGCTGCCGCCGCCGCTGTCGCTCTCAGCTCCCAGGCCGCCAACGCCGCGCCGAGCGAGAAGCCGAGCAAGGACGAGGTCAAGGCCAAGGTCGACAAGCTCTACGAGGAGGCCGAGAAGGCCACCGAGAAGTACAACGGCGCCAAGGAGAAGCAGGAGAAGCTCCAGAAGGAGATCTCCACCATCCAGGACAACGTCGCCCGCGGCCAGGAGGAGCTCAACGAGCTGCGCGACGGCCTCGGTTCGATGGCCAGCGCCCAGTACCGCTCCGGCGGCATCGACCCCTCCCTCCAGCTCTTCCTCTCCGCCGACCCGGACAACTACCTGGACAAGGCCTCCACGCTCGACCAGCTCAGCGGTCAGCAGGTCGAGGCGCTCAAGAAGATCCAGGGCAAGCAGCGCGACCTCGCCCAGCAGCGCTCCGAGGCGTCCGAGAAGCTCAAGGACCTCTCGGCCACCCGCACCGAACTGGGCAACAAGAAGAAGGAAGTCCAGGGCAAGCTCTCCTCCGCGCAGAAGCTGCTCAACACGCTCACCGCGAAGGAGAAGGCCGCGCTCGCCGCCGAGGAGCAGCGCGCCACCCGCAGCAGCGAGCGCGAGGTCCTCTCCGGCAAGGGCACCCCCGCCTCCGGCCGCGCCGCCGCCGCCTTCGCCGCCGCCCAGAGCAAGATAGGCACGCCGTACGTCTACGGCGCCACCGGCCCGTCCTCCTTCGACTGCTCGGGCCTGACCTCCTGGGCCTACGCCCAGGCCGGCGTCGGTATCCCGCGCACCTCCGAGGCGCAGACCGGCGCGGGTACCCGGATCTCCTCCATGAGCCAGCTCCAGGTCGGCGACCTCGTCTTCTTCTTCAACGACCTGCACCACGTCGGCCTCTACGCCGGCAACGGCCAGGTGCTGCACGCGCCGCGCACCGGCACGGTCGTGCGCTACGAGTCGATGAGCACCATCGGCGGCCCGTTCATGTTCGGCGTGCGGGTCTGACCCGGAGCACGCGCCACCCCTGAACCAGCCTCGCCATGCCGCCCGTTCGGGCGAATCACGGTACGTCCTGTGGACCCCCGCCCCGCCGGTGACCTGCGTCAGCGGCGGGGCGCCGCCGTGCGCGGGGCCCGGAGGTCGTTGGCCGGTACCCCGTCACGGGGTTACTGTCTGCCGCGTTTCCCCGTCCGCCAGCGGAAGGAGTGCGGCTTCCCGTGGGGTCCCATCGCCGCCTTGCACCGTCCGGGTTCGACCGCGGCTCCGTCGCCGCCGTCGGCCTGCTCTCCGTCGCCGCCGCAGTCCTGGGCGCCGTACCGGCCACCGCCGCGCCCGCGGCCCCGGCCGCCCCGCAGGACGACCGGCGGGCGGAGGTGGACCGCCTGCACACCGAGGCGGAGCAGGCGACCGAGGCCTACAACAAGGCCGACGCGCGCACCGACACCCTGCGGAAGGAGGTCGGCACCGCGCAGGACTCGATCGCCCGGCAGCAGGAGCGGATCAACTCCATGCGCGACGCGCTCGGTTCGCTGGCCGGGGCCCAGTACCGCTCCGGCGGCATCGACCCGTCGCTGGCCCTGCTGCTCTCCGCGACCCCGGACGAATACCTGGACCGGGCGTCCGTCCTCGACCGGATCTCCAGCCGCCAGGCGGGCGAGCTGCGGGAACTCCAGCAGGCCATGCGCGACCTCGCCCAGGACCGCGCCGAGGCCGCCGAGAAACTCGCCGAGCTGGAGAAGGGCCGCAAGGCCGTCGCCGCCCACAAGAAGACCGTGGAACGCAAGCTCGCCAAGGCGCGCGCGCTGCTCAACTCCCTGCCGGACGACGAACGCGCGGGCTACGAGCGCGGGTCGCGCTCCGGCCGCGAGGACCTGACCGCCCTCACCGGCGCCGGGGGCCCCGCCTCCGGCCGCGCGGGCGCCGCGTTCGCCGCCGCCCGCGCCGCCCTCGGCAAGCCGTACGTGTGGGGCGCCAACGGCCCCTCCGGCTTCGACTGCTCCGGCCTGACCCAGTGGGCGTACGCCCAGGCCGGGGTCGGCCTGCCGCGCACCTCGCAGGCGCAGTCCGGCACCGGGCAGCGGGTCTCCCTGTCCGAGGCCCGGCCCGGCGACCTCGTCGCCTACCGCGACGACGCCAGCCACATCGGCATGTACGCCGGAAACGGCCAGGTGATCCACGCGCCCTACCCCGGCGCGCCGGTGCGCTACGACCCGGTCGGCATGATGCCGGTCTCCTCGATCACCCGGGTGTGATCCGCCGCGGCACCGGAGTCCGGAGCGTCGCCCTGTGACCCGTACCGCCACGCGCCCGTACGATCGGGAAGGTGGCTGGTCGATGGCGGGTGTCGGGTTCCTCGGTGGTGGCGCTGTGCCTGCTGCTGGTCGCCCTCGTGGCCTGCGGCGGCAGGGTCACCGCCGACCCGGTGCGGGCCGAGGTGCAGAAGGTGCTGGACCGGCGCGCGGCGGCCGTCCTCGGCCACGACCGGGCCGCGTACGCCCGTACGGGTACCGGGACCGGCTTCGGCAACCTGAGCGCGATCCCGCTGGCCGACTGGTCGTACCGGGTGACCGACGTGGACCGCAGCGGCGACACGGCCACCGCCGCGGTCGAGCTGCGCTACCGCGTCGACGGTTACGACCGGGGAGCCGTCGCCGCGAACCGCACCGTCGCGCTGAGCCGGGACGGCGCGGACGGGGAGTGGTCCGTCGACTCCGACCGGCCCGCGAAGGAGTCCGGCCAGCAGCCCTGGGACCAGGGCACGGTCCGGGTCGTGCGCGGCACGCACAGCCTGGTGCTCGGCGTCGGGCAGTCCACCGGCACCCTGCGCGCCTTCGCCGGCCTCGCCGACCGGGCGGTGCCCGCCGTCTCCGACGCCTGGGACGGCGACTGGGCCCGCCGGGTCGTCGTGCTCGTCCCGCGGTCGGTGGAGGGCATGGCGGGCCTGCTGGGCTCGCCCGCCTCCTCCTACCGGGGCATCGCCGCCGTCACCACGGGGGAGACGGGCGGCCGGGAGCACGCCCCGGCGGACCGGATCATCGTCAACCCCGACGCGTACGGGCTGCTCGGCAGCCTCGGCAAGCAGGTCGTGCTCACCCACGAGACCACCCATGTCGCCACCCGCGCCGACACCACCGCCGCCACCCCGCTGTGGCTCTCCGAGGGCTACGCCGACTGGGTCGGCTACCGCGGCAGCGACCGCGACCCCGACGAGGCCGCTCCCGAGCTGCGCGGCGAGGTGTCCGAGGGCCGGGTGCCCGCGGCACTCCCGACGGACGAGGACTTCGGCTTCACCGCCGACGCGGACGAACTGGCCCGCGCCTACGAGGGCGGCTGGCTGGCCTGCCGCATGATCGCCGATCAGTGGGGCGAGGACCGCCTGGACGCGTTCTACCGCGCCGTGGGCACCCACGACGAGCGCGCGGGCGCGGTGGAGGCGGCGATGGCCGAGACCCTCGGAACGACACCCGAGGACTTCACGGCGCGATGGCGGGAGTACCTGCGGAGCGAGCTGGGCTGAGCCGCCCCGGCTCTGTCTGTGGGTGGCGGGGGCGCGGGAGCGCGGGCGTCGCGCGGGGTCACGGGGCGATGGCCGGAGTGTCCGCGGGGCGAGCCGGGCTGCGCCGCTCGATCCGGGCGGTGGGAGTGCGGGGCCGTGTGGCGCGCCACAGGGCGCGGGCCGCGGTCAGGGTGGCGGCCACCAGCAGGCCGTTGCGGACGGCCAGGAGCGCGATGCCGAGCGGGGTGCTCGCCACGACGTCGGCGAACAGGACCGGGAACTCCAGGACCGTCACCAGGGTCGCCGCCAGCACCAGCGCGACCGGCACCCGCATCCGGGTCGCCCGGAAGCACCGGCAGACCGCCGCGAGGCCGACCAGCCACACCATGTACTGCGGGCTGATCACCCGGCTCGTGACCGTGAACACCAGCACCGCCACGAAGGCCGCGTCCGCCGCGGTGTGCGCCGCGAACCGGGCCGCCCGCAGCCGCCACAGCAGCAGCCAGCCGAAGCCGAGCGCGCTCAGCGCCAGGGCCACCGTGGTCACCGCGCCCACGTACGGGCCGAGGAACTCCACCGAGCCGTAGTTCAGCAGCACCTCGCCCTGCCAGCCGAAGTGCCGGGCGACGTGGAACACCAGCGCCCCCAGCGACTCCACCTCGGTGCCCCGCTCGCTCTGGAACGTCAGGAACGCGAACGCCCCCGGCATCGTCACCACGAACAGCCCGGCCAGCCCGGCACCGGCCACCGCGGCGGCGACCCACGGCCCACGCCCCCGCATCCCGAGCAGCACCAGCGCCGGCCACACCTTCAGCAGCGCCCCGAGCGCCGCCAGGGCCCCCGCCACCCGCGGATGCCGCCCCGCGGCCAGCAGCGCGGCCACCGCGACGGCGGTGACCATCACGTCGTAGCGGGCGTACACCGTCGGGCCCAGCAGCGGCACGCCCACCACCCACACCCACGCCCCGCGCGGCGAACGCCCCGGTCCCCGGCCCGCGTGCCGCAGCAGCGCCAGCACGGCCAGGTCCGCGGCACAGGCCAGCACGAAGAAGGCCGTCGCGTACTCCAGGAAGGGCAGCAGCCCGGGGGAGAGGACCGCGAAGGCCGCCGCCGGCGGGTACTGCCAGGTGACGTCGCCCAGCGGAAACGTTCCGGTGCGCAGGATCTCGTACCAGTCCCGGTAGATCACGGACACGTCGCTGGTGACGTCCGGACCGGGGAAGACCAGCACCTTCAGCACGAACAGCAGCAGCAACAGCCGCGTGGCGCCCCAGGCCGTCAGCAGCCACCGCGGTGACCGCCCCTCGTCCCTCGTCTCCACGTGCTCCCTGCCCGTCCGCTCCTGCCCTGCCGGTCCGGCCATGATGACCCGGACACCTGTGCGTCTGCCACAGGACGCGGCCGGGCCCCGGCCCGCACGGAGGGTTCGGTAGGGTCGGCGGCGTGCGCAAGACCTTGATCGTGACGAACGACTTCCCGCCCCGCCCGGGCGGCATCCAGGCCTTCCTGCACAACATGGCGCTGCGCCTGGACCCCGAGCGGCTGGTCGTCTACGCCTCCACCTGGAAGCGCAGCCGCGAGGGCATCGAGGCCACCGCCGCCTTCGACGCCGAGCAGCCCTTCACCGTCGTACGGGACCGTACGACGATGCTGCTGCCGACGCCGGGCGCGACCCGGCGCGCCGTCGGACTGCTGCGCGAGCACGGCTGCACGTCGGTGTGGTTCGGCGCGGCGGCACCCCTCGGCCTGATGGCACCGGCGCTGCGCAGGGCGGGCGCCGAGCGCCTCGTCGCCACCACCCACGGCCACGAGGCGGGCTGGGCCCAGCTGCCCGCCGCCCGGCAGCTGCTGCGCCGGATCGGGGAGTCGACCGACACCATCACCTACCTCGGCGAGTACACGCGCTCACGCATAGCGGACGCGCTCACCCCGGCGGCCGCCGCACGGATGACACAGCTGCCGCCCGGCGTCGACGAGAAGACCTTCCACCCGGACAGCGGCGGCGACGAGGTCCGCGCCCGCCTCGGGCTGACCGACCGCCCCGTCGTGGTCTGCGTCTCACGCCTGGTCCCGCGCAAGGGCCAGGACACCCTGATCCGGGCCATGCCCCGCATCCTCGCCGCCGAGCCGGACGCCGTCCTGCTGATCGTCGGCGGCGGCCCCTACGAGAAGGACCTGCGCCGCCTCGCCGAGGACACCGGCGTCGCCGCCTCCGTCCACTTCACCGGCGCCGTGCCCTGGTCCGAGTTGCCCGCGCACTACGGCGCCGGCGACGTCTTCGCCATGCCCTGCCGCACCCGCCGTGGCGGCCTCGACGTCGAGGGCCTCGGCATCGTCTACCTGGAAGCCTCCGCGACCGGCCTCCCCGTCGTCGCCGGCGACTCCGGCGGCGCCCCCGACGCGGTACTCGACGGGGAGACGGGCTGGGTGGTGCGGGGAGAGGACCCGGACGCGTCCGCCGACCGCATCGTCACACTCCTCGGCGACCCGGAACTGCGCCGCGCCATGGGCGAACGGGGCCGCGCCTGGGTCGAGGAGAAGTGGCGCTGGGACCTACTGGCAGAACACCTGAAGGCGCTGCTGTAGCGAGGGCGCCTTGGAAGCGCCGTGGACCGCATCGCCCCCAGGGGCGCGGGGAACGGCGCGACAAGCCACGACGGACCGGAACGCGCCGACGAACCGCACCCGGCACCCCCTTGGGCGCCCCTACTTCGCGTAAATCGCCTCGATCTCGCCCGCGTAATCCTTCGCAACAACATTCCGCTTCAGCTTCAACGACGGCGTCAAGTGCCCGGAATCCTCAGTGAACTGAGCCCCCAGCACCCGGAACCTCCGCACCGACTCCGCCTTCGAAACCGCCGAGTTCCCGTCATCGATCGCCGACTGGATCTCGGCGAGCAGCTCCGCGTCGTCCCGCAGCGACGCCGCCGTGGAGTCGGCCGGCTTCCCGTGCTCCGCGCACCACCGCCCGAGGAACTCCTCGTCGAGCGTGACCAGCGCGCCCACGAAGGGCCGCCCGTCGCCGACCACCATGCACTCCGCGACCAGCGCGTGCGCGCGGATGCGGTCCTCGATCACGGCCGGGGCGACGTTCTTGCCGCTGGCGGTGACGATGATCTCCTTCTTGCGGCCGGTGATCCGCAGATACCCGTCCTCGTCGAGGGTGCCGATGTCACCGGTGTGGAACCAGCCGTCGGCCAGCGCCTCGGCGGTCGCGCCCGGGTTGTTCCAGTACTCCTTGAACAGGTGCTCGCCGTGCAGCAGCACCTCCCCGTCGTCCGCGATGCGCACCACGGAGCCGGGCAGCGGCTGACCGACCGTGCCGATCTTCTGCCGGTCCCAGGGGTTGAAGGCGGTGGCGGCGCAGGACTCGGTCAGGCCGTAGCCCTCCAGGACCGTGAAGCCGATGCCGCGGAAGAAGTGGCCGAGCCGCTCGCCGAGCGGGGCGCCGCCGGAGATGGCGTACTCGCCGCGTCCGCCGAGGACCGTGCGCAGCTTGCTGTAGACGAGCCGGTCGAAGACCTTGTGCTTGATCTTCAGGCCGACGGACGGACCCGCCGGCGTGTCCAGTGCCCTGCTGTACGCGATGGCGGTGTCCGCCGCCTTGTCGAAGATCTTGCCCTTGCCGTCGGCCTGCGCCTTGGCGCGCGCCGAGTTGTAGACCTTCTCGAAGACTCGCGGCACACCGAGGATCAGCGTCGGCCGGAAGGCGGCCAGCTCGTCGGTGAGGTTCTTGATGTCGGGGACGCAGCCCAGCTTGATCGGCGCGATCATCGGCGCGACCTGCACCAGCCGCCCGAAGACGTGCGCGAGGGGCAGGAAGAGGAGGACGGAGCACTCACCGGTGCGGAACAGAGGGCGCAGGCGCTCGACCACGTTCCCGCACTCGGCGAAGAAGCTGCGGTGGGTGAGGACGCAGCCCTTGGGGCGGCCGGTGGTGCCGGAGGTGTAGACGATGGTCGCGGGGTCGTCGGCCTTCGCGATCGAGCCGCGCTCCTCGACGGCGCGGTCGGTGACGTCCTGGCCGAGGCGCCCGAGCTCCTCCACGCCGCCGGCGTCGATCTGCCAGACGTTCTTGAGGGCGGGCAGCGCCTCGCGCACCGACTCGACGACGGCGGAGTGCCCGGCCGACTCCACGACGCAGGCGGTGGCCCCCGAGTCGCTGAGGATCCACTGCACCTGCTCCGGCGAGCTGGTCTCGTACACCGGCACGGTGATCGCGCCCGCGCTCCAGATGGCGAAGTCCAGCAGCGTCCACTCGTAGCGGGTGCGGGACATGAGGCCGACCCGGTCGCCCGGCTGGACACCGGACGCGATCAGGCCTTTGGCGGCGGAGTGCACCTCGGCGAGGAAGTCGCGGGCGGTCACGTCCTGCCAGGCGCCGCCCGTCTTGCGGGAGATGACGGCGACGTCGGGATGCTGCGCGGCGTTTCTGCGGACGATGTCGGTCAGGTTTCCGTCCGCGGGGACCTCGTACAAGGCCGGAAGGCTGAACTCGCGCAAGACTGCTGCTCCTCATAGGGCGCCGGCGCCACGACACTGTGTGATGCGACGGTGCGGTCCAAGGCTCGGGCTGGTGCTCGGGAGGTGGTTGAAATCCTGAGCACGACTGGACTGCCCGGACGTTACCCGCCGGTATGCGTTCTCCGACAGGGGGTCCCCGCGAGATGTTCGACGCGTCACACGGATGGGGTTTCCTTTGCGCACAGTAGTCGACGGATCAACCGACCAGCCAGTAACCGCAGGTCCGACCGCCACTGTTCACAAGAGGCGCGCGCTGCTTACGCTTGATCACCATGGCACCCACACCGGCCCGTAACACGAGCACGCGCGTCCACGTGGTCAGCGACGTGCACGGCAACGCCCGCGACCTGGCCAGGGCCGGCGAGGGCGCTGACGCCCTGATCTGCCTCGGCGACCTGGTCCTCTTCCTCGACTACGCCGACCACTCGCGCGGCATCTTCCCCGAGCTGTTCGGCGTCGCGAACGCCGACCGCATCGTCGAGCTGCGCACCGCCCGCCGCTTCGCCGAGGCGCGGGAGTTCGGGGCGGGGCTGTGGGCGGGCGTCGGCGAGGACCGGGCGAAGCTGATCGAGGGTGCGGTGCGCAAGCAGTACGCCGAGCTGTTCGCCGCCTTCCCCACCCCGACGTACGCCACCTACGGCAACGTCGACGTGCCGCCGCTGTGGCCCGAGTACGCCCGCCCCGGCACGACCGTGCTCGACGGGGAGCGGGTGGAGATCGGCGGCCGGGTCTTCGGCTTCGTCGGCGGCGGCCTGCGCAGCCCGATGCGCACGCCGTACGAGATCAGCGACGAGGAGTACGCCGCGAAGATCGAGGCCGTCGGCGAGGTGGACGTGCTGTGCACCCACATCCCGCCGCAGGTGCCGGACCTGGTCTACGACACGGTGGCGCGGCGCTTCGAACGGGGCAGCCGGGCGCTGCTGGACGCGATCCGGCGGACCCGGCCCCGGTACGCGCTGTTCGGGCACGTGCACCAGCCGCTGGCCCGCCGCATGCGCATCGGCGCCACCGAGTGCGTGAACGTCGGCCACTTCGCGTCGACCGGGCGGCCGTGGGTGCTGGAGTGGTGATTTTTCCGACCGGAGCCGCACAGGCAGGTGGTGACCGCCGCGGCGCCCGTGCGCGATAGCCTTCACGCGGACGACACCTGTACCGGCCTGCATCCGGAGGAGCCACGGCGATGGCGGAACACACCAGCTCGAGCATCACCATCGAGGCGGCACCCGCCGACGTCATGTCGGTGATCGCGGACTTCGCCCGCTACCCGGACTGGACCGGCGAGGTGAAGGAGGCCGAGGTCCTCGCCAGCGACGCCCAGGGGCGCGCCGAACAGGTCCGGCTCGTCATGGACGCCGGTGCGATCAAGGACGACCAGACGCTGGCGTACACCTGGACCGGCGAGCACGAGGTGTCCTGGACGCTGGTGAAGTCGCAGATGCTGCGCTCGCTCGACGGCTCCTACCTGCTCCGCCCGGCGGGCACGGGCACGGAGGTCACCTACCGGCTCACCGTCGACGTCAAGATCCCCATGCTCGGCATGATCAAGCGCAAGGCGGAGAAGGTCATCATCGACCGCGCGCTGGCGGGCCTGAAGAAGCGAGTGGAAACCCCGGCGAAGTAGCCGTCGGCAGAGCTGCGGGCAATCGCGAACCACCCCGGCGTCACGCGGCCCGAGGCCGGACCGCGAAGGTACCGTTCAGCCTCATGCGCACCATCCTGATCACAGGCCCCGGCGGCAGCGGCCGTACCACCGTCGCGGCCGCCACCGCGCTCGCCGCCGCCCGGCAGGGCACCCGCACCCTGCTGCTCGGCACCGATCGCGACGACACCCTCGGCGCCGCGCTCGGGGTGCGCACCGGCCCGGCGCCGACGTCCGTCGAACCCCACCTCACCGCCTGGCGGCCGGACGCCGCCCAGGGGTTCCGGGACGGCCTCGCCGCGCTCCAGGACCGCGCCTCCTCCGCCCTCGACCTCCTCGGCGCCGCCCGCCTCGACCCCGAGGAACTCACCCCCCTCCCCGGCGCCGACGAACTCGCCCTGCTGCGCGCCCTGCGCGACGCCGCCCTCGCCGAGCGGCACGACCTCCTCGTCGTCGACCTCCCGCCCGCCCCGCGCGCCCTCGCCCTGCTCGCCGCCCCCGAGGAACTGCGCCGCTGCCTGCGCCGGCTGCTGCCCCCCGAGCGGCAGGCGGCCCGAGCCCTGCGCCCCGTCCTCGGCAGGCTCGCGGGCGTCCCCATGCCCGCCGAGGCGCTGTACGAGGCCGCGGCCCGCTGGGACCTGGAACTCGCCGCCGCCGAAGCCGTCGTCGCCGACCGGAACACCGTCGTACGGCTGGTCGCCGAACCCGGCCCGGCGGGCGCCGACGCGATCCGCGCCACCGTCCTCGGCCTCGCCCTGCGCGGCCTGCGCACCGACCTGCTGGTCGCCAACCGCGTCCTGCCCGAGGAGGTCCCGGCCGACAGCTGGCTCACCGGCCCCCTCGCCCAGCAGCGCAAGACGCTGGAGGAGTGGCGGGGCACGTACGACGTCCGCGCGCTCGCTCACCTCGGTCGCGATCCGCACGGCACCGACGACCTCGCCGCGCTCGGTGCGCCGGGCGTCGAACCGGCCGTAGCCCCGGTCGAGTGGCCCGTCACCGACCGGCTGGCCGAGGACGGCGTCCTGGTCTGGCGCATCCCGCTGCCCGGCGCCGTTCGCGAGGAGCTCGACCTGGTCCGCCGCGGGGACGAACTGGTCGTCGCCGCCGGGCCGTTCCGCCGGATCGTTCCGCTGCCGTCCGCGCTGCGCCGCTGCACCGTCGACGGGGCCGCGCTGCGGGAGGGCACGCTCGCCGTCCGGTTCGCGCCGGATCCGCAGCTGTGGCCGCGGGGGCGCTGATCCCGCCACGGGGCCCGAGTCCGTTCGGGTAACGTCGTAAGGACGAAACGTAGTCAGGAGTCCGTCATGAGCGATCAGCTCCCCCCGTCCGAGGCCCCCCGCCCCGACGAGGCCGACGGGGTAGACGCCACGCGACCGAGCGACGCCGACGCCTGGGCGACGGCGTGCGCCGAGGACCTGGAGTCGGAGAAGGCCCGCCGCCGTGCCGAGTACGGGGTACCGCCCGGCTCGGCCGCCGAGGAGCTGCGCCGGCTCGTCGACACCGTGGCGGACAAGCTGTCCGGCCTCCAGTCCCCGCTGCTCGGCCAGGTCGCCGGACCCGCCGCCCAGCAGGTGTTCCGGCAGGTCGTCCAGCAGGCCAAGGCCGCCGTCGAACCGGTCATCGAGCGCAACCCGGACGTCTTCGACCACCTCGCGGCCGCCGGCGGCGAACTCCTCGCCGCCTACCGCTCCGCCGTCCAGGACCAGGAACGCCGCTGGACCACCGGCAGTGCCGCGGCCAAGGACCCGCGCGACCCCCGCGACCAGGCCGAACGCCGGGACGGCGACGGCGACGACGGCGACGAGGGCACCGGCCCGGGCCAGCGCATCGACCTGGACTGAGCCCCGCCTCGGGTACGGTTGCCCATAGCGGGGCTCGACCGAACTGAGGGATTCATGGGACTCACCATCGGCGTCGACATCGGCGGCACGAAGATCGCGGCCGGCGTGGTCGACGAGGAAGGCAACATCCTCTCGACCCACAAGGTGCCGACCCCCAGCACACCCGAGGCCATCGTGGACGCCATCGCCTCCGCGGTGGAGGGCGCACGCGTGGGGCACGAGATCGTCGGAGTGGGCATCGGCGCCGCCGGATACGTCAACCGCCAGCGCTCCACGGTCTACTTCGCGCCCAACATCGACTGGCGCCAGGAACCGCTCAAGGAGAAGGTCGAGGCCCGCGTCGGCCTCCCGGTCGTCGTGGAGAACGACGCCAACGCGGCCGCCTGGGGCGAGTACAAGTTCGGTGGTGGCAAGGGCCACCGCAACGTCATCTGCATCACCCTCGGCACCGGCCTCGGCGGCGGCATCATCATCGGCAACAAGCTGCGCCGCGGTCACTTCGGCGTGGCCGCCGAGTTCGGCCACATCCGCATGGTGCCGGACGGACTGCTGTGCGGCTGCGGCTCGCAGGGCTGCTGGGAGCAGTACGCCTCCGGGCGGGCCCTGGTGAGGTACGCCAAGCAGCGCGCCAACGCCACCCCCGAGCGCGCCGAGGTGCTGCTCGCGCTCGGCGACGGCACCCCCGAGGGCATCGAGGGCAAGCACATCTCCGTGGCCGCCCGCCAGGGCTGCCCGGTCGCCGTCGACTCCTACCGGGAACTGGCCCGCTGGGCCGGCGCCGGCCTCGCCGACCTGGCCTCCCTCTTCGACCCGTCCGCCTTCATCGTCGGCGGCGGCCTCTCCGACGAGGGCGACCTGGTCCTCGACCCGATCCGCAAGTCCTACAAGCGCTGGCTGGTCGGCGGCAACTGGCGCCCGGTAGCCGACGTGGTCGCCGCACAACTCGGCAACAAGGCGGGCCTGGTCGGCGCAGCCGACCTGGCCCGGGAACCCGACCCGATCATGTAAGCCCCAAAGGGGCGCGGGGAACTGCGCGACCAGCCACAACGAACCGGCAGTCGCCCACAAACCCCGCGCCCCGAGCTGTCAGGCGCCCCCACCCCCGCCCGCGGCGTAAATTGACCCGCATGGCAACATCCCTCCCCCCGCTCCCCAACTCCCGTACCGAACCCGACGGTTCCACCGTCATCCGCGTCCTCAGCTACAACATCCGCTCGATGCGCGACGACACCGACGCCCTCGCCCGCGTCATCACCGCCTGCGCCCCCGACCTCGTCCTCCTCCAGGAGGCCCCCCGCTTCTTCCGGTGGCGCAAGAAGCTCACCCGGCTCGCCGACGCTTCCGGCCTGGTGCTGCTCTCCGGCGGCGCCCCCGCCGCCGGCCCCGCGCTGCTGTGCTCCCTGCGGGCCACCGTCGAGCGCACCGAGGACGTACTGCTCCCGCTCACCCCCGGCCGGCACCGGCGCGGCCTCGCCACCGCCGTGGTCCGGTTCGGCGGCGCCCGCCTCGGCGTCCTGAGCTGCCACCTGTCCCTGGAGGCGGAGGAGCGCCACGAGCAGGCGGGCCTGCTCCTCGACCGGCTGGCCGCCCTGGACGTCCCGCACGCGGTCGCGGGCGGCGACCTCAACGAGCGCCCCGGCGGCCGCACCTTCCGGCGCCTCGGCGACGGGCTGCGGGACTGCTGGACCGCCGCGCCCTGGGGCGCCGAGTACACGTTCACACCCACGGCACCCGACCGCCGCATCGACGCCGTCTTCGTCACCGAGGGCGTCGAGGTACTGGGCTGCGGGGTGCCGCTGGGACTCGCCGGGGTGGCCGAGGCGGACCTGAGGGCGGCCACGGACCACCTCCCGGTCCTGACCGCCCTCCGCGTCCCCGCGACGCCCTGAGCCCGGGCACTGCCCGAGCGGCGGCTAGACCACCGCGCCCCGCCCCGGATCGTCGTCGTCCTCGTCGTCCGTCCGCATCCGCATGACCAGCGTGGCGAAGCCGCCGAGGAAACCGCCGATGCTGAGGGTCGTCAGCCACCAGGTCATGTCCCAGCCGAACAGCACCGCCAGCAGGAGCAGCACGGGCCCGCCGAGCACGCCCAGCCAGGCGAACTTCGCGGTGGGGTCCGCCTCGGGCAGCGGCGGCGGCTCGGGCGGCACGAAGTGGCCCTCGTCGTCCTCGTCGAGATCGTCGTCGGACGGCTCGGCCGGCGTGTGGTCGCGGGGACCGACGCCGGGCGCGAACGCGACGGAGCTGCCCAGCGGCCGGGCCGAGGACGACTGGTCCGGCGCGGGCTTCTCGTCGTTCGTCTCGGGCTCCAGGAGCGCCAGGTCCTCGACCGACTTGAACGGCTTCGCACCCGGCGGGTCCGGCGGCTCGTCCCCGTACCCGGCGACGATCGCGGCCCAGGCGGCGTCCTCGTCGAGGGGCACGCCGCCCTGCTCCTCGGGCTCGCGGTCCGCCGCGCGCTCCCGCCCCTCGGGGTGCTCCCGCTCCCGCTCCTCGCGGTCCTCGCGGTCGGAGTCGTGCTCAGCCACCTGCGGCCGTCCCTTCCTTGCCGAGACCGGGCTCCGGCTCCCTGACGGAACCGGGCGCGAGCCGGCCGATGAACGCGACGCTCTCCGCGAAGATCCGGTCCGCATCGTGGTCCAACGTCGCCACGTGGTAGCTCTGTTCCAGCAGGACCTCCGTCACGTCCGTGGACGACACCCGGCCGAGGATCCGTGCCGAGTCGGCCGGCGGCACCACGTGGTCCTGCGGGCTGCGCAGCAACAGCAGCGGCTGCGTCACCTGCGGCAGGTCGCCGTCGGCGAGACGGAAGTAGGAGCGCAGCGAGTGCGCCGCGTGCAGCGGCACCCTGTCGTACCCCAGCTCCGAGCCGAGCGGCTTGGCGATGTCGCTGGCGATGCCCTTCGTCGCCGGCAGCAGATGGCGCACGACCGGCAGGGCGTGCTGGGCCACGCCGTGCATCCGGTTCGCCGGATTGACGACCACGACGCCGGAGACCGCGTCCCCGTGCTTGGCGGCGAGCCGCAGCGCCAGCGCGCCGCCCATCGACAGACCGGCCACGAAGACCCGCGCGCAGCGCTCGCGCAGGGCGCGCAGCTCGCGGTCCACCTCCGCGTACCAGTCCTGCCAGCCGGTGACCTGCATGTCCTGCCAGCGCGTGCCGTGGCCGGGCAGCAGGGGCAGCGCGACGGTCAGGTCGCGGGCGGCGAGATACCGCGCCCAGGGGCGCAGCGACTGCGGGGAACCGGTGAAGCCGTGACAGAGGAGGACGCCGGTCTCCCCGCCCTCGTGGCGGAACGGCTCGGCTCCGGGCAGGACCGACACGTCTCGGTCTCCTGTCGTCAGATACTTGCGGGTACTTCACCGTACGCGACCGCACTGACACCGACCAGGGCCGTCGGGGCCATTGACGGTGCCCCGGGATAGGGTCTGACCCACAGACACAGGAGGCAATCGGTTGTTGTACGGCGCGATGAAGGTCACCGTCGGGGGTTCGCTGAAGCTCGCCTTCCGGCCCTGGGTGGAGGGCCTGGAGCACATCCCGGCCGACGGCCCCGCCATTCTGGCGAGCAACCACCTGTCGTTCTCCGACTCGTTCTTCCTGCCCGCCGTCCTCGACCGCAAGGTGACCTTCATCGCCAAGGCCGAGTACTTCAACACCCCCGGCGTCAAGGGACGGCTCACCGCCGCGTTCTTCAAGGGCGTCGGCCAGCTCCCGGTGGACCGCTCCGGCGCGCGCGGCGCCGGCGAGGCCGCTGTCAAGAGCGGCATAGAGGTCCTGGAGCGCGGTGAGCTGTTCGGCATCTACCCCGAGGGCACGCGCTCGCCCGACGGCCGCCTCTACCGGGGCAAGCCGGGCGGACTCGCGCGCGTCGCGCTGGCCACCGGCGCGCCCGTGATCCCGGTCGCCATGATCGACACCGAGAAGATCCAGCCGCCCGGCCAGGTGATGCCGAAGCTGATGCGGCCCGGCATCCGCGTCGGCCGGCCCCTGGACTTCTCCCGCTACCAGGGCATGGAGCACGACCGCTTCGTGCTCCGCGCGGTGACCGACGAGGTCATGTACGAGATCATGAAGCTCTCCGGCCAGGAGTACGTCGACATGTACGCGACCGCGATGAAGCGGCAGATCGCGGACGCGGCCAAGGCCGAGAAGGAGGCGGGCAAGGCGGCGAAGGCCGCACTCGCCCAGGCGGAGAAGGCCGATAGAGCTGAGAAGGCCGAGAAGGCCGAGACCGCGGAGAAGGACCCGACCGGGTCCTAGCCCGGGAGACCGGTATCCCGGGGAGGGGGGACATGGCCAGGCGCGAGAGAGTCATGCGGATGTCGGTCGAGCAGCCGCTGTGGCGCGCGCTCGCCGGCTACCGCGTGCTGACCATGCTGTACGCGATCGGCTTCTTCGCCACCGCCTACTCCGGCTTCACCCGCCCCTGGCTCGCCGTCGCCTACTACGCCCTCCTGTTCGTCTGGACCCTGGCCACCCTGCCGAAGGTCGCGGGCGCCGCGAGCTGCACCAAGCGCTTCCTCGCCGCCGACCTCACCATCGCGGTCACCGGCATCCTGCTCACGCCCTTCGCCGACGCCCACGAGCGGGTCATGGACGGCGGCCCCACCCTGCCGTCGATATGGACCGCCGGCTCCGTCCTGGCCTTCGCCATCAAGGGCGGCTGGCGCTGGGCGGCCGTCGCCTCCACCCTGGTCGCCGTCGCCAACCTGGTCGAACGCGGCTCCCCGGCCCGCGACACCGTGCACAACGTGATCCTCGTCTGGGTCGCCTCCATCGCCATCGGCTACGTCGTCGAGGTCGCCCGCGCCTCCGAGCGCACCCTCGCCCGCGCCCTGGAGATCGAGGCGGCCACCAGGGAACGGGAACGGCTCGCCCGGGACATCCACGACAGCGTCCTCCAGGTGCTGGCCATGGTGCAGCGGCGCGGCGCCGTCATCGGCGGCGAGGCGGCCGAGCTGGGCCGGATGGCCGGTGAGCAGGAGGTGGCGCTGCGCACCCTGGTCTCCGGCGGCCTGGTGCCGGTCTCCCGCGTCTCCGAGGACACCGCCGAGGGCGCGGTCGTCCGAGCGGTGGAGGAACCGGAACCGGAGGACCCGGACGGCCCCGTCGATCTGCGGGCCCTGCTCGCCCCGTACGCCGGCTCCCTCGTGCACCTCGCCGAGCCGGGCGCGCCGGTCCCGCTGGCCCCGGCCGCGGCGCGGGAGCTGGCGGCGGCCGTGGGGGCGGCCCTGGACAACGTACGCGTGCACGTCGGTGAGCGGGCGCGGGCCTGGATCCTGGTCGAGGACGAGCCCGACGAGGTGATCGTCACCGTCCGCGACGAGGGACCGGGCATCCCGGACGGGCGGCTAGCCGAGGCCGAGGGCGAGGGGCGGCTCGGCGTGGCCCTGTCGATCCGGGGCCGGCTGCGCGATCTCGGCGGCACGGCCGAACTGATCTCCGTGCCCGGCCAGGGCACGGAGGTCGAACTGAGGGCACCGAAGGAAACCGGCGGCAGCGCCGCCCGGGGGAAGGCAGCGGACCATGAGTGAACGACGGGAACCGATCAAGGTCATGGTGGTCGACGACCACCCGATGTGGCGCGACGCGGTCGCCCGGGACCTCGCCGAGTCCGGCTTCGACGTGGTCGCCACCGCGGGCGACGGCGACCAGGCGGTGCGCCGCGCCCGGGCCACGGCGCCCGAGGTCCTCGTCCTCGACCTCAACCTGCCCGGCAAGCCCGGCGTCCAGGTCTGCAAGGAGGTCGTCGGCGCCGACCCGAAGCTGCGCGTCCTCGTCCTCTCGGCGAGCGGGGAGCACGCCGACGTGCTGGAGGCGGTGAAGTCCGGCGCGACCGGCTACCTGCTGAAGTCGGCGTCCACCGAGGAGTTGCAGGACGCGGTGCGCCGTACGGCCGTCGGCGACCCGGTGTTCACGCCGGGCCTGGCCGGCCTGGTCCTCGGCGAGTACCGCCGCCTCGCCTCCGAACCCGCCCCCGCCGCGGGCACCGACGAACCCGGGGCGCCCCGGCTCACCGACCGGGAGACGGAGGTGCTGCGCCTGGTCGCCAAGGGCCTGAGCTACAAGCAGATCGCCGAGCGCCTCGTGATCTCCCACCGCACCGTGCAGAACCACGTCCAGAACACCCTGGGCAAGCTCCAGCTGCACAACAGGGTCGAGCTGGTGCGGTACGCGATAGAACGCGGTCTGGACGACGCCTGACCCCACGCGGGACAGTGGCCCCAACCACTCACCCTCCCAAAGGGGTTGTGCGATGAAGGTCGGAGTACTGACCGGAGGCGGCGACTGCCCCGGGCTCAACGCCGTCATCAGGGCCATCGTCCGCAAGGGAGTCCAGGAGTACGGCTACGAGTTCACCGGCTTCCGGGACGGCTGGCGCGGCCCCCTGGAGGGCGACACCGTCCGCCTCGACATCCCGGCCGTCCGCGGCATCCTGCCCCGCGGCGGCACCATCCTCGGCTCCTCGCGCACCAATCCGCTCCAGCAGGAGCAGGGCATCCGGCGCATCAAGGAGAACCTGGCCAAGCTCGACGTCGGCGCGCTCATCACCATCGGCGGCGAGGACACCCTCGGCGTCGCCACCCGGCTCGCCGACGAGTACGGCGTGCCCTGCGTCGGCGTCCCCAAGACCATCGACAACGACCTGTCCGCCACCGACTACACCTTCGGCTTCGACACCGCGGTCGGCATCGCCACGGAGGCCATCGACCGGCTGCACACCACCGCCGAGTCCCACATGCGCGTCCTCGTCGTCGAGGTCATGGGCCGGCACGCCGGCTGGATCGCCCTGCACTCGGGCCTGGCCGGCGGCGCCAACGCCATCCTCATCCCCGAGCAGCGCTTCGACGTCGAGCAGGTGTGCACCTGGGTGACCTCCCGGTTCCGGGCGTCCTACGCCCCGATCGTGGTCGTCGCCGAGGGCGCGATGCCGCGCGACGGCGACATGGTGCTCAAGGACGAGTCGCTCGACTCCTACGGCCACGTCCGGCTCTCCGGGGTCGGCGAGTGGCTGGCCAAGCAGATCGAGAAGCGCACCGGCAAGGAGGCCCGCACCACCGTCCTCGGCCACGTCCAGCGCGGCGGCACGCCCAGCGCCTTCGACCGCTGGCTCGCCACCCGCTTCGGCCTGCACGCCATCGACTGCGTGCGCGACGGCGACTTCGGCAAGATGGTCGCCCTGCGCGGCACGGACATCGTCCGCGTCCCGATCGCCGACGCCACGGTCCGCCTGAAGACGGTCGACCCGAAGCTGTACGAGGAGGTGGGCGTCTTCTTTGGCTGACGGGCTGACCGGCGGCTCCGGGCGGCAAGTCGTATATTCGGCCCGGAGCCCACCGGAAGGGGAGCGGTCATGGAGATCCTGGCCTTCGGCGTCCAGGCCGACGAGCAGCCCCTGATCGAGCGGGCCTTCCGCGACGCCGAGGAGGTCCGCTGCCTGGACGTCTTCCTCAACGAGGACACCGCCCCCATCGCGGCCGGCCACGAGATCATCTCGACGTCCGTCAACGCCGACCTCGGCGAGGGCGTCCTGGAGATCCTCGCGGCCGGCGGCACCCGGATGGTGGCCCAGCGCTCCACCGGCTTCAACAACATCGACCTGGACACCGCCGAGCGGCTCGGCCTGACCGTGGCGAGGGTGTCGTACTACTCGCCGTACTCGGTCGCCGAATTCGCCTGGGCGCTGGCCATGGCCGTCAACCGCCGCATCGTCCGCGCCTCCAACCGCACCCGCGACTTCGACTTCCGCCTGCACGGCCTGATGGGCCGGGACATGCACGGCCGCACCGCCGGCGTCGTCGGCACCGGCAAGATCGGCGAGGCCTTCGCCCGGATCGCCCACGGCTTCGGCATGCGCCTGCTCGGCTGGGACGTCGCCGAGAACCCCGCCTGCGCGGAACTCGGCATGCGCTACGTCCCGAAGGACGAGCTGCTCGCCCGGTCCGACCTGATCACCCTGCACGTCCCGCTGATGGCCGAGACCCGGCACCTGATCGACGCGGCCGCCCTCAAGGCGATGCGCGACGACGCCATCCTGGTCAACTCCAGCCGCGGCGGCCTGATCGACACCGCCGCGCTCGTCGGCGAGCTGCGCGCGGGCCGCTTCGCGGGCGTGGGCCTGGACGTCTACGAGGCGGAGGCGGGCCTGTTCTTCCTCGACAAGTCGCTGGAACCCGTCGAGGACGACACCCTGGCCCGCCTCGTCACCTTCCCGAACGTCCTGGTGACCTCGCACCAGGCGTACTACACCGAGGACGCCGTCGGCCAGATCGTCGACGCGACGGCGCGCAACGTCCTCGACTACCGGGAGGGCCGCCGCTCGGAGAACGTGCTGGTGCCGCGCAGCTGACCGGCCAGCTCCCGCACGATCGCGGCGCCGTTCAGCGTCAGCACCGACTCCGGGTGGAACTGCACACCCGCGAAGCCCGGCCCCCGCAGCGCGTGCACCTCGCCGTTCGCGGCGCGGCTCACCTCGATGCCGTGCGCGGCAAGCTCGGCGGCCGTCCCGTCGTCGCAGTGCGCGGTGAAGCTGTTGTAGAAGCCCACCGTCTCGCGCCGCCCGAACAGGTCGATCTCCGTCTGCGCCCCCTGGTACGGCACCTCCTTGCGGACGATGCCGAGACCCAGCTCCGCCGCGATCAGCTCGTGCCCGAGGCAGACCCCGAGGACACCGTGCCGGTGGTCCCGGATCACCTCGGCGGCCAGGCCGCGCAGGAAGCGCATCTTCGGGTCGCCGGGGTCCGACGGGTCACCGGGGCCTGGCCCCAGGACCACCGGCCCCTCGTGCCCGAGCACCGCCTCGCGCAGGCCCGGTTCGTCGTACCGCCGCACGCTCACCGCGAGCCCCGACGAGCGCAGCACGTGCGCGAGCATCGCCGTGAAGGTGTCCTCGCCGTCGACGACCAGGGCGTGCCCGGTGAGCGCGTCGGACGGTTCCTGCATCCGCAGCCAGAACGGGGCCAGCGAGGCCCGGCGCCCGTCCAGCGCCGCCCGCACCCGGGGGTCGTCGGCCAGCCTCGGCCGGTCCGCCTCCGCACGCGGCCGGGACGGGCGTACGCCCAGCGCCGCCAGTACCCCGGCCGCCTTGGCGTGGGTCTCCGCGACCTCACCCGCCGGGTCCGAGCCGCGCACCAGCGTGGCGCCGACCGGCACCCGCAGCCGTCCGTCGGCGTCGATGTCGGCGGTACGGATGAGGATGGGGGAGTCGAGGGTCTGGGCGCCGCCGGAATCCCGCCCCAGCAGCGCCAGCGCCCCCGCGTAGTAGCCGCGCCCGCCGACCTCGTGCCGCTCGATGACCCGGCACGCGTTCTGCACCGGCGAGCCGGTGACCGTCGCCGCGAACATCGTCTCCTTCAGCACCTCCCGCGCGTCCAGCGAGGAACGGCCGCGCAGCTCGTACTCGGTGTGCGCGAGGTGCGCCATCTCCTTCAGCCGCGGCCCCACGACCACACCGCCCATGTCGCCGACGGTGCACATCATCTTCAGCTCCTCGTCGACGACCATCGACAGCTCCTCGATCTCCTTGCCGTCGGCGAGGAAGCGGAGCAGGTGCTCGGGTGTCGGTCCCTCGGCGGGGTAGCGGTACGTCCCGCTGATCGGGTTCATGACCACCGTGCCGCCGGACATCCGCACGTGCACCTCGGGGCTGGCCCCGACCAGCGTCCGGTCCCCGGTGTGCACGACGAACGTCCAGTACGCGCCCCGCTCACCCTCCAGCAGCCGCCGGAACAGCGCCAGCGCGTCGGCCCGCCCGAACCCCGCGACACGGCCCCCGTACGTCCGCCGGATCACGAAGTTGGCGCCCTCGCCGGCCCCGATCTCCTCCTCCAGCACCCGCCCGACGATCTCCGCGTACTCCTCGTCGCCGACGTCGAAACCGCCGCCCTCGACGCGGACCTCGTGCGCGGGGAGCCGGTCCAGGGCCTCGGCGAGCGGGATGTCGTACCGCTCCTCGGGGGTCAGCACCAGCAGCGGTGTGCCGTCGTCGCGGACGTCGAAGCCGCGCTCGCGGATCTGCCGGAACGGGACGAGCGCCAGCCCCTCGTCGGGCAGGTCGGCGAGTCTGTCGTGCTCGGTCACCGGGCCGAGCAGCAGTTCCACGGTGTCGTGATCGTGGCCCGGGGCGCGGCGGCGGAGCAGGGCGAACGGGCGGGAGTCGGCCAGGAGGCCGTCGAGCGGTGTCATGAGTCCGTGTCCTTCTCGGTTCGTCGGAGAGAGAGGAACGGACCCCGGTCGCGGAAACACCGAAGGCCGCCCCTCGGGCGGCCTTCGCGAAGTCTTACGTCACGCGCAGTCAGCGGGCCGCCGGATGAGCGGTCCACCACCAGTTCTGGGTCGAGTGCGCGAACATGGGCGGAAGAGTACCCCATGACCCGGTGTCCGCGGAGCGTGCAGCGTGTCTCACTTCCTGGGCATGGGGCCGGGGGCGCCCTTCGACCCCGTAGTCTTGACGCCGTGACCGTGAACGCTAAGACCAGCCCGAGCGCTGGCAACACCTGGCGAGACCTGCCCGCGGCGCAGCAGCCCGAGTACCCCGACACCGAGGCTCTGCGCGCAGTGATCGCGGACCTCGAGTCGTATCCGCCGCTCGTCTTCGCGGGCGAGTGCGACCAGCTGCGCGCCCGGATGGCGGCCGTCGCCAAGGGAGAGGCGTTCCTCCTCCAGGGCGGCGACTGCGCCGAGGCCTTCGACGGCGTGTCCGCGGACCACATCCGCAACAAGCTGAAGACACTGCTCCAGATGGGCGCCGTGCTCACGTACGCCGCGTCCGTGCCCGTGGTGAAGGTCGGCCGGATCGCCGGCCAGTACTCCAAGCCGCGCTCCAAGCCGACCGAGACCCGCGACGGCGTGACCCTGCCGACCTACCGCGGCGACTCGGTCAACGGCTTCGACTTCACCGAAGAGGCCCGGATCCCGGACCCCGAGCGGCTCAAGCGCATGTACCACGCCTCGGCCTCCACGCTGAACCTGGTGCGCGCCTTCACCACCGGCGGCTACGCCGACCTGCGCCAGGTGCACGCCTGGAACCAGGACTTCGTGAAGTCCTCCCCGTCCGGGCAGCGCTACGAGCAGCTGGCCCGGGAGATCGACAACGCGCTGAACTTCATGCGGGCCTGCGGCACCGACCCGGAGGAGTTCAAGACCGTCGAGTTCTTCTCCTCGCACGAGGCGCTGCTGCTCGACTACGAGTCGGCCCTCACCCGCGTCGACTCCCGCACGGGGCAGCTGTACGACGTCTCCGGGCACATGGTGTGGATCGGCGAGCGCACCCGGCAGATGGACCACGCGCACATCGAGTTCGCCTCGCGGATCCGCAACCCGATCGGCATCAAGCTCGGTCCCACGACGACGGCCGAGGAGGCGCTCCAGTACATCGAGCGGCTCGACCCGGAGCGTGAGCCGGGCCGGCTGACCTTCATCGTCCGCATGGGCGCCGACAAGATCCGCGACCGGCTCCCCGAGCTGGTGGAGAAGGTCACCGCCTCCGGCGCGACCGTCGCCTGGATCACCGACCCGATGCACGGCAACACCTACGAGGCGGCCTCCGGACACAAGACCCGCCGCTTCGACGACGTGCTCGACGAGGTCAAGGGCTTCTTCGAGGTCCACAAGGCGCTCGGCACCCACCCGGGCGGCATCCACGTGGAGCTGACCGGCGACGACGTCACCGAGTGCGTGGGCGGCGGCGACGAGATCTTCGTCGACGACCTGCACCAGCGCTACGAGACGGCCTGCGACCCCCGGCTCAACCGCAGCCAGTCGCTCGACCTGGCGTTCCTGGTGGCGGAGATGTACCGGGACCAGTGAGGCTGCGCCCCTTACGGGCGGTGGAATGGGGCGCGGGTCACATGGGATCCGCGCCCCCTCCACTTTTGCCGACCTGGCCTGATGGGTAAGGTTAGGTTTGCCTCACCGATCAGTCGGGCCCTCCGGTCGTCGGTACGGCACGACCTTGTACCCCGCCCGGGAGGTGAACCGCGTGTTCGTCTGCAGCTGCTTCGGTGTCACCGAGGAACAGGTGAAGAGCCACGCGGACGCCGGTGCGTGCACGCCCCGGCAGATCGCGTCCGCCTGCAAGGCCGGCACCGACTGCGGCGGCTGCGTACGGCGCATCCAGGCGCTGCTCGGCCGCGGTGCCTGCCCCCGCCGGAGCCTGGCCGACCAGGGCGAACCGGCACTCGCGGAGCTTCCGGAAGCCGCCTAGGGCCGGCTCTAGGCGTCCGGCTGGGACTGCTCGATCACCGTCGACAGGTACAGCGACTCGCCCAGCTTCTCGATCAGGTCGAGCTGGGTCTCCAGGTAGTCGATGTGGTGCTCCTCGTCGGCGAGGATCGCCTCGAACACGTTGGCCGACGTGATGTCGTGCTTGGCCCGCATCACCTCGATGCCCCGGCGCAGCCGGTCGATCGCCTCGATCTCGACCTCCCGGTCGGCCTGGAACATCTCGGTCACGCTCTGGCCGACCCGCACGTGGAACAGCCGCTGGTAGTTCGGCAGGCCGTCCAGGAGCAGGATGCGGTCGGTGAGCACCTCCGCGTGGCGCATCTCGTCGAAGGACTCCGCGCGCGTGTACTTCGCGAGCTTGGTCCAGCCCTTGTGGTCCTGCAGCTTCGCGTGCAGGAAGTACTGGTTGATCGCCGTGAGCTCGGCGGTCAGCTGCTCATTCAGGAACTCGATGACCTCGGGGTCGCCCTGCATCGCTTGACGCTCCTTAAAACGGGAACTGGCCTGTTGCGCCGCATGATTGCACCGGCATCGAAGATCGTCCAGTAAGTGTTGACTTAGTAAGTAAGTACAGGCTTAGTCGATTCTGTTAATGTTTTTTCTGTTTGCCCGAATGTAAGTGGGGTGGGTCAAGGGCATCGGTCCGGGTCTGTCAGGATGGAGACATGGGTCAGCCGGCGGGAAACGAATCGGGGGAAGACGGTTCGGAAGGAGCGTCCTCGTTCGAGCTCCCACCGGGACAGCGCCTCCAGCGCGGCTGGCCGGTCACGCACTACGGACCGGTTCCCAAGTTCCGTCCCGAGCGCTGGGAGTTCCGGGTCTTCGGTGCCACCGCCGACGGTGAGAAGCGCGGCTGGACCCATGAGGAGTTCACCGCCCTGCCGTACACCACGGTCGTCGCCGACCTGCACTGCGTCACGAAGTTCAGCATGCTCGGCGCCGAGTGGGGCGGGGTGCCCGCCGCCACGATCCTGGAGCTCGCGCCGCCCGCCCCGGCCGTCACCCACGTGATGGTCTGGGCCGAGTACGGCTTCAGCTCCAACCTCCGGCTGGCCGACTTCGCCGACGGGCGCGCCCTCTTCGCCACCCACAAGGACGGCGAACTGCTCACCGCCGAGCACGGCTTTCCGCTGCGGCTGATCGTCCCCCACCTGTACGCCTGGAAGGGCCCCAAGTGGGTCCGCGGCATCGAGTACATGACAGCCGACCGGCGCGGCTTCTGGGAGGAGCGCGGCTACCACAACATCGGCGACCCGTGGCGCGAGCAGCGCTACTCCTACCAGGAGGAACCCGGGGACGGCCCCGAGCTCTGAGCGGGCTGCCGGACGCGGACGCGGATCAGCCGTCGCGCAGCTTCTTCAGCCGCTCCACGTCCGCCGCGTGCCCCTCCTTGCCGCCCGGCGTCTCGATGATCAGCGGCACGCCCTCGGTCGCGGGGTGGGTCATCAGCGCCCGGAACGGGTCCTCGCCGATGTGCCCGGCGCCGATGTTCTCGTGCCGGTCCTTGTGGGCGCCCGCCACGTCCTTGGAGTCGTTGGCGTGGATCAGCTTCAGCCGGCCCGCGCCGACCGTGTCCACCAGCAGGTCCAGGGTCTGGTGCATGCCGGACGGGCCGGTCAGGTCGTGCCCCGCCGCGAAGACGTGGCAGGTGTCCAGGCACACGCCCAGCTTCGGGTGGGAGTCCAGCGCCTCGAAGTACGGGCCGAAGTCCCAGGTCCGCGAGCACAGCGAGGCGCCCTGCCCGGCGGTCGACTCCAGCAGGAGGAACGGGTCGTCGTCGTGGGTCAGCTCGTCGAGCAGCGGCAGCAGGTACTCCCGCACCTGCTTGAGCGCCACCGACCTGTCCCGTCCGCCGGTCGCGCTGCCGGTGTGCACGACCACGCCCAG
Source organism: Streptomyces sp. NPDC056128 (assembly GCF_042263835.1). Classification (NCBI taxonomy): domain Bacteria; kingdom Bacillati; phylum Actinomycetota; class Actinomycetes; order Kitasatosporales; family Streptomycetaceae; genus Streptomyces; species Streptomyces sp. NPDC056128. Next base: position 179,567 of record NZ_JBHJVQ010000012.1, on the reverse strand, counting down.
CGCCCCGATGGCCCGACCGCGCCGCAGCGAGTGCCGCATGGACTCCACCGACCGCTCCGCCGTCGCCTCGGTGTGCGAGCCGAAGTTGATCAGGTACGGGGCGTGCACGTACGCCGGGATCGACTCGGCCGCGCAGGTCTCCCGGAACGCCTTGTCCTGCTTCGGGTTGCCGGCCGGTGTGGCCCAGCCGCGCGGGTTGGCGACGAAGACCTGCACGGTCTCCGCCTTCAGCTCACGGGCGTAGGACAGCCCCACGGAGTGCAGCCCGCCGGCCACGGGGACGTGACCGCCGACCGGGTTGCGGGGGAGCGCGGGCGTCCCGCCCCTGCCCCCGGTCATCGGATGGTGATCCTGATGGTGGAGCCCTCGGCCGCCGTGTCCCCGCCGTCCACGGACTGCTTCTTCACCGTGTCGCCGAACAGCCCGAGCAGCCCGCGGTCCTCGTCCACCTGGAAGCCGGCCTCCGTCAGCTTCCGCTTGGCGTCGTCCACGCTGTCGCCGACCACGTCCGGGACCTCGATCTGCCGGGGGCCCTTGGACACCGTGAGCGTCACGGTGTCGCCCTCGGCGGCGCGGCTGCCCGGCTCCGGGGTCTGCCGGGCGACCTGGCCGCTGTCGTACTCGGAGTTCACCCGCGTCTCGTCGACCTTCACCTTGAGGCCGGCCTCGGTCAGCTGCGTCCGCGCGTCCTCCAGGCCGACGCCGGCGACGTCCGGGACGTCCACCGGGCTGCCCTTGCTGACCACGAGCGCGACCGCCGAGCCGCCGCGCACGGTGGTGCCCGACGCGGGCTTGGTGGAGATCACGAAGCCCTTGGGCACCTCGTCGCTGAACGCGCGGGTCACCATGCCCGGCTCCAGCCCCTCGTCCTTCAGCAGAGTGCGGGCCCGGTCCAGCTTGTAGCCCTCCAGGTCCGGCAGCTTCACGGTGTCGGGGCCGTCGGAGACCGTGAAGGACACGGAGTCGTTCTTGCGGATCCGGGACCCCACGCCGGGGTCGGTGCTGATGATCTTGCCGCGGTCCACGGTGTCGCTGTGCGCGTGCCGCACCTTGCCGACGTCCAGCCCGGTGTCCTCCAGCCGGTCGCGGGCCTCCGCCTCGGTCTTCGAGAGCAGCGGCGGCACCTTCGTGAACTGGCCGGAATTGATGTACCAGACGCCGGTGCCCAGGCCGAGCACCAGCAGCACGGCCAGCACGATCGTCAGTGGGCCCCGCCGCACCCCCGGCCGGCGGCGCCGGGGCGGGTCCGGCGGGGGAGACGCCAGCCGGCTGGTGTGCTGGACTCCGTCGTCGGCGGCGCCGTACTCGTCCTCGTTGACCGGCAGCGGCCGGGGCACGGTGAGCGAGCGCGGAATGACACTCGTGCGGTCCTCGGCATTGTCGTGCTCCGTGGAGAGCGCCTGCGGCGGCACCGCGTCCAGCTGCTCGGCGGTCAGCGCCGCGCGGGCCTCACGGGCCCGCGCGAGCAGCGCCACGGCGTCGTACGGCCGGATCTCCGGGTTGCGCGCGGTGGCCGCGGCGACCAGCTCATCCAGCTCGTACGCCATCCCCGGCACGGCGGAGGACGGCGGCGGCACGTCCTCGTGGAGGTGCTTGTAGAGCACCACCGCGGCCGAGTCCCCCTCGTGCGGCTTGCCGCCGGTCAGCATCTCGTAGAGCACCACGCCGCACGCGTACACGTCGACCCTGGGGTCGGCGGCGCCGTGCTCGACCTGCTCGGGCGCCAGGTAGGAGACGGTGCCGAGGACGGCGCCGGTGGTGCTGGTGACGGTGTCCACGGAGCGGACCAGGCCGAAGTCGGCGACCTTGACCCGGCCGTCGTCCCCGATCAGCACGTTCTCCGGCTTCATGTCCCGGTGCACGAACCCCGCACGGTGCGCGGCGCCGAGGGCGGCCAGCACCGGCTCCAGGATGTCCAGCGCGGCCCGCGGCCGCAGCGCACCGCGCTCGCGCAGCACGTCACGCACGGTGCAGCCCGCGATGTACTCCATGGCCAGGTAGACGTACGCCCCGTCGGCCCCCTGGTCGAAGACCTGGACGACATTGGGGTGGTCGAGGCGGGCCACCGACTTGGCCTCGCGGATGAACCGCTCGACGAAGCCGGCGTCGGTCGCGAGCGCCGGGTGCATCACCTTCAGCGCGAGCACGCGGTCCAGGCGGGTGTCCACGGCCCGGTAGACCGTGGCCATCCCGCCGACCGCGATCCGCGCCTCGACGCGGTACCGGCCGTCGAGCACCTGCCCGACGAGAGGGTCCTGAAGGGTCGTGTCCACGCAGGCGAGTGTACGAGCCACGACCGACACCCCGCGCTCGCCGCCCGCCACCGGGGCGGTACTGCAGCGCACCTGTGACGCACGTGACACGTACCGGGTCACGACGGTCGGCCGCCGACGGCGCCGCACCCCCACGGGAGAGCCCAGCCTCTTGTCCGACTGGAAACGGGTGGTGCGTGGGTGGGAAACGTCCTACAACGCAGGGTCACTGAAAAGCAGGCCGCTCCGGATCAAGCTCAGCCAGCCCCTCCGCAGAAGACGACGCCGACGCGAAGTGCCGCCGAGGAATCCGCCCGGCCCGCCGGGCCAACCGCCCCGCCTCCACCGCGGCCCGCATCCCCGCAGCCATCAACACCGGCTCCTGCGCCCGCGTCACCGCGGAGGCGAGCATCACACCCGCACACCCCAGCTCCATCGCCAACGCCACGTCCGACGCCGTACCGGCCCCCGCGTCCAGAATCACCGGCACCCCCGCGCGCTCCACGATCAGCTCGAAGTTGTGCGGGTTGCGGATCCCGAGCCCCGACCCGATCGGCGAACCCAGCGGCATGATCGCCGCACACCCCACGTCCTCCAGCTTCCGCGCGAGAACGGGGTCGTCGTTCGTGTACGGCAGCACCGTGAACCCGTCGTCGACCAGCGTCTCCGCCGCCTCCAGCAGCTCGATCGGGTCCGGCAGCAGCGTGCGCTCGTCGGCGATGACCTCCAGCTTGACCAGGTCCGTGCCGAGCGCCTCGCGTGCGAGCCGGGCGGTGAGCACCGCCTCCCCGGCGGTGAAGCAGCCGGCCGTGTTGGGCAGCACCCGGATGCCGAGCTTCTCCAGCACCGACAGCACGGACCCGTGCACCGACGCGTTCACGCGCCGCATCGCGACCGTGGTCAGCTCCGTCCCGGAGGCCACCAGCGCGCGCTCCAGCACGTCCAGGCTGGGCGCCCCGCCGGTACCCATGATCAGACGGGACGCGTACGACGTGCCGTCGAGGACAAAGGGATCGTCGGCCATGGTTCAGCCTCCTTGCACAGCGGTGAGGACCTCGACGCGGTCGCCGTCGGCCAGGGCGGTGGCGGACCACCGCGCGCGCGGGACCACGGTTTCGTTCAGGGCGGCGGCCACTCCGGACGGCGCGGTGGTGAGCGTGCCCACCAGGGCGTCCAGGGCGGTACCGGGAGCCACCTCGCGCGGCTCGCCGTTGACGGAGATGTTCATGCGGACTGCTCCGAGAGTGCGGGGGCGGCGTCGAAGCGCCGGGGGGTGAAGGGGCGGGCCTCGTCCGGCAGCTCCCCGGTGGTCAGGGCGTGCGCCATGGCGTCGCCGGTGACGGGGGTGAGCAGGACGCCGTTGCGGTGGTGCCCGGTGGCCAGCAGCAGCCCGTCGAGGCCGGTCGGTCCGAGCAGCGGGGCGTTGTCGGGGGAGGTGGGGCGCAGGCCCGCGCGGGTCTCCGTCAGGGGCAGCTCCGTGATGCCGGGGACCAGCTCGTGGGCGTCGCGCAGCAGCTCGTAGACGCCCCCCGCGGTCACGGTGGTGTCCCAGCCCAGCTCCTCGCTGGTGGCGCCGACGACCAGCTCGCCGCTCTCCCGGGGCACCAGGTAGACGTGGTTGCCGCGCACCACGGCGCGCACGGTGCGGTTCAGCAGCGGCCCGTGCGTCCGCGGCATCGTCAGCCGCAGCACTTGCCCCTTCACCGGCCGTACCGGCGGCAGCACGGCGTCCGGTACGCCCGCGAGCCGCCCGCTCAGGCTGCCCCCGGCCAGCACCACCTGCCCGGCCTCCAGCGCGGTTCCGTCGGCGGTGGCGACCCCGGTGGCCCGCTCCCCGGGCCCGACGATGAGCCGGTCGGCCCACACCCGGTGGAAGACCACGCCCGCCCGCTCACAGGCGGCCACGAGCGCGTGGGTGAGGCGCCGGGGGTCGATCTGGTGGTCGCCGTCCACCCGCAGGCCCCCGCGCACGCCCGGCGCGAGCATCGGCTCCAGGCGCCGGCACTCACGTCCCGACAGCCACTCGGACTCCAGGCCGGAGCGCTGCTGGAGGGCGTGCAGTTCGCGCAGGTGGGCGCGGTCGTCGGCGTCCAGCGCGACGGCGAGGGTGCCGCAGCGGCGGTAGCCCAGGTCATGACCGGTGACGTCGGTCAGCTCGGCCGCGAACTCCGGGTAGCGGCGGGCCGAGGCGAGGTTCAGCGAGAGCAGCGTCTGCTCGCCGTAGTGCAGCTCCGTGACGGCGGCCAGCATCCCGGCCGCCACCTGCGCCGCCCCGCCGCCCGGCTCGGGATCCACGAGGGCGGTGACGAGCCCGCGCTGCGCGGCCCGCCAGGCGGTGACCAGACCGATGACGCCACCGCCCACCACGAGGACGTCGGGCCTACGGGACACGGTGGGTGACGACACGGTGTGTGACGAGCTGTGTGTTGAGGACGGCATGGGCGTCCAGCCCCTCCCTTCGCCGGCATGACCCGGATCAGGTTCGTACGGTCGGAGGCCGCCAGCCTCCCTCTCAGCCCGGTGCGTCCGGGCTCCCGCGAGTGCTTTACGTTGGCCAGCCTAGCCCGCAGCGCCTCGCACTCGTAAGGGAGCCTCCGCCCGTGACCCGTTCACTCCACGGACTCGTCCTCGCCCCCGTCGCCGACCAGGCGCCCGGCCAGGTGGGCACCCGCACCCGGTTCACGTACCACGAGCGGGACGGCGCCGTCTGGGCCGACTACGCGGGCGGCGACGTCGTCCGCGGCCACCTGGTGGGTACCCGCGCGGGGGACCGGCTCGACTTCCGGTACGTGCAGCTCAGGACCGACGGCAGCACGGCGTCGGGGCACTGCGTGTCGACCGTGGTGGAGCTGCCGGACGGCCAGGTGCGCCTGGAGGAGAGCTGGGAGTGGGAGTCGCGCCCCGGCAGCGGCACGAGCGTTGTGGAGCAGGTCACGGTGCACGAGCACTGACTGACAAATTGTCAGGTGGCTAAGGTGATCAGGTGAGCGAGCAGACGCGGGAGCGGGGACCGGAACCGGCGGCGGACGACGCGCGCCGCGTGGTCGTGGTGGGCGCCGGCATGGCGGGCGTGCAGACCGCCGTCGCCCTGCGGGAACAGGGCTTCACCGGCACCGTGACACTGATCGGCGCCGAGCCCCACCAGCCCTACGACCGGCCTCCGCTGTCCAAGGCCGTCCTGCTCGGCACGGCCGAGGGCTCCGCCTTCGACGTCGACTTCGAGGCACTCGGCATCACCCTGCGGCTCGGCTGCGAGGCCCTGGGCGTCCGCCCCGGCGCGCACCTCCTGGACACCTCCGAGGGACCCGTGCCGTACGACTCCCTGGTCCTCGCGACCGGCGCCGAACCGGTCCGGCTCCCCGGCACCGACGGCGTGCCGGGCGTGCACCTGCTGCGCACCCTGGACGACGCCGAACGGCTGCGCCCCGTCCTCGCCCGCCGCCACGACATCGTCGTCGTCGGCGCGGGCTGGATCGGCGCCGAGTTCGCCACCGCCGCGCGTGAGGCCGGCTGCGCGGTGACCGTGGTGGAGGCCGCCGACCGGCCGCTCGCCGACGCGCTGCCCGCCGAGGTGGCCGCGCCGATGACCGCCTGGTACGCCGACGCGGGCGCCGCCCTGCGCACGCACGCGCGCGTGGAGCGCGTCGAGCCCGGCGACCCCGGTGACCCGGGGGAGCCCCTCCGGGTCGTCCTCGACGACGGCACCCGGCTGCCCGCCGACGCGGTCGTCGTCGGCATCGGCGCCCGCCCCTCCACCGCGTGGCTCGCCGGCTCCGGGATCGCCCTCGGCGCGCACGGCGAGGTCCTGGCCGACGACCTCCTGCGCACCTCGGCGCCGGACGTCCACGCGGTCGGCGACTGCGCCTCCTTCCCCTCCGCCCGCTACGGCGAGCGGCTGCTGGTGCACCACTGGGACAACGCCCTCCAGGGCCCGCGCACCGTCGCCGCCGACATCGTCGGCGCCCCCGCGGGCGAGACCCCGGCGGCGTACGACCCGGTGCCGTACTTCTGGTCCGAGCAGTTCGGCCGCTTCGTCCAGTACGCCGGTCACCACACGGCCGCAGACACGGTCCTGTGGCGCGGGGACCGCACGGGCCCGGCCTGGACGGTCTGCTGGCTGCGCGAGAACCGGCTGGTCGCCCTCCTGGCGGTGGGCCGCCCCCGCGACCTGGCGCAGGGAAAGCGGCTGATCCAGGCGGGCACGACGATGGACCCGGTGCTGCTGGCCGACCCGGCGAGGCCGCTCAAGGGGGCGACGGCGTAGCACCGGTCCGGACGGGTCCGGCTTCCTCCTGTCAGTGCCAGATGGCAGGCTGGAGACGTGACCGAGATTGACGCAAAGACCGATGCTCTCGTGCCTGCCTGGCTCACCGTTCCCGACATCGCCGAAATGCTCGGTGTCGAGGTGACCCGCGTACGCCAGCTGATCAAGGAAGGCCAGCTCATCGCCGTACGGCGGGGTGAGAACCGCGCGCTGCACATCCCGGCGGCCTTCATCGACGAGGACAAGGTCGTCAAGGGCCTGGTCGGGACCCTGACGCTGCTGCGGGACGACGGCTTCACGCCGGAGGAGATGCTGGAGTGGCTCTTCACCCCCGACCCGACCCTGCCGGGCACCCCGGCCCAGGCACTGAGTGAGAATCGCGGCACGGAGGTGAAGCGCCGCGCCCAGGCGCTCGCCGTCTGACCCGACCCACACCGCCCGGCGTACGGGCCGCGCGACCGCCACGGTCCGCGGCCCGTACGCCGCACGGCCGTGCGGCCCGCGCCGGCCCACGCCATCCACCGACCCGGGGGGACACCCGCATGCCCGACACCGCTCCGACCACCGCCCGCGCCCGGCTCGCCGACGCCCGGCTCTACCTGTGCACGGACGCCCGCCGGAGCCAGGGCGACCTGCCCGAGTTCCTGGACGCCGTACTGGCCGGCGGCGTCGACATCGTGCAGCTGCGCGACAAGGGCATGGAGGCCGCCGAGGAGCTGGAACACCTGGCGGTCCTCGCCGACGCCTGCGCCCGGCACGGCAAGCTCCTCGCGGTCAACGACCGCGCGGACGTCGCGCACGCCGCCCGCGCCGACGTGCTGCACCTCGGCCAGGGCGACCTCCCGGTCCCCGCCGCCCGGGCGGTCCTCGGCGACGACGTCCTCATCGGGCGGTCCACGCACGCCGAGTCCGAAGCCTCCGCCGCGGCCGTCCAGGACGGCGTGGACTACTTCTGCACCGGCCCGTGCTGGCCCACCCCCACCAAGCCCGGCCGCCACGCCCCCGGCCTCGACCTGGTCCGCCACACCGCGTCGCTGGGCACCGACCGCCCCTGGTTCGCCATCGGCGGCATCGACCTCGGCAACCTCGACGAGGTGCTGGAGGCGGGCGCCCGGCGGGTCGTCGTCGTCCGCGCGATCACCGCCGCCGACGACCCGGGCGCGGCCGCGGCCGAGTTCGCGAAGCGGCTGCGGCAGCCGTAGGCGGATGCCGGAGGCATGTGTCCAAGGGGTGGACAACAAATCGACAATACGGACAAATATCCCGCATCCGGTTGGGTGACCGCCGCCCCCTGGCTAACCTGCCCGTATGGCCCTCGGAACCGCAAGCACGAGGACTGACCGCGCCCGCACGGTGCGTGACATCCTCGCCACCGGCAAGACGACGTACTCGTTCGAGTTCTCGGCGCCGAAGACGCCCAAGGGCGAGAAGAACCTGTGGAGCGCGCTGCGCCGCGTGGAGGCGGTGGCCCCGGACTTCGTCTCCGTCACCTACGGCGCCGGCGGTTCCACCCGCGCGGGCACGGTCCGGGAGACCCAGCAGATCGTCGCCGACACCACGCTGACCCCCGTGGCCCACCTCACCGCCGTCGACCACTCCGTCGCCGAGCTGCGCAACATCATCGGCCAGTACGCCGACGCCGGGATCCGCAACATGCTCGCCGTGCGCGGCGACCCGCCCGGCGATCCGACGGCCGACTGGATCGCGCACCCGCGGGGACTGACCTACGCGGCCGAACTGGTCCGGCTCATCAAGGAGTCGGGCGACTTCTGCGTCGGCGTCGCGGCCTTCCCGGAGATGCATCCGCGCTCCGCCGACTGGGACGCGGACGTGAAGCACTTCGTGGACAAGTGCCGGGCCGGCGCCGACTACGCGATCACGCAGATGTTCTTCCAGGCCGAGTCCTACCTGAGGCTGCGCGACCGGGTCGCCGCGGCGGGCTGCGAGACCCCGGTCATCCCCGAGGTCATGCCGGTGACCAGTGTGAAGATGCTGGAGAGGTTGCCGAAGCTCAGCAACGCCTCGTTCCCGCCGGAGCTGAAAGAGCGGATCCTCACAGCCAAGGACGATCCGGCGGCTGTACGCTCCATTGGCATCGAGTTCGCCACGGAGTTCTGCGCGCGGCTGCTGGCCGAGGGAGTCCCCGGACTGCACTTCATCACGCTGAACAACTCCACGGCGACGCTGGAAATCTACGAGAACCTGGGCCTGCACCACCCACCGCGGGCCTAGACCGGCCGCACATATTTACGACACACTGCGTAACGGCCACTGGGAGAGGGGCGTACATGGGCTGGACGGTCCTCTACATCGCGTTCGGCGTGGTCGCGCTGTGGCTGCTCGGTGAGGTGCTGCTGCAGTACAAGGCGCGGCTGCGCTGGCGGCTGCTCGCCTTCGGCGGCTTCGTCGGCGTGGTCGCCGGCGTGCTGATGTCCAACGTGCTCGTCATCGGGCTGGGCGCCGCCGCCTTCGCGGTCGGCCAGACCTACGTCACCCTTTCGTTCCGCCGCGGGTTCGAGGCCGGCTGGGCGGTCAACGCCCCGGCGAGCCTCGTCGGCAAGCGCGGCCGTCCCGAACGGGGCCGCCAGGAGCCGACGCTGGAGGTCTCCGGCCTGGAACCGGCCGACACCGGCCAGGGCCACCGGGACGGCTACGACGACCACGCGGGCCACGCCCCGTCCCAGGACGGCCTGTCCTACGGTCACGACGACTACGACCGCGACGACGTCTTCACCCCGGCACGGCCCGGCGCCCCCACGGCCGCCGAGACCACCGCCGTCTACGAGCCGCAGCCGATGCCGGACGACACCGGCTCCTACGGCGTCTACGCCGACTCCGGCTACGGCCACGACCAGCAGGCGCCGGCCGCCGCCGCGCCGGGCGCCGACCAGGCCTACGCCTACGACTACTCGGGCTACGGGCAGCAGGGGTACGGCTACGACACCGGCGCCCAGCAGCAGTACGCCGCCTACTCCGACCCGTACATCGGCACCCACGCCTACGGCGGGGCGTCGTACGACACCGGCGGCTACGACACCACCGGTGCGCAGCAGCAGTACGGCCAGCAGGGCTACGGGCAGGACCAGTACGCCACCGGCACGCAGGGCGGCTACGGCGGCGAGACCCCGGCCGGCGGGGTGTGGGTGCCGCAGCAGCGCAGCACCGACGACCCCTACGGCGGCGAACTCCCGCCGGAGCAGCAGTACCCCTACCAGGACAACGGCCAGGCCCAGGGTCAGGGCCACGGACAGGGCCAGGGATACGACGAGCAGTACCGCTTCTGACGGCTCCTCCGGCGCCCGGTGACCGTCCCCGGTCGCTCACTGGGAGCCGCGGAACTCCGGTCCCTCCACCACGAGTCCGGCGACCAGCGCGCCCGACATGCCCGCGTGCGGGAGGCCCCCGCCGGGGTGCGACCAGCCGCCGGCCGTGAACAGGCCCGCCACGCGCGTGCTGTTCGCGGCGTGCAGCAGCCGTCCGCCGGCCGCCGCCAGCGCCGGCACCGGAATCGCGCCGTCCGCCACGCCGGTGGCCGCGGCGACGTCGGCCGGGGTGCGCACCTCGCGCCACAGGAGACGGTCCCGGAGGCCGGGTATCGCCCGCTCGGCGGCATCGACGAGGCGTTCGGCCCCGTCCTCGGCGTCCACCCCCTCGCCCGCGGGCACCACCGAACTGAGGGTGACCGCCTCGTGGTCCGCGTCCGGCACCAGCGCCGGGTCGTCGGGCCGCAGGACGGTGACGGTCGGACGCGCGGGCATGCGCGGCTCCGGGCCGAACAGCGCGGCCAACTCGGCGTCCGCGTCCGGCGCGTGCACCACCGTCCGGTGCGCCGTGCCCTCCGCACGCCCACCCCGCAACGCCAGATGCACCGTCAGCCGGCTCGCCCCACCGCGCTGCGGCGGGACCTCGCCCGCACCCCGCACCGGCGACCCACCGCACAGCCGGTCCAGCACGTCCGGCGCCACCCCGGCGACCACGAACTCGGCCTCCGCCAGGCCCCCTTCGGCCAGCTCCACGCCCGCCACCCGGCCGTCCTTCTCGACCACTCCGGTGACCTCGGTGTCGAAGCGGAACTCGACCCGGCGGGCCACACACCGCTCGTACACCGCGCGCGCCAGCTCCCGCAGGCCGCCACCGCGCACGTACCACATCCCGAACGCGTACTCCATGTACGGCAGCACGGCGGTGTTCGCCGGGGCGGTCCGGGGATCCAGGCCGTACGCCAGCGCGTGGCTGCCCAGGAGGGCGGCGAGCCGGGCGTCGCGCAGCTCCCAGGCACCCACCTCGGCGAGCGTGCCGGCGCGACGGGTGCGCAGCAGCCGCTTGTGCGGGACCGGCGGGTAGGGGTCGCGTTCGGCCAGCACCTCCCAGTTCGGCCACAGGGGCTCCTCCAGGAGCGGGCGGCGCGTCCGGTCCCAGGCCTCGCGGGCCCGCACGAGGAAGTCGCTCCAGCGACGCCCGGCCGTCGGACCGAGAGCCGCGTCCAGGGCGTCGACGACGCCCGCCCGAGAGGCGTTCGGCAGCGCGACCTCCGTGCCGTCCGCGAAGACGTGCCGTGACGACGGGTCGACCTTGACCAGCTCGACACAGTCCTCCAGCGGTTCCTTGCCGGTCTTGACGAACAGATCGCGCCAGACCGCGGGCAGCGGCAGCAGACCGGGGCCGGTGTCGAAGGAGAACCCGTCCCGCTCGAAGCGGCCGAGGGCTCCGCCGTACGTCTCCGTCCGCTCGTACACCACCACCCGGTGGCCCGCGACGGCCAGCCGGGCGGCGGCCGCCATCGCGCCCATCCCGGCGCCGATCACCGCAATCCGTGCCATGCCAGGGACTTTATCCGCCGCCACCGACAGTCCTGGTCCGGCCTGGTCGGGCCTCGTCCGAGTACCGCGACGGACGCTCGGGTGACCAGTGGCCGGCGTGCCGCTGTGAGCCGGGGTGCGCAGGACTGAGTATCCGTACCTAGCCGCGTAGATGAGTACCCGCGCGGATGGGCCTCGACCTGCGGGAACGAGAGAGTGGAGGCACGGAGAGGGGCGCGGCTCCGGTACCGGCGACACGGGGTGCCGGAACGGAGCCGGGCCCGCGATCCGCTCCTTCCGCCGGCCGCGGTCGGCGGGAGCGAGGCACGGGGGAACCCGGGGGAACGACCGGCCACGGGGGTTCCGAACGGGGGGACGTAGGGGGAGCAGGAGAAGGCGCCGGTCCGACGGCGGCCCGCGGGGGACGCGGCCACCACGGACCGGCGTTCTTCATGTGCGGGCGGCGGCTCAGCGGCAGCCGCTCACCCGCCCCTGGAGCAGCCGCGACAGCGCGGCGTGCACGTCGTCCAGGGAGCGCTCCGGCTGGAACGACTGCCAGTCCAGCGCGGCCACCAGCACCATGCCCACCAGCGCGGCGGCGGTCAGCGGCACGTCGATGCCGTCGCTGAACTCCCCGCTCGCCACGCCCTCGCGCAGCACGCCCTCCACTACCGCCACGGCCTCCTGCCGGACCACCAGCAGAGTCGACTGCCAGGCCCGGTTGGTGCGCCACAGCTCGGCCACGTACAGCTGGGTGAAGGCCGGGTAGCGGTCGATGAACACGAGCCCCGCGCGGATCATCGCGTCCAGGGCGTCGACCCGGCCGCGGCCCTCCCGCGCCGTCCGCTCCGCCGCCTCCCGCAGCGAGGCGGTGAGCAGCCCGACACCGTGCCGCAGCAGCTCCTCGAAGAGGACGGACTTGCTGGCGAAGTTGTAGTAGACCGTGCCCTTCGCGACGCCGGCCCGCTCGGCGATCTCGTCCACGGTGGTGGCGGAGAAACCCTGCTCGGCGATGAGGGTGACGGCCGCCTCGTACAGCTTCTGCCGGGTGGCCTCGCGACGGCTGCTGCCCGGCGCGGCGGTGCTGCTGCTTTCCATGGTCCGGATTCTCCCAGCACCGCTCGCGCCGCTCTCACCACAGGGCCCGCCCACCGGCCGACCCGAACTGTCGATCGAATCAAAAGTCCAGGTCAGAACGGATTGTCAGTGCCATACCTCACGATGGGCACATACGGCACCTCCTGCCAGGACGTGCCGTCCAGGAGACGACAGGAGGTTCGTCATGGCCCACTCGTCCGCAGCCGCCTCCCGGCGGCGCCGCGCAGCCGGCCCTGCACCCTCACTGAACGGCCCGGCGAGCGACGTGCACCCGGTGCTCCGCCGGGCGACCGCCCCGCCCGCCGCCCTCGACCTGCTCGCCCAGGCCCGCGCCGGCCTGGAGGAGGCCCCCACCCTCGCGACGCCGAACGAGCGCTACGTGACGGCCCACCTCGCCGCCCTGCGCACCGCGGCCGCGGTCCTCGCCGCAAGGGGCCGCCCGGAGACCACCCAGCGGGGCAGGGCCCGCATCCGCAGCGCCTGGGAAGTGCTCCCCGAGATCGCGCCCGAGCTGTCCGACTGGAGCGCCCTGTTCGCCGCGGGCGCCCGGCGCCGGGCCCGCGCCGAGGCCGGCATCCAGGGCGCGGCGGGCCGCCGGGATGCCGACGACCTGATACGCGACGTGGCGATGTTCCTGCGCCTGGTGGAGCGGATGCTGGTCCTCCAGCCGGTCCTGCCCCAGCCCCGCCCCGACTCGGACCAGCCCGATCCCGACCTGCCGGACACGGGATGAGCAGCGCGGGGCACCGGGCGCCACCTTGTGGGCGCGGCGGAGGCAATAGGGTGGGAGGCGCCTGAAGCCTCCCCCTTCCCACGCCGGCGGGGGCGGCAGCCCGTTCGCTCCGCCCGAGTCCGAGGCGGTGCCGCGCCGAGGAGTCAACTGCCGTGCCGGACCCGAGCCCGAACCCCGCGTCGCCGCGCTCCGAGCCCTCGCGCTCCCGGGCGGCCCTGCGCACCGCCGTGGTCTGGGACGTCCTCCAGGACGCCCTGGACCGCCGGGTGAAGGCCACGGGCCGCCAGGCGCTGGACGTCCTCGACACCGGCGGCGGCAGCGGCAACTTCGCGGTGCCGGTGGCCCGCCTCGGCCACCGCGTCACCGTCGTCGACCCGAGCCCCAACGCCCTGTTCGCCCTGGAGCGCCGCGCCGCCGAGGCCGATGTCGCCGACCGCGTGCGAGGCGTCCAGGGGGACGCCCACGGCCTCTTCGACGTGGTCGAGCGCGGCGGCTACGACGTGGTGCTGTGCCACGGCGTCCTGGAGTACGTGGACGACCCCGCCGAGGGCGTCCGCAACGTGGTCGCCGCCCTGCGCGCCGAGGGCGTCCTCAGCCTGCTCGCCGCGGGCCTGGGCGGCGCCGTGCTCGCGCGCGCCCTCGCCGGGCACTTCACGGAGGCCCGGCAGGCCCTCGACGACCCGAACGGCCGCTGGGGCACGGGTGACCCCGTGCCGCGCCGGTTCACCGCCGAACAGCTCACCGGACTGGTCGAGGCCGCGGGGCTGCGGATCGGCGCCGTGCACGGCGTACGGGTCTTCGCCGACCTCGTTCCCGGCGTGCTGGTGGACACCGAGCCCGGCGCCATGGACGCCCTGCTGAAGCTGGAGGCCGCGGCGGCCGAACTCGCCGCCTTCCATTCTGTGGCCACGCAGCTTCATGTGCTCGGTGAGACCGCAGGGACCGACGAGGCCTGAGCGACCCGGTGGGGTACGCCGCTGATCAGGGGCGCGACTGCACATGGAGTACGCCACAGGCCCCCCGAACGGGGGCCACTCGCCGTATGATCGAGGGAGACGGCCCGGCATGACGGGTCGGCCGCTGGGGAATGGGAACTTCAGCGAGCCGGCACGGCCATGACGGAGTCCGGTTGGCCAATTGGCGCAGAGGGGCGGGTTTCACGGGGGCGATTCCCTGCCTATCCTGAAGGGACCCCCCCGGGTCGCCCCGGCGACTGCACGATGAGGAGGACTCCGTGCCGCTCTCGGAGCACGAGCAGCGCATGCTCGAGCAAATGGAGCGAGCGCTGTACGCCGAAGATCCCAAGTTCGCGACAGCGCTCGAGGGAAGCGGGCTGCGTACGTACACCCGGCGACGGGTCTACCAGGCGGTCGCGGGCTTCCTCGTAGGTATTGCGCTCCTCATGGCCGGTATGGTCGCCCAGCAGGTGTGGCTCAGCGTGGTGGGCTTCCTCGTCATGCTGGGTTGCGCGGTGCTCGCCGTGACCGGCTGGCGCAAGGCCCCCAAGCCGGGCGAGCAGCCGGCTGCCGGTGCCGGACCACAGACCGCGGGCCGCCAGCAACGCCAGAAACGCTCGATGATGGACCGCATCGACGAGCGCTGGCAGCGCCGCAGGGATGAGCAGCAGGGCGGCCAGTAGCGCGCCCGAGCAACCGCTCACCAGGACATCCGCGTGAGGGGGTGACCACCGTCCGGGTGGTCACCCCCTCACGTGTGCCTACGAGCTGTGCCCACGAGCAGCCGGGTCCGCGGGTCTCCCCGCACGGCCCGCGCCGCCCCGGCGCCGGCCCCCGCGCTCCCTCAGCCCTGCTGACCCGTCGTCTTCCGCAGGGCCGGCCGCGCCGCCGCGGCACGCCGCTTCAGCGCCGTCCACCGGTCCGAGAGCGCCCAGACCACCCGGACGGTCGAACGCGGGGCGATCCGTGCGCGCAGCCGCGTGCGACGGCCGACCGCCGCCCGCAGACCGGCCGTCGCGAGCCGGACGTCCTCGGCGAGCCCCGCCGTCAGGCGCGGTCGCGGCGCGTAGAGAACCTGCTCCACCGCGTCCGCCACCCGGTGCACCGCCGCCGCGGCCGTCGGATCGAGCCGACCCAGCCGGACGATCCGGGCCGCCGCCTTGCGGGGCGTCTGCGACTCCTCCGGCGGGATCCCGTGGTCCCACGCCGTATCGGCCAGCTCCTGCCAGACCGCCAGGGTGTGGGGACCCGCGTCCGCCTCGGCGCGGCCGTGCGCCCCCAGCCGCCTGGCCCGGGTACGCAGCCGCCACAGCATCGGCGACAGCGGGATCAGCAGCACCAGGAGACCCGCCAGCGCCCAGGCCGGCGCCTCGTACCACTTCGGTCCGCCGCCGTCCGAGACGGGCACGGGCAGCGCGGACTCGGTGTCACAGGCGTCCAGCTTCTTGTCCTGCGCCGAGCAGCTCTCGCTCGTCGACGGCGCCGCCGACGGCTCCGTCTCGCTGTCCTGCGACGGCAGGGCCGGGTCCGGCACCGAACTGCCCGGCGTGTCCGGCACGGTGTACGCCGGGGTCGAGCCACGCGTCGGCGTCGGCTCGAAGCGGGTCCAGCCCACGCCCTCGAAGTACACCTCGGGCCAGGCGTGCGCGTCCCGCAGCCCCACCGACACCGAACCGTCCGCCTGCGGGGAGCCCGGCGCGAAGCCCACCGCGACCCTGGCCGGAATGCCCAGGGACCGGGCCATCGCCGCCATGGCGAAGGAGAAGTGGACGCAGAAACCCTGCTTGTCCTTCAGGAACCGGGCGATCGCCTCCGAGCCACTGCCGACGCTGACCTCGGTGTCGTACTCGAAACCGCCGTTGACCGCGAAGTACTCCTGGAGCTTGACCGCCTGCTCGTAGGGGTTCGCCGCGCCGGCGGTGACCTCGCGGGCGGTCCTGGAGACCAGGTCGGGCAGCGAGTCCGGCAACCGCGTGTACTCGCGCTTCAGCGCGGCCGACGGCAACGGCGCGGCGGCGAGCTGCTCCGCCGTCGGCTGCACGTTCAGGCTCCGCACCTCGTACTTCAGCCCGCGGGTGTTCTGGCCGTGGTCGCCGACCAGGGTCATGCCGACCGGTTCGTACCGCCAGTTCCCCGCGACGCGCACGCCGGTGGGCGGGTACGGCATCGGCAGCCAGTCCTGCGCGTACCAGTCGGCGGCCGAGATGAAGGTCCGGGTCTCGTTGCGCCGGACGTCGGGGCCCAGGCCGACGGGGGTGGGGAACGAGCCCTTCGGTACCGCGGTGATCTGCCGCTTGGACGGCTTCCAGGTGGTGCCGTCGAAGTCGTCCAGGGACACGATGCGCAGGTAGAGGTCCGACAGGTCGTTCGAGTCCGTCTCGACGGAGAGGACCTGCCGGTTCTCGTCGACGTTGAGACTGTCCCGCAGGGAGACCAGCGGGTTCACCGCGGAGATCGTGCCGCCGCCCCCGGTCCCGGAGCCGACGCCCGTCCTGGCGCTGTCCAGCAGCCCGCCGTTCATCGCGGGCAGGGCGAGCGGCACCACCAGGGCGATGCCCAGCGCGAACGCGCCGATCCGCCGTCCGGTGCGGACCGGGGCGACCGCGCCGCCCTGCTCGGCGCCCGGAGCGCGCGCCGCACCGCCGAAGACCCGGCCCCACTGCGAGAGCCGGTCCCGCCCCTCCGCCAGCAGCAGGGCCAGATAGCCGACCGCCGCCACCAGAAACCACAGCCAGTCGGCGCCGCCCTCGGACAGCCCCGCGGCCACCGAATACAGCGCGAGCAGCGGCAGGCCGGCCGGCGCGGCGCTGCGGAAGGTCACCGCGAGGGTGTCCACCAGCAGCCCGATCACCAGGACACCGCCGACCAGCATCAGCCGGATGCCGTCGGACTCCAACGGCGCCGGGATGGCGTACCGGGCGATGTCGTCGCCGCCCTGTTGCAGCAGGTCGCCGAAGCGCTGGATGGCCTGCGGGCCGGGGATCAGCCCCGCGAACGCCTGCTGCCGGGCGAAGACCAGGGTCAGGAGCAGCAGCGTGACCAGGGCCTGCACGGCGATGGTCAGCGGCCGCGCCAGCGGCACCCGCCGCGCCACCGCACCCACCACGGCCTGCGCCGCCAGCAGGACCGCGGCCTGCAGGATCCAGGTCGCCGGTTCGACCAGCGGCAGCAGCGCGCACGCCGCCATCAGGGTGGCCGCCCACGCGCACACCGCCAGCCGCGCCCGCCCGCTCATCGCGTCCCCTCCCCGCCGGTCGCCGCCGCGACGGCGGTGCGTTCCCGGTCCGCCAGGCGCCACAGCTCCTCCAGGGTGGCGCCGTACGGGACGCTCACGGCGGTCCAGCCCGCCTCGCGCAGCATCCGCAGCCGCTCCTCGCTCCTGTCCAACGGACCGGGCACGTCGGCCGGTTCCCGCGCCCAGGCCCCGCTGTCCAGGACGAAGGCGACCGCGCCGCCGCTGCGCTGCCGCATCCTGGCGGCCACCGTGACCTGCTCCTCGTCGAGGTCGCCGAAGAACGCCACCAGCAGCCCCTCGTTCCCGCCGCGCAGCAGGTCGTAGGCGGGGGACAGGCTCGTACCGTCGGAGTGGTCGATCACCGCGAGGGTGTCCATCATCAGCCCGGCCGCGTCGGCCGTGCCCTGGCTCGCGCCCGCGAAGCCGTCGGCGCCCTCGCCCGGCACCGAGTTGCCGGTGTCGGTGAGCAACCGGACGGAGAAGCCCCGCTCCAGCATGTGCACCAGCACGGACGCCGCGCCCGACACCGCCCACTCGAAGGGCGAGTCGGGGCCCGCGCCCTCGTAGGCCACGCCCCGGGTGTCAAGGAGCACCGTGCAGCGGGCGCGCTGCGGCTGCTCCTCGCGGCGCACCATCAGCTCGCCGTAGCGCGCGGTGGAGCGCCAGTGCACGCGGCGCAGGTCGTCGCCGTAGCGGTACCCGCGCGGGATCACGTCGTCGTCGCCCGCCAGCGCGAGCGTGCGCTGCCGTCCCTCGCCGTACCCCTTCGCCTCGCCGCTGAGCCGCACCGGCGGCAGCGCCTCCACACGCGGGATCACGGTCAGGGTGTCGTACGTGGAGAAGGACCGGGTCAGCTCGCACAGCCCGAACGGGTCGGTCAGCCGCAGTTGCAGCGGGCCCAGCGGAAAGCGGCCGCGCAGGTCGGAGCGGACCCGGTAGGACACCTCGCGGCGGCCGCCCGGCTCCACCCGGTCGAGCACGAAGCGGGGCCGGGGGCCCAGCACGTAGGGCACCCGGTCCTGGAGCATCAGCAGCCCCGTGGGCATCCGCGAGACGTTGTCGACGCGCAGGTGCACCCGGGCCTCGCTGCCCGCGGGCACCCGCTCGGGGGAGAGCCGGCGGCTGCCCGCCACCCGGTAGCGGGTGCGGTACAGCACGGTCGCGCAGACCAGGGGCAGCACACTCAGCAGCAGCCCGACCCGCAGCAGGTCGCTCTGCCCGAGGACGTAGGCGCAGACCGCGGCGGCGATTCCGGCGGCCAGGAAGGAGCGGCCGCGGGTGGTCAGACCGGTCAGGGCGGTGCGGATCCCGCCGCCCTCGCCCCGGTCGTCGTGCGACCGGTCCGTCCCCCCGGCGTCCATCAGAGCCTCCGCGGCGGCTGCTGGGGATACGCGGGTGCGCCGCGGCTCACGCCGAAGGCGGTCTGCTGCTGGGGCGCCGCGGGTACCGGGGTGCGCTGGAGGATCTCCTGGACGACCTGTTCGGCGCTGCGGCGGTTGAGCTGGGCCTGGGCGGTCGGCAGCAGGCGGTGGGCCAGGACCGCGACCGCGAGGGCCTGCACGTCGTCCGGCAGCGCGTACTCCCGGCCGCTCAGGGCGGCGGACGCCTTCGCCGCGCGCAGCAGATGCAGCGTGGCGCGCGGCGAGGCGCCGAGTCTGAGATCGGGGTGGTTCCGGGTGGCCGCGACCAGGTCCACGGCGTACCTGCGGACCGGCTCCGCGACGTGGACGCCGCGGACGGCCTCGATCAGCTTGAGGATCTCGTCGGCGTGCGCCACCGGCTGGAGGTCGTCCAGCGGGTTCACCCCGCCGTGCACGTCGAGCATCTCCAGCTCGGCCTCCGGGCTGGGATAGCCGATGGAGACCCGGGCCATGAAACGGTCGCGCTGGGCCTCGGGCAGCGGGTAGGTGCCCTCCATCTCGACCGGGTTCTGCGTGGCCACCACCATGAAGGGGCTGGGCAGCTCGTAGGTCTGGCCGTCGATGGTGACCTGCCGCTCCTCCATCGACTCCAGGAGCGCCGACTGCGTCTTCGGCGAGGCGCGGTTGATCTCGTCGCCGATCACCACCTGCGCGAAGATCGCGCCGGGCTTGAACTCGAAGTCCCGCCGCTGCTGGTCCCAGATGGAGACTCCGGTGATGTCGGAGGGCAGCAGGTCCGGCGTGAACTGGATCCGGCGCACGGAGCAGTCGATGGACCGTGCCAGCGCCTTGGCCAGCATGGTCTTGCCGACTCCCGGGACGTCCTCGATCAGCAGGTGCCCCTCGGCGAGCAGCACGGTCAGTGAGAGCCGCACGACCTCGGGCTTGCCCTCGATCACGTCCTCGATCGAACCACGCACCCGCTCGACGACAGCGGTCAGATCGTCCCCCACCCGCGCGTATGCCCGGTCGGGGCTGCCCCCATGGCTCGCCTGATCGTCAAAGGTCGTCACCCGGCCCTCCTCGGCCTTTCCCCGCGCTTCCCGGGAAGCGGGGGTACCCCAACTTGCCGGGCCGGTCCCGCACCGCGCGGACCGGCCCACCCCGAATCACGGACACCGCGCGGAAAAAGTTCCGCGCGACACCACTTCCCGCATTCTTGCTGCCGTTACCGATTCGTGTCACTCGCCTGTGGACAACTGGCCGCGCTATGTCATGCCTTGCGGCCTTTGCGGGGCTTGGATCAGGCGGGGGTGACCTCGCGCAGCAGTCCCGTCTTCACGTCGTAGACGAAACCACGTACGTCGTCGGTGTGCGGCAGGAACGGCGAGGTGCGCACCCGTTCGATCGACTGGCGCACGTCCTGGTCGACGTCCTGGAAGGACTCGACCGCCCAGACGGGGCGCTGGCCGACCTCCAGTTCCAGCTCGTGCCGGAAGTCCTCGGTGAGGGTCTCCATGCCGCACGCCGTGTGGTGCACGAGGACCACGGCGGTGGTGCCGAGCGCCCGCTGGCTGATGGCGAGGGAACGGATCACGTCGTCGGTGACGGCGCCGCCGGCGTTGCGGATGACGTGGCAGTCGCCGTTGCGCAGGCCGAGCGCGGCGGTCACGTCCAGGCGCGCGTCCATGCAGGCCACGACGGCGGTGTGGAGTGCGGGGCGGCCCGCCAGTTCGGCGTCGGAGAACTCGGCTGCGTAGCGCGCGTTCGCCTCGACGAGCCGGTCGGTGGCGGAGCCTGCGGGAACCGATGCAGAAGTCGTCATAACCATGACGTTACTGGTCACCGATGGGCCGGGCCCGCTGTGAAGAGGGACAAAGAACGTCAACGAGGCTTGTTGTGAGCCACTCCACAGACCCGTACGGGTGCCTCCGTGCGAGTGAAGTACCGGCCCGCGCCGATTCACGCGGTCCGGCGGCGCCCGCGACGCGCAGGCCGGTTGATTGACCGGGCGACAGGGTGGACTAAAGTGACGCGAAGCGGGAGGCGAGGCTCTCCCTGCTGGACTGAATTCCCCGGAGACCTGGGCGACGCCCCGCCAGTTCTCCCCGCGTGCGCGGCGCGTACGTACGGCTCGGCCTCCTCCCGCTCCCGGCCGGCCGACGCCTCCGGCGCCGGCGGGGCTCCCCTTCACGAGCGAGCGGGAGGGGACCCGGCGGTGCGTGACGCCGCGCCGGACCTGAGAGGCCGTCCCACTTGAGCCAGAGTCGACACGTCCCGGTGATGCTCCAGCGGTGTCTGGACCTGCTGGCGCCCGCCCTGAACGAGCCGGGGGCCGTGGTCGTCGACTGCACACTGGGACTCGGCGGGCACAGCGAGGCGCTGCTCGAACGCTTCCCCGAGGCCCGGCTCGTCGCGCTCGACCGGGACAAGGAGGCCCTGCGCCTGTCCGGCGAGCGGCTCGCCCCGTACGGCGACCGCGCCACCCTCGTGCACGCCGTCTACGACGAGCTGCCCGACGTACTCGACCGGCTCGGCGTCCCGCGCGTCCAGGGCGTGCTGTTCGACCTCGGCGTCTCCTCCATGCAACTCGACGAGGCGGACCGCGGCTTCGCCTACGCCCAGGACGCCCCGCTCGACATGCGCATGGACCAGACGTCCGGCATGAGCGCGGCCGAGGTCCTCAACACCTACCCGCCGGGCGAACTCGTCCGCATCCTGCGGGCGTACGGCGAGGAGAAGCAGGCCAAGCGGATCGTGTCCGCGGTCGTGCGCGAGCGCGAGAAGGAGCCGTTCACCAACAGCGCCCGGCTCGTGGAGCTGATCCGCGCCGCGCTCCCGCAGGCCGCCAAGCGCACCGGCGGCAACCCGGCCAAGCGCACCTTCCAGGCCCTGCGCATCGAGGTCAACGGCGAGCTGTCCGTCCTGGAGCGGGCGATCCCGGCCGCGGTCGAGGCGATCGGCGTCGGCGGGCGGATCGCGGTGCTCTCCTACCAGTCCCTGGAGGACCGGCTGGTCAAGCAGGTCTTCGCGGCCGGTGCGGCCAACACCGCGCCGCCCGGTCTGCCGGTGGTCCCCGAACGCTACGCGCCCCGGCTCAAGCTGCTCACGCGCGGTGCCGAACTTCCCACCGAGGAGGAGATCGCCGAGAACCGGCGGGCGGCCCCGGCGCGGCTGCGCGGCGCCGAGCGCATCAGGGAGTCCATCGGGTGAAGCGAGCGAGGCAGGCCAGGCACGGGGGCGGACGGTCCACCCGGGCCGAGGGGGAGGGCCAGTGAGCAGGAAACCCGAACTGAAGGGGAGGGCGGCCCGGCTGGCCCGGCTCCTCCCGCCCGGCGGCGGCCGCGGCCAGGCGGCCCGGGCGCCCTTCGTCCTCCTCGTCGTCGTCCTGCTCGGCGGCGGTCTCATCGGCCTTCTGGTGCTGAACTCCGCCCTGAGCGAGGGCTCCTTCCAGCTGGACGACCTCAAACAGGAGACCAAGAGCCTCACCGACGAGGAGCAGGCGCTCCAGCGGGACATCGACGCCTACTCCGCCCCCCGGGCCCTCCAGCGCCGCGCCCGCGAACTGGGCATGGTCCCCGGCGGCGACCCCGCCTTCCTCGGCCCCGACGGCACCGTCAAGGGCTCGCCCAGCGCCGCGCCCACCGGGACCACCCCGCTGGTCCTCGCCCCAGAGGTGCTGTCCGCGCCGCCCGAGGGCGTGCCCACGGCCACACCGTCGCCCGTCGGCACCCAGCCGCCCCCGGCCTCCTCCGCTCCCTCCGCCACGCCCGCCACCCCCACCGCGGCGGCGACGGCCACCCCGAGCCCGACTCCGACCCCGACTCCCGGCAGGTGACGGAAGTGTCCGACAGGGAACCGCCGCGCCGCCGTGTGCCCGGACCCGCGAGGCCCGTCCGTCCCGGCGGACGGCGGCAGCCCGGCCCCGGCGCCCGGCCCGCCCGCCGCCCCGGCCCGCCCCGGCCCGCCGCGGCCCGCACCATCCGGCTGGGCAGCCCCCGCCCGCGCCTCAGGATGATCGGCCTCGCGCTGACCCTGGTGCTGGCCGCCTTCGTCGTACGGCTCCTCCAGGTGCAGGCCGTCGACGCCGGCACGTACTCCGCCAAGGCCGAGCAGAACCGCTACGTGGTCCACACCCTGCCCGCCGAGCGCGGCGGCATCACCGACCGCAACGGCGTCGCCCTCGCGACCACCGTGGACTCCTACGACATCACCGCCGACCCCACGATGTTCACCCGCGAGCAGCTCGAGGTCGGCGACGGGCCCGAGCAGGCGGCGGCGCTCCTCGCGCCCATCCTCGGCCAGGAGCAGGAGGACCTGGTCGAGCGGCTGCGCCCCGAGAACAAGGAGCTGCGCTACGTCCGCCTCGCCCGGCGGCAGACCCCGCAGGTCTGGAACCAGATCAAGGACCTGAAGTCCGCGCTCACCACGAAGGCGGAGACGGACAAGTCCGTGGTCAACGCCCTCGCGGGCGTCTTCGCCGACCCCAGCAGCAAGCGCGTGTACCCGGGCGGCGACCTGGCCGCCGGCGTCCTGGGCTGGGTCGGCGCCGACGGCAAGGGCGGCGGCGGCCTGGAGCGGCAGCTGGACAAGACGCTGGCGGGCGAGGACGGCAAGATCCGCTACGCGCAGTCCGGCGGCCGCCAGGTCCCCACCGCCGGTTCCACCGAGACACCGGCCGTGCCCGGCAGCGACGTCGAGCTGACCATCGACCGCGACATCCAGTGGGCCGCGCAGGACGCCATCAGCGAGCAGGTGGAGAAGTCCAAGGCGGACGGCGGCTACGTCATCGTCCAGGACACCGCCACCGGCGAGATCCTCGCCATGGCCAACTCGCCGGGCTTCGACCCGGGCGACCTCGCCCACGCCGACCCGAACGCGCTGGGCAACGCCGCCCTCCAGGACGCCTTCGAACCCGGCTCCACCGCCAAGGTGATGTCGATGGCGGCCGTACTGGAGGAGGAGGCCGCCACCCCGGGCACCCACATCACCGTCCCCAACCGCCTCAAGCGCGGCGACCGGCTCTTCAAGGACGACATCGACCACCCGACCTGGTACCTCACGCTCAACGGCGTGCTCGCCAAGTCCAGCAACATCGGCACCATCATGGCCACCGGCGAGCTGGGCAGGACGCAGCCGGAGGCCAACAAGGTGCTCTACTCCTACCTGCGCAAGTTCGGCCTCGGCGGCTACAGCGGACTCGGCTTCCCCGGCGAGACCAAGGGCATCCTGGCGCCGCCCGACCAGTGGTCGACCTCGCAGCAGTACACGATCCCTTTCGGCCAGGGCGTCTCCGTGAACGCGCTCCAGGCGGCCTCCGTGTACTCGACCATCGCCAACGGAGGCGTCCGCGTCGAACCCACGCTCGTACGCGGCACCAAGGACGCCGACGGACGCTTCACACCGTCCCCGGAGCCCGAGAAGAGCCGCGTGATCAGCGAGAAGACCGCGAAGACCCTGTCGCAGATGCTGGAGTCCGTCGTCGACGACGAGGAGGGCACCGGCACCAAGGCCCGCATCCCCGGCTACCGCGTGGCGGGCAAGACCGGCACGGCCAACCGAGTGGATCCGGACACCGGCAAGTACCGGGGCTACACCTCGTCGTTCGCCGGGTTCGCCCCCTCCGACAAACCTCGCGTCACCGTCTACTGCGCCATCCAGAACGCCACCGAGGGCAGCTACTTCGGCGGCCAGATCTGCGGACCCATCTACAAGCAGGTCATGGAGTTCGCCCTGAAGACCCTTCAGGTCCCCCCGACCGGGGCCGCCCCCGCGAGACTCCCGGTCTCCTTCAAGCCCTGACCCCCATCGGGCCAGTACCGAGCCAGCGTCGATTCAGTACCGAGCCACCAGGAACCACCCGTGACAACGATCACCCCCGACCCCGGGAACCAGAGCAGCCCCGAGCCCTCGCTTCGCCCGGAAGCCGGTACGCCCGGTACGCTCACCGCCGTGCCACACCCTGATCAGTCCCAAACCACCCAGAAGGGCCAACCCGTGACATACCCGGGACCGCCCCGGCCGGTGCGGATCTCCGCCACACCCCTCGCGGAACTCGCCGATCAGCTGGGTGTCGCCGCGCCGGACAGCACCGCCGGAGTCACGGGCATCACCCACGACTCCCGCGCCGTCCGCCCCGGCGACCTGTACGCCGCCCTGCCCGGTGCCCGCCTGCACGGCGCCGACTTCGCCACCCAGGCCGAGGGCCTCGGCGCCGTCGCCGTGCTGACCGACCCGTCCGGCGCCGAGCGCGTCGCCGCCACCGGCCTGCCGGCGCTCGTCGTCGACGACCCGCGGGCGCGGATGGGGGAGCTGGCGGCCACGATCTACGGCCACCCCGGCCGCGACCTGCTCCAGATCGGCATCACCGGCACCTCCGGCAAGACCACCACCGCCTACCTCGTCGAGGGCGGTCTGCGCACGGCGAAGTCCACCGGGCTCATCGGCACGGTCGAGATGCGCATCGGCGACGAGCGCATCAAGTCCGAGCGGACCACGCCCGAGGCCACCGACCTCCAGGCCCTGTTCGCGGTGATGCGCGAGCGCGGCACCGAGGCGGTCGCCATGGAGGTCTCCAGCCACGCCCTGGTGCTCGGCCGCGTGGACGCCTGCGTCTTCGACATCGCGGTCTTCACCAACCTCAGCCCGGAGCACATGGAGTTCCACTCCGGCATGGAGGACTACTTCCAGGCCAAGGCGCAGCTCTTCACGCCGGAACGCAGCAAGCTCGGCGTGGTCAACGTGGACGACGAGTACGGGCGCCGCCTCGCCAACGAGGCCACCGTCCCGGTCGTCACCTACTCCGCCGAGGGCCACCCGGACGCCGACTGGCGCGCCGACGAGGTCGAGGTCGGCCCGCTGGACTCCACGTTCACCGTGCTCGGGCCCAAGGGCGAGCGCGTCACCGCCAAGTCGCCGCTGGCCGGACCGTTCAACGTGGCGAACACCCTCGCCGCGATCGTCGCCCTCGCCGCCGCGGGCCTGGACCCGCAGACCGCCGCCGACGGCGTCGCCGCGGTGCCGGGGGTGCCGGGCCGCCTGGAGCGCGTGGACGAGGGCCAGCCGTACTTCGCGGTGGTCGACTACGCCCACAAGACCGACGCCGTCGAGTCGGTCCTGCGCGCCCTGCGCAAGGTGACCGAGGGCAAGCTGCACGCCGTGCTCGGCTGCGGCGGCGACCGGGACACCACCAAGCGCGAGCCGATGGGCGCCGCCGTGGCGCGGTTCGCCGACACGGCCGTACTGACCTCCGACAACCCCCGCTCCGAGGACCCCCTCGCGATCCTCGCCACCATGCTCCAGGGCGCGGCCTCCGTGCCCGCCCACGAGCGCGGCGAGGTGCAGGTCTTCGAGGACCGGGCCGCCGCGATCGCCGCCGCCGTCGCCCGGGCCGAGCCCGGCGACACGGTGCTGGTGGCGGGCAAGGGCCACGAGCAGGGCCAGGACATCGCCGGGGTGGTCCGTCCCTTCGACGACCGCCAGGTGCTGCGCGAAGCCATCAAGAAGACCCAGGGATGAGATCCCGAATGACCCAGATGATCCAGGGGACGAACTTGTGATCACCCTCTCTCTCGCCGAGATCGCAGAAGTCGTCGGCGGGCGGATGCATGACATACCGGACGCGTCCGCGCAGGTCACCGGCCCCGTCGTCCGGGACTCCCGGGAAGCGGGTCCTGGCAGCCTCTTCGTCGCCTTCGTCGGCGAGCGGGTGGACGGCCACGACTTCGCCGCCGCGGTCGTCGAGGCGGGGGCGGTGGCCGTGCTCGGCTCCCGGCCCGTCGGCGTGCCCGCGATCGTCGTGGACGACGTCCAGGCCGCCCTCGGCGCCCTCGCCCGGCACGTCGTGCGGCGCCTCGGCACCACGCTCGTCGCCCTCACCGGGTCCGCCGGCAAGACCAGCACCAAGGACCTCATCGCCCAGGTGCTGCGCCGCAAGGCGCCCACGGTCTTCACGCCCGGCTCCCTCAACAACGAGATCGGGCTGCCGCTCACCGCGCTCACCGCCACCGAGGAGACCAGGTTCCTCGTCCTGGAGATGGGCGCCCGCGGCATCGGCCACATCCGGTACCTCTGCGAGCTGACCCCGCCGAAGGTCGGCCTCGTCCTCAACGTCGGATCCGCGCACATCGGCGAGTTCGGCGGCCGGGAGCAGATCGCCCAGGCCAAGGGCGAACTCGTCGAGTCGCTGCCGCCGGCCGAGGAGGGCGGTACCGCGATCCTCAACGCGGACGACCCCCTCGTACGGGCCATGGCCTCCCGGACGAAGGCGAAGGTGACCCTTTTCGGAGAGTCCGACGAAGCGGACGTTCGCGCTGAGAACGTGCGACTCACGGACACCGGACAGCCCTCGTTCAGGCTTCACACACCCTCCGGTGCAAGCGATGTGACCATGCGCCTGTACGGTGAGCACCACGTGTCGAACGCGCTCGCCGCGGCCGCCGTCGCCCACGAGTTGGGCATGTCCGCAGACGAGATCGCCACCGCGCTCTCCGAAGCGGGCTCCCTCTCCCGCTGGCGGATGGAGGTCACCGAGCGCCCGGACGGCGTGACGGTCGTCAACGACGCCTACAACGCGAACCCCGAGTCCATGAAAGCCGCGCTGCGCGCGCTGGTGGCCATTGGCAAGGGGCGCCGTACGTGGGCGGTGCTCGGCAAGATGGCCGAGCTCGGGGACGAGGCGCTCGCCGAGCACGACGCGGTCGGACGGCTCGCCGTCCGGCTCAACGTCAGCAAGCTCGTCGCGGTCGGGGGCAGGGAAGCCCAATGGCTGCAACTGGGCGCATATAACGAGGGTTCGTGGGGTGAGGAGTCGGTGCACGTGTCCGACGCACAGGCGGCGGTCGACCTGTTGCGCAGCGAGTTGCGCCCGGGCGACGTCGTGCTCGTGAAGGCGTCCCGTTCGGTGGGCCTGGAGAGTGTCGCCGCGGCGCTGCTCGAGACCGGCGCCGAGGGTGAGGTTGCCGCCCGATGATGAAGCAGATCCTGTTCGCGGGCGTCATTGGCCTCTTCCTGACGCTGGTCGGCACCCCGCTGCTGATCAAGCTCCTGGCCCGCAAGGGCTACGGCCAGTACATCCGCGACGACGGACCGCGCGAGCACGCCAGCAAGCGCGGTACGCCGACGATGGGCGGTATCGCCTTCATCTTCGCCACGGTCGCCGCCTACTTCCTGGCCAAGGTGATCACCAGCTACCTGGACCCGAAGACGGACGCGGGCCCGACCTTCTCGGGCCTGCTGGTGCTCGGCCTGATGGTGGGCATGGGCCTGGTCGGCTTCCTCGACGACTACATCAAGATCGTCAAGAGGCGGTCGCTGGGCCTGCGGGCCAAGGCGAAGATGGCCGGCCAGCTGATCGTCGGCATCGGCTTCGCGGTGCTCTCGCTGCAGTTCGCGGACAACCGCGGCAACACCCCGGCCTCGACCAAGCTGTCGTTCATCACCGACTTCGGCTGGTCGATCGGCCCGGTGCTGTTCGTCATCTGGGCGCTGTTCATGATCCTCGCGATGTCGAACGGCGTGAACCTGACCGACGGCCTGGACGGCCTGGCCACCGGCGCCTCCGTCCTGGTCTTCGGTGCCTACACTTTCATCGGCGTCTGGCAGTTCCAGGAGTCCTGCGCCAACGCGCTGACCCTGACCAACCCGGGCGCCTGCTACGAGGTGAGAGACCCCCTCGACCTCGCCGTGGTCGCGTCCGCGCTGATGGGCGCCTGCCTCGGCTTCCTGTGGTGGAACACCTCGCCGGCCAAGATCTTCATGGGCGACACCGGTTCGCTCGCGCTCGGCGGTGTGCTCGCGGGTCTGGCGATCTGCTCGCGCACCGAGCTGCTGATGGCCATCCTCGGCGGCCTGTTCGTCCTGATCACCATGTCGGTGGTCATCCAGGTCGGCTCCTTCCGCCTGACCGGCAAGCGGGTCTTCCGGATGGCGCCACTCCAGCACCACTTCGAACTCAAAGGCTGGTCCGAGGTCCTTGTCGTGGTCCGCTTCTGGATCATCCAGGGCATCTGTGTGATCGTCGGACTGGGCCTCTTCTACGCGGGATGGGCAGCGGACAAGTGACCGACTCCTCGGTGCCTTTCGACTTCCAGGGCAAGCACGTCACCGTCGCCGGCCTCGGCGTCTCCGGCGTCCCGGCCGCCAAGGTCCTGCACGGGCTCGGCGCGCGCGTCACCGTCGTCAACGACGGCGACGACGAGCGCGCCCGGGTGCAGGCGGCGGACCTGGAGGCGCTCGGCGTCACCGTGCGCCTCGGCGACGGGGCGACCCTGCCCGAGGGCACCGAGCTGATCGTCACCGCGCCCGGCTGGAAGCCGGACAAGCCGCTGTTCACCGCGGCCCACGAGGCCGGCGTCCCGGTCTGGGGCGACGTCGAACTGGCCTGGCGCCTGCGCCGTCCCGACGCCGCTCCCTGGCTCGCGGTCACCGGCACCAACGGCAAGACCACCACCGTCCAGATGCTGGCGTCGATCCTGAAGGCGGCCGGTCTGCGCACCGCCGCCGTCGGCAACATCGGCGTCTCCCTGCTGGACGCGGTCACCGGCGACGAGGAGTACGACGTCCTGGCCGTGGAGCTGTCCAGCTACCAGCTCCACTGGGCGCCCTCCCTGCGCGCCCACTCGGCCGTCGTGCTCAACCTCGCCCCCGACCACCTCGACTGGCACGGCTCCATGGAGGCCTACGCCGCCGACAAGGGCCGGATCTACGAGGGCAATCGGATCGCCTGCGTCTACAACGTCGCCGACAAGGCCACCGAGGACCTGGTCCGCGAGGCCGACGTCGAGGAGGGCTGCCGGGCCGTCGGCTTCACCCTCGGCTCCCCGGCGCCCTCCCAACTCGGCGTCGTCGACGGCATCCTGGTGGACCGCGCCTTCGTCGAGAACCGGCAGAAGAACGCCCAGGAGCTGGCCGAGGTCTCGGACGTCAACCCGCCGGCCCCGCACAACATCGCCAACGCCCTTGCCGCCGCCGCCCTCGCCCGCGCCTTCGGCGTCTCCGCCGCGGCCGTACGGGACGGGCTGCGGGCCTTCACGCCCGACGCCCACCGCATCGCGCACGTCGCCGACGTCGACGGGGTCGCGTACGTGGACGACTCCAAGGCCACCAACACCCACGCCACCGAGGCGTCCTTGGCGGCGTACGAGTCGATCGTCTGGATCGCCGGCGGGCTGGCCAAGGGCGCGACCTTCGACGAACTGGTCACGGGCGCGGCCAAGCGGCTGCGCGGGGCGGTCCTCATCGGCGCCGACCGCGCCCTGATCCGCGAAGCCCTGGCGCGACACGCCCCCGAAGTACCCGTGGTCGACCTCGACCGGACCGACACTGGGGCGATGCTCCAGGCCGTCCAGGAAGCCCAGCGACTCGCCCGGCCCGGCGATACGGTCCTGCTGGCCCCGGCCTGTGCCTCCATGGACATGTTCACCAACTACAACAAGCGCGGCGACGCGTTCGCGGAGGCCGTTCGCGAACTCGGCGCCTGACCCGGCCGCCTCCTGCGCCGGGTGACCTCGGGAGGACGCGTGGGACGGTCCATGCCGACGTACAGCGGGGGCAGCGATGCCCGGTAGTCCCCAGAGCCGTACCGGACGTCCGCCCGTACAGCGGGCCGTCAAGCGACCCGTGGCGCCGGGGCCGCAGCACGAGAACCCGGTGCTCCGCCTGTACCTGCGCCTGCGCCGCGCCTGGGACCGGCCGCTGACCGCGTACTACCTGATCTTCGGCGGCAGCGCCCTGATCACCGTGCTCGGTCTGGTGATGGTCTACTCGGCCTCTCAGATCACCGCGCTCCAGCTGTCGCTGCCCGGCTCCTACTTCTTCCGCAAGCAGGCCCTGGCCGCCCTGATCGGCGCCGGACTGCTCGTGGCCGCCATGCGGATGCCGGTGAAGCTGCACCGGGCGCTGGCCTATCCGATCCTCGCCGGTGCCGTCTTCCTGATGATCCTGGTGCAGGTGCCGGGGATAGGAGTCGCGGTCAACGGCAACCAGAACTGGATCGCCCTCGGCGGCTCCTTCCAGATCCAGCCCAGCGAGTTCGGCAAGCTGGCCCTGGTGCTGTGGGGCGCGGACCTGCTGGCCCGCAAGCAGGACAAGAAGCTGCTGACCCAGTGGAAGCACATGCTGGTGCCGCTGGTCCCGGCCGCGTTCATGCTGCTCGGGCTGATCATGATCGGCGGCGACATGGGCACGGCGATCATCCTGACGGCGATCCTGTTCGGACTGCTCTGGCTGGCGGGCGCGCCCACCCGGCTCTTCGCCGGGGTGCTGTCCATCGCCGCGCTGCTCGGCTTCATCCTCATCAAGACCAGCCCCAACCGCATGGCCCGGCTCAACTGCCTCGGTGCCACCGACCCGGGCCCCGGCGACTCCTGCTGGCAGGCCGTGCACGGCATCTACGCCCTCGCCTCGGGCGGACTGTTCGGTTCCGGGCTCGGTGCCAGTGTGGAGAAATGGGGCCAACTCCCCGAAGCGCACACCGACTTCATCTTCGCCGTCACCGGTGAGGAACTGGGCCTGGCGGGGACGCTGTCGGTGCTCGCCCTCTTCGCGGCTCTAGGCTATGCGGGTATCCGCGTGGCCGGACGCACGGAGGACCCGTTCGTGAGGTATGCCGCGGGAGGCGTGACCACCTGGATCACGGCCCAGGCCGTGATCAACATCGGTGCGGTC
Source organism: Streptomyces sp. NPDC056128 (assembly GCF_042263835.1). Taxonomy (NCBI): domain Bacteria; kingdom Bacillati; phylum Actinomycetota; class Actinomycetes; order Kitasatosporales; family Streptomycetaceae; genus Streptomyces; species Streptomyces sp. NPDC056128. The sequence continues at coordinate 148,203 of NZ_JBHJVQ010000012.1, read as the reverse complement.
CTCGGGCTGCTGCCGATCGCCGGTGTCCCGCTCCCGCTGTTCTCCTACGGCGGTTCCGCCCTGTTGCCGACCATGTTCGCCATCGGCCTGCTGATCGCCTTCGCGCGTGACGAACCCGGTGCGCGGGCGGCGCTTGCGTTGCGGCAACCTCGCTTTGGTAGAAAGCGGGGAGCCAGGGGTCCCGGAACCAAGCGGAGCCCCCGGAGTTGGAACACGATGCGACGGCGTGCCTCGGCGGCGCGTTCGTCCGGAGAGCGGTGAATTTCGGTGCATGTCGTACTCGCCGGCGGAGGAACCGCGGGCCACATCGAGCCCGCGCTCGCCCTCGCGGACGCCCTGCGCAGGCAGGATCCGACCGTGGGGATCACGGCCCTGGGCACGGAACGCGGCCTGGAGACCCGCCTGGTGCCCGAGCGGGGTTACGAGCTGGCGCTGATCCCGGCCGTACCGCTGCCGCGCAAGCCCACCCCCGAGCTGATCACCGTCCCGGGCCGGCTGCGCGGGACGATCAAGGCGACCGAGCAGATCCTGGAGCGCACCAAGGCGGACGCCGTGGCCGGCTTCGGCGGCTACGTGGCGCTGCCCGCCTACCTCGCGGCCAAGCGGCTCGGCGTGCCGATCGTCGTGCACGAGGCCAACGCCCGGCCCGGTCTGGCCAACAAGATCGGCTCGCGCTACGCCGCGCAGGTCGCCGTCTCCACCCCGGACAGCAAGCTGCGCAACTCCCGCTACATCGGCATCCCGCTGCGCCGTTCCATCGCCACCCTCGACCGGGCCGCCGCGCGTCCCGAGGCCCGCGCGATGTTCGGGCTCGACCCCAACCTGCCCACGCTGCTGGTCACCGGCGGCTCGCAGGGCGCCCGCCGCCTCAACGAGGTGATCCAGCAGGTCGCGCCCTGGCTCCAGCAGGCCGGCATCCAGATCCTGCACGCGGTCGGCCCCAAGAACGAACTGCCGCAGGTCCACCAGATGCCGGGGATGCCCCCGTACATCCCGGTAAGTTATCTGGACCGGATGGACCTCGCGTACGCCGCCGCCGACATGATGCTCTGCCGCGCGGGCGCGATGACCGTCGCCGAACTCTCCGCCGTCGGGCTCCCGGCCGCCTACGTCCCGCTGCCCATCGGCAACGGCGAACAGCGGCTCAACGCCCAGCCGGTGGTCAAGGCCGGCGGCGGACTGCTGGTCGACGACGCGGAACTCACGCCCGAGTGGCTCCAGCAGAACGTCCTGCCGGTGCTCGCCGATCCGCACCGGCTGTACGAGATGTCCCGCGCCGCCGCCGAGTTCGGCCGCCGGGACGCCGACGACCTGCTCGTCGGCATGGTGTACGAGGCGATCGCCGCCCGTGCCCACCGCTAGACACTGACGGAAGGCAGGGAGCGTGGCCGGACCGACCACCGCCGAGCGCGGGGAACGCCAGCAGGAGTCGTCCGGCCCGCCCCGCGCGCGCCGGTTCGGCCCGCCCCGTCTTCGTACGATCATCATCACGGCCGTCTCTCTCGCCCTGGTCGCGGGCGGCACCGTCTGGGTGCTCTACGGCTCGAACTGGACCCGCGTGGACGGCGTGTCGGTCTCCGGAACCCGGGTTCTCACCCCCGCGCAGGTGCGCGAGGCCGCCGACGTGCCCGTCGGTGAACCCCTGGTCTCCGTCGACACCGAGGCGGTCGAGGCGCGACTGCGCCGGAAATTGCCGCGCATTGACGAGGTCGACGTCGAGCGTTCCTGGCCGCACGGAATCGGACTGAAAGTGACGGAGCGCACCCCGGTTCTGATTGTCCAAAAGGGTAAAAACTTCGTGGAAGTGGACGATGAAGGCGTCCGATTCGCCACGGTTTCCCGGGCGCCTAAAGGCGTGCCGACACTGAAATTGGAGCCCGCCCGTTCCGGCTCGGCCGGGGCGAGTCTGCGCCGCTTCGACGAGGACCGCCTGGTGCGGGAGGCGGTACGGGTGGCGGGCCGCCTCCCGGACGCGGTCGCCCGGGACGCACGGCTCGTCAAGGTCCGTTCCTACGACGACATCTCACTGGAGTTGAGCGGCGACCGGACCGTGGCGTGGGGGAGCGGCGAGCAGGGTACGGACAAGGCCCGTGCGCTCACCGCGCTGATGAAAGCGACGCCCAAGGCGCGGCACTTCGACGTGAGTGTTCCCACCGCCCCCGCGTCATCGGCGAGTTGACGGGTATCCGTGCAGGCCAGCACCCTGACTGGGCAGCGCTACGGCTGATCACATAGGGTGAAAAGAAAAACGGGAGGTTCGGCGTGTTCGTTGAACGTGCGCCACTTGTCGACTTAGTGTCCTGTTCAGAAGACTCCAAGGAACAGACACACTGGTAACCCTAAACTTCAGCGTTAGGGTTCGGGTCGGCACTACGGACCGTCCCAATCGGCATCAGTCGTCGGGTCGCGGGGGCATCAGTGCTTCGGTGACCGGGCGACACGTAACTCGAGGCGAGAGGCCTTCGACGTGGCAGCACCGCAGAACTACCTCGCAGTCATCAAAGTCATCGGTGTCGGCGGCGGTGGTGTCAATGCCATCAACCGGATGATCGAGGTCGGTCTCAAGGGCGTCGAGTTCATCGCCATCAACACCGACGCGCAGGCGCTGTTGATGAGCGACGCCGACGTCAAGCTCGACGTCGGCCGCGAACTCACCCGCGGACTCGGCGCCGGAGCCAACCCGGCCGTCGGCCGCAAGGCCGCCGAGGACCACCGCGAGGAGATCGAGGAGGTCCTCAAGGGGGCCGACATGGTCTTCGTGACAGCCGGAGAAGGCGGCGGCACCGGCACCGGCGGCGCGCCCGTCGTGGCCAACATCGCCCGCTCGCTGGGCGCCCTCACCATCGGCGTGGTCACCCGCCCCTTCACCTTCGAGGGACGGCGCCGGGCCAACCAGGCCGAGGACGGCATCGCCGAACTCCGCGAAGAGGTCGACACCCTCATCGTCATCCCCAACGACCGGCTGCTCTCCATCTCGGACCGCCAGGTCAGCGTGCTCGACGCGTTCAAGTCCGCCGACCAGGTGCTGCTCTCCGGTGTGCAGGGCATCACCGACCTGATCACCACGCCCGGCCTGATCAACCTGGACTTCGCCGACGTCAAGTCGGTCATGTCCGAGGCCGGCTCCGCCCTCATGGGCATCGGCTCGGCCCGCGGCGACGACCGCGCGGTGGCCGCCGCCGAGATGGCGATCTCCTCGCCGCTCCTGGAGGCGTCCATCGACGGCGCCCGGGGCGTCCTGCTCTCCATCTCCGGCGGCTCCGACCTCGGCCTGTTCGAGATCAACGAGGCCGCCCAGCTGGTCAGCGAGGCCGCGCACCCCGAGGCCAACATCATCTTCGGCGCGGTCATCGACGACGCGCTCGGCGACGAGGTGCGGGTCACCGTGATCGCGGCCGGCTTCGACGGGGGCCAGCCGCCGTCCAAGCGGGACAACGTCCTCGGCTCGTCCTCGGCCAAGCGCGAGGAGCCGACCCCGGCGCGGCAGACCGACAGCCGTCCGTCCTTCGGCTCGCTCGGCAGCGTCAAGCCGAAGGAGGAGCCGGAGCAGGCGCCCGCGCCCGAGCCGGTCGCCGACCTGCCGCAGGTCTCCCCGCCGCCGGTCCCGCCGTCGCGGACCTACTCGGACAGCGCGGCCGAGGAACTGGACGTGCCGGACTTCCTGAAGTGATAGGACAGCGCGACACCGTGAACGGCGCGCACTTCGGCTTCACCGACCGGTGGGGCGGAGTGAGCGCCGTTCCGTACGAGGAGCTCAATCTCGGCGGCGCGGTCGGCGACGACCCCGGCGCCGTCACGGCCAACCGGGAAATGGCCGCCAAGTCGCTGGGCGTCGACCCGGACCGGGTGGTCTGGATGAACCAGGTGCACGGCGCCGACGTCGCCGTCGTCGACGGTCCCTGGGGAGAGGGCCCGGTTCCGCGGGTCGACGCGGTCGTCACCGCCGAACGCGGTCTCGCCCTCGCGGTTCTCACCGCCGACTGCCTGCCCGTCCTGCTCGCCGACCCGGTCGCCGGTGTCGCCGCCGCGGCCCACGCGGGCCGGCCCGGCCTGGTCGCCGGGGTGGTCCCGGCGGCCGTACGGGCGATGGCCGGAATCGGCGCGGACCCCGCCCGGATCGTCGCCCGCACCGGACCCGCCGTCTGCGGCCGGTGCTACGAGGTACCCGAGGAGATGCGGGCCGAGGTGGCCGCCGCCGAGCCGGCCGCACACGCCGAGACGAGCTGGGGCACCCCGGCGGTCGACGTGGCCGCGGGCGTGCACGCGCAGCTCGAACGGCTCGGGGTGCGCGACCTGGTGGGGTCGCCGGTGTGCACCCGGGAGTCGCGGGACCACTTCTCGTACCGACGCGACCGCACCACCGGGCGGCTCGCGGGCTATGTCTGGCTGGACTGATGGGGCATGACGGACCGTAAGCACGAAATCGCCGCCAACCTGGCGAAGGTGGAGGAGCGCATCAGCGCCGCCTGCGCGGCCGCCGGCCGCCCCCGCGACGAGGTCACCCTCATCGTGGTCACCAAGACCTATCCGGCGGACGATGTGCGCATTCTCTCCGGACTCGGTGTGCGGCACGTCGCCGAGAACCGCGACCAGGACGCCGCGCCGAAGGCCGCCGCCTGCGCGGACCTGCCGCTTTCCTGGCACTTCGTCGGCCAGTTGCAGACCAACAAGGTGCGTTCCGTGGTCGGGTACGCGGATGTGGTGCAGTCCATCGACCGGGCCCGGCTCGTCACGGCCCTGTCGAAGGAGGCCGTGCGGGCCGGCCGCGAGGTGGGCTGCCTCCTCCAGGTGGCGCTCGACGCGGGCGAGAGCGAGCGCGGAGAGCGCGGCGGCGTCTCGCCCGCCGGGGTCGAGGAGTTGGCCGGCCTCGTCGCGGGGGCCGAGGGGCTGCGGCTCGACGGACTGATGACGGTGGCCCCCCTCACCGGCGAGTACGCGGGACGCCAACAGGCGGCGTTCGAGCGCCTCATGGATTTGTCGACCTGCGTGCGCCGAGCCCATCCGACTGCGAACATGGTCTCCGCAGGCATGAGTGCGGACCTCGAACAGGCCGTGGCCGCCGGAGCGACACATGTACGCGTCGGCACTGCGGTACTCGGAGTCCGACCCAGGCTCGGGTAACGTCGCCAAGAAGTCGGACCACAGCAGAAAATATGGTCATTACCGCCGAAAGGCGGACGCAACGACCTCGTGGATCGCAGGCACTTGGCAGTCGTCAGCCGATCCACCACAGAGCGGAGGACTCAGAGCATGGCCGGCGCGATGCGCAAGATGGCGGTCTACCTCGGCCTCGTGGAGGACGATGGTTACGACGGCCGGGGGTTCGACCCCGACGACGACTTCGAACCGGAACTGGACCCGGAGCCCGAGCGGGACCACCGGCGACACGAACCGGCACATCAGTCGCACGGTTCACATCAGCCCCAAAGGGACGAAGAGGTGCGAGTCGTGCAACCGCCCGCGCAGCGCGAGCCGGTGCCCCGTGCCGCTTCGCTCGCGGCGGAATCCGGGCGCCCGGCGCGGATCGCGCCCGTGGCGTCCATCACACAAGAACGCGCAAGCCTGGAAAAGAGCGCACCGGTCATCATGCCCAAGGTCGTGTCCGAACGAGAGCCCTACCGCATCACCACGCTTCACCCCCGGACCTACAACGAGGCCCGTACCATCGGGGAACACTTCCGTGAGGGCACTCCGGTGATCATGAATCTCACTGAGATGGATGACACAGATGCGAAGCGACTTGTCGACTTTGCGGCCGGTTTGGTGTTTGGTCTTCACGGCAGTATCGAGCGGGTGACGCAGAAGGTGTTCCTGCTGTCTCCTGCTAACGTCGATGTCACGGCGGAGGACAAGGCCCGCATCGCAGAGGGCGGGTTCTTCAACCAGAGCTGAGACGCACCACCGGTACAGAGCAAGAACACGGATCCGAGGACGGTTCCGAGAGATGGTTCAGGGGAGAGGGAAGCACCAGTCATGAGCGTGGTCCTGGATGTCGTCTACATCGCGCTGATGTGCTTCCTCATCGTGCTCATCTTCCGGTTGGTCATGGACTACGTCTTCCAGTTCGCCCGCTCGTGGCAACCCGGCAAGGCGATGGTGGTCGTTCTGGAGGCCACCTACACTGTCACCGATCCACCGTTGAAGCTTCTGCGGCGGTTCATCCCGCCGCTGCGTCTCGGGGGCGTGGCGCTCGACCTGTCCTTCTTCGTACTGATGATCATCGTCTACATCCTGATCCACATCGTGAGCCGGCTGTGAACGATGAGAGAGATACGGGCTTGCCGAATGCCGACGACAACGTTGAGGTGAAGAGATGCCGTTGACCCCCGAGGACGTGCGGAACAAGCAGTTCACGACCGTCCGCCTCCGAGAAGGCTATGACGAGGACGAGGTCGATGCCTTCCTCGATGAGGTCGAAGCCGAACTGACCCGCCTGCTCCGCGAGAACGAGGACCTGCGCGCCAAGCTGGCCGCGGCGACGCGTGCGGCCGCGCAGAACCAGCAGAACATGCGCAAGCCTCCGGAACCCCCGCAGGACCAGCAGCACGGGCAGCACCCACCGCAGCAGGGCGGCATGCCCCAGCAGGGTGGGATGCCGCAGCAGGGCGGTATGCCCCAGCAGGGCATGCGAGGTCCCGGCGCTCCGGTGCCCGCCGGCATATCGGGCCCGCCGCAGCAGCAGATGGGTGGCCCCATGGGTGGCCCGCCCCAGCTGCCGAGCGGTGCCCCGCAGCTGCCCGCCGGCCCCGGCGGACAGGGTGGCCCGCAGGGTCCCGGCCCGATGGGTCAGGGTCCCGGGCCGATGGGCCAGGGCCCGGGTCCGATGCAGGGCCAGATGGGTCCCGGTCCGATGGGCGGCCCCATGGGCGGTCCGCAGGGTCCCGGTGGCCCCGGCATGCCCGGTCAGGGCGGCCCCGGTGGCGACAGCGCCGCCCGGGTTCTGTCGCTGGCCCAGCAGACCGCCGACCAGGCGATCGCCGAGGCCCGTTCCGAGGCCAACAAGATCGTCGGCGAGGCGCGTTCGCGTGCCGAGGGTCTGGAGCGGGACGCCCGTGCCAAGGCGGACGCCCTGGAGCGGGACGCGCAGGAGAAGCACCGCGTCGCGATGGGCTCCCTGGAGTCCGCCCGCGCCACGCTGGAGCGCAAGGTCGAGGACCTGCGCGGCTTCGAGCGCGAGTACCGGACGCGACTGAAGTCGTACCTGGAGTCGCAGCTGCGTCAGCTGGAGACCCAGGCGGACGACTCGCTCGCCCCGCCGCGTACGCCCGCGACGGCCTCTCTGCCGCCGTCCCCGGCGCCCTCGATGGCACCGGCCGGCGCGAGTGCCCCGTCCTACGGCGGCAACCAGTCGATGGGCGGTGGGCCGGGCCAGTCCGGTCCGTCCTACGGCGGCCAGCAGCAGATGTCGCCGGCGATGACCCAGCCGATGGCCCCGGTACGGCCGCAGGGCCCGTCGCCGATGGGGCAGGCGCCCTCGCCGATGCGCGGGTTCCTGATCGACGAGGACGACAACTGAGCCGGCGCACCGACGTCCGGTAGGTAGTACGGCGTAGCAGTCGGCAGCGTTCAGGGCGGGCCCCGGGTTTCTGACCCGGGGCCCGCCCTTGTGTTGCACGGCCGCCCGCAACCGGGCGTGGAGACATGGAGAAGGCCCGGCCCCCTCAGGGGGCCGGGCCTTCTCGCTGTTTGGCTACTGCTTGCGCAGGCGGAACGTCAGGGACAGGCCCTCGTCCGTGAACGGCGTCCCGTACGTGTCGTCCGCCTCGCCCTGGGCGAAGTCCGTGGCGAGGACCTCGTCGGCGATCAGCCCCGAGTGGCCGGTCAGCGCGGCGATCGTCGCCGGGTCGGTGGCCGTCCACCGCAGGGCGATCCGGTCGGCGACGTCGAGGCCGCTGTTCTTGCGGGCCTCCTGGATCAGGCGGATGGCGTCCCGGGCGAGGCCCGCACGGCGCAGCTCCTCCGTGATCTCCAGGTCCAGCGCCACCGTCGCACCCGCGTCGGAGGCGACCGACCAGCCCTCGCGGGGCGTCTCGGTGATGATCACCTCGTCGGGGGCGAGGGTGACGGTCTCGCCGTCGACCTCGACCGAGGCCGTGCCCTCGCGCAGGGCGAGGGACAGGACGGCCGCGTCCGCCGCCGAGACGGCCTTCGCCACATCCTGGACCCGCTTGCCGAACCGCTTGCCCAGCGCCCGGAAGTTGGCCTTGGCGGTCGTGTCGACCAGGGAGCCGCCGACCTCGCTCAGCGACGCGAGCGACTCGACGTTCAGCTCCTCCGTGATCTGGGTGTGCAGCTCGGGGGAGAGCGTCTCGAAGCCCGCGCCCGCGATCAGCGCGCGGCTGAGCGGCTGCCGGGTCTTGACGCCCGACTCCGCGCGGGTGGCGCGGCCCAGCTCGACCAGGCGGCGGACCAGGACCATCTGCCTGGACAGCTCGGGGTCGATCGCCGAGAGGTCGGCCTCCGGCCAGGAGGACAGGTGGACCGACTCCGGGGCGCCCGGGTCGACGGGCACGACCAGGTCCTGCCAGACCCGCTCGGTGATGAACGGGGTCAGCGGTGCCATCAGCTTGGTCACCGTCTCGACGACCTCGTGCAGCGTGCGCAGCGCGGCCTTGTCACCCTGCCAGAAGCGGCGGCGGGAGCGGCGCACGTACCAGTTGGACAGGTCGTCGACGAACGCGGACAGCAGCTTGCCGGCGCGCTGGGTGTCGTACGCGTCCAGGGCCTGGGTGACCTGGTCGGTCAGCGCGTGCAGCTCGGAGAGCAGCCAGCGGTCCAGGACCGGCCGGTCCGCCGGGGCCGGGTCGGCCTCGCTCGGCGCCCAGCCCGAGGTGCGGGCGTACAGGGCCTGGAAGGCGACCGTGTTCCAGTAGGTGAGGAGCGTCTTGCGGACGACCTCCTGGATCGTGCCGTGGCCGACCCGGCGGGCCGCCCAGGGGGAGCCGCCGGCCGCCATGAACCAGCGGACCGCGTCGGCGCCGTGCTGGTCCATCAGCGGGATCGGCTGGAGGATGTTGCCCAGGTGCTTGGACATCTTGCGGCCGTCCTCGGCGAGGATGTGGCCGAGGCAGACGACGTTCTCGTAGGAGGACTTGTCGAAGACCAGGGTGCCGACCGCCATCAGCGTGTAGAACCAGCCGCGCGTCTGGTCGATGGCCTCGCTGATGAACTGCGCCGGGTAGCGGGACTCGAACAGTTCCTTGTTCTTGTACGGGTAGCCCCACTGCGCGAACGGCATGGAACCCGAGTCGTACCAGGCGTCGATGACCTCGGGCACGCGGGTGGCGGTCTTGCCGCAGCCCTCCTGCGGGCACGCGAAGGTGACGTCGTCGATGTACGGGCGGTGCGGGTCGAGGCCGGACTGGTCGGTGCCGGTCAGCTCGGTCAGCTCGGCGCGCGAGCCCACGCAGGTGAGGTGGTCGTCCTCGCAGCGCCAGACGGGCAGCGGGGTGCCCCAGTAGCGGTTGCGGGAGAGCGCCCAGTCGATGTTGTTGTTCAGCCAGTCGCCGTACCGGCCGTGCTTGACGGAGTCCGGGAACCAGTTGGTCCGCTCGTTCTCCTCCAGGAGGCGGTCCTTGATCTCCGTGGTGCGGATGTACCAGGACGGCTGCGCGTAGTACAGCAGCGCGGTGTGGCAGCGCCAGCAGTGCGGGTAGCTGTGCTCGTACGGGATGTGCCGGAAGAGCAGGCCCCGGGTGTCCAGGTCCTCGGTCAGCTTCTCGTCGGCCTTCTTGAAGAAGACGCCGCCGACCAGCGGGACGTCCTCCTCGAAGGTGCCGTCGGGGCGGACCGGGTTGACCACCGGCAGGCCGTAGGCGCGGCAGACCTTGAGGTCGTCCTCACCGAAGGCGGGGGACTGGTGGACGAGACCGGTGCCGTCCTCGGTGGTGACGTAGTCGGCGTTCACCACGAAGTGCGCCGGCTCCGGGAACTCGACCAGCTCGAAGGGGCGCTGGTACGTCCAGCGCTCCATCTCGGCGCCGGTGAAGGACTGCCCGGTGGTCTCCCAGCCCTCGCCGAGGGCCTTGGCGACCAGGGGCTCGGCGACGACGACCTTCTCGTCGCCGTTCGTGGCGACGACGTAGGTGACGTCCGGGTGCGCGGCCACGGCGGTGTTCGAGACGAGGGTCCAGGGCGTGGTCGTCCACACCAGGAGCGCGGCCTCGCCGGCCAGCGGGCCGGAGGTGAGCGGGAAGCGGACGTAGACGGACGGGTCGACGACCGTCTCGTAGCCCTGCGCCAGCTCGTGGTCGGACAGGCCGGTGCCGCAGCGGGGGCACCAGGGGGCGACGCGGTGGTCCTGGACCAGCAGGCCCTTGTTGAAGATCTCCTTCAGCGACCACCAGACGGACTCGATGTACTCGGGGTCCATCGTGCGGTACGGGTCCTGGAGGTCGGCCCAGTACCCCATGCGGGTCGTGAGCTCCTCGAAGGCGTCGGTGTGGCGGGTCACCGACTCGCGGCACTTCGCGTTGAACTCGGCGATGCCGTACGCCTCGATGTCCTGCTTGCCGGAGAAGCCCAGCTCCTTCTCCACCGCCAGCTCCACCGGGAGGCCGTGGCAGTCCCAGCCGGCCTTGCGGCCCACGTGGTAGCCGCGCATGGTGCGGAAGCGGGGGAAGACGTCCTTGAAGACGCGCGCCTCGATGTGGTGGGCGCCGGGCATGCCGTTGGCGGTGGGCGGGCCCTCGTAGAACACCCACTCGGGGCGGCCCTCGGACTGCTCCAGGCTCTTGGCGAAGATCTTCTGCTCGCGCCAGAAGTCGAGCACCGCGTGTTCGAGCGCGGGCAGGTCGACCTGGGCGGGCACCTGGCGGTACTGCGGCTGCGTATTCAACGAGCTTCCTCCGGCGGACGTGCTGCCTTCCGTCGGAGGGACGAGAGCCGTGCTCCCGCGGTACCACCCTCCTTGGCTCCCCGGTGCGTCGTGTGCGCCGGTCAGCCCCCTCATTGGGGTCGCGAGCCGGGTCTACTCGCCGCGGCTGTCGCTCACGGCTTTCTTCCGGCGGCTCCGGGGTGATCTTCACGTCGCGCTCGCCCCCGGGCTCACACCGTCCCCGGGTCGCTCTGGGCTGCTGACGCCGCTACTCGTCCCCATCCACGCTTTTCGCTCCGCCCAGTGTACGGCGCCGCGCGGACAGCGGCCGACCCGTTTTCGCGGGGGCCCGAGCGGTGGGCACCGCGCGGCCCCGGTGGGGCACGGTGTGACCCGAATGCCGTCGGCGCGGGTACGGCGTCCGGGCGGCCCGGCCGGACACCCTCCGGGCGGATTACCGGGCGGGGAGCTGGGCACAACGCATGCATGCTCGCCGCGTGGCGCACGGCGGGCGGCGAATCGGGCGGCGTGCCCCGTTGCCGCGGGACCCGAGTCGATTTATCGTCCCAGCACGATTCGCGCGCAAGATCACAATATGTGAAGGGGCCGCGGCCATGGTGGCGAAGAAGACCGCCGAAGATCAGTCGGAGGCTGCTGCGGAGAAGACCGCCGCCAAGAAGACGACGGCCAAGAAGACGACGGCCAAGAAGACAGCCGCGAAGAAGACGGCTACGAAGAAGACGGCTGCGAAGAAGACCACGGCGGACAGGACGACGAGCGCCGCGAAGAAGACCGCGGCCAAGAAGAGCACCGCCAAGAAGAGCACGGCGAAGAAGAGCACGGCCAAGAAGGTGGGCGCGGCGCGGGCCGCGGAGCAGACGGGAGCCACGACGGTGGTTGCGAAGAAGACTCCTGGCACGGCCACGGCGGCCAAGACCGCCGTTCCCAAGGCCCGCGGCGCCGCTGCGGACCCCGGCGACCTCGCGGTACGCCCCGGCGAGGACCCCTGGACCCCGGAAGAGGTGGAGGAGGCGCGCGGAGGGCTGCAGTCCGAGGCCGACCGGCTGCGCACCGAGATCGACTCCGCCGAGCGGTCGCTCCAGGGCATGATGCGGGACTCCGGCGACGGCGCGGGCGACGACGAGGCCGACACCGGCAGCAAGAACATCACGCGTGAGCACGAGCTGGCGCTGGCCGCCACCGCGCGGGAGGTGCTCACCCAGACCGAGCACGCCCTGGAACGCCTGGACGCGGGCACCTACGGCCTGTGCGAGAACTGCGGCAACCCCATCGGCAAGGCGCGCATGCAGGCCTTCCCCAGGGCAACGCTGTGCGTCGAGTGCAAGCAGAAGCAGGAGCGCCGGTACTGATCCGCCGCGAGCGCGCGCCGGTATGGGTCCTGAGCACGTACGGGACGGAAAGTGTGCCGTACCCTCGTCCTCAGTCAGGTACCTAGGCTGAGGGACTCACGTGGCAGAGGCGGAGCGCATCATCGGTACGCCGGACACTCCGGACGCGGCGGGGGACGGGCAGGAACGCCCCGACGCCGAGCAGGAGCGCGCTCCGGAGCGCCCCCGGGGCAGGCGGCGGATCGCCGTGCTGTTCGCGGTCGCCGGGTTCGCGTACCTGATCGACCTGGTCAGCAAGATGATCGTGGTCGCCAAGCTGGAGCACAACGAACCGATCGAGATCATCGGGGACTGGCTGAGGTTCGCGGCCATCCGCAACGCGGGCGCGGCCTTCGGCTTCGGCGAGGCCTTCACGGTGATCTTCACGGTCATCGCGGCGGCCGTGATCGTCGTGATCGCCCGCCTCGCGCGCAAGCTCTACAGCCTGCCGTGGGCGATCGCGCTCGGTCTGCTGCTCGGCGGTGCCCTGGGCAACCTCACCGACCGGATCTTCCGCTCGCCCGGCGTCTTCAAGGGCGCGGTCGTGGACTTCATCGCGCCCAAGCACTTCGCCGTCTTCAACCTCGCCGACTCGGCGATCGTCTGCGGCGGCATCCTGATCGTGATCCTCTCCTTCCGGGGGCTGGACCCGGACGGCACCGTCCACAAGGACTGACCGTCCACAGGTATTGAGCGCGCGTTCGGGAGTGTCCGACCCGTCCGGCATACTCGACGGGTGAGCACGATTCCCGAGATCCGCACCCTGCCCGTGCCCGACGGCCTGGAGGGCGAGCGCGTCGACGCCGCCATCTCCCGCATGTTCGGCTTCTCCCGTACCAAGGCCGCGGAACTCGCCGCGGCGGGCAAGGTGCAGGTCGACGGATCGGTGGTAGGCAAGTCCGAGCGGGTGCACGGCGGCGCCTGGCTGGAGGTCGAGATGCCGCAGGCGCCCGCGCCGGTGCAGATCGTCGCCGAGCCCGTCGAGGGCATGGAGATCGTGCACGACGACGAGGACGTGGTCGTGATCGTCAAGCCCGTCGGCGTCGCGGCCCACCCGTCCCCGGGCTGGAGCGGGCCGACCGTCATCGGCGGACTGGCCGCCGCCGGGTACCGCGTCTCCACCTCCGGCGCCGCCGAGCGCCAGGGCATCGTGCACCGCCTCGACGTCGGCACCTCCGGCCTGATGGCGGTGGCCAAGTCGGAGCGCGCGTACACCTCGCTCAAGCGCCAGTTCAAGGAGCGCACGGTCGACAAGCGCTACCACACGCTCGTGCAGGGCCACCCCGACCCGACCAGCGGCACCATCGACGCCCCCATCGGCCGCCACCCGCAGCACGACTACAAGTGGGCCGTCACCGCCGAGGGCAAGCCCTCCGTCACGCACTACGACCTCATCGAGGCCTTCCGCGCCGCCTCCCTGCTCGACGTGAAGTTGGAGACCGGCCGCACCCACCAGATCCGCGTCCACATGGCCGCCCACCGCCACCCCTGCGTCGGCGACCTGACGTACGGCGCCGACCCCACGCTCGGCAAGCGGCTGCGCCTGACCCGCCAGTGGCTGCACGCGGTCCGGCTCGGCTTCGAGCACCCCGGCACCGGGGACTGGGTGGAGTACGCCAGCGACTACCCCGAGGACCTCCAGCTCGCCCTCGACCTGGTCCGCGAGGAGACCTACGGATGAGCGCCCCGGGCCCGGCCCCGGCCTACGTGGTGCGCGTCGCCGAGGACCCGGCCGACCGTGAGGCCTGCTTCGCGGTGCGCAAGGACGTCTTCGTCGCCGAGCAGCAGGTGCCCGAGGACATCGAGTACGACGCCCACGACGCGGACGCCGTCCACGTCCTCGCGGTCCGGGCGGACGGCGCGGCCCTGGGCACCGGACGGCTGCTGCACGGCCCGGCCGCCGCCGCGAAGAACGGCGACGGCGACCCCGCCGTCGGCTCGCTCGGCCGGCTCGCGGTGACCGCGGCCGCCCGCGGGCTGGGCGTCGGCGCGGCGCTGGTGCGGGCCGTGGAGGACGCGGCACGCGCGCGTGGGCTCACCGCGGTGGACCTGCACGCGCAGACCCACGCCCTGGGTTTCTACGAGCGGCTGGGGTACGTGGCGTACGGACCCGAGTTCCCCGACGCCGGGATCCCCCACCGCGCGATGCGGCGCGCCCTGTAACCAGAGGCGCCGAACAGGCTGGTGGGGCGGGTGGCGTGGCAGGCTTGAGGTCGGCCGTGTGCATACCGAGACCCCACCGGAGCGGTGACCGTGGATCAGTTGGCCCTGTTGTTCATGCTGTTGCTCGGGGCCCTGCTGAGCGTCCCCCTCGGTGCCCGGCTCGGGCTGCCGGCACCGGTCCTGATGACGGTCCTCGGGATCGTCCTCGCCCTGCTCGACTTCGTGCCCAACGTCGACATCCCGCCCGAAATCATCCTGCCCGCACTGCTGCCGCCGCTGCTGTACGCGGCGGTGCGGCGCACGTCCTGGCGGCAGTTCGCGGCCAACAAGCGCCCGATCTTCCTGCTCGCGGTCGCGCTGGTCTTCCTCACCATGGCCTGTGTGGCCACCGTGGCCCACGCGATCGTCCCGGGGCTGCCGATCGCCGCCGCCTTCGCGCTGGGCGCCCTGGTGGCACCGCCCGACCCGGTCGCGGCGACCGCCGTCGCCGGGCAGCTGGGGCTGCCGCGCCGCCTGGTGTCCATCCTGGAGGGCGAGGGGCTGTTCAACGACGTCACGGCGATCGTGCTCTACCACGTGGCCATCGCCGCGGCCGTCAGCGGCACCTTCTCGGCTTGGGAGGCGGGGCTCGACCTGGTGCTGTCCGCCGTCGTCGCCGTCGCCGTGGGACTCGCGCTGGGCTGGGGCTCCAACAGGCTCATGAGCATCCTGGAAGACCCGACGCTGCAGATCGGCCTGACCCTGCTGGTGCCGTTCGTGAGCTACGTGGCCGCCGACGAACTGCACGGCTCGGGGGTGCTCGCCGTACTCACCACCGCGATGTTCCTCGCCGAATACGCCTCGGACGCGGACGACGTGATGACCAGGCTCGCCGGGCACACGGTGTGGGACGTCGTCGACACCCTGGTCACCGGCGTGGCCTTCGGGCTGATCGGTCTCGAACTGCACAACGCGATCCGCACCGCCTCCGGCCGGTGGGCGGAGCTGCTGGGCTGGGCGGCGGCGGTCAGCGCCGTCGTCATCCTGGTCCGGCTGCTGTGGCTGCTGCCCGCCACCTGGCTGACCCAGCGGCTGCACGCCAGACGCGACCAGGACGAGGACATCCCGACGAGCTGGCGGGAGACCGTGGTCATGTGGTGGGCCGGGATGCGCGGCGTGGCCTCGGTCGCGCTGGCCCTCGCGATCCCGCTCCAGACGGAGGAGGGATCCGCCTTCCCCAACCGGGACGAGATCATCTTCATCGCCTTCGGGGTGATCATGGTCACCCTGCTGCTCCAGGGGCTCACGCTGCCCTGGCTGGTGGGCCGGCTCGGCGTACGGGCGGACACCGAGCGGGAGCAGGCCTACGAGAAGGAGCTGGGCCTGCGGGCGGCCAAGGCGGCCAAGCAGCGGCTCAAGGAGATCGAGGCGGTGGAGGAGCTGCCGGACGAGCTGTCCGAGCAGATGCTGCGCCGCGCCTACGACATCGGGGTGCGGATCAGCCCCGACCTCGGGGACGAGGAGCGCCGGGAGGCGCAGGAGCAGCGGGCGCGGCGGATCAAGCGGGTCCGGCGCATCCAGGGCGAGATGCTCAGCGCCGCCCGGCACGAGATCCTCGCGGCGCGCAGCGAACCCGGTTCCGACCCGGAGATCGTGGACCGGGTGCTGCGCCACCTGGACGTGCGCAGCCTGCGCTGAGCCCCGTCCGGCCGCGCCGCGGTCACAGGCTCTTCGTGGGGTGCTCCGGGAAGCGGCGGACGCCCCCGTCGGAGGAGCGGCGGGGCCGGTGGACGCCGTCGCGGGACGGCCGCAGGGCCGCGTCCGCCGTGTTGACCCGCGGCAGGGCGTAGGGGTGCTCCTCGGCCAGCCAGCGGATCATCCCCTCGCGGACCGTGACCCGCACCGTCCAGATGTCGTCCGCGTCCTTCGCCGTCACCAGGGCCCGCACCTGCATGGTGTTCTGGGTCGTCTCCGTGACCGTCAGGTTGTAGTCCCGCCCGTCCCAGGCCGGGCACTCGCGCAGCAGGTCGCGCAGCCGCTCGCGCATCCGGTCCAGGGGTGCCGTGTGGTCGAGGTGCCAGAAGACGGTCCCGGTCATCTGCGGGGTGCCGCGCGACCAGTTCTCGAACGGCTTGGAGGTGAAGTACGACACCGGCATGGTGATCCGGCGCTCGTCCCAGGTGCGCACGGTCAGGTACGTCAGCGTGATCTCCTCGACGGTGCCCCACTCGCCGTCCACCACGACCGTGTCGCCCATGCGCACCATGTCGCCGAAGGCGATCTGGAACCCGGCGAACATGTTGCTGAGCGTGGACTGCGCGGCTATGCCGGCCACGATGCCGAGCAGTCCGGCCGAGGCCAGCAGCGAGGCGCCCGCCGCGCGCATCGCCGGGAAGGTCAGGAGCATCGAGGACACGGCGACCACGCCGACGACCGCCGAGACCACCCGCATGATCAGCGACACCTGGGTGCGCACCCGGCGGACCCGGGCGGGGTCCCGCTCGGAGTGGGCGTGCGCGTAGCGGGAGTACGACGTCTCGACGACGGCGGCGGCGATCCGGATCACCAGCCAGGCCACCGAGCCGATCAGCAGCAGCGTCAGCAGCCGGCCGACCGCCGAACGGTGGTCCGGGAACACCTGTGCCTCGACGTACGACCCTCTCAGCAGTGCGGCGCACAGCATCACCTGGTACGGGATGCGGGCGCGGCGCAGCAGCCCCCACAGCGGTGTCTCGGGGTGCCGTCCGTCGGCCTTGCGCAGCAACAGGTCGGTGGCCCAGCCGATGACCAGCGTCAGCAGGACGGAGCCGCCGACCACGATCAGCGGGCGGAGTATCGTCTCCATGCCCTCGAACGTAACCGCCCAGGGCGTGCCGTGAACCTGTGACTTACGTCCCGCCCGGGGTATCGCCGCGCATCGCGGTGTCACACCCGGCTGGCACCATGGCCTCATGAACATCGTGCTCTTTCACTCGACCCTCGGCCCGAGGCCCGCGGTGCGGCAGGCCGCCGACCGGCTGCGCGACGCCGGGCACCAGGTGTGGACCCCGGACCTCTACGAGGGCCGGACCTTCGACACGGTCGAGGAGGGCATGGCCCACCAGGACGGGATCGGCCGGGAGGAGCTGCTCAAGCGGGCCGTGCTGGCCGCCGCCCCCTACTCCGAGCGGGGACTGGTGTACGCCGGGTTCTCGCTCGGCGCGTCCATCGCCCAGACCCTCGCCCTCGGCGACCACCGGGCGCGCGGACTGCTCCTGCTGCACGGCACCTCGGACATCGCGGCCAACGCCGCGGTCGACGACCTGCCGGTCCAGCTGCACGTGGCCGAGCCGGACGCCTTCGAGACGGACGACTGGCTCAGCGCCTGGTATCTCCAGATGGGCCGGATCGGCGCCGACGTGGAGGTCCACCGGTACGCGGGGGCGGGCCACCTCTACACCGACCCCGAGCTGCCGGACTACGACGAGGAGGCGGCCGAGGCCACCTGGCGGGTGGCGCTCGGCTTCCTCGACTCGCTCGGGGAGGACGCGGCTCAGGCGGGCGAGTAGACGCGTTCCACCCGCTGGGTGCCGCTGCGGGTGCGGTAGGAGCGGACCCACCGGGACGTGGCGTCCGGGTCGGTGCGGTCGGAGACGGCGTAGTAGTCCATCTGCGTGCGCTCCGCCGTGATGTCCAGCACGCCGTAGCCGTGCCGGTCGGTGTCGACCCAGTGGACGTGCCGGTTCGCGGCCCGGATGACCGGTGCCGCGATCGCCGAGACGGTGCCCTCGGGGACCTTCACGATGTCGTCGAGGTTGTCGGAGGTCACCGAGGTGACGACGAACTCCGTGGCGGCGGAGGCGGACAGCGGGTACGTGCCGGCGTTGTACGGCACGTCGTTGGCCCACGCCATGTGGATGTCGCCGGTGAGGAACACGGTGTTGCGGATGGCGTTCGCGCGCAGGTGGGCCAGCAGTTCCCGGCGGTCGTCGGTGTAGCCGTCCCACTGGTCGGTGTTGAGGGCGAGGCCCTCCCTGGGCAGGCCGAGCAGCTCGGCGAGCGGCTTGAGCAGCTCGGCGGAGAGCGAGCCGATCGCGAACGGCGACATCATCACCGGGTTGCCGACCAGCCGCCAGGCGGTGTCCGAGGCGGCGAGGCCGGACTTGAGCCAGTCCAGCTGGGCGCGGCCGGTCACGGTGCGGTCCGGGTCGTCGACCTCGCCCTCG
Organism: Streptomyces sp. NPDC056128; assembly: GCF_042263835.1. Taxonomy (NCBI): domain Bacteria; kingdom Bacillati; phylum Actinomycetota; class Actinomycetes; order Kitasatosporales; family Streptomycetaceae; genus Streptomyces; species Streptomyces sp. NPDC056128. The sequence goes on along the minus strand of NZ_JBHJVQ010000012.1, from coordinate 129,652 downwards.
CCGATGCCCACCTGCTGCGAGCGGTAGGTGCGCAGGTCCAGCAGCGACAGGTCGGCCAGCTTGCCGAAGCGCAGCCGGCGGTAGGTGGTGCCGGCGATCGCCGGGCGTACCGGCATCCACTCGAAGTAGGCCTGCTTGGCGGCGGTCTGACGCGCCGCCCAGGCGCCCTCGGCGCCCTCGGTGTGGTTCTCGGCCCCGCCCGACCAGGTGTCGTTGGCGATCTCGTGGTCGTCCCAGATGGCCACGACGGGCGCCGTGGTGTGCAGCGCCTGGAGGTCGGGGTCGGTCTTGTAACGGCCGTGCCGTACGCGGTAGTCGGCGAGGGTGAGGATCTCGTGGGCCGGGGCGTGCGGCCGTACGACGGTGTCCCGGGTGCCGTACTCGCCGGTGCCGTACTCGTAGATGTAGTCGCCCAGGTGCAGCCAGGCGTCCAGGTCGCCGCGGGCCGCGAGATGGCGGTACGACGAGAAGTACCCGGCCTCCCAGTTGGCGCAGGAGACCACGCCGAACCGCAGCCCGGAGACGGCCGCGTCGGCCGCCGGCGCGGTGCGGGTGCGGGCGACGGGGGAGTCGGTGGGGCCCGCGGAGAAGCGGAACCAGTAGTCGGTGGCGGGCGCGAGACCGCGGATGTCCGCCTTCACGGTGTGGTCGGAGCCGGCGGTCGCGGTGACGGAGCCCTTGGCGACGATGTTCGTGAGGGCCTTGTCGGTGGCGACGACCCAGCTCACCGCGGTGTCGGGACCGGCTCCTGAGCCCGGTATGGCCTCGGGCACCGGCGTCACGCGGGTCCAGAGCAGGACGCCGTCGGGCAGCGGGTCCCCGGAGGCGACGCCGTGCAGGAAGGCGGGGGCGGTGTCGGCGGCGCCCGCGGGCAGGGCGGCGGCGAGCGGGGCGGCCAGGACGGCGCCGGCCGCCGCGGCCTTGACGACCGTACGGCGGCTCGGAGTTCGGGCGCCCGCGTGCTCGGCGGGCGACGGGACGGGTTTCTCGGACGATCTGTGTCGACTGGTCACGGACGATCAGGTTACTGATCGGTATGCGCGCGAGCGGGCGAACTCGTAAAAGTTCGCCCGCTCGTTCGTCGTGCGTCGGTGCGGCGTCACCCCCGTGCGGGGGTCACGCGGGGGTCACTTGGTGACCTTGGCGTCCTTGAGCGCCTTCTCCCAGTCGGCGACCGAGCTGGGGTTCTCGATCACCTTGTCGTTGATCTTGATGGTCGGGGTCGACTGGACGCCCTCGGCGGTGTCGAAGGACTTGCTCATCCGCATCGCCCAGGCGTCGTAGGTGCCCTTCTCCACGGCGTCCTGGAACTTCTTGTTGTTCTTCAGGGCGTCGACCGAGTTCGCCACCTTGATCAGGTAGTCGTCCTTGGCGAACTCGTCGCTGGACTCCTCCGGGTGGTACTCCGAGGAGAACAGGGCGGTCTTGTAGTCGAGGAACGCCTCGGGGCCGACGTTCAGCGCGGCGCCGAGCGCGCTGAGCGCGTTCTTCGAACCCTCGCCGCTCAGGTTGCCGTCGAGGAAGGTGCCGATGGTGAAGGAGAGCTTGTAGTCGCCGTCCTCCATGCCCTTGTTGACGCTCTCGCCGATGTTCTGCTCGAAGGAGGCGCAGGCCGGGCAGCGCGGGTCCTCGTAGAGGTGGACGGTGTTGTCGGTCTTGGACTCGCCGATGGTGACCGTGGTGCCGTTCTTGCCCGAGGTGTTGGCCGGGGCCACCACCTTGGCGTCGGCGGCCGCCTCCCACTTCGAGGGCTGGTTGCCCTGGACGACGGCGTAGCTGATGCCGCCGGCTATCGCCAGCACGCCGACGATGGCGGCGGCCACGATGCCCTGCCGCTTGACCTTGTCGCGCTTGGCCTGACGCTCGCGCTCCTGGCGCAGGCGCTCACGGGCCGCCGTCTTCGCCGCCTGGCTGTTCCGCTTGCTCATGATGGTGATCTCTCCGGGGACGCGCACACAGGGGTGTGCGGAAACTCGTACGGGGGGCTGCGGTGCTCGGTGACGTCCGGTGACGGGTCACACGAGGGCGGCCACGCACGGCGGTCCGCGACGTCCCAGGGAGTGCGTGAGGATCCGCTCGCGGGCGCCGGTGGTGCGGCCGGCCGGGACCACCGGGCGGCGCACCGCCGGGGCGCGGCGGACGCTCACGGCCGCGACCGCGAGCAGCAGCGGCCGGAAGGTGGTCGCGGCCACCGCGCCGAGCAGCTGGGCCAGCGCCTTCTCGCCCCGCCGCAGCCAGGCCGCGGCGAGCAGTCCGACCCCGACGTGCGCGCCGAGCAGCAGCCAGGCGGTGCCGGGATCGGCGTCGGCGAGCAGCGCCGCCACCCGGTCGGTCTCGGCGCCGGTCACCCGGGTCAGCGGCGCGGTCACGCCCGCGTGGAGCCCGGTCCCGTCGCCGCACAGCACGTCGAAGCCGACGGAGCGCAGCGGGCCCGCGACGGGACCGCCCGCCCGGCCGTAGCAGACGTGCTGGCCGGTGGTGAACACCGTGTCGGCGGCCAGTTCGAGCGGGATCAGCAGGGCGGCGATCCGCCCGAAGCCGCGCTCGCGCCGCCCGGCCAGGGCGTACGCGATCAGGAACACGGCGGCGGCGACGGCGGCCACCGTGGGCAGCGGCAGCGGAACCCCGGACAGCAGCACGTGCGACGCGGTGCTGAGGGTCACGACGAGTGCCGTGAACAGCGCCGCGCGTACGGCTCTGAGCGGGGTTCCGGATATGTCCATAGCAGTAGAAGAGTGTGTCACGGGGTCCGGTAAGGGACCCCTAAAGGGTTCCTGTGAGAGTGCCGACGGTTACAGACCCGGAATGCGGCCGTTGCGGAAGAGGTCGACGAAGGTCTGGTGGTCGGCACGCGCGCGTGCGCCGTACCGGTGCGCGAAGTCGATCAGCAGGGGGGCGAAATTCTCCTCGTCGGCCGCGATCGCCGCGTCGATGGCCCGCTCGGTGGAGAACGGCACCAGCGACTCGCCGGACTGGTCGTCGGCCGCCGCGTGCATGGTGGCCGTGGCCCGGCCCAGGTCGGAGACGACCTCGGCGATCTCCTCCGGGTCGTCGATGTCGCCCCAGTCCAGGTCGACGGCGTACGGCGAGACCTCGGCGACCAGCTGGCCGGAGCCGTCCAGCTCGGTCCAGCCCAGCCACGGGTCGGCGTGCGCCTGCAGGGCGCGCTGGGAGATCACCGTGCGGTGGCCCTCGTGCTGGAAGTAGTCCCGGATCGCGGGGTCGGTGATGTGCCGGGAGACCGCCGGGGTCTGGGCCTGCTTGATGTAGATCACGACGTCGTTCTCCAGGGCGTCGCTGTTGCCCTCCAGGAGGATGTTGTACGAGGGCAGGCCGGCCGAGCCGATGCCGATGCCCCGGCGGCCCACGACGTCCTTCACGCGGTACGAGTCCGGGCGGGTCAGGGAGGACTCGGGGAGCGTCTCCAGGTAGCCGTCGAAGGCCGCGAGCACCTTGTAGCGGGTGGCGGCGTCCAGCTCGACGGCGCCGCCGCCGGGGGCGAAGCGGCGCTCGAAGTCGCGGATCTCGGTCATCGAGTCCAGCAGCCCGAAGCGGGTCAGGGAGCGGGCCACCCGCAGCGCGCCCAGCAGCGGCCCCTCCGCGGTGTCCAGCGTGAAGGGCGGCACCTCGTCGCTCTTGGCGCCGGTGGCCAGGGCGTGGATCCGCTCGCGGTACGCGCCCGCGTACACCCGCACCAGCTCGGTGATCTGCTCGTCGCTGAACGCCTTCGCGTACCCGATCAGCGCGATGGAGGCGGCGAAGCGCTTGAGGTCCCAGGTGAAGGGGCCGACGTAGGCCTCGTCGAAGTCGTTGACGTTGAAGATCAGCCGGCCGGTGGAGTCCATGTACGTGCCGAAGTTCTCGGCGTGCAGGTCGCCGTGGATCCACACCCGGGAGGTCCGCTCGTCCAGGTAGGGGCCGCCGTCCTGCGAACCGAACTCCCGGTCCTCGGTCAAATCGTGGTAAAAGAGGCAGGCCGTGCCCCGGTAGAACGCGAAGGCCGAGGCCGCCATCTTCCGGAACTTCACGCGGAACGCCGCCGGGTCCGCGGCCAGCAGCTGGCCGAAGGCGGTGTCGAAGACGGCGAGGATCTCCTCGCCGCGGTGCTCCTCGTTGAGCTGCGGGACCGACATGCCTGGTGCCTCCTGGTGCGGGGTGGTGCCTGACGGGTGGAGCTGATCTCCCCTCGGCCCAACGTCCGAAGGGGTGCGGGAGTGCCCGCCCCAGAAGGTACGCGTGGTCGGCCTCGGAGTGTCAGTCCCGAGGCATAGACTTCGACGCTGACCCCCGGACTGACCGCAGCCCGTCGCCCGCCGTTCCCCCTGGAGGCCGCACGTGTCCAAGCCGCCGTTCACGCACCTGCACGTCCACACCCAGTACTCGCTGCTGGACGGTGCCGCGCGGCTGAAGGACATGTTCGACGCCTGCAATGAGATGGGCATGTCGCACATCGCCATGTCCGACCACGGCAACCTGCACGGGGCGTACGACTTCTTCCACTCCGCGAAGAAGGCCGGGGTCACCCCGATCATCGGCATCGAGGCGTACGTCGCCCCCGAGTCGCGGCGGAACAAGCGCAAGATCCAGTGGGGCCAGCCGCACCAGAAGCGGGACGACGTCTCCGGTTCCGGTGGTTACACCCACAAGACGATGTGGGCGACCAACCGGACGGGACTGCACAACCTCTTCCGGCTCTCCTCGGACGCCTACGCCGAGGGCTGGCTGCAGAAGTGGCCCCGGATGGACAAGGAGACCATCTCCCAGTGGTCCGAGGGCATCGTCGCCTCCACCGGCTGCCCCTCCGGCGAGGTGCAGACCCGGCTGCGCCTCGGCCACTTCGACGAGGCGCTGAAGGCGGCCGCCGACTACCAGGACATCTTCGGCAAGGACCGCTACTTCCTGGAGCTGATGGACCACGGCATCGAGATCGAGCACCGGGTCCGCGACGGCCTGCTGGAGATCGGCCGGAAGCTCGGCATCCCGCCCCTGGTCACCAACGACTCGCACTACACCTACGCGCACGAGGCGACCGCCCACGACGCGCTGCTGTGCATCCAGACCGGCAAGAACCTCTCCGACCCGGACCGCTTCCGCTTCGACGGCACCGGCTACTACCTGAAGTCGACGGACGAGATGTACGCCATCGACTCCTCCGACGCCTGGCAGGAGGGCTGCGCCAACACGCGCCTGATCGCCGAGATGATCGACACCGACGGCATGTTCGAGAAGCGCGACCTCATGCCGAAGTTCGACATCCCCGACGGCTTCACCGAGGTCACCTGGTTCCAGGAGGAGGTCCGCCGCGGCATGGAGCGCCGCTTCGCGGGCCACGTCCCGGAGGACCGCCAGAAGCAGGCCGAGTACGAGATGGACGTCATCATCCAGATGGGGTTCCCGGGCTACTTCCTCGTGGTCGCCGACTTCATCATGTGGGCCAAGAACCAGGGCATCGCGGTCGGCCCCGGCCGAGGCTCCGCGGCCGGTTCGATCGTGGCCTACGCGATGGGCATCACCGACCTCGACCCCATCCCGCACGGCCTGATCTTCGAGCGGTTCCTCAACCCCGAGCGCGTCTCCATGCCCGACGTCGACATCGACTTCGACGAGCGCAGGCGCGTCGAGGTGATCAGGTACGTGACGGAGAAGTACGGCGCCGACAAGGTCGCCATGATCGGCACCTACGGCAAGATCAAGGCGAAGAACGCCATCAAGGACTCCGCGCGTGTGCTGGGCTACCCGTACGCGATGGGCGACCGGCTCACCAAGGCGATGCCCGCCGACGTCCTCGGCAAGGGCATCGACCTCAACGGCATCACGGACTCGACCCACCCCCGCTACAGCGAGGCCGGCGAGATCCGCGCGATGTACGAGAACGAGCCGGACGTGAAGAAGGTCATCGACACCGCCAAGGGCGTCGAGGGCCTGGTCCGGCAGATGGGCGTGCACGCGGCCGGCGTGATCATGTCCAGCGAGCCCATCGTCGACCACGCCCCCATCTGGGTGCGGCACACGGACGGCGTGACCATCACGCAGTGGGACTACCCGCAGTGCGAGTCGCTCGGCCTGCTGAAGATGGACTTCCTCGGCCTGCGCAACCTCACGATCATGGACGACGCCGTCAAGATGGTGAAGTCCAACAAGGGCATCGACCTCGACCTGCTGTCGCTGCCGCTGGACGACCCGACCACCTTCGACCTGCTCCAGCGCGGCGACACGCTCGGCGTGTTCCAGTTCGACGGCGGACCGATGCGCTCGCTGCTGCGGCTGATGAAGCCCGACAACTTCGAGGACATCTCCGCCGTCTCCGCGCTCTACCGTCCCGGCCCGATGGGCATGGACTCGCACACCAACTACGCGCTGCGCAAGAACAACCTCCAGGAGATCACGCCGATCCACAAGGAGCTGGAGGAGCCCCTCCAGGAGGTCCTCGCGGTCACCTACGGCCTGATCGTCTACCAGGAGCAGGTGCAGAAGGCCGCCCAGATCATCGCGGGCTACTCGCTCGGCGAGGCCGACATCCTGCGCCGCGTGATGGGCAAGAAGAAGCCCGACGAACTGGCGAAGAACTTCGTCCTCTTCCAGGAGGGCGCCCGCAAGAAGGACTACAGCGACGAGGCCATCCAGGCCCTGTGGGACGTGCTGGTCCCGTTCGCCGGCTACGCCTTCAACAAGGCGCACTCCGCCGCCTACGGCCTGGTGTCGTACTGGACGGCGTACCTCAAGGCCAACTACCCGGCCGAGTACATGGCGGCCCTGCTCACCTCGGTCAAGGACGACAAGGACAAGTCGGCCGTCTACCTCAACGAGTGCCGGCGCATGGGCATCAAGGTCCTGCCGCCCAACGTCAACGAGTCCATGTCGAACTTCGCCGCGCAGGGCGACGACGTGATCCTCTTCGGCCTCTCCGCCGTCCGCAACGTCGGTACCAACGTCGTCGAGTCGATCATCAGGTGCCGCAAGGCGAAGGGGAAGTACGCCTCGTTCCCCGACTACCTGGACAAGGTCGAGGCGGTCGTCTGCAACAAGCGGACCACCGAGTCGCTGATCAAGGCCGGCGCCTTCGACGAGATGGGGCACACCCGCAAGGGCCTCACCGCGCAGTACGAGCCGATGATCGACAACGTGGTCGCGGTCAAGCGCAAGGAGGCCGAGGGGCAGTTCGACCTCTTCGGCGGCATGGGCGACGAGCAGAGCGAGGAGCCGGGGTTCGGACTCGACGTCGTCTTCGGCGAGGACGAGTGGGACAAGACCTATCTGCTCGCCCAGGAGCGGGAGATGCTCGGTCTCTACGTCTCCGACCACCCGCTCTTCGGCCTGGAGCACGTGCTGTCCGACAAGGCCGACGCGAGCATCTCCCAGCTCACCGGCGGTGACTTTGGGGACGGCGCGGTCGTCACCATCGGCGGCATCATCTCCGGCCTCCAGCGCAAGATGACCAAGCAGGGCAACGCCTGGGCCATCGCCACCGTCGAGGACCTGGCCGGCTCCCTGGAGTGCATGTTCTTCCCGGCGACCTACCAGCTGGTGTCCACCCAACTCGTCGAGGACGCCGTGGTCTTCGTCAAGGGCAGGCTGGACAAGCGGGAGGACGTGCCGCGGCTGGTCGCGATGGAGCTGCAGGTCCCCGATCTGTCCAACGCGGGCACCAACGCGCCCGTGGTCCTCACCATCCCGGCCACCCGCATCACGCCGCCGATGGTCAGCCGCCTCGGCGAGATCCTCACCCACCACCGGGGCGACAGCGAGGTGCGGATCAAGCTCCAGGGCCCGACGAAGACGACGGTGCTCCGGCTGGACCGGCACCGGGTCAAGCCCGATCCGGCGCTCTTCGGCGACCTGAAGGTGCTGCTCGGGCCGTCCTGCCTGGCGGGCTGACGGGGCTCTGCCCGAAAGCGAGCGAGGGGCGCTCCCGGTTGCCGGGCGCGCCCCATGCCAGTTGTGGCTGTGGTGTTGCTCAGTTGTGGCCGAAGCGCTTCTGGCGCTTGCGGGACGCGGCGTCGCCGGGCGTCGTCAGCTGCGGGGAGTGCTGCTCCTCGCGCTCCAGCACGTTCGACTCGGCGCCCTGCGGGGCGCGCTCGGCGTGGGGCTGCTTACGGTCACGGTTGTTCTTGTTCTTGGCCATGGTGATCTACCTCCTGAGGGGGATCTAGGGGCCAACGACGGAACCAGATTCACATAGGCCGATAAAGAACGCATATCGGGCAATTACCGTGCGTGACACGGCTCGTCGGGGTCCGGTCCGCCGAAACGCCACGCCGAAGATCGAGTTCGGGCCGTTAACCTCCGCGCCGTCGGGCAGACTCGAAGGAAGCCCGAAGCAAACCTCCCGGAAAGAGGGTGGATCGCGTGGACCGCTGCATCGTCCTGGTGGACGCCGGGTATCTGCTGGGGGCCGCCGCGAGTCTGCTCGCCGGGGAGCCCTCACGCTCGCGCATCACCGTCGACCACGCCGCCCTCATCCAGGGGCTGCGCGACCGCGCCGAATCCGACACCGGGCAGCCCCTGCTGCGCATCTACTGGTTCGACGGCGCCCCCGACCGTGTCCCGCAGCCCGAACACCGCCGGCTGCGCGTGATGCCCCGGGTCACCGTCCGGCTTGGTGCCCTCACGCGCAGTGACGGCCGCTGGGCGCAGAAGGGCGTCGACGCCGCCATGCACGCCGAGCTGACCGAGCTCGCCCGCAACCGCGCCTGCTCCGACGTCGTCCTGGTGACCGGCGACGGCGATCTGCTGCCCGGCATGATGGCCGCCAAGGAGCACGGCGTCGCCGTCCACCTGTGGGCCGTACAGGCCGCCGACGGCGACTACAACCAGTCCGAGGACCTGGTCGCCGAGGCCGACGAACGACGCGTCCTGGACCGTACGTGGATCACCAAGGCGGTACGCGCCAAGGAACTCGGCGGGATCTGCGCGCCGCCGCCCGTGCCCCGCCCCGAGATCGCCGCGATCCTCTCCGCGCCGCTGCCCGAATCGGCCCTCTCGGCGACCGCCGAACGGCCCGCACAGGAGCCCGAGCACCCCACGACGGCCGCCGGGCGCAACGGCGCCGAGGAGCGCGTACCGCCCGCCAAGGGCGTGCCCACCCCCAAGGACCTGGCCGCCCTGCGCGCCCCCGGCGCCCCTCATGCCCCGCAACCGACCACCGCCACCCTGCGCTGGTCCTCCGACAAGGGCTGGGTCGACCGGCCCGCCGCCGAGCCGTCCGAGGCCGCCTCCATGCCGACGCTGGCCCAGCTCACCACGGCCGAGCAGCGCTGGGCCGACCGCGAGGAGGACATCACCACGGTCGGCGGCGACCCGTACGAGGTCGGTCAGGTCTTCGCCCGCCGCTGGCTGGAGCGCCTCGGCGACCACGGCCACCTGCAGAAACTCTCCGGGATGTACCCGCGCATCCCGCACCGCGTGGACGGGGAGCTGCTGCGCTACGCGGCGCGCTTCGGGCTGCTGGCCCACAAGGACGACCAGATCGACGAGCACGACCGGTACGCGATCCGGGCCGGGTTCTGGCGGGAGATCGACGTGCGGACGGCGACCGAACGCACCCCCGCGGCGGAGTGAGGCGCTCCGGCGCCTCCCCGGCTGAATCGACACTTATGGGCGGACCCCGGGGCGGGCCGGGGGGACGGACCCCGTAGTCTCGTCCCTTGTGAGTACGCGCGCGGCACAGGCACTACGACCCGGTGGCGGCGCCGTGTGCGCGGTGCGCGGACTGACCAAGACCTATCCGGCCCAGCGCGGCAGGCGCGGCGTTCCCGCCACTCCCGAGGTGCGGGCCACCGACGACGTGACCCTGGACATCCGCCGCGGTGAGATCTTCGGCCTGCTCGGGCCCAACGGCGCCGGCAAGTCCACCCTCGTACGCCAGCTCACCGGCCTGATGCGGCCCGACCGCGGCAGCGTGGAGATCCTCGGGCACGACGTCGTGCGCCACCCCGAGCGGGCCGCCCGGATCCTCGCCTACCTCGGACAGGAGTCCAGCGCCCTGGACGAGCTGACCGTGTCGCTCGCCGCCGAGACCACCGGGCGGCTGCGCGGCCTGGAGGTGCGGCGGGCGCGCGCCGAGCGGGACGCGGTCCTCGACGAGCTGGGCCTGACCCCCCTCGCCGCCCGCCCGATCAAGAAGCTCTCCGGCGGCCAGCGCCGCCTCGCCTGCTTCGCCTCCGCGCTGGTCGGGGAGCGCCCGCTGCTCGTGCTGGACGAGCCGACCACCGGCATGGACCCGGTGGCCCGGCGCGCGGTGTGGGCGGCCGTCGACCGGCGGCGCGCCGAACGCGGCACCACCGTCCTGCTCGTCACCCACAACGTCATCGAGGCCGAGACCGTCCTCGACCGGGTCGCCGTCCTCGACCGGGGACGCGTCATCGCCTGCGACACGCCCTCCGGGCTCAAGGAGAAGGTCGCCGGCGAGGTCCGCGTCGACCTGGTGTGGCGCGAGACGGCCCCTCTGCACGTCCCGGAGGTCGCCGCCCTGCGCGACCGCGTCGTCGAGTCGGGGCGGCGCTGGACGCTGCGGCTGGCCCCCGAGGAGGCCCGCGCGGTCGTCGCCACCGTCACCGGCGGTGCCGCCTTCGCCGCGCTCGACGACTTCACCCTGGCCACGCCCAGCCTGGAGGACGTATACCTGGCGCTGGGCGGCGCGGCGCGGCAGGGGCTGGTGAGGGCTTGAGCGCACGCACGGTGAGCACATCGGCCGCCGCATCCGTACCCGTCAGGGCGACCGTCTCCAACGACCCCAACGAAGGGGAGCAGCGCGACGTGAGTGTCGTATCCGCCGATGTCCTGCCGGGCGGCGTCCTGGCCGTCGAGGAGCAGGACGCCGCCGAGCTGGGACCCAAGGCGCGGCTGTGGCCCTCCCTGGTGGCCGTGTACCGGGCGCAGCTGTCCCGGGCGCGGGTCGCGCGCATCCCGCTGCTCTTCGTGGCCACCTTCCAGTCGGTCGGCATCATGATCCTGATGCGCGGCGTGGTGGACGGCGGCGGCGAGGCGCGGGCCGTTGTCGCCGGTTCGGCGGTGCTCGTCGTGGCCTTCGTGGCGCTGAACCTGCTCGCCCAGTACTTCGGGCAGCTGCGGGCCAGCGGCGGCCTCGACCACTACGCGACGCTGCCGGTGCCGCCGGCCGCCGTGGTGCTGGGCGCGGCGGGCGCGTACGCGTCCTTCACGGTGCCCGGGACCGTCGTGACGGCGGTGTTCGGCTGTCTGCTGTACGGGCTGCCGATGACGCATCTGTGGGTGCTGGTGGCGGTGATCCCGCTGGCGGGCGCCGCGCTCGCCGGACTGGGCGCGGCCCTCGGCCTGCTCGCGCCCCGGCCCGAGTTCGCCACCCTGCTGGGTCAGCTGGGCATGTCGGCGGCGCTGCTGCTGGGTGTGCTGCCGGCCGAGCGGATGCCGGAGGCGGTCCGGCTGGTCCGGGACCTGCTGCCCTCGACGTACGGCGTGGAGGCGTTCGCGCGCACCTTCGGGGAGCGGCCCGACTGGGCCTTCGTCCTCGGTGACCTCGCGGTGTGCGCCGGGGTCGGTGTGATCTCCCTGGCCGTCGCCACCTGGGCGTACCGCAGGGCGGCCGTCCGGTGATGTGCCGCACCGGCGGGTTTGGCACGATGGCACGGTGACCGCTCCTCTGAATCCGCCACCCCCGCCGAACGAACGCCCGTCGTACCAGGGCGGGCCGGTGCCGCCGCCCGTCGGCGCGCACGCGGTGGGGACCGCGCCCGGCGCACCGTACGACCACCACGGCGAACAGGACGGCCCCGGGATGCTGACCGAAGTGCGGCAGGCCGCCGTGGCCGTGCTGGCGATCGCGCTCTCCGGGGCGCTGCTGGGCGTGCTGTGGTGGAAGCTGGCCCCGACCGTGCCGCTGGTCGGCGACGTGGTCGACGAGCGCTGGGTGGTCTTCCTGAAGCAGTCCGAGGGCGAGCAGGCGATCGGCGTCGACGGAACGTTCACGCTGCTCGCGCTGGCGTTCGGGGCGCTCAGCGCGGTCGTGGCCTTCCTGCTGCGGCGGCGCGGCGGCGTGCCGCTGGTGGTGGCGCTGGGCGTCGGCGGACTGCTCGGCTCGCTCCTGGCGTGGCGGGTCGGCGTGTGGCTCGGCCCCGCACAGGACGTGATCGCCCACGCGAAGGACGTGGGCAAGGGCGTGACGTTCGACGCGCCGCTGAAGCTGGGCGCGAAGGGCGCGCTGCTGGCCTGGTCGCTGGCGGCGCTCGTCGTCCACCTGGGGCTGACGGGCCTGTTCGGCCCCAGGGACCCGGAGCCGGACCCCTGGCCCGCACCGTACGGGGACAAGCCGGCGTAACTCCCGCCGAGCCGGCGTAGCTCCCGCCGAGCCGACGCGGCTCGCGTGCCGTCGCCCGGTCTAGGCGGGGCGGCGGCCGTGGTTCGCCCGGCCCTTTCTGGTGCGCCACCTGCGTTTGCGGGTTCTCTTCGACATGTTCTGTCTGATTAGCCGAGAACGGCGCCCTCGTCGAGGGGTTACGCGCGTCCGATCGGCGCGAGGACCGCGTCCGTCAGCTTGGTGAGGTCGTCGGGGGCCAGCTCGACCTCCAGGCCGCGGCGGCCCGCCGAGACGCAGATCGTGGCGTGGCCCGAGGCCGACGCGTCCAGCACCGTCGCGAGCCGCTTGCGCTGGCCCAGGGGCGAGATGCCGCCCCGCACGTAGCCCGTGGTGCGCTCGGCCAGCGCCGGGTCGGCCATCGCCGCGCGCTTGCCGCCCACCGCGGCCGCCAGGGCCTTCAGGTCCAGCTGGCCCGCCACCGGCACCACCGCGACCGTCAGGGCGCCGTCGACGTCCGCCACCAGCGTCTTGAAGACCCGCTCCGGCGAGACGCCCATCGCCTCGGCCGCCTCCTCGCCGTACGACGGGTGCGCGGGGTCGTGCTCGTAGGCGTGCACGGTGTACGTCACCCCGGCCGCCGTGAGGGCCACCGTCGCGGGCGTGCCGCCGGACTGCTGCTTCTTCGACTTCTTCGCCATGCGGGCCGGTACCTCAGTTGAGACTCGTCGGGCCGCGCGTCAGTTCCGACGCGGGCAGGGACGGCAGCGTACGGATGACGGCGGTCTCGGAGCGAAGGAGTTTCAGCTCGTCCCGCAGGCGGGACGCGGTGTCCGGAGCCTGGAGCAGACGCTGCTTCGTCGGCGTGTCGAGCATCATCGCGGCGGCGACCAGGTACGAGACCACACCCGGTTCGTCCGGCAGCTCGGCGCCGGTCGCCAGCGACCGCTCGCGCGCCCCCGCCAGCCGCTTCTGGTACTGCCGGAAGGACCGCAGGACGCCCTCGGCCAGCGCGCCGGCCTCGTCGCCCAGTTCCTCCGACAGCGGTTCCAGCTCCGCCGTCAGGAAGGGGCCCGAAGCGTCCACCGAGACGAGGCGCACCCGGTTCGTGCCGGTCGCCAGCACCTCGAAGGTGCCGTCGGCCCGCTCGCGGATCGTCGCGGCGTCCGCGATGCAGCCCACCTTGTGGAACGCCTTGATCGGGTCGGGGCCGAACCCGGCCGTCGGCCCGCGTTCCAGCGTGGCCGTCGGGTCGGGCAGGCCGGGAGCGCTCTGGGCCACCTCGTAGCCGTCACGGATCGCCACGACGGCGAACCGGCGGGGTTCGTCCTCGGAGGTCTTCAGCAGTTCGCGCATCATGGCGCGATAGCGCTCCTCGAAGATGTTGAGGGGGAGCACCAGCCCCGGGAACAGGACGGAGTTCAGGGGGAAGAGGGGGAGCCGGACGGTGGTCACGACGCAGAAGCCTAATGGTCGCCGGGACCGACGCGTCCGCCCCGCCCACTTCGTGGATGGCCCGAACCCGTCGTCGGCGCGGCGGTCACGGCCGCGCGGACGTCCGCGCGCACCTGGAGGAAGCGGCCGAGCGGGTCGTCCGTCTCCCGGTCCCAGGGGAAGGACGTGACGTACGGGCCGGTCAGCCGCAGCTGTTCCGCCGCGTCCGCGGGCCGGTCCAGGCACACGAGGACGTACGCCAGCAGGTTCCGCAGCTCCGCCGCCCAGGGGTCGGCCGCCGGGTGGGCCGCCGACAGGGCGATCGCGCGGTCGGCGGCCGCGTCCAGGCGGACACGGAGGTCACGCGGGGGTACGCCGCTCGCGGAGCCGCCGTCGGCGCCGGTGGCCCGCAGACAGGTGAAGGCCGCCCGCAGCGGCAGCGCCCGGACCAGTGCGTCCTCGGGGGCGTCCTGCGCGGCCGTCTCGGCGAAGTCCAGGCATTCGCGGTGGGCGCCGGGGGAGGCGGCGGCCAGGTACTCCAGGGCGGCGACGTGGCAGCCGTAGTGGTGCGGGGAGCGGCGGACCGCCTGTCCCCACAGCCGCTCGAACTCGGCGTGTCCGGCGCCGGCGCCCCGCGCCGCGTCCAGCGCCGTGCGCCAGGGCACCGGGTCGGGTCCGGCGCCCTCGGCCGCCGCGGTGACCGTGGGCACGATCTGGCGCAGCAGCTCGGCACGGTCCGGTGAGTCCCAGTGGCGGGCGACCGCCAGGCGCGCCGCGACCAGCGGGGCGCCGGGGTCGTCCGGGGCGGTGGCCCGCCAGGTGTCGAGCCATTCGGAACGGGAGCGGGAGAAGGCGGCGAGCCGTGTGGTGTACCGGTCGCGGTGCTCCCACTCCGCGTCCTCGCGGGTGCCGGCGAGGAGGCCGGCCGCGGGGGTGTGCTCGCCGCGGGCCGCGGCGAGGAGGGCGGGGGCGAGGCGGTCGTCGGGGGCGTCGAGGAGCACGTCGTCGTCTTGGGCGGGCCGTGAGGTCCGGGCGCGGGCCCGGGCGGCCGCGGTCCTTAGGAACGCGCGCAGCATGGTGTCTACGACGGTCGACCGGGCGGGATGGTTGTGCGGGCCGGGTCCGGATTCGGCCTCGGCTTCGCCTTCGGCCGATTGTGTTCCCACCCGCACCACCCGTGCGGCTTTCGTCGTCGGGTGCGGGTGGCCCCGGCGGGGCTTCTCGCCGTCGGCGGCCGCGGGTTGTGGGGCGTCGGACCTGAAGCGCCCCACCCCCGGAGGTCGCGCCATCCGTGCGGCTTTCGTGGTCGGGTGCGGGTGGCCCCGGCGGTCGCGGGCTGTGGGCGTCGGACGTGGAGGCGCCTCACCCCCGGAGGGATCAGCCTCTGCGCAGCAGGCGGGTCGCGCCCGCCGCGACCGTCGTTGCCAGGATCCAGCCCAGCAGGATCAGGGCCGTCGCCAGCCACTGCCAGGCGTCGTGGAGTTGCCAGAAGCCGGCCTGGCCCAGGTCGATGACCGGCAGGAGCAGGTCGAGGGCGAAGAGGGCCGGGTTCCAGTCCGGGTGCTCGCCGGTCTTCAACGGCGGCGGTTCCGCGCGGGCGAAGGCGAGCGAGCCCGCCGCCCACAGCACCGCCATCCACACCGCGGCCCGCCCCGGCCGGTAGCCGTACGCGACCGTCCAGTCCTGGGCGTACCCCACGAGCTTCGCGGCGATCGGCAGGCTCTCGCGGCGCCGGCGGTGCTTGGCGAGCAGCACCTCGCGGGCGTCCTCGTCCTCGCCGCCGGCCCGCAGCACGGCGGCGAGGCGCTCGTACGGCTCCGGGTTGTACTCGGCGGTCGCGGCGCCCACCCAGCGCAGCCGCTTCTCCAGCGGGAACGGCCCCCGCGGCACCAGGTTCTCGTAGGTGAAGCCGCCCATGTGCAGCCGGCCCGGTCCTGGCCAGCTGTCCGCCCGGTCCATCAGATTGACGACCCGCGCCCCCGACAGCACCACCCGGCCGCGCGCCGGCCGCTCGCCCAGGAACCGCAGCTCGGGCGTCTGCACCCGGCGCAGCGACAGCTCCTGGTCGTCGGCGAAGGCGAACCGGGCATGCTCGAAGTCGAGCGCGTCGCCGAACCGCCCGTCGTCCAGCCGCACCCCGCCCTCGCACTCGAAGCGCTGGATCCGCGTCCCCTGCGCGGGCGTGGTGCCCCGCAGCAGCGGGCTGCCGAGCCCGGCCGGTGTCAGGTACAGGGTGCGCTCCACCGTCAGCTGCGGTGCGTTGAGCGCGTGCCGCGTGTACGGGTTGAGGAGCCGGGCGCCGCGCAGGCTCAGCGACACGCCGACCTGGGCGCTGCGCAGACTCATCTCGCCGTGCGACTCCAGCATCTCGGCCTGGAGGTCCTGCCCGACCGTCATGCCGTCCGCCGCGATGGAACGGCCGTGGCGGTCCCGGTGCACGATCGCCTGGTTGAGCAGCAGGTCGGTGCCTATCTGCGCGTCCGTCAGGCGGATGCCGCCGGGGAAGCGGGAGCGGGGCAGGTGCAGGTCGCCCTCGGTGTGCAGCCGGGCCGCCTCCAGCCGCGGCACCCAGCAGTCCACCAGGCGCACGGTCGTGAACCGGGTCTCCGGCAGCAGCACCTCCCGCTCGAACCGGCAGCCGCGCAGCTCGACGTACGGCTCCACGGTGCCGCCGGCGAGGTCCATCGTGCCGCTGATCCGCACGCCCGTCAGCTGGAGCGAGGCCACCCGGCCCGCGAGGGCCGGGGGACCGTCGAGCAGCAGCCAGCAGACGATGCGGGCCCGCACGCTCCGCTCCGGTCCCCACGGGTGCCCGCCGTGCGGGTCGTCGACGAGCGCGTCGCCGCTGCTGAGGTCGTACACGCTGCCGTTGCGGAAGGCCTGCCACATGCCGGCCTCGGCGGCGGTCAGGTCGTCCGGCAGCTCTCCGTCACGGGGGCCCACCACTACGGTCACAGCACTTCACTCCCTCCCCAGCTACTCGTCGGTCGCTCACTCTTCGTACAACCGTTCATGCCCACTGGGTGACACTCCGAACACTCAAAGTGAGCACCGATTCGGGTGAGTTGCCCGTGGGCCGCGCGGGGCCGTCGCGTTCTGTATCAGCCATTGATACGCGCGAACCGTGTCCGACGCGGGTCTGAGAGAATTGGTTCCGTGATCTCCCGAATCGATCTGCGCGGCGACGCCCTCCCCGAGGGCCCCGCCCTGCGCGACCTGCTGCCCCGAGCCGACTTCGACGTCTCGGCCGCCCTGGAGAAGGTGCGTCCGATCTGCGAGGCCGTGCATCATCGGGGCGACGCGGCGCTGATCGACTTCGCCGAGCAGTTCGACGGGGTCAGGCTGGACCAGGTCAGGGTCCCGGCGGCCGCGCTCACGCGCGCGCTGGAGGAGCTGGACCCGGCCGTGCGCGCGGCCCTGGAGGAGTCCATCCGCCGCGCCCGGCTCGTCCACCGCGAGCAGCGCCGCACCACCCACACCACGCAGGTCGTGCCCGGCGGCTCGGTCACCGAGAAGTGGGTGCCGGTCGAACGGGTCGGGCTGTACGCGCCCGGCGGCCGGTCGGTCTACCCGTCGTCCGTGATCATGAACGTGGTGCCCGCGCAGGAGGCCGGCGTCGAGTCGGTCGCCCTCGCCTCGCCCGCCCAGGCCGAGTTCAACGGCCTCCCGCACCCGACCATCCTCGCCGCCTGCGCCCTGCTCGGCGTCGACGAGGTGTACGCGGCGGGCGGCGCCACCGCCGTCGCGATGTTCGCGTACGGCACCGAGTCCTGCCCGCCCGCCAACATGGTCACGGGCCCCGGCAACATCTGGGTCGCCGCCGCCAAGCGCTACTTCACCGGGAAGATCGGCATCGACGCCGAGGCCGGCCCGACCGAGATCGCGGTCCTCGCCGACGCCACCGCCGACCCGGTGCACGTCGCCTCCGACCTGATCAGCCAGGCCGAGCACGACCCGCTGGCCGCCGCCGTCCTGGTCACCGACTCCGTGGAGCTCGCGGACGCGGTCGAGAAGGAACTCCAGCCGCAGGTCGAGGCCACCAAGCACATCGACGACCGGATCGTCCCGGCCCTGAAGGGCCGCCAGTCCGCGATCGTCCTGGTCGACGGCCTGGACGAGGGCCTCCGCGTGGTCGACGCCTACGGCGCCGAGCACCTGGAGATCCAGACCGCCGACGCCGCCGCCCTCGCCGACCGGGTGAAGAACGCCGGCGCGGTCTTCGTCGGCCCCTGGGCGCCCGTCTCCCTCGGTGACTACGCGGCCGGGTCCAACCACGTCCTGCCCACCGGCGGCTGCGCCTGCCACTCCTCGGGCCTGTCCGTGCAGTCCTTCCTGCGCGGCATCCACATCGTCGACTACACGCGCGACGCGCTGGCCGAGGTCGCGCACCACGTGGTGACGCTGGCGGAGGCCGAGGACCTGCCCGCGCACGGGGCGGCGATCAAGGCGAGGTTCGAGTGGAAGGTTCCGGACGGCAAGTGACCGGCATCGACGATCTCCCCGTACGGGACGAGCTGCGCGGCAAGTCCCCCTACGGCGCGCCCCAACTGGACGTGCCCGTACGGCTGAACACCAACGAGAACCCCTACCCGCTGCCCGAGGCGCTGGTCGAACGGATCACCGAGCGGGTCCGCGAGGCCGCCCGCGACCTCAACCGCTACCCGGACCGGGACGCGGTCGAGCTGCGCACCAGGCTCGCCGAGTACCTGACGAAGACCTCCGGCCACCCGCTGGACACGGGCAACGTCTGGGCGGCCAACGGCTCCAACGAGGTCATCCAGCAGCTGCTCCAGACCTTCGGCGGCCCGGGCCGCACCGCGATCGGCTTCGAGCCCTCGTACTCGATGCACGGCCTCATCGCGCGCGGCACCGGCACGGGCTGGATCTCCGGCCCGCGCCACGACGACTTCACCATCGACGTGCCCGCCGCCGAGCGCGCCCTCGCCGAGCACCGCCCGGACGTCGTCTTCATCACCACCCCCAACAACCCCACCGGCAACGCCGTCCCGGCCGAGACCGTCCTCGCCCTGTACGAGGCCGCCCAGGCGGCGAAGCCCTCGATGGTCGTCGTGGACGAGGCCTACATCGAGTTCAGCCACGGCGCCTCGCTGCTGCCGCTGCTGGACGGCCGGCCGCACCTCGTGATCTCCCGCACCATGTCGAAGGCGTTCGGCGCGGCGGGCCTGCGCCTGGGCTACCTCGCCGCGCACCCGGCCGTCGTCGACGCCGTCCAGCTCGTACGGCTGCCGTACCACCTCTCGGCCGTGACCCAGGCGACCGCGCTGGCCGCCCTGGAGCACACGGACACGCTGCTGAAGTACGTCGAGCAGCTGAAGACCGAGCGGGACCGGCTGGTCGCCGAACTGCGCGCCATCGGCTACGAGGTGACCGAGTCCGACGCCAACTTCGTCCAGTTCGGGCGGTTCGCGGACTCCCACGAGGCCTGGCGGAAGATCCTCGACCGGGGCGTGCTGGTCCGGGACAACGGCGTACCGGGGTGGCT
This sequence comes from Streptomyces sp. NPDC056128, assembly GCF_042263835.1. Taxonomy (NCBI): domain Bacteria; kingdom Bacillati; phylum Actinomycetota; class Actinomycetes; order Kitasatosporales; family Streptomycetaceae; genus Streptomyces; species Streptomyces sp. NPDC056128. The sequence continues at coordinate 110,447 of NZ_JBHJVQ010000012.1, read as the reverse complement.
GCGGGTCACCGCCGGAACCCCGGAGGAGAACGACGCGTTCCTCGACGCGGTACGTGAAGTCAAGAAGGAGCAGAACACATGAGCCGCGTGGGACGCGTGGAGCGTACGACCAAGGAGACCTCGGTCCTCGTCGAGATCGACCTCGACGGCACCGGGAAGACCGACATCGCCACCGGCGTCGGCTTCTACGACCACATGCTCGACCAGCTCGGCCGGCACGGTCTGTTCGACCTCACCGTGAAGACCGACGGCGACCTGCACATCGACTCCCACCACACCATCGAGGACACCGCCCTCGCGCTGGGCGCCGCCTTCAAGCAGGCCCTCGGCGACAAGGTGGGCATCTACCGCTTCGGCAACTGCACGGTCCCGCTGGACGAGTCCCTCGCCCAGGTCACCGTCGACCTCTCCGGCCGCCCCTACCTCGTGCACACCGAGCCCGAGAAGATGGCGCCGATGATCGGCGAGTACGACACCACGATGACCCGGCACATCCTGGAGTCCTTCGTCGCCCAGGCCCAGGTCGCCCTGCACGTGCACGTGCCGTACGGGCGCAACGCGCACCACATCGTGGAGTGCCAGTTCAAGGCGCTGGCCCGGGCCCTGCGCTACGCCAGCGAGCGCGACCCGCGCGCGGCCGGCATCCTGCCTTCCACGAAGGGCGCGCTCTAACCCATGAACGGTACGTCCACCGCGCTGATCGTCGTCGGCCTGTTCTTCATCGGCGGCATCATCTCCTTCGCCAAGCAGCAGATGCCCAAGGGCCTGATCGTGCTGCTCTCCATCGGTGCCGCGATGTGTCTGTTCGCGGGCGTGCTGCGCCTGGAGGTGTGGAATTGACCTCCCCCGCCAAGCGGGTCGTCGTCTTCGACTACGGCTTCGGCAACATCCGTTCCGCCGAGCGCGCCCTCGCGCGCGCGGGAGCCGACGTCGAGATCACCCGTGACTACGACAAGGCCATGAACGCCGACGGCCTGCTGGTCCCCGGCGTCGGCGCCTTCGCCGCCTGCATGGACGGCCTCAAGGCGGCCCGCGGCGACTGGGTCGTCGACCGCAGGCTGTCGGGCGGCCGCCCGGTGATGGGCATCTGCGTGGGCATGCAGATCCTGTTCGCACGCGGCATCGAGCACGGCGTGGAAGCCGAGGGCCTGGACGAGTGGCCCGGCACGGTCGGCCCGCTCCAGGCCGACATCGTGCCCCACATGGGCTGGAACACCGTCGACGCGCCGGCCGACTCCCAGCTCTTCGCCGGCCTGGACGCGGACGCCCGCTTCTACTTCGTGCACTCCTACGCCGTCCACGACTGGACCCAGGAGTCGCTCAACCCGCTGATCGCCCCGCCCAAGGTCACCTGGTCCACGCACGGCAAGCCCTTCGTGGCCGCCGTGGAGAACGGCGCCCTGTGGGCCACGCAGTTCCACCCCGAGAAGTCCGGTGACGCGGGAGCCCAGCTCCTCACCAACTGGATCGAGACCCTGTAGAGATGAGCCCGGTAGAAGAGATGAGCCCGGTAGAGATGAGCAAGCTCGAACTCCTCCCCGCCGTCGACGTCCGCGACGGGCAGGCCGTCCGCCTCGTGCACGGCGAGTCCGGCACCGAGACCTCCTACGGCTCCCCGCTGGAGGCCGCCCTCGCCTGGCAGCGCTCCGGCGCCGAGTGGCTGCACCTCGTCGACCTGGACGCCGCGTTCGGCACCGGCGACAACCGCGCGCTGATCGCCGAGGTCGCGCGGGCCATGGACATCAAGGTCGAGCTGTCCGGCGGCATCCGCGACGACGACACCCTCGCCGCCGCGCTCGCCACCGGCTGCACGCGGGTGAACCTGGGCACGGCCGCGCTGGAGACCCCCGAGTGGGTCGCCGGGATCATCGCCGAGCACGGCGACAAGATCGCCGTCGGTCTCGACGTACGCGGCACCACGCTGCGCGGCCGCGGCTGGACCCGCGACGGCGGCGACCTCTACGAGACGCTGGCCCGCCTCGACAAGGAGGGCTGCGCCCGGTACGTCGTCACCGACATCGCCAAGGACGGCACCCTCCAGGGCCCCAACCTGGAACTCCTGAAGAACGTCTGCGCGGCGACCGACCGCCCGGTCGTCGCCTCCGGCGGCGTCTCCTCCCTGGACGACCTGCGCGCCATCGCCGGTCTCGTCCCGGCCGGTGTCGAGGGGGCCATCGTCGGGAAGGCCCTGTACGCGAAGGCGTTCACCCTGGAAGAAGCCTTGGAGGCTGTGTCGCCATGACATCCGAAGCCGTACGGCGTGTGCAGAGCGGAAGTCCCTGGGAAGAGTCCTTCGGTTTCGCACGGGCCGTGGCAGCGGGTGATCATGTCATCGTGGCCGGCACGACCGCCTTCAAGGGCGACGTGCTGTACGGCGACGGCGACCCGTACGAACAGACCAAGGTGGCCTTCGCCACCGCGGTCGAGGCGATCGGTGAGTTCGGGCTCGGCATCGAGTCCGTGATCCGGACGCGTGTGTGCCTGGCACATTCGCGCGACGTCGACGCGGTGGGCCGCGCCCACAAGGAGCTGTTCGACGCCGTACGCCCGGTGACGACCCTGCTGGTCGTCGAGGGCTTCATCGACTCGCGGGTGCTGGTGTCGGTGGAAGTGGAAGCATTCAGAGGACAGTAAGAGGAGCCGTGGATTCATGACCCTGGCGGTCCGAGTCATCCCCTGCCTGGACGTGGACGACGGCCGGGTCGTCAAGGGCGTGAACTTCCAGAACCTGCGCGACGCGGGCGACCCCGTCGAGATGGCCAAGGTGTACGACGCCGAGGGCGCCGACGAGCTGACGTTCCTGGACATCACCGCCTCGTCGGGCAACCGCGAGACGACCTACGACGTGGTGCGGCGCACCGCCGAGCAGGTGTTCATCCCGCTGACCGTCGGCGGCGGCGTGCGTACCGCCGACGACGTCGACAAGCTGTTGCGGGCCGGCGCGGACAAGGTGGGCGTGAACACGGCCGCCATCGCCCGGCCCGAGCTGATCCGCGAGATCGCGGAGCGGTTCGGCCGCCAGGTCCTCGTGCTGTCCGTGGACGCGCGGCGCACCGAGGCGGGCACCTTCGAGGTGACCACCCACGGCGGCCGGCGCGGCACCGGCATCGACGCGGTGGAGTGGGCGCACCGGGCCGCGGAGCTGGGCGCGGGGGAGATCCTGCTCAACTCGATGGACGCGGACGGCACGAAGGACGGCTACGACCTGGAGATGATCGAGGCGGTCCGGCGCCACGTGACCGTCCCGGTGATCGCCTCCGGCGGCGCGGGCCGCCTCACCGACTTCCCGCCCGCCGTGGCGGCGGGCGCGGACGCGGTCCTGGCGGCCTCCGTCTTCCACTTCGGCGACCTGCGGATCGGCCAGGTGAAGGACACGCTCCGCGAGGCGGGGCATCCCGTTCGCTAGTTCGAGGGCGTCGCGCGTTGGTGGCAGCTGTGCGACCTTGTGCGACCCCGGCTCCTAACATGCCCGTATGACTGCATTCACCATCGAGTTCACCGAGGAAGAGCTGGCAGAGCTGCGGGCTGAGGCGCGGCGGCGTGGAGTCTCCGTCGAGTGCCTCGCGCATGACGCACTGATGGAAGGTGTGGCCGCCAGGCGCCAAGAGCGCGGTGCGACACCTTAGGAAAGGGAAGTTGCGCAAAATTAATTGCGCAACTTTTCTTTTCTGATTAGCGTGAGGTCATGACCCGCGAGGAGAACCGTCCCATCACCGACCTGGGCACCCTCAAAGCCCTGGCGCACCCCCTGCGCATGCAGCTCTACCGAGGGCTGTGCGTGGCGCGTACGGCGACCGCCTCGCAGCTTGCCGAGCAGGTGGACGAGGCGGTCTCCCTGGTCAGCTATCACCTGCGCAAGCTCGCCGAGCACGGGCTGGTCGAGCAGGCCGAAGCGCAGAGCGCGGACGGCAGGGAACGGTGGTGGCAGCCCGCCTCGGACGGGGTCAGCATCCGCGACGAGAACTTCCGCGACGCCCCCGAGCGAGCGGCCGCCCACCTCGCGGCCACCCGGCTCTTCCACGAGCAGCGCGCCGGCATGTACCGCCGCTACCTCGACGAACGCCAGACCTGGGGGCCCGAGTGGAACTCCGCCGCCCCCGACAACGAGTCCCTGCTCCGGCTGACCTCGGCCGAGCTGGCCGAGCTGGCCGCTGAGCTGCTCGCCTTGGCGAAGAAGTACGACGAGAAGGGCAAGGCCGCCGAAGCCGCCGGTGACACCGACGGGCGCGAGAACGTCGCGCTGCACGTGTACGGGTTCCCGTTCCGTGTCTGAGCGGACCACGTCCGTGCCGGACACCCTCGTACTCCCGGCCGCAGCGGTCGCCGCCCACCGCGACCCCAACGTCCTGCGCTGGGTCGTCGCCTACACCGTCTCCATGGTCGGTGACATGGTCTTCTACCTCGCGTTGTCGTGGGCCGCCGTGCAGAACGGCACCGCCGCGCAGGCCGGGATCGTCACCGCCGTGAGCGCGGTGCCGCGGGCGCTGCTGATGCTGGGCGGCGGCGTGGTCGCCGACCGGTTCGGGCCGCGCAAGGTCGTCATCGGCAGCGACGCCGTACGGTGCGGCACGGTCCTCGCGGTGGCCGCCGTGCTCTTCGTGACCGACCCCGGACTGTGGCTGCTCGCGCTGCTCGCCGTCGTCTTCGGCACCGTCGACGCCGTGTTCCTGCCCGCCGTCGGCGCGCTCCCCGCGCGGATCACCACCAAGGACCAGCTCGCCCGCGTCCAGGGGATGCGCGGCCTCGGCATCCGCTTCGCCGCCGTGGTGGGCGCCCCGCTCGGCGGGCTCGGCGTGGCGGTGGGCGGTTCGGCCGCCGCCTTCGCGTGCGCGGGGCTGCTGATCGCCGTGTCCGTGCCGCTGCTGGTCTCCGTACGGGTGCGCGAGCTGCCGCCCGACGAGGCCACCGCCGACACCGCCCGGGACAGCACCGCCTGGCGCGACCTGCGGGCCGGCCTGCGCCACATCCGCCGGCACCGCGTCCTCGGCCCGCTGATGATCACCATCGCCCTCGGCGACCTCGGCTTCGTCGGCCCGCTCAACGTCGGCCTCACCCTGCTCGCGGACGAACGCGGCTGGGGCGCCTCCGGCATGGGCTGGGTGCTCGGCGGCTTCGGAACGGGGGCCGGCGTGGCGGCGCTGCTGCTGACCGTGCGCGGACGCGTCCCGCACGCCGGTCTGGTCGCCGCCGGAGCCATCATCCCCGGCGCCGCCGCCATCGCCGCCCTGGCGTACGCGCCCGGCCTCCCCGTGGCCGTCGGCACCGCGGTGCTCGTGGGGCTGCTCACGGGCCTCAGCGGCGCCATGTGCGGAGCCCTGCTGCAGACCCAGACCGACACCGCCTACCTGGGGCGCGTCACGGCGGTGGCCGGGATCGTCAGCCTGGGGATCGCGCCCCTGAGCATGCCGCTGTCCGCCGCCGCGATCGGCGTCTGGGGCACCGGGCCGGTCTTCGTCGTCAGCGCGGTGGTCTGCGCCCTCGGCGGGGTCGTCGCCCTGTGCGCGCCGGGCCTGCGGCGGGCCGAACTGCCGAAGTGAAGCGGCGCGCTCAGAGCCCGAGCTGCTTCGTCTCCTGCAGCCTGGCGATCGCGGCCTTCTCGCCCTCCAGTTCCACGTTCGCCGCGTCCTGGCGGCCGTACGCGAACAGCAGCAGCTCGGACGGCTCGCCGGTGGCCGTCACCACCGGCGTGCCCCGGTGGGCGACGGTCGTCTGGCCGTTCGGGCGGCGCAGGACGAGGCCGGTCGGGATGCCCCGGCCCATCAGCCGGGCGGCGCGCTCCAGGCGGGACCACAGGGCGTCCTGGAAGACCGGGTCCAGCTCGCGCGGCGACCAGTCGGGCCGGGCCCGGCGGACGTCCTCGGTGTGGACGTAGAACTCCACCGTGTTCGCCGCCTCGTCCACCTGCTTGAGCTGGAACGGCGAGAACCGGGGCGGGCCGGTGCGGATCAGCTGGAGCAGCTCCTCGTACGGCTTCGCGCCGTACTCCTCCATCACCCGGTCGAGCCGGGACGCCAGCTGCTTGATCAGGGTGCCCCCGGCGGCGTCCGGCCGGCGCTCGCGCACCACCACGTGCGCGGCGAGGTCGCGGGTCCGCCAGCCCTCGCACAGGGTCGGTGCGTCCGGGCCCGCCGTCTCCAACAGGTCCGCGAGCAGAAGTCGTTCACGCTTGGCGAAAGTCGACATGCGGCCAGCCTACGGCGCCCGGCCGGGTCCGCCCAATGGACAGCGCCGGGGAGTGTCCGGCCCGCGCGGCACAATGGGCGCATGACCAGCAGCTCCCCCCGGCCGCCCAGCCCGCTCGCCCCGGAGATCGCGGCCCGCCTCAAGCGCAGCGCCGACGGCCTCCTGCCCGCCATCGCCCAGCAGTACGACACCGGAGAGGTGCTGATGCTCGGCTGGATGGACGACGAGGCGCTGCACCGCACGCTGACCACGGGACGCTGCACCTACTGGTCGCGCAGCAGGCAGGAGTACTGGATCAAGGGCGACACCTCCGGGCACTTCCAGTGGGTGAAGTCCGTCGCCCTGGACTGCGACGCCGACACCGTCCTGGTCAAGGTCGACCAGGTCGGCGCCGCCTGCCACACCGGCGCCCGCACCTGCTTCGACGCCGACGTGCTCCTCGCCGAAGCGACCGAGGGCACCGGGGGCACCGGGGGCACCGAGGGCGCCGACGGCGCGGGTGCCGACGCGCCCGCGGCAGGTCAGTAGGGTCTGCCGCCATGGACGACATGGACCTCCTGACCTTCCGCAAGCTGGCCGCCGACCGCCGCGTGATCCCGGTGAGCCGCAAGCTCCTCGCCGACGGCGACACCCCCGTGGCGCTCTACCGCAAGCTGGCCGCCGAGCGCCCCGGCACCTTCCTCCTGGAGTCCGCGGAGAACGGCCGGTCCTGGTCCCGCTACTCCTTCGTCGGCGTCCGCAGCGCCGCCACCCTCACCGAGCGGGACGGCGAGGCCCACTGGCAGGGCACCCCGCCCGTCGGCGTCCCCACCGACGGCGACCCGCTGGCCGCCCTGCGCGCCACCGTCGAGGCCCTGCACACCCCCCGCGACCTCGCCCACGACCTGGGTCTGCCGCCCTTCACCGGCGGCATGGTCGGCTACCTCGGCTACGACATCGTGCGCCGCCTGGAGAAGGTCGGCCCGGGGGAGCGCGACGATCTGAGGCTCCCCGAGCTGACCATGCTGCTCACCAGCGACCTCGCCGTCATGGACCACTGGGAGGGCTCGGTCCTGCTGATCGCCAACGCGATCAACCACAACGACCTGGAGACCGGCGTCGACGAGGCCTACGCCGACGCGATCGCCCGCCTGGACGTCATGGAGGCCGACCTCACCCGCGCGGTCGCCCAGCCCCCGGCCGCGCTGCCGCCGTCCGAGCTGCCCGAGTACACCGCGCTGTGGGGCGGCCCCGACTTCCAGGAGGCCGTCGAGGACATCAAGGAGCGCATCCGCGCGGGCGAGGCCTTCCAGGTCGTCCCCTCCCAGCGGTTCGAGACGCCGTGCACCGCGAGCGCGCTGGACGTGTACCGGGTGCTGCGGGCCACCAACCCCTCCCCGTACATGTACCTGCTCCGCCTCGACGGCTTCGACGTCGTCGGATCGTCGCCCGAGGCCCTGGTCAAGGTCGAGGACGGCCGCGCCATGGTGCACCCCATCGCCGGCACCCGGCCCCGCGGCGCCACCCCGCAGGAGGACCAGGCCCTCGCCGACGAACTGCTCGCCGACCCCAAGGAGCGCGCCGAGCACCTGATGCTCGTCGACCTCGGCCGCAACGACCTCGGCCGGGTCTGCGAGCCCGGCTCCGTCGAGGTCGTCGACTTCATGTCCGTCGAGCGGTACTCGCACGTCATGCACATCGTCTCGACGGTCACCGGACGGGTCGCCCCCGGCCGCACCGCCTTCGACGTCCTCACCGCCTGCTTCCCGGCCGGCACCCTCTCCGGCGCCCCCAAGCCCCGCGCTCTCCAGATCATCGACGAACTCGAACCCTCCCGGCGCGGCCTGTACGGCGGCTGCGTCGGCTACCTCGACTTCGCGGGCGACTCCGACACCGCCATCGCCATCCGCACCGCGCTGCTGCGCGACGGCACCGCCTACGTCCAGGCGGGCGCCGGCGTCGTCGCCGACTCCGACCCCGTCGCCGAGGACACCGAGTGCCGCAACAAGGCGGCGGCGGTGCTGCGCGCCGTACACACGGCCAACCGACTGGCGCAATAGGGCCAACCCGCCGGAGTGGTGGGGCGATTCTCACGCCGGCCAATCCGAACCCCGGGTGACGGTTCGCCCGGGGTTCGGGTGATAGTGGAGTACGTGACAGCCGTTCCTCACCCCCGTACCCCAGCCGCAGGACCCGCCCGGGCCGGCCGGCGGAGCCTCGCCGTCGCCCTGCTGTGCGGTGCCCTCGGCGCCGCCGTCGCCCTGCTCGCCACCCGGCAGGAGTGGGCGGAGGGCACCGCGACGGTGGCCGGCGGCGTGTTCCCCCTGACCGCCAAGGGCAGCGACGTCACGGGCGTGCCCGCGGCGCTGGCCATAGTGGGCCTCGCCGCGCTCGTCGCCGTGTTCGCCGTCCGCCGCGCGGGCCGCTTCGCGGTGGCCGGCCTGCTCGCGCTGAGCGGCGCGGGCACCATCGCCGCCGCCCTGGCCGGCGCCTCCGACAGCTCCGCGCTGGACGACCAGGCCGCGAAGGCCGCCGGCGACACCTCGGCCACCGTGGACGTCCTCTCGCACACCGCCTGGCCGTACGTCGCGGCCGTGGGCGGCGCCCTGCTGCTGCTCGCGGGGCTGCTCGCGCTGCGCTACGGCCGCCAGTGGCCCGCGATGTCCGGCCGCTACGAGCGCGACGGCACCCCGCGCCCGCGCCGCAAGCCGCAGACCGTGGACCCGGACCGTCCCGAGGACCTCTGGAAGGCCATCGACCGCGGCGAGGACCCCACCAGCGCCTGACGCGCCTTCCCCCGGCGGAGCACCCCCGCTCACGGCGCGTGCGACCGTGCGGGACAATGGGTACGAGCGTCCTGCTCAGACACGGCACACAGCAACGAGGAGCAAGCAATGGCGGGCAGCAGCCACGGTCACACCCCGGCCGCCTGGACCGGTGTCATCATCGCCTTCATCGGTTTCTGCATCGCGGGCCTGTTCATGGTGGCGGCCCAGCCCATGGGCTTCTGGGCCGGTCTCGGAGTCGTGGTCCTCGGTGGTGTGGTGGGCTACATCATGCGGATGATGGGCCTCGGCCAGCCGAAGCACAGCCATCCCGTGCACCAGGTCGCCGGCGAGCGCGTCACGGCCGACGCCAAGGGCTGACCCCGCACGGCGTCACGGACCCACCGGAGGGGCGGAGCGGCACACGGGTGCCGGGACCGCCCCTCACGTGCGGGTGGGGACCGCCGGGGGCAGAATGCGGGGCGTGGACGCCGAGACCGCACAGCCGACCCCGACCAGCGCCGTACCGAGGGGCCGGGCCGCCCGCCTCGCCGTTCCGGCCGCGGTGCTCGCGGCCGTCGCCGGGGCCTTCGCCTATGTGGGTGCCGTGGACCCCAACGAACCCGGGCACTACCCCGTCTGCCCCCTGCTGCGCTTCACGGGGGTCCTCTGCCCCGGCTGCGGCGGCCTGCGCAGCGCCCACGCCTTCGTCCACGGGGACCTGCTCGCCGCGCTGCAGGCCAACGCGACGGCGGTCCTGGGCTATCTGGGGTTCGCCGTCCTGTGGACCGTCTGGGTGATCCGCGCGGCCCGCGGGCGGCCGCTGCGGGTCGAACTGGGACCGGTCCACCTGTGGGCGCTGGGGACGTTGCTGCTGGTCTTCACGGTTGTCCGGAACCTGCCGTTCGGTGGCTGGCTCCGCCCTTGATCATCCGATGAATGTCCAGGTAATGGGACCGGCGGCGGCCGGATGCGAGCCCCGTGCCCCGCTCCGGATACCATCACAGTGACCACAGGTTTCGCCGTCTGAAAGGGGGCCGCTCGCGTGAGTGTGCTCGACGAGATCATCGACGGAGTCCGTGCCGACCTCGCGGAGCGGCAGGCGCGCGTCAGCCTCGACGAGCTCAAGGAGCGCGCGGCCAAGGCCCGTCCCGCGAAGGACGGTGTGGCCGCCCTGCGCGGCGACGGCGTCAAGGTCATCTGCGAGGTCAAGCGCTCCAGCCCGTCCAAGGGCGCGCTGGCGGCCATCGCCGACCCGGCCGGACTCGCCGCGGACTACGAGGCGGGCGGCGCCGCCGTCATCTCCGTCCTCACCGAGGAGCGCCGCTTCGGCGGCTCACTGGCCGACCTGGACTCGGTCCGCGCCCGGGTGGACATCCCCGTGCTGCGCAAGGACTTCGTCGTCACCTCGTACCAGCTGTGGGAGGCCCGCGCGCACGGCGCCGACCTCGTGCTGCTGATCGTCGCGGCGCTCGACCAGCCCGCGCTGGAGTCCCTGATCGAGCGCGCCGAGTCCATCGGCCTCACCCCGCTCGTCGAGGTCCACGACGAGGACGAGGTCGAGCGCGCGGTGGACGCGGGCGCCAAGGTCATCGGCGTCAACGCGCGCAACCTGAAGACCCTGGAGGTCGACCGCGGCACCTTCGAACGGGTCGCTCCGGAGATCCCCGCGCACATCGTCAAGGTCGCCGAGTCCGGCGTCCGCGGCCCGCACGACCTCATCGCCTACGCCAACGAGGGCGCCGACGCCGTCCTGGTCGGCGAGTCCCTGGTCACCGGCCGCGACCCGAAGACGGCGGTCTCCGACCTGGTCGCCGCCGGCGAACACCCGGCACTGCGCCACGGCCGCGGCTGACCCCCGGTAGGCTGACCGACGATGACTCTCCCGCTCACCTTGGCCGCCAGGGATCCGTATGCGCGCCTGGCGCGAGGCTGCCGCCCCCGCGGCTGCCGCGCCCCCGCGCGCCGGATCCACGGCCGCCGGGTGCGGTACGTCATCGGAGACGAACCTGGGCAGGTCAACGGCATGCGATGGCACCAGCCAACCTAGGGGCGCGGGGAACTGCGCGACCGGCCACGACGGGCCTGTAGCCGACACACGACACCCGCCCCCACGGCGATTAGTCACGTCAGACACTCACCGTGAGGTACACGCATGCCCAGCAACTTCTTCATCCCCGACCCGGAGGGTCAAGTCCCCACCACCGAAGGCTACTTCGGCGCGTTCGGCGGCAAGTTCATCCCCGAGGCCCTCGTCGCCGCCGTCGACGAGGTGGCCGTCGAGTACGACAAGGCCAAGCACGACCCCGAGTTCGCCCGTGAACTCGACGACCTGCTCGTCCACTACACCGGCCGCCCCAGCTCCCTCACCGAAGTACCCCGCTTCGCCGAGCACGCCGGCGGCGCCCGTGTCTTCCTCAAGCGCGAGGACCTGAACCACACCGGCTCTCACAAGATCAACAACGTGCTGGGCCAGGCCCTGCTCACCAAGCGCATGGGCAAGACCCGCGTGATCGCGGAGACCGGCGCCGGCCAGCACGGCGTGGCGACGGCGACGGCCTGCGCCCTCTTCGGCCTCGACTGCACCATCTACATGGGCGAGATCGACACCCAGCGCCAGGCCCTGAACGTGGCCCGCATGCGCATGCTCGGCGCCGAGGTCATCGCCGTGAAGTCCGGCAGCCGCACCCTCAAGGACGCCATCAACGAGGCGTTCCGCGACTGGGTCGCCAACGTCGACCACACGCACTACCTCTTCGGCACCGTCGCCGGACCGCACCCCTTCCCGGCGATGGTGCGCGACTTCCACCGCGTCATCGGCGTCGAGGCCCGCCGCCAGCTCCTGGAGCAGGCCGGACGCCTCCCCGACGCCGCGATCGCCTGCGTCGGCGGCGGCTCCAACGCCATCGGCCTCTTCCACGCCTTCATCCCCGACGCGGACGTCCGCCTCATCGGCTGCGAGCCCGCCGGGCACGGCATCGAGAGCGGCGAGCACGCGGCCACCCTGACCGCGGGCGAGCCCGGCATCCTGCACGGCTCGCGCTCCTACGTCCTCCAGGACGACGAGGGCCAGATCACCGAGCCGTACTCGATCTCGGCCGGTCTGGACTACCCGGGCATCGGCCCCGAGCACTCCTACCTCAAGGACTCCGGCCGCGGCGAGTACCGCGCGGTCACCGACGACGCCGCCATGCAGGCGCTGCGCCTGCTGTCGCGCACCGAGGGCATCATCCCGGCCATCGAGAGCGCCCACGCGCTGGCCGGCGCCCTGGAGGTCGGCAAGGAGCTGGGCAAGGACGGGCTGATCGTCGTCAACCTGTCCGGCCGCGGCGACAAGGACATGGACACCGCCGCCCGCTACTTCGGGCTGTACGACACCGACGCCGAGGTCGCCGCCGACGAGGCCGGCACCACCGCGGAGATCGAGGGGGACGCCAAGTGAGCGGGAACGTACAGCTGCTGAACGACACCCTCGCCGGGGCCAGGTCCGAGGGCCGCGCCGCACTCATCGCCTACCTCCCGGCCGGGTTCCCGACCGTCGACGGCGGCATCGAGGCGATCAAGGCCGCGCTCGACGGCGGCGCCGACGTCGTCGAGGTGGGTCTGCCGCACAGCGACCCGGTGCTCGACGGCCCGGTCATCCAGACCGCCGACGACATCGCCCTCAAGGGCGGCGTCCGCATCGCCGACGTGATGCGCACGGTCCGGGAGGCCCACGCCGCCACCGGCAAGCCGATCCTCGTCATGACGTACTGGAACCCCATCGACCGCTACGGCGTCGAGCGGTTCACCGCCGAGCTGGCCGAGGCCGGGGGCGCCGGGTGCATCCTGCCCGACCTGCCGGTCCAGGAGTCGGCGCTGTGGAGGGAGCACGCGGAGAAGCACGGGCTCGCCACCGTCTTCGTGGTCGCCCCCAGCAGCAAGGACGCGCGGCTCGTCGAGATCACCGCGGCCGGCAGCGGCTTCGTCTACGCCGCCTCCCTCATGGGCGTCACCGGCACCCGTGAGTCGGTCGGCGCGCAGGCCGAGGACCTGGTGCGGCGCACCCGCGCCACCACCGACATCCCGGTCTGCGTCGGACTCGGCGTCTCCAACGCCGCGCAGGCCGCCGAGGTGGCCGGCTTCGCCGACGGCGTGATCGTCGGCTCGGCGTTCGTCAAGCGCATGCTGGACGCCCCCGACGACGCGGCCGGCCTGGAGGGCGTCCGCGCCCTCGCCGCCGACCTCGCGAAGGGCGTACGCGGAAAGGCGTGACGACGGGCACGTGACCAGGGTCCCTCGTACGGGTGGACCTCGGACCGGGGAGGCGCGCTGCGCCTCCCCGGTTCGTTCTGCGGGGTGTGAGCGAGAAGAATCGACAGGGAAAGCGCACCGCCCGGGAGAAGCTGGCGGCCGAGCGCGAGAAGCACAGGTCCAGGGACAAGCGCCGCCGCGCGCTGATCGTCGGCGCGAGCGTGGTCTGCGTCCTGGGGCTCGCGGCGGTGATCGGCGTGGTCGCGGCGAACGCGGGCAAGGACGACGGCAGTGACTCGGCCGGGCCGGTCGTGGCGCCCTCGGGCGCGCAGGGCAAGGACGGCCTCGCGATCCCCGTCGGTGAGGACGGCGCCAAGTCGACGCTCACCATCTGGGAGGACTTCCGCTGCCCGGCCTGCAAGGGCTTCGAGCTGGCATACCGCGACACGATCCACGAGCTGACCGAGTCCGGACAGCTCAAGGTCGAGTACCACCTGGCGACCATCATCGACGGCAACATGGGCGGCACCGGCTCCCGCAAGGCCGCGAATGCCGCCGCCTGCGCCCAGGACGCCGGGAAGTTCACCCCGTACCACGACGTGCTGTTCACCAACCAGCCGCCCGAGAGCGACGACGCCTTCGCCGACGAGGACCGGCTGATCGACCTGGCCGGCAAGGTCGACGGCCTCGACACCACCCCGTTCCAGGAGTGCGTGCGGAACGGCAGGCACAACAGCTGGGTGGAGAAGTCCAACCAGGCCTTCCAGAACGGCGGCTTCAGCGGCACCCCGACCGTGCTGCTTGACGGCACGAACATCTACCAGGACCAGTCGATGACCCCGGCCAAGCTGAAGCAGATGGTGGAGGACGCCAACAAGTAGGGCGGGCGGCGGCGGGGCAGCGCGGGCGGCGTGATCCGCGCGCTCGTTACGGACCCGTAGCCGGGCTGCCCGCCGCGCCTCCCGTCCGACACGGTAGCGTCGACCCTGCCATGGAACTTGCCTTCATTCCCAGCCCGTCGCGCGGGGTGCTGTACCTCGGTCCCATCCCGCTGCGCGGCTACGCGTTCTGCATCATCATCGGTGTCTTCGTTGCCGTCTGGCTCGGCAACCGCCGCTGGATCGCCCGGGGCGGGCGGCCGGGCACGGTGGCCGACATCGCGGTCTGGGCCGTGCCCTTCGGCCTGATCGGCGGCCGGCTCTACCACGTGATCACGGACTACCAGCTGTACTTCAGCGAGGGCCGTGACTGGGTCGACGCCTTCAAGATCTGGGAGGGCGGCCTCGGCATCTGGGGTGCGATCGCGTTCGGCGCGCTGGGCGCCTGGATCGGCGCGCGCCGCCGGGGCATCCCGATGCCCGCGTACGCGGACGCCGTCGCCCCCGGCATCGCCCTCGCGCAGGCCATCGGCCGCTGGGGCAACTGGTTCAACCAGGAGCTGTACGGCAAGGCGACCGACCTGCCGTGGGCCGTGGAGATCACCTCGACGGCCGACGGGCGGGTGCCGGGCACCTACCACCCGACGTTCCTGTACGAGTCGCTGTGGTGCATCGGTGTCGCCGCGCTCGTCATCTGGGCCGACCGCCGCTTCAAGCTGGGCCACGGCCGGGCGTTCGCCCTGTACGTCGCCGCCTACTGCGCGGGCCGGTTCTGGATCGAGTACATGCGCGTCGACGACGCCCACCACATCCTCGGCCTGCGGCTCAACAACTGGACGGCGCTGCTCGTCTTCGTGCTCGCCGTGGTCTACATGGTGCTCTCGGCGCGGTCGCGTCCGGGCCGGGAGGCCGTGGTCGAGCCGGGCACGGAGCCCGCGGCCGGTGCCGTCGAGGACGACGCCGACTCCCAGGACGCGGAGGACGCCGAGGGCGTCGAGGAGACCGGTGGTGCCGGGGACGGCGATGACGCCGATGAGGCCGATGGCGGCACCGTGAAGGACGCGCAGGACACGCGGGACGTGAAGAAGGACGGCGCCGACTCCGCCAAGAAGGGCTGACGGCCCGCCGTACGACATCCCCGAGGGCGCCCGGATCTCCACCGGGCGCCCTCGGCGCGTGTCAGGACAGGACGGGTCGCCTGGCCAGCGACAGGGTGCGCCGGGCCGTCGCCACCACCGCGGCGTCGACGAACCGGCCGTCCGGCAGCGCCTGCGCGCCCGGCTGCACGCTGGCCGCCTTGACGATCGTCTCCGCCTCCTCCAGCTCCCGCTCGGTCGGCAGATACGCCCGCTCGATGATCGGCAGCTGGCGGGGGTGGATCGCGGCGCGGCCGAGGAACCCCAGGGCGCGGCCGTGCGCGCAGGACGCCGCCAGGCCCTCCAGGTCCCGGGTGTCCGGATGCACCGTCTGCGAGGGAGGCGCCAGGCCGGCCGCCCGCGCGGCCACGACCACCCGCGAGCGCGACCAGTCGAGGCCGGTGTCCCCGTGCACGCCCAGGTCGGCCCGGAGGTCCGCCTCGCCGAGGGCGATGCCGCGCAGCGCCGGATGGGCCGCGGCGATCGGGTAGGCCCGCTCCACACCGAGGGCGGTCTCCAGCAGCGCGTACAGGGGCGGCCCGCCGGTGGCCGCCGCGACGCCGGTGATCTGCTCGGGGGACGTCACCTTGGGCAGCCGCAGGCCGGACAGCCCCGGCAGCGCGGCCAGCGCCCTCAGGTCCGCGGCGGCGAGCGGGCCGTCCAGGGCGTTGACGCGGACGTGCACCGGCACCGGCTGCGGCTCGGTGAGCAGTTCCGCCGTGGCCTCGCGGGCGTACTCCTTGCGGTCCGGGGCGACCGCGTCCTCCAGGTCGACCACCACGACGTCGGCCCCGGCGGCCAGCGCCTTGGCGACCACCCGGGGCCGGTCCCCGGGCGCGTACAGCCAGGTCAGCGGGGGTGCGGTCATACGACGCCCTCCTCACGCAGCTCTTTCACGTCCGCCGGGGTCAGCCCCAGCTCGGTCAGCACCTCCTCCGTGTCCGCGCCGTGCGGACGGCCCGCCCAGCGGATGGCGCCCGGGGTCGCGGAGAGCCGGAAGAGGACGTTCTGCATACGCAGCGGGCCCAGCTCGGGATCGTCGACGGTCGTGATGGTGTCGAGCGCCTGGTACTGGGGGTCGGTCATCACGTCCCGCACGTCCTGGATCGGCGCCACGGCCGCCTCGGCCTTCTCGAAGGCGGCGAGCACGTCGGCGCGGCTGTGCCGGGCGATCCAGTCGCCGACCGCCGTGTCCAGCACGTCGGCGTGGCGGGCCCGGTCGGCGCCGGACGCGAACCAGGGCTCGTCGATCAGCTCCGGCCGGCCCACCAGGCGCATCACCCGCTCGGCGACCGACTGGGCCGAGGTGGAGACGGCGACCCAGGTGCCGTCGGCGGTGCGGTAGGTGTTGCGCGGGGCGTTGTTCTGCGAGCGGTTGCCGGTGCGCGGCTGGACGTGGCCGAGCTGGTCGTACCAGGTGGGCTGCGGGCCCAGGACGGTCAGGATCGGCTCGATGATCGCCATGTCGACGACCTGCCCCTCGCCGGTGCGCTCCCGCGCGGCCAGCGCCGTCATCACGGCGTACGACGTCGCCAGCGCGGCGATCGAGTCGGCGAGCCCGAACGGCGGCAGCGTCGGGGGCGCGTCCGGTTCGCCGGTCATCGCGGCGAAGCCGCTCATGGCCTCGGCGAGGGTGCCGAAGCCGGGGCGGCGCGCGTACGGGCCGAACTGGCCGAAGCCGGTGACCCGGGTGAGGACCAGGCGCGGGTTGACGGCGGACAGCTCGTCCCAGCCCAGGTCCCACTTCTCCAGCGTGCCGGGACGGAAGTTCTCGATGACGACGTCCGCGGTCGAGACGAGGCGCAGCAGGGTGGTGCGCCCGGCGGGCTTCGACAGGTCCAGGGTGATCGTGCGCTTGTTGCGGCCCAGGATCTTCCACCACAGGCCGATGCCGTCCTTGGACGGGCCGTGGCCCCGGGACGGGTCGGGCCGGGAGGGGTGTTCGACCTTGACGACCTCGGCGCCGAAGTCGCCGAGCATGGTGGCGGCGAGCGGGCCCGCGAAGAGGGTGGCGAGGTCGAGCACCCGCAGGCCGGTGAGCGGGGCGGAGGCGGCGGAGACGGAGCCGGGGGCGGCGTTCACGGCGGGCTGGGACATGGGCGGGTGGCCTCCCGGTGGGTGAGGTGGGCGAGGGTGTCGAAGCCGGTGCCGTCGAAGTCGCCGACCGACGTGGCCAGGCGGTTCTTCAGCGGGCCCGTCCAGTGCTCGGGCAGGGCGGCGGGGGAGCCGGCGAGGAGTCCGGCGACGCCGCCGACGGTGGCGCCGTTGGAGTCGGTGTCCCAGCCCCCGGAGACCGCGCGGGAGACCGAGCCGGTGAAGTCGCCGTCCGCGTGGGTGAGGGCGGCGGCGATCAGGGCGGTGTTGGGCACGGCGTGCACCCAGTGGTGGGTGGGGGAGTGGCGGGCGTGCAGCTCGTCCACGACGGTGTCGAAGTCGGCGTGCGTCCCGGCGAGGTGGACGGCGTGGCGTACGGCCGCGGACAGGCGGGAGCCGGGCGGCACGACCGCGAGGCCGGTGCGCAGACAGGTGTGGACGTCGTGGGTGCCGGTGGCGGCGGTGGCGATGACGGCCGCGGCGAACATGGCCGCGTGGACGCCGCTCGCGGTGTGGGTCAGGGCGGCGTCGCGGTGTGCCTGCCCGGCCGCGGCGGCCGGGTCGCCGGGGTTGGTCCAGCCGTGCACGTCGGCGCGGATCAGGGCGCCGATCCACTCCCGGAAGGGGTTGCGGTGTCGGGCGGTGTCGGGCGGTTCCAGGCCGGAGAGCAGGTTGCGGTAGGCGACGCGCTCGGCGGTGAAGGTGCGGCCGGCGGGGAGCTCGTCGAGCCACACGCGGGCCACGTCGGCGGTGCTGAAGTGCCTGCCGTGACGCTGGAGGAGCAGCAGGTTGAGGAGCGGGTAGTTGAGGTCGTCGTCCTCGGGCATCCCGTCGATGTTCTCGGCGAGGGAGGTGGCGGCGGAGCGGCGGTTCCACGGGTGGGCGGCCGCGAGGTCCGGGGGGAGGCCCCGGGCGGTGAAGTAGCCGGTCGGGGGCCAGTTGCCGGTGGCGCGGCCGATGCGGCGGATGCCGGTCAGCGGGAGCTTCTCGACGGGCTTGCCGAGCAGGCAGCCGGCGGCCCGGCCCAGCCAGGCGGCCTCCAGCCGGGCCGGGGAAACGGACGAGGGCGGCGGGGCGGCCGGTGCCGGCCAGTCGGGGCACAGGGCCCTGATCCAGTCGAGGTCCGTCGGTTCCGCGGCGGCGGTCGGGTTCGCCAGCCCGGCCAGGTCGTCCAGCAGCTCCTCCGCCAGGAGCCGGAGGCGGCGGGAGGCGGGCCGGGGGGACGCGCCCGCGCGGTCGGGGGCCGGTTCGCCGCCCGCCGCCTCCCAGCGCGCGGCGACCGCCGACGCGTCGCGGCCCTCCAGGGCCGCCTGGCGCAGCTCGTGGCCGATCAGGTCCTCGGGCTGCACCCAGGTCAGCCGGAGCATCACGGGCCCCCGATCGCGCCGAACGCCCGCTCGTGCTCGCGGCGCCGCACCAGGTCCCGCTCGAAGACCTCCCTGGCCACCGCGGACAGCGTCGCGGCCGGTTCCCACAGGTCAAGGCGGCTGGCCTCGGCGACCCGCTTGGACCACTCCTCCGGGACCGGTGAGCCCAGCGCCCCGGCCAGCGCGCCCGCCATCGTGGCGATGGAGTCGCAGTCGCGGCCGTAGTTGACCGCGCCGAGCACCGCGTGCCGGCAGTCGCCGCCGGAGACGAGGAGCATGCCGAGGGCGACGGGCAGTTCCTCGATCGCGTGCAGCCGGGACGGGCGGCGGGCGCCCAGCGAGGGCGCGCGGTAGTCGGGGCCCACCGTGTCGTACGGAGTGACCGCCTCCCGCAGCGGGGCCAGCGCCGACTCGAAGTCCGAGTACCGCGCGGCCACCTCGCAGACCGCCTCGATCGCGGCCCGCGTGCCGTCCTTGGCCAGGGACAGACAGGCCGCCACCACCGAGTCCGGCGTCGCCCCCGGCGCGCAGGCCGCGGCCACCGCCGCCGCGAAGACACCGGCCGCCTCCCTGCCGTACGACGACTGGTGCGCGCCCGCGACGTCCAGCGCCTCGGCGTACGCGCCCGCCGGGTGGGCGGCGTTGACCAGGCCGACCGGGGCCATGTACATCGCGGCACCGCAGTTGACGATGTTGCCGGTGCCCGCCTCGCGCGGGTCCACGTGGCCGTAGTGGATCCGCGTCACCAGCCACTTCTCCGCGAGGAAGATCCGCTGGAGCGGGAGTGCCTCGGCCTCCAGCTCCGGGATCCAACGGGGGTGCGTCATCAGGTCCGGGACCAGGTGCTCGGCGACCGCGTACGCGTCGAGGTGGTCGCGGACCGTGCCGTAGACCCGGACCAGCGCGTGGGTCATCAGGGTGTCGTCGGTGACGTGGCCGTCGCCCTTGTGGTACGGGGCGAGGGGGCGGGCGGTGCGCCAGTCGTCGCCGTTCCAGGGGCCGACGACGCCGTGGATGCGGCCGCCGTGGCGTTCGAGGATCTGTTCGGGGGAGTAGCCCTCGACCGGGCCGCCGAGCGCGTCGCCGACGGCCGCGCCAACGAGGGCGCCGGTGACGCGCTCCTCCAGGGTCGCGGTGCCGGTCCGCGAGGTGCGGTCTGTCATGTCGTACGTCCTCCGTCTTCGGGTCGGGTCGGCCGCGTGGCGTACAGGAGCCCGGCGAGTTCGACGAGGTCGGTGCCGGTGAGCCTGGGCAGTACGCAGCCGGGGAGGGTGCGGCAGGTGTCCCGCCAGGACGCGGGCACCGAGGCGCCGCCGCCCAGCGCGCCGGTGAGGGCGCCCGCCAGCGCGGGGGCGGAGTCCGCGACCCTGGACAGACAGGCCGCCGCCGGGACCGCCTCCGCGAGGACGCCCCGGGCGGCGGTGGCCAGGGCGAGGGCGACCGGGACGGTCTCGGCGGCGGCGATGCCGTAGCTGTAGACGTGGTCGACGATCTGGTGCTCCAGGAGCGGGACGAGGGCGAAGGTGCTCTCGGCGTCCGCCGCCAGGGCCAGTGCCTGGCGCGCGTTGCGGCCGATCTCCGTCCCCTCGGGGAGTTCGGCGAGGGCGGCCGCCACGCAGGTGTCCACGTCGGCGCCGGTGAGGGCACGGGCCAGCGCCGCCGCCATCGCCCGCGCGCCGTGCACGCCGTCGCCGTCCTGGGTGTAGCGGGCGTCGAACTCGGCGAGGTCCGCCGCGAGGCGCGGGTCGCCCGGGTGGGCGACGGCGAGGACGCAGGCCCGGACGCAGGCGGCGTCGTCGAAGTAGTGCGGGTTGTCGTGGCCGGTGGCGGGCGGGCGCAGGCCCGCGGCGAGGTTGCCGAGCCCGGCCCGTACCGAGATGCGGGCGCGCAGCGGCAGTACGGCCGACTCGGCCTCCGGGGCGCGTTCCGTCGCTGCGGCCACCTCGCTGGCGACGGCGTTCCAGGTCAGGTCGATCGCCGCCCGCATCCGGCGGTCCCGGCTCAGGTCCCCGAGCACGCTGTCGTCGCCGGCCCGCAGCAGCGCCTCCGCCGCGAACGCCGCCCACTCGGCGTCGTCCGAGGGGCCGAGGCGCAGCGGCTCGGGGGGCTGGTTCAGGGCGATGGGAACGGGGAGGGTGGTGGTCGCGTTCTGCTCGGCGAAGGTGTCCAGCTCGCGGGTGAGGCGGCGCGTCCACTCCGGCATCCGGGCGGCCCGGTGCCGGGCGGCGGGCCAGCCGGCCGCGTCCCCCGCGGCCAGACCGAGGAGCAGCCCCTCGACCCGGTCGCGGCCCGGCACCGCACGGGAGACCCCGGTCTCGGGCCCGGGGCGCTGTCCCATCCCGGGGGGCGCCGACTCCCCGGGCGCCGCGACGTACGCGGTGGTGACCGTCGTCCCCACGCCGGGCCGGCCCCCGCTCACGGCCACACCTCGGGCACGAGGGTGCCCTGGTCGGGCGGGTTCGTGAGCGGTGCGGCTTGCGGGGTCCGGGGTACGTCTGCGGCTCGGCCGCCCGGCGGGAGCGGGTTCGTGGGCTCCGGCGAGGGCCGGTTGCCGGGGGGCGCGGTGTCGCCCGGGAGGGGTGAGCTGTGGGGCATCGTGCGCCGTGCGGCAACCGCGGGCCGGGGGGCCTTCGGTGTCTCCGCGGTCGGCAAGGGGGCGTGCGGGCCGGGGGCCGGTGGGTGCCGGTCGCCGGGGAGCGTGGTGTCGCCGGGTGGGAGAGAGGTGCGGGGGCCCTCGGGGTGCGTCGGCTCCTCGCGGCCCTGGGGGACCCGTTCCGGATCTCGCACCGTCCGCCGCGCGTCCCGCGCCACCCCCTCCGCCCCGCCCGTCAGCAGGTCCGCCACCTCCAGGACGTGGTGGCCGGCGATCGCCGGCAGGCAGGTGCCGCGGGCGGGGCCGATGGCCGCGGCCCAGGCGGGCGGGATGGCGGCGACACCGTGGGTGGCACCGGCCAGCGCGCCCGCCACCGCGGCCGTGGTGTCGGCGTCGCGCCCCATGTTGACGGCCGTCAGCACCGCGTCCGTGAAGTCGCCGTCGGCCGCCGCGTACGCGCCGAAGGCGAGGGCGACCGCCTCGGGTGCCAGGTCGGTCCACGGGTAGCCGCCGATGACCACCGCGGAGCGGACCGCGCGTTCGCCGCGATGCGCCGCCGTCATCGCGCGGCGCAGACAGCGGGCGGTCCAGGAGTCGTCCGGTACGACGGCCAGCGCGGAGGCCACGACCGCGACCGGCGCCGCCCCCGCCATCGCCGCCGCGACACCCGCCGCCACCGCCTGGCCGCCGTAGATGCCCTCGCCGTCGTGGCTGACCGAGCCGTCGATCGCGACCAGCCGGGCCGCCTCGGCGGGGCGGCCGGCCGCGAACACGCCGTGCGGGGCGGCCCGCATGGCGAGGCCGTCGCTCCAGGCGTGGCGGTGCTGGGCGGAGATTGGGGCGGCCAGCCCCCGGCGCAGGTTCTCCAGGGTGCCGCGTTCGCTGAAGCCCGCGCCCCGGAACGGGCCCTCCTCCCGGTCCGCGATCCACTCGTGCCAGGCGGTCTCCACGTGGACCGGGGTGAGCGCGGCGCCGTACCGGGCGAGCAGCAGGCCCGAGAAGATCGCGTACTCGGTGTCGTCGGTCCCGGCCGGCCGGTCGGCCACGTATCCCGTGATGCGGCCCCATCGGGCGCGGATCTCCGAGGGCTTCATGTTCTCGGCCGGCGCCCCGAGGGCGTCCCCGACGGCCAGTCCGAGCAGCGCGCCCCGGGCCCGTTCGCGGAGTCCGACGGCGCCTTGGGGCGCGGGGACCGGGGGAATGCAGGCGGTGGATGCCATGCGGCCTCTCCTCTCCCTTTGCGCATCTGTCCCCGGTGCGGTGCGCACCGCAGCCTCACCGGGCTCAGCGTCACCCGGTCGACATCTGTGCGGGCAAGATCACGAATGAGCGCGGAAAGGTTAAACCGCAGGTAAGCGCAGCCTTTCCTTGCTGGCGACGCGGAAATGATCGGCGTAGATTGGGCGTTGTTAAAAAGTAGAACCGATCCAAACTAGCTCTCCGGGGGACCCCTCATGGCCATCATCGAGACCGAGGCGCCACTGCACGAGGCGCACCGCGACAACCACACCCACCGCGACGTGAACGGCGGCTGGCTGCGCCCCGCCGTCTTCGGCGCGATGGACGGCCTGGTCTCCAACCTCGCCCTGATGACCGGCGTCGCCGGCGGCGCGGTGAGCCAGCAGACCGTCGTGCTGACGGGCATGGCCGGTCTGGCCGCCGGCGCCTTCTCCATGGCCGCCGGCGAGTACACCTCCGTCGCCTCGCAGCGCGAGCTGGTCGAGGCCGAGCTGGACGTGGAGCGCCGGGAGCTGAGAAAGCACCCGAAGGACGAGGAGGCCGAGCTGGCCGCGCTCTACGAGGCCCGCGGCGTCGAACCGCGGCTCGCGCGCGAGGTGGCCCGGCAGCTGTCCCGCGACCCCGAGCAGGCGCTGGAGATACACGCCCGCGAAGAGCTGGGCATCGACCCCTCCGACCTGCCCTCGCCCACCGTCGCCGCCGTGTCGTCCTTCGGTTCCTTCGCGCTGGGCGCCCTGCTGCCCGTGCTGCCGTTCCTGCTCGGCGCCGACGCGCTGTGGCCCGCGGTGCTGCTCGCGCTGGCCGGACTGTTCCTGTGCGGCGCGGTGGTGGCCAAGGTGACGGCGCGCAGCTGGTGGTACAGCGGACTGCGGCAGCTCGCGCTCGGCGGTGCGGCGGCCGGTGTGACGTACGTCCTGGGCAGCCTGTTCGGAACGGCCGTAGGATAGCCCGGCTCGAACTTATGCGAGGGGCCGCATAAGTAGCCGTTACTCGCTGGTTTCGAGTACGTAATCTCCGGGCATGAGCCGTAAGCGCTGTGGGCAATGAGGCCGGCCGCGCACCCGTGGGGCGAGCGACGACGCTCATTCCACGCCTTCGGGCCGACGGACATCGATCTGTGCGCTTCGGTCCTCCATAGCTTCCACCGCCGGGCGCGGTACCCCCGCCGCAGCCCCCGGTGTCCGCATGTTGGAATGGATTGTCCCGTTTACCGAGAACCACTCCATCATGTAACCTGCACCAAATTTTGCACCGACACCGCAGAGGGCCAACGTCGTCCCTCGGCACTTGCACATGCCAGATGACGACGACGGGAGAGCCGATGCGTACGCCGCGCCAGCCGTCCCAGCATTCCGCGAGTGGCCAGAACTGGTCCTTCATGGATGCTCGCCCTGCTGCCCAGGGTATGTACGACCCCCGCAACGAGCACGACGCCTGCGGCGTCGGTTTCGTCGCCACTCTCACCGGCGAGGCATCGCACACCCTGGTCGACCAGGCACTCACCGTGCTGCGCAACCTGGAGCACCGCGGCGCCACCGGTTCCGAGCCGGACTCGGGCGACGGCGCGGGCATCCTCTCCCAGGTGCCGGACGCGTTCTTCCGCGAGGTGGCCGGATTCGAGCTGCCCGAGGCCGGGTCGTACGCCGTCGGCATCGCCTTCCTGCCGGTGGACGGCACCGAGGACGCCGTCTCGCGGATCGAGACGATCGCGGGCGAGGAGGGCCTCAAGGTCCTCGGCTGGCGCGAGGTGCCGGTCGCCCCGCAGATGCTCGGCGCCACCGCCCGCTCGACCATGCCGGTCTTCCGCCAGATCTTCGTGAGCGACGGGGAGTCGCGGGGCATCGCCCTCGACCGCCACGCCTTCGCGCTGCGCAAGCGCGCCGAGCGCGAGGCCGGCGTCTACTTCCCCTCGCTGTCCGCGCGGACCATCGTCTACAAGGGCATGCTGACCACCGGCCAGCTGGAGCCGTTCTTCCCGGACCTGTCCGACCGCCGCTTCGCCTCCGCGATCGCGCTCGTGCACTCCCGGTTCTCCACCAACACCTTCCCGAGCTGGCCGCTCGCCCACCCGTACCGCTTCGTCGCGCACAACGGCGAGATCAACACGGTCAAGGGCAACCGCAACTGGATGCAGGCCCGCGAGTCCCAGCTCGTCTCCGACCTGTTCGGCTCGTCCTCGGACCTGGAGCGGATCTTCCCGGTCTGCACGCCGGACGCCTCGGACTCCGCCTCCTTCGACGAGGTCCTGGAGCTGCTGCACCTCGGCGGCCGCTCGCTGCCGCACTCCGTGCTGATGATGATCCCGGAGGCGTGGGAGAACCACGACTCCATGAACCCGGACCGGCGCGCCTTCTACCAGTTCCACTCCACGATGATGGAGCCCTGGGACGGCCCCGCCTGCGTCACCTTCACCGACGGCACCCAGGTCGGCGCCGTGCTCGACCGCAACGGCCTGCGTCCCGGCCGCTACTGGGTCACCGACGACGGCCTCGTCGTCCTCGGCTCCGAGGTCGGCGTCCTCGACATCGACCCCGCGAAGGTCGTCCGCAAGGGCCGCCTCCAGCCCGGCCGCATGTTCCTCGTGGACACCGCCGAGCACCGCATCATCGAGGACGACGAGATCAAGGCCCAGCTCGCGGCGGAGAAGCCGTACGCGGAGTGGATCGAGGCCGGCGAGATCGAGCTGTCCGACCTGCCCGAGCGCGAGCACATCGTGCACACCCACGCCTCGGTCACCCGCCGCCAGCAGACCTTCGGATACACCGAGGAGGAGCTGCGCGTCCTCGTCGCGCCGATGGCCAAGACCGGCGCCGAGCCGATCGGCTCCATGGGCACCGACTCGCCCATCGCCGCGCTGTCCGAGCGCCCCCGGCTGCTCTTCGACTACTTCACCCAGCTGTTCGCGCAGGTCACCAACCCGCCGCTGGACGCCATCCGCGAGGAACTGGTCACCTCGCTGCGCTCCTCGCTGGGCCCGCAGGGCAACCTCCTCGACCCGACGGCGGCCTCGTGTCGCAGCGTCCTGCTGCCCTTCCCGGTGATCGACAACGACGAGCTGGCCAAGCTCATCCACATCAACGCCGACGGCGACATGCCCGGCTTCAAGGCCGCCACCCTTTCCGGTCTCTACCGGGTGCACGGCGGCGGCGACTCGCTCGCCGCCCGCATAGAGGAGATCTGCGCCGAGACCGACGCCGCGATCGAGAACGGCGCCCGGCTGATCGTCCTCTCCGACCGCCACTCGGACGCCGAGCACGCCCCGATCCCCTCGCTGCTGCTCACCGCGGCCGTCCACCACCACCTCATCCGCACCAAGCAGCGCACCGAGGTGGGTCTGCTGGTCGAGGCCGGCGACGTCCGCGAGGTCCACCACGTCGCCCTGCTCATCGGCTTCGGCGCCGCCGCCGTCAACCCGTACCTGGCGATGGAGTCCGTCGAGGACCTGGTCCGCGCGGGCACCTTCCTGCAGACCGACGACGGCGAGCCCGACCAGGCCATCCGGAACCTGATCTACGCCCTCGGCAAGGGCGTCCTCAAGGTCATGTCCAAGATGGGCATCTCCACCGTCGCCTCCTACCGCGGCGCCCAGGTCTTCGAGGCCGTCGGGCTCGACGAGGAGTTCGTCGCCAAGTACTTCAACGGCACCGCCACCAAGATCGGCGGCGTCGGCATCGACGTCATCGCCAAGGAGGTCGCCGCCCGCCACGCCAAGGCGTACCCGGCCAGCGGCATCGCGCCCGCGCACCGCGCCCTGGAGATCGGCGGCGAGTACCAGTGGCGCCGCGAGGGCGAGCCGCACCTGTTCGACCCGGAGACGGTCTTCCGCCTCCAGCACGCCACGCGCTCCGGCAAGTTCGACATCTTCAAGCAGTACACCGAGCGTGTGAACGAGCAGTCCGAGCGTCTGATGACGCTGCGCGGCATGTTCGGGTTCACGTCCGACCGGGCGGCGATCTCCGTCGACGAGGTCGAGCCCGTCTCCGAGATCGTCAAGCGCTTCTCCACCGGCGCCATGTCGTACGGCTCCATCTCCCAGGAGGCGCACGAGACCCTCGCCATCGCCATGAACCAGCTGGGCGGCAAGTCCAACACCGGTGAGGGCGGCGAGGACCCGGAGCGCCTGTACGACCCCGCGCGCCGCTCCTCGATCAAGCAGGTCGCCTCCGGCCGCTTTGGCGTCACGTCGGAGTACCTGGTCAACGCGGACGACATCCAGATCAAAATGGCCCAGGGCGCCAAGCCCGGCGAGGGCGGCCAGCTGCCCGGCCACAAGGTGTACCCCTGGGTCGCCAAGACCCGGCACAGCACCCCCGGCGTCGGCCTGATCTCGCCGCCGCCGCACCACGACATCTACTCCATCGAGGACCTGGCCCAGCTGATCCACGACCTCAAGAACGCGAACCCGCAGGCGCGGATTCACGTCAAGCTGGTCTCCGAGGTCGGCGTCGGCACGGTCGCGGCGGGTGTCTCGAAGGCGCACGCGGACGTCGTCCTCATCTCCGGCCACGACGGAGGCACCGGTGCCTCCCCGCTGACCTCCCTGAAGCACGCGGGCGGCCCCTGGGAGCTGGGCCTCGCCGAGACCCAGCAGACGCTGCTGCTCAACGGCCTGCGCGACCGCATCGTCGTGCAGACCGACGGCCAGCTGAAGACCGGCCGGGACGTCGTCATCGCCGCGCTGCTCGGCGCCGAGGAGTTCGGTTTCGCGACCGCGCCGCTCGTCGTCTCCGGCTGCGTCATGATGCGCGTCTGCCACCTGGACACCTGCCCGGTCGGCATCGCCACCCAGAACCCGGTGCTGCGCGAGCGCTTCTCCGGCCAGGCCGAGTACGTCGTCAACTTCTTCAAGTTCATCGCCGAAGAGGTCCGCGAGATCCTCGCCGAACTGGGCTTCCGCTCCATCGAGGAGGCCGTCGGCCACGCCGAGACCCTCGACGTGACCCGCGCCGTCAACCACTGGAAGGCGCAGGGTCTCGACCTGGAGCCGCTGTTCCACGTGCCCGCGCTGGCCGAGGGCGCCGTGCGCCACCAGGCCACCGGACAGGACCACGGCCTGGAGAAGGCGCTCGACAACCAGCTGATCAAGCTCGCCTCGGACGCGCTGTCCGCCTCGGACGCCACCCAGGCCGCCCCGGTGCGCGCCCAGGTCGCGATCCGCAACATCAACCGCACGGTCGGCACCATGCTCGGCCACGAGGTGACGAAGAAGTTCGGCGGCGCGGGCCTGCCCGACGACACCGTCGACATCACCTTCACCGGCTCCGCCGGCCAGTCCTTCGGCGCCTTCGTCCCGCGCGGCATCACGCTGCGCCTGGAGGGCGACGCCAACGACTACGTCGGCAAGGGCCTCTCCGGCGGCCGGGTCGTCGTCCGTCCCGACCGGGGCGCCGACCACCTCGCCGAGTACTCCACCATCGCCGGAAACACCATCGGCTACGGCGCCACCGGCGGCGAGATGTTCCTGCGCGGCAAGGTCGGCGAGCGCTTCTGCGTCCGCAACTCCGGCGCGCTGGTCGTCTCCGAGGGCGTCGGCGACCACGGCTGCGAGTACATGACCGGCGGCCACGCGGTCGTCCTCGGCGAGACCGGGCGCAACTTCGCGGCCGGCATGTCCGGCGGCATCGCCTACGTCATCGACCTCGACCCCGACAACGTCAACGCCGGCAACGTCGGCGCCGTACAGGCCCTGGACGACGCCGACCGGGACTGGCTGCACGACGTGGTGCGCCGGCACGCCGAGGAGACCGGGTCCACGGTCGCCGAGAAGCTGCTCGCGGACTGGTCCGCCGCCGTGGAGCGCTTCAGCAAGATCATCCCCAGCACGTACCAGGCAGTGCTCGCCGCCAAGGACGCCGCCGAGCGAGCCGGTCTCTCCGAGACCGAGATCACCGAGAAGATGATGGAGGCGGCGACCAATGGCTGACCCCAAGGGCTTTCTCAACCACGGCCGCGAAGTCGCCAAGTCCCGGCCGGTCGAGGAGCGTGTCAAGGACTGGAACGAGGTCTACGTCCCCGGCTCCCTGCTGCCGATCATCAGCAAGCAGGCCAGCCGCTGCATGGACTGCGGCATCCCGTTCTGCCACAACGGCTGCCCGCTCGGGAACCTGATCCCCGAGTGGAACGACTACGCCTACCGCGAGGACTGGTCGGCCGCGCAGGAGCGCCTGCACGCCACCAACAACTTCCCGGAGTTCACCGGCCGCCTGTGCCCGGCGCCGTGCGAGTCGGCGTGCGTGCTCGGCATCAACCAGCCGGCGGTCACCATCAAGAACGTCGAGGTCTCCATCATCGACAAGGCGTGGGAGACCGGGGACGTCGCCCCGCAGATCCCGGAGCGCCTGTCCGGCAAGACCGTCGCCGTCATCGGCTCGGGCCCGGCCGGCCTGGCCGCGGCCCAGCAGCTCACCCGGGCCGGCCACACGGTCGCCGTCTACGAGCGCGCGGACCGCGTCGGAGGCCTCCTCCGGTACGGCATCCCCGAGTTCAAGATGGAGAAGCGGCACATCAACCGCCGCATAGAGCAGATGCGCGCGGAGGGCACCCGCTTCCGCACCGGCGTCGAGATCGGCCGCGACCTGAAGGCCACCGACCTGAAGAAGCGCTACGACGCCGTCGTCATCGCCGCCGGCTCCACCACCGCCCGCGACCTGCCGGTCCCCGGCCGCGAGCTCCAGGGCATCCACCAGGCCATGGAGTACCTGCCGCTGGCCAACAAGGTCCAGGAGGGTGACTACGTCGCCCCGCCGCTCTCGGCCGAGGGCAAGCACGTCGTCGTCATCGGCGGCGGCGACACCGGCGCCGACTGCGTGGGCACCGCCCACCGCCAGGGCGCGGCCTCCGTCACCCAGCTGGAGATCATGCCCCGGCCGGGCGAGGAGCGGGACGCGGCGCGCCAGCCGTGGCCGACGTTCCCGATGCTGTACAAGGTCACCAGCGCCCACGAGGAGGGCGGCGAGCGGGTCTACGCCGTCTCCACCACCCACTTCGAGGGCGACGAGGACGGCAACGTCCAGTGGCTGCACATGAGCGAGGTCGAGTTCATCGACGGCAAGCTCACCCCGAAGCCGGGCACCGAGCGCAAGATCCCCGCCCAGCTGGTCACCCTCGCCATGGGCTTCACCGGCACGGACCGGGAGAACGGTCTGGTCGACCAGTTCGGCCTGGACCTGGACGAGCGCGGTAACATCGCCCGGGACGCGGACTTCCAGACCAACGTGCCGGGTGTGTTCGTCGCCGGTGACGCCGGCCGCGGGCAGTCGCTCATCGTCTGGGCGATCGCCGAGGGCCGCTCGGCCGCGCGCGGCGCCGACCGCTTCCTGACCGGGGTCAGCGACCTGCCGGCCCCGATCCGCCCGACGGACCGCGCACTCGTGGTCTGACGGACGGAACAACCGAAGAACGTCCCGCACAAAGGCGTGCGGAACACTGATGGCGCCTGCCCCGTCCCCGACCGGACCATGGGCAGGCGCCGTCGCATGTGTCAGGGCACCCGGTAGGCGTCCCCGTACACCTCCCACTCCAGCGGCGTCTCCAGCTTCAGGTTCCCGGCCGCCAGGAACCGGCGCTGGGCGGTGTCGACGCGGGAGGTGTCGATGCCCGGGCGCTTGGCCTCCATGGCCCGGCGGCGGACGTCCAGGAAGGCCCCCAGGTAGTCCTTCTCGGAGCCGCCCCTGGCGGGCGTCCTCGCCTCGGCCATGGCCCGCTCGCGCAGCCCGTAGAAGCCCTCGGCGTCCGTGTCCGGGCCGTGGAAGACCATCGCGTCGTAGTAGACGAACTGCCCGAGCGTGCCGAGGCCGTCCAGCTTGGCGAGGCGGACCGCCGGTTCGAAGTAGACGCGGTCGCGCTCCGCCTCCTGGGCCTCGCGGAACGCGGGGACCTCCGCCTCCGCCCGCCAGGCCGCGGTGAAGCCCGGGTCCAGGCCCTCGTGGGAGTCCGTGCCGTCGACCTCGCGCAGGGCGGGCAGGTACGTGGCCAGGCCGTTGTCCGGGTGGGCCTCGGTGTAGCGCTCGACCAGGGCGAGCAGGTCGTGGGTGCCGGTGCAGAAACCGATGATGCCCGCGGTGTACCCGTCGCCGTCCCCGAGGTCCTCGATGGTGCCGTACGCGGTGCGCCACTCGGTGGTCGAGTTCTCGGCGCTGGACACCAGCTGCTGGGCCAGCTCCTTCTTGTCCGGCGCGGCGAGTCCCGGTGGCAGGCCGGCGATCAGCGCGTCGTCCGCCGCCCGCTCCTGTTCGGCCCGGCCCTTGGCGTCCTCGCGGGACGACGGGGCGGTGGCCGTGGCCGCGGCGGTCGCGGTGTCCGCGGTGCCGTTGGAGCCCGCCGGCACCGCCAGGTACACCCCCGCGGCGATCACGGGAACGGCCGCCAGAAGCAGCACACCGGCACGTCTCATCGCGGGAAACCTCCGCCTGTAGGTACGGCGCTCCGCGCGCCGTGATCATGGCCGTCACCGCCGGTGGGGACGGCGGCGAACAAAATAGCGAATGCCGGTGGCCGCTCCCGGAGGCGGGGTGCGCGGTGCCGTAACCTCGGCAGCCAGTAGCCGTACGCCAGAGGTGACGGGGGAGTCCGGATGGCCGCGATCAGTCTCACCAAGGTGCGGGAGACAGCGCCCGCGCTGGTCGACCTGTACAAGAGCGCCGGGGTGTCGCTCACCAAGCACGGGCTGGAGGGGACGCGGGCGGCGGTGTACCTGGTCGTCGACTACTCCGGGTCGATGAAGCCGTACTACAAGGACGGCAGCGTGCAGGAGCTCGCCGACCGGGTGCTCGGGCTCTCCGCGCACCTCGACGACGACGGCACCGTGCCCGTGGTGTTCTTCTCCACGGACGTCGACGCGGTCACCGAGATCGCGCTCGCCGACCACCAAGGACGGATCGAGCGGATCGTGGCCGGGCTCGGGCACATGGGCAAGACCAGCTACCACCTGGCCATGGACGCCGTCATCGACCACTACCTGGACAGCGGGGCCCGCCACCCCGCCCTGGTCGTCTTCCAGACCGACGGCGGCCCGATCAACCGGCTCGCGGCGGAACGGTACCTGTGCAAGGCGGCGCCGCTGCCGCTGTTCTGGCAGTTCGTCGGCTTCGGCGACCCGGGCAGCCGGCAGTTCGAGTACCTGCGCAAGCTGGACGAACTGGCGGTGCCGCAGAAGCGGGTCGTGGACAACGCCGGGTTCTTCCACGCGGGCCGCGACCCGCGCAAGGTGACCGACGCCGAGCTGTACGACCGGCTGGTGGGCGAGTTCCCCAAGTGGCTGGTGGCCGCACGCGCGCAGGGCATCGTACGGCCGTAGCGGACGGGCGGCGGCGCGCGGTCAGTGCCGCAGCGAGAAGCCCAGCAGGACCTCCGCCGACACCTCCACCGTGCCCGGCGCCAGGTCGCCGGACCCGCCGCCGGCCTTGGCCGCGCGGAAGTGCGTGAAGGGCTCCGCCTCCACGTCCTGGATGTGCAGCACCGGGCCCAGCCGCACGTCCGCCGCCTCCGCGTACACCTGGGCCTTGCGCCGGGCGGACGCCACCGCCCGGCGCCGTGCCTCGTCCCGCAGCGCCTGCTTGTCGAGCACGTCGAACTCGACGCCGTCGATCCGGTGGGCGCCCGCGTCCACCATGTCCACGATCAGCTGTTCGAGATCGTCCAGCGCCCGCGTCTCCACCGAGTACGAGGCCTGGCACCGGTAGCCGAGGAGCGTCCGCTCACCGCCGTGACCGTCGTACTCCGAGCTGAGCCCGAGCCGGGAGCCCGAGACCGCGGCGTCCGGTACGCCGTGCCGGCGCAGGACCTCCCGCAGCCGCGACACGGCCGCCCCCGCCTGCTGGAACGCGCGCTCCGGTGACGGCTCCAGCACGTCCACCGCCGGCTGTACCCGCGCGAGTCCGGGTTCGGTCCGCACCGTGCCGGTGCCGGACACGCTGATCCCCCAGGGCTCTTCGATGGCCTTTGTCATACCGGCATTGAAGCACCGCGCCACCCTCTAGGTGTCGCACTCCAGCACCGTCCGGCACAGCCCGCACCGCGCCCGCACCCGTCCGCGCACCGGCACCCTGATCCGCTGGTGACAGGTCGGGCAGGGGAAGGACACGCGCAGCGGTCCGTGCTCCTGCGGCGTGAACCGGTACGGGCCCTCCGCGGCGGGGCCCGCGGCGTGCGCGTCCTGGGCGTGGCGGCGGTCCCGTGCGTAGCGGCGGCGGCCCGCCCAGCCGGCCGCGGTGAGCGGCGGCTGCTGCTCGTCCTGGCGGGCCCGCTGCAGGCCCTTGCCGTACGCCGTGTACGCCTGCGGGCTGGTGAACCACACCGACGGGTCCTCGCCGAACACCAGCGCCCGCTTGGCCAGCACGTACCCGAACTCCTCCGGGGTCAGATAGCCCAGCTTCTGCGAGGACGCCGAGTCCTCCCGGTAGGCGTCGAGCAGCAGCCAGCCGGCGCCCAGGTACGTCGTCGCCGTGTCGGTGAGGATCTCGTTGTCCCGGGTGCCGGGGAAGGACAGGTCGAGACGGTGCAGGTAGACGTGCATCACCTCGTGCGCGAGGGCCGCGCCGATGTCCCGGCGGTGGGTGCGGAAGCGGTCGTTCAGCTCGATGAAGTACTCGGGGCCCGCCGTGAGTTCCACGTTCGCCGCGTGCGTCATCTCCCGGAAGGAGACGATCATCCGGGCGTCGGGCAGCCGGTAGTGCCGCACCAGCTCGTGGGCCACCCGCTGCGTGCCCAGATACAGGTCGTCGGTGTCGCTGAACGCCACGTCGGCCGGGGCCACACTGGCGGAGAACGTCTGCACGGTGTCGTACGACAGCCGCCGGTACAGCGCGGTGACCGCCTCGCGCACCGTCGCCAGGTGCGGGAAGCCGTGCTCGACCGGTCCGCCGTTCGCCACGCCCGACCCCCAAGACGCCTGAACCCGTGTCCACTCCAAGAGGACCCTCACGACGACTGTACGGCGTTCAGCGCCTGAGACGGTCTGCGGCGACGGCCGCCACGCCCGTAGGGTGGGCGTCCATGACCACCAGCAACACCGATGCCGTCGACCCCGCCGTCCGCGAGGAGCTGGCCCGGCTGCGGGCCAGCATCGACAACATCGACGCGGCCGTCGTCCACATGCTCGCCGAGCGCTTCAAGTGCACCCAGCAGGTCGGCCACCTCAAGGCCCGCCACCAGCTGCCGCCCGGAGATCCGGCCCGTGAGGCGAAGCAGATCGCCCGGCTGCGCGCCCTCGCCGAGAGCGCCAAGCTGGACCCGGCGTTCGCCGAGAAGTTCCTGAACTTCATCATCGCCGAGGTGATCCACCACCACGAGCGCATCGCGGAGAGTTCGGCCTCCGGCTGACCCGGCGACCGCGCCGCCGCCCGCGGGGGCGCGCGCCGGACATTCTCCGCGTACCGAACCGCCCCTGTGCCCTGCCGACGGCATCAGGCAGCATGTCGTGCATGTCCGTACTGACGCGCGACGAAGCGCAGACCCGTTCCCGGCTCCTCGACGTCCACCACTACGCGATCGACCTCGATCTGACCCGTGGGGACGAGACCTTCGACTCCCGCACCGTCATCCGCTTCACCGTCCGCGACGACACGGACAGCACGGACACCTTCGTCGAGGTCAGGCCTGCCGAGCTGCGCAGCGTCACCCTGGACGGACAACCCCTCGACCCGGCCGCCCTGGACGACAACAGGCTCGCGCTGAAGTCCCTCACCCCGGGCGAGCACGAGCTGCGCGTCGAGGCCGCCATGCGCTACTCCAGCACCGGCGAGGGCATGCACCGCTTCACCGACCCCGCCGACGGCGAGACGTACGTCTACACCCAGCTGTTCCTGGACGACGTCCAGCGCGTCTTCGCCGCCTTCGACCAGCCCGACCTCAAGGCCGTCTTCGACCTCGCCGTCACCGCCCCCGAGGGCTGGACCGTGCTCGCCAACGGCGTCACCGAGCACCTGGGCGACGGCCGCTGGCAGGCCGCCGCCACCCCGCTGATCTCCACCTACCTCGTCGCCGTCGCCGCCGGCCCGTGGCACTCCGTGCGCACCGAGCACCGGGGCCTGCCCTTCGGCATCCACTGCCGCCGCTCGCTCGCCCGCCACCTCGACGCGGACGCCGACGAACTGTTCGAGGTCACTCGCGGCTGCTTCGACCGCTACCACGAGAAGTTCGCCGAGCCCTACCCCTTCGACTCCTACGACCAGGCGTTCGTCCCCGAGTTCAACGCCGGCGCCATGGAGAACCCCGGACTGGTCACCTTCCGCGACGAGTTCGTCTTCCGGTCCGCGGTCACCGAGACGCAGCGGCAGACCCGCGCCATGGTCATCGCCCACGAGATGGCCCACATGTGGTTCGGCGACCTCGTCACCCTCCGCTGGTGGGACGACATCTGGCTGAACGAGTCGTTCGCCGAGTACATGGGCTACCAGACCACCGCCGAGGCCACCCGCTTCACCGACACGTGGACCGACTTCGGCGTCACCCGCAAGGCCTGGGGCTACGACGCCGACCAGCGCCCCTCCACCCACCCCGTCGCCCCGGAGAACGTCGAGGACACCGCCTCGGCCCTGCTCAACTTCGACGGCATCTCCTACGCCAAGGGCGCCTCCGCCCTGCGCCAGCTCGTCACCTGGCTCGGCGAGAAGGACTTCCTGGCCGGCATCAACATCCACTTCGAGCGGCACAAGTTCGGCAACGCCGCGCTCGCCGACTTCATCGACTCCCTCGCCGCCGCCACCGACCGCGACGTCCACGCCTGGGCCGACGCCTGGCTGCGCACCACCGGCGTCGACACCCTCACCCCGCGCGTCACCGGCGACAACGGCGGCCGCCTGCTCGCCGTCGACCGCGCCGGCAGCCGCCCGCACCGCGTCGCCGTCGGCCTCTACGACCGCGACCTCAACGACGAGGGGCGCCTCACCCTGCGCGAACGCCTCGACGTCGACCTGCCCCAGGCCGAGCCCCGGCCCATCGGCAAGCTCCCGGCCCTGGTCGTCCTCAACGACGGCGACCTCGGCTACGCCAAGGTCCGCTTCGACGCCGAGTCCTTCCGGACCGTCCGCGAGGGCCTGTCCGGACTGCCCGACCCGCTCACCCGGGCCGTCGTCTGGAACGCCCTGCGGGACGCCGTGCGCGACGGCGAACTCCCCGCCGGCACCTACCTGGACATCGCCCGCGCCCACCTCCCGTACGAGACCGACCTCGCCCTCGTCGACGGCGTCCTCGCCTTCGCCGCCGGCCAGGTCGCCGACCGGTACGTCACGCCCGAGCGGCGGCCCGCCGCCCTGTCCACCCTCGCCGAGCTGTGCCGCGACCTCATCCGCCGCACCGAGGACGGCGACCACCCCGGGCTGCGCCTGATCGCCGTACGCCACCGCATCGCCACCGCCGCCCACCCCGACACCATCGCGGCCTGGCTCGCCGACGGCACGGTGCCCGGCGGCCCGGAGCTGGACCCCGAGCTGCGCTGGCGCATCCTCACCCGCCTCGCCGTGCTCGGCGCCACCGGCGAGGAGGCCATCGCCGCCGAACTCGCCCGGGACCCCAGCGCCACCGGCCAGGAGGGCGCCGCCCGCTGCCGTGCCGCGCTGCCCGACGCCGAGGCGAAGAGCCGGGCCTGGGAGGCCATGTTCGCCACCGACGACCTCTCCAACTACCTGTTCACCGCCACCGCCCAGGGCTTCTGGCAGCCCGAACAGGCCGACCTGGTGCGGGACTACGTGCCGCGCTACTACGCCGAGGCGGTCGCGGTCGCCGCCCGCCGCGGCCCCGCCATCGCCGACGCCGCCGGCCGCTGGGCCTTCCCCGGCCACGCCGTCGACGACGCCAACCTGCGCCTCGGCCGGGAATGCCTCGCCGGCGACGGCCCGATCCCCGCCCTGCGCCGCAAGCTCGCCGACCAGCTCGACGACCTGGCCCGGGCGCTGCGGGTACGGGAGGCGGACGCGCGCTGAACCGTGTCGCGGCCGGTTCCCTCCGCCGGGGAACCGGCCGCGGGCGTACACCCTTTCGGGTGTGATCGTTGGGCTGTCCGGGCGTAGTCACGCATTCGCGTCCAAGCTGGAGCTCCCCGTCCCCGCGCCCGGAGGACAGCCCATGGGCCTCCCGCCCCCCGCCCGGGGCCAGCACGGCACCCACGCCTCGCGGCCCCCACGCGACACCCCGCCCCACGCGCCACCGCCCGCCGAGCCCGCCGCCGACGGCTGCCCCGACGCCGTGCCCGCCCGGCGCGGCCCAGCGGCGCTCCGTGCCCTGGCCACGGCGCTCGCCGAGAGCACCGCCGCCCCGGCGCGGCCCTCGCGCGCCCACCCGCACAGCCCACCGCCCGCCCTCGCCAGGGCCCGCGCCCTGCGGTCCCCGCTCGGTGCCGTGTCGCGTGTTCAGCGCGCCGCCGCCCGCGGTGGTCGGCCGCCTTGGGGCGGTCTCGACGCCGTCGCCTCACGGGCCGCGGACGCGGTCGGCGAGATCCTGCCCGCCCGGGGCGGCCCGGTGGCGCTCCGCGCCCTGGTCACGGTGCCCGCCGAGGGCGCCACCGACCCCGCCCGCGCCACTCGTGTCCCCGCCAGGGCCCTCGCCCTGGCCACCCGCGCTCCCGCCCGCCGGCTCCGGCTCACGGCTGCCCCGCCCAACCCCCACGCCCGGCCCGCCGAGCCGCCCGCGCTCCGCACCCCCGTGGAATCCTCCCCGAAAGGACCCGCCCCGCGATGAACGCCACCGCGTCCGAAGTCCCCCGCGACCTCGTGGGCATCGGTATCGGCCCCTTCAACCTCTCTCTCGCGGCGCTCGCCGACCCCCTCGCCGGGCTCGACGCCGTCTTCTACGACCAGCGCCCGGCCTTCCACTGGCACCCCGGACTGCTCATCGACGGCGCGCGCGTCCAGGTGCCCTTCCTCGCCGATCTGGTCACCCTCGCCGACCCGGCGAGTCCCTGGACCTTCCTCAACCACCTCAAGGCCAGAGACCGCCTGTTCCCCTTCTACTTCGCCGAACGCTTCCACATCCGGCGCGCCGAGTACGACGCCTACTGCCGCTGGGTCGCCGAGAGCCTGCCCTCGCTCCGCTTCCACCACCAGGTCGACGCCGTCCGCTGGAACCCCGAACGCGAGCTGTTCGAGGTCGACTACACCCAGCTCGACGCGGAGGGCGAGGCCGAGGCCCTCGGCCGCACCCACACCCGCAACGTCGTCCTCGGCGTCGGCACCGAGCCCGACGTCCCGGACCCGCTGCGCCCCCTCGTCGACGCGCCCGGCGTGCCCGTCCTGCACGCCGCCGACTACCTCGCCCACCGCGACGCGCTCCTCGCCGCCGGGCACGTCACCGTCATCGGCACCGGCCAGTCCGGCGCGGAGATCTTCCTGGACCTGCTCCGCCACCGGCCCCCCGGCCGCGAGCGGCTGCACTGGCTGGGCCGCAGCGAGGCGTTCGCCCCCATGGAGTACTCCAAGCTCGGCCTGGAGCACTTCACCCCCGACTACACCCGCTACTTCCACGGCCTGGCCGAACAGGTCCGCGACCGCCTCGTCGCCTCCCAGTGGCAGCTGCACAAGGGCATCGACGCGGACACGACCGCCGACATCCACGACGAGCTGTACCGCCGCACCGTCGACGGCGGCTGGCCCGACACCGTCCTCACCCCCGGTGTGCACGTCCGCACCGCCGGCCGCGTCGCCACCACCCGGATCGAACTCCACCTGGAGCACGCCCAGCAGAAGACCCGCTCCCGCCTCACCACCGACGCCGTCGTCCTCGCCACCGGCTACCGCGAGCGCCCCCTCGGCCGCGTCCTCGCCGGCCTCGACCCCTACATGCGGCGCGACAGCCGCGAACGCCCCCGCGTCGACGACCGGTTCCGCCTCCTCCTCGACCCCTGCGTCGGCGGCTCCGTCTACGTCCAGAACGCCGAGACGCACACCCACGGCGTGGGCGCCCCCGACCTCGGCCTCGCCGCCTGGCGCAGCGCGACCATCCTCAACGACCTGACCGGGCAGGAGCCGTACCCCCTGCCCGGCCGTACCGCCTTCACCACCTTCGGCCTGGAGAGCGGACAGCCGCAGATCCCGTCCGCGCGCCGCCCCCGGGCGCTCACCCCCCTGGTGGACGGCGTCTGAGGCCCGCCCGGCGGGGCCGGATCAGAACACCGGCGTGCCGTCCCGCGTCAGCGACCAGTCCACGGACGCGAAGTCCTTCGGGTCCAGCACGCCCTTCGCCGTCACCCACTCGGCGATGCGCGTGCGGATCTCCGTCGACTCGGCCCACACCTCCTTGGCCGACGCCACGTGCGGGAAGGCACCGCCGCCGTTGGCCCGGTAGTTGTTCACGGCCAGCACGAACTGCTGGTCGTCGGCGAGCGGCGCACCACCGTGCGCGAGATTCTTGATCCGCGCCCCGGCCGCCTGCGCGATGTCGATCTCGTACGTCAGCCCCGACACGTAGTCGTAGTTGTAGTCCGGGCGGCCGCCCGCGTTGGTCAGCTTGTCCACGTCCACGGGAGCACCGGCGGCCGTCCGGACGTAGTACTCCGCCGAGTACTCCAGGTAGGCCCGCACCTGCGCGCCCGTCAGCACCTTCGCCACCAGCGTGTTGTCGTACACGTACAGGCTCGACAGGTCCCGGATGGTCACGTCGCCGGCCGGGATCTCGGAGGTCCGGGAGAACGGCGACGCCTGTGCCAGCACCGGCAGCGACGCGTACTCGGTGCCCGCCAGCGCCGCCTTGACCACGTCCTCCTGCACCTTGGTGATCAGGTCGATGATCGGGGCGTCCTTGTACCGTGCCTCCACCGTCGTCAGCGCCTCGGTGGCGGTGCCGACGACCTGGTTGACGTAGGCCACGACCTTCGCGTGCTCGTCGGTGAGCAGTCTGGTGATCCTCGGGTCGTCGGCGACCGTGTTGGTGTTGCGCAGCGACGCCTTCACCGACTCCACGTGCCACCGGCCCCGTTCGAATACCAGCTCGAAGTCGAAGAGGGTGAGCCGCTCGGCGTAGCACAGCGGCTCCGACAGGACGACGGTCTTCCCGGTCCTGTCGTTGACGACCTTCAGCTCCGCGATCTCCTGGTGCGCGTGCCCGACGAGGATCGCGTCGATGCCCGGCACCTGCTTCGCCACGTTGGCCGCCGCGTTCTCCACGTACGGGAGCTGGTCGCCGTAGGAGGACGTGCCCGAGGAGCCGGAGTGCGCCGAGACGACCACCACGTCGGCGCCCATCGAGCGCAGCTTCGGCACCCACTTCGCCGCCTGCTCCTCCAGCCCCGGGAAGGCGAGCTTCCCCTGCACGTACGCCTTGTCCCAGATCGCGATGCCGGGGTTGGTCAGACCCAGCACCGCCACCTTCACCGGCGGCGCGCCCTTCACCCGGAAGGTCTTCATGAAGTACGGCGGGAAGGCGGGCCGCAGCGTCTTCGCGTCGACCGCGTTCGCGCCGAGCAGCGGGAAGTCGCACTGCTCCTCGAACTTCCGCAGCGTCTCGATGCCGTAATTGAACTCGTGGTTGCCGAGCGCCACCGCGTCATACCCGATGGCGTTCATCGCCTGGGCCATCGGGTGCACCGGGCCGCCCTTGGCGGTGATCGGGTCCACCTTCGCGTAGTAGTACGTCAGCGGGGTGCCCTGGATGGTGTCGCCCGCGTCGAGGAGCAGCGTGTTGCGGCGGCCCTTCTCCTCGCGGACCTGGTCGACCAGGGCCGAGATGCGCGCCAGTCCCTGCGCGTTGCCCGCCGCGTCCGTGTACTCGGCGTCCTTGAAGTAGTCCCAGTTGAAGACGTGTCCGTGCAGGTCGGTGGTGCCCAGCACGGTCAGCGCGTACCGCTTGGGCCGCCTGCGGCCCCGGTGCGCGGCGGGCGCCGCCCCGGCCGCCGGAGCCGCCGTCGCACCGGCCAGTGCCACCCCCGCCCCCGTCACGGCGGACCTGCTCAGGAACTTCCGGCGGTTGAACGGCATGACGGGATCTCCTTGACGGCACGGCATCAACAACGCGCGTAGATTCCTGCGTGATCACCTCGTCTGTCAACAGTGGGTCGCTCAATTGCCCGAAAGGCGCAATAAGAACCGCCCGGAATGCTCATCGGAGCGCCACGGCGCACAATTCAACACTTGTCAATAACCCTTTACTCAAAGGTTGTTGAGTGGTCATACGTGGCCAATTCGCTACCGGCCGGTAAGTCATAGGCTCGACCCATGCGCCGAGCAAAGATCGTCTGCACTCTTGGGCCCGCCACCGACTCGTACGACCAGATCAAGGACCTGGTCGACGCCGGAATGGACATCGCCCGCTTCAATTTCAGCCACGGCACCCACGCCGAACACGAAGAGCGCTACCACCGTGTCCGGAAGGCGTCCGACGAGACCGGCCGCAGCGTCGGCACCCTCGCCGACCTTCAGGGTCCGAAGATCCGCCTCGGCCACTTCGGTGAGGGACCCGTACTCCTTGAACGCGGCGACACCTTCACCATCACCGTCGAGGAGGGCGTCGAGGGCGACCGCCACACCTGCGGCACCACCTACGCCGGCCTCGCCGCCGACGTCACCCCCGGTGAGCGCGTCCTCGTCGACGACGGCAAGGTCTGCCTGGAGGTCACCGGCGTCGACGGGCCCCGCGTCCGCACGACGGTGATCGAGGGCGGCATGGTCTCCGACCACAAGGGCCTCAACCTCCCGGGCGTCGCGGTGTCCGTCCCCGCGCTGTCGAAGAAGGACGAGGACGACCTGCGCTGGGCCCTGCGCGGCGGCTTCGACGTGATCGCGCTCTCCTTCGTGCGCAGCGGGCGGGACATCCTCGACGTGCACCGCATCATGGACGAGGAGGGCCGCCGCCTGCCCGTCATCGCCAAGGTCGAGAAGCCGCAGGCCGTGGAGGACATCGAGGGCATCGTCGCGGCCTTCGACGGCATCATGGTCGCCCGCGGCGACCTCGGCGTCGAGATGCCGCTCGAGCAGGTGCCGATCGTCCAGAAGCGCGCGATCAAGCTGGCGAAGCGCAACGCCAAGCCCGTCATCGTCGCCACCCAGATGCTCGACTCGATGATCGACAACGCCCGCCCCACCCGCGCGGAGGCCTCCGACGTCGCCAACGCGGTCATCGACGGCACGGACGCGGTGATGCTGTCCGGCGAGACGAGCGTCGGCAAGCACGCGACCGACACGGTGCGCACCATGGCCCGGATCGTCGAGGCGGCGGAGGAGGACATCCTGGCCAAGGGCCTGCCCCCGCTGACCGAACGCAACAAGCCCCGCACCCAGGGC
Source organism: Streptomyces sp. NPDC056128 (assembly GCF_042263835.1). Taxonomy (NCBI): domain Bacteria; kingdom Bacillati; phylum Actinomycetota; class Actinomycetes; order Kitasatosporales; family Streptomycetaceae; genus Streptomyces; species Streptomyces sp. NPDC056128. The sequence goes on along the minus strand of NZ_JBHJVQ010000012.1, from coordinate 68,775 downwards.
GGCGCGGTGGCCCGGGCCGCGGCGGAGATGGGCGACTTCCTCGGCGCGAAGTTCCTGGTGGCCTTCACCCAGTCCGGCGACACCGTCCGCCGCCTGTCCCGCTACCGCTCGCCCATCCCGCTGCTCGCCTTCACCCCGGAGCCGGCGACGCGTTCGCAGCTGAGCCTGACCTGGGGGGTGGAGACCTTCCTGGGCCCGCACGTGGACTCCACGGACGCGATGGTCGACCAGGTGGACGAGCTGCTCACCAGGTACGGCCGCTGTCAGAAGGGCGACGTCGTGGTCATCACGGCGGGCTCACCGCCCGGGGTCTCGGGCACGACGAACCTGGTGCGGGTGCATCACATCGGGGAGGACGACCGCTGAACGGGTGCCCCGACGGAGCTGAGGGATGCCTTCGAAATGAAGGTAAAGTGCCCCGGGTGGGACTCGAACCCACACTGAATGCCTTTTGAGGGCATCGTCTCTGCCGATTGGACTACCGGAGCCTCTTCGAACCGAAGGTCAGTGTAGCCCCTCGGTGACTCAAAGATACAGGAGCTAGGTAGGCTCTTGTCAGCGGTACCCCTGCCCCGAACTAGGAGCTCACGTGACCTCCCCCGAGTCGCCCCAGCCCGTAGACGTGCCCGACGACGACAAGTCGCACGTGCCTCCGCTGACGACCCGTGTCGTCATCGCCGAGGACGAGGCGCTCATCCGGCTGGACCTCAAAGAGATGCTGGAGGAGGAGGGTTACTCCGTCGTCGGCGAGGCCGGGGACGGGGAGCAGGCCGTGGAGCTGGCCCGCGAGCACCGGCCGGACCTGGTGATCCTCGACGTGAAGATGCCCAAGCTGGACGGCATCTCCGCGGCCGAGAAGATCGCCGAGGAGAGCATCGCGCCGGTGCTGATGCTCACCGCCTTCTCCCAGCGCGACCTGGTGGAGCGGGCCCGGGACGCGGGCGCCATGGCGTATCTCGTGAAGCCGTTCAGCAAGAGCGACGTCGTTCCGGCGATCGAGATGGCCGTCTCGCGGTTCACGGAGCTGAAGGAGCTGGAGAAGGAGGTCGCCGACCTCAGCCAGCGCCTGGAGACGCGGAAGCTGGTGGACCGGGCCAAGTCGGTGCTCCAGACGGAGTACGGCCTGACCGAGCCGGCCGCCTTCCGCTGGATCCAGAAGACCTCCATGGACCGGCGGATGTCGATGCAGCAGGTGGCCGAGGCGGTCATCCAGGACGCCGACGAGAAGAAGGCGGCCAAGGGCTGACACCCAGGACCACGAGAGAGGCCCGCGCCCCCGAGGGGGACGCGGGCCTCTCTGGTTCCCGTGGACGCGGGCTCAGTCCTCGCCGAGGTAGGCCTTGCGGACCGACTCGTCGTGCAGCAGATCCTGTCCGCTGCCGGACAGGACGATGCTGCCGACCTCCATCACATGGCCGTGGTCGGCCAGGGACAGGGCCGCCTGGGCGTTCTGCTCGACGAGCAGGATGGTGGTGCCCTGGGACTTCAGCTCGGCGATCGTCTGCATGATCTTCTGCATCATGATCGGGGAGAGACCCATGGAGGGCTCGTCGAGCATGAGCAGCTTGGGCTGGGACATCAGGGCGCGGCCCATGGCGAGCATCTGCTGCTCACCGCCGGAGAGGGTGCCCGCGGCCTGCTTCCGGCGCTCCCCGAGGATCGGGAACAGGTCGTAGGCGCGCTGGATGTCCTTCTCGATGCCCGCCCGGTCGCTGCGCAGGAAGGCGCCGAGGCGGAGGTTGTCCTCGATCGTCATGCGGGGGAAGATGTGCCGCCCCTCGGGCGAGTGGGCGAGCCCCAGGGAGACGATCTGGTGCGCGGGGACCTTCTTGAGGGACTTGCCCCCGAACTTGATCTGGCCGCCCACCGGCTTCAGCAGCCCCGACAGGGTGCGCAGGGTGGTGGTCTTGCCGGCGCCGTTGGTGCCGATGAGGGTGACCACCTCACCGGCGTCGACCTTGAAGGAGATGCCCTTCACGGCCTCGATCTTGCCGTAGGCGACGCGGAGGTCCTCGACCTCGAGCAGTGCGGTCATCGGTCGTTCTCCTTGCCGGCCGAGGTGTCCGAGGAGGCGTCGGCCTGGGCGGCCTCGGCGGCCTCCACCTCGGCGGCCTCCGCGGCACCGGGGTCGTTCTCCAGGGGTTCGCCGAGATAGGCGGCGATGACACGCTCGTCGCCCTGCACGGTCGCGCTGTCGCCCTCGACGAGCTTCTGGCCCTGCACGAGGACGGCGACGCGGTCGCAGAGGTTGAAGATGAACCGCATGTCGTGCTCGATGACGAGGACGGCGATGCCCTTGTCGCGGATGGCGAAGACCAGTTCCTCGGTGGCCCGCGTCTCCTGCGGGTTCATGCCCGCCGTCGGCTCGTCCAGGAGCAGCAGCCCCGGCTCGCTGGCGAGGGCGCGGGCGATCTCCAGCTTGCGCTGCTCGCCGTAGGGCAGGTTCCGCGCGAGGTGGTCCGCCTTGCTCGCCAGGCCCACGAACTCCAGCAGCTCCGTGGCGCGTTCCCGGGAGGCCGCCTCCGCCTTGTGGAAGCCGGGGCCGCGCAGGACGGCCGACCAGAAGCCTTCCTTGGTGCGGGTGTGGCGGCCGACGAGGACGTTCTCCAGGACGGTCATGTTGGCGAAGAGCCGGATGTTCTGGAATGTGCGGGCGATGCCGGCTGCGGTGACCTTGAAGGACTTGGCCGGCAGGACCTTGTCCTTGTAGCGGACCTCGCCCTCGGTCGGGATGTAGAGGCCGGTCAGGCAGTTGAAGAAGGTGGTCTTGCCGGCGCCGTTGGGGCCGATCAGGCCGACGATCTCCCCGCTGTTGACGGTGAGGTCGACGCCGTTGACGGCCGTCAGTCCGCCGAAGCGCATCGTGACGCCGCGCGCGTCGAGGACGGTGGTGCCGGGGGCGGGTGCGCCCGGGGTGGTGTCCCTGGTGGTGGTGTCGGTGGTCATGTGGTCAGGCCCCTGTCTTGCTCAGGGTGGTGGGCGCTTCGGCCTCTTCGTGGAATTCCAGCTTGCGGCGCCTGTTGGCGATGAGACCTTCCGGACGGAACCGCATGAGCAGGACGAGCGCGAGTCCGAAGGCGAAGAGCTGGTAGTCGCCGAGGAACTGGAGCTTGTTGGGGATCAGGAAGAGCAGCGAGGCGCCGATCAGCGGGCCCGCGATGGTGCCCATGCCGCCGAGGACGACCGCGGCGAGCAGGAAGGCCGAGTTGGGCGGGGTGGTGCCGGCGAAGAGGTACTGCTCCGGCGTCACCGTGTAGGTGACGTGCGCCTGCACGGTGCCCGCGAGACCGGCGAGGGTGGCGCCCACGGCGAAGGCGATGAGCTTGACGCGGAAGCCGTTGATGCCCATGGCGAGCGCGGCGGTCTCGTCCTCGCGGATGGCGACCCAGGCACGGCCGATCCGGGAGTCGCCGCTGCGCCGGAAGACCAGCACGACCACGGCCGTGATGACGAGCATCAGGAAGAAGTAGTTGGCGAACCGGCCGATGGTGAAGCCGCCGATGTCGTGCTGGACGCCGAGGTCGAAACCGAGGACGTTGAGGTCCGGGATGGACGAGATGCCGTTGGAGCCGTTGGTGACGTCCGGTCCGGAGGTGCCGTCCAGGTTGTTGGCGGTGATCCGGAAGATCTCACCGAAGCCGAGGGTCACGATGGCGAGGTAGTCGCCGCGCAGCCGCAGCGTCGGGGCGCCGATGAGGACACCGAAGACCAGCGAGGCCGCGGCGCCCACGAGGACCGCGGCCCAGAAGGGCAGGTGCAGGTCGAACGGCGAGCTGGGCGAGCCGGAGACCATCGACGCGGCGTAGGCGCCGACACCGAGGAAGGCGACGTAACCGAGGTCGAGCAGGCCGGCGAGGCCGACGACGATGTTCAGACCGAGGGCGACCGTGGCGAAGATGAGGATGTAGACGCCGAGGGTGGCGTACTGGTCGTCGGTCTGGGTGAAGGGGAAGCAGGCCGCCGCGATGAACGCGCCGCAGACGGTGATGTTCGTGTGCCGGGCGGTGATCTGCGTGGCCTGGGCGATCAGCCCGGCCTTGTTCAGGGCGGCGAAACCGAGACCCGCGGTGATCAGGAAGCCCACGAACAGTTCGTCGTACTCGGTGCCGATGCCGTAGGTGAAGACGAGCAGCCCGACCGCGAGGACGGCGACGATGATCAGGATCTCGACGTAGGAGGGCAGTGCCCGCAGCGGGCGCGGGGTGCCGGCGGCGAAGGCCGCCTTGACGGTCTGCCAGTTGTTGCCGCTGGTGTGCTTGAACTGCTCCCAGCCGGTGTCGTCCGGGTCGAACGGGTCGGGCTCCGGCCGTACGAAGGGCAGGGCGAGCGAGCCGAGGAAGGCGATCAGGGTGGCCGCGGCCGCGACGTAGGCGCCGGGCTCCAGGTTGACCAGTCCGCCGAGCTGGGAGCTGATCGCGATGACCGTGTACCAGGTGGTGGCGAAGGCGGCGAGCGCGGCGAACTTCAGGGCCGCGTCGGCCCCCGCGGGCACCAGCCAGCGCAGTCCCCGGACGCCGTACGAGGCGACGCCGAAGAGGGCGGTGAGGGCGCCGGCGACCAGCACCAGCACCTGGAGGCCGCCCGGGTAGCCGTAGACCGTGAGGTCACCGGGGAACGCGGCGGTCCAGGTCCAGGCGAGGAACGTGGAGACGACGGTGAGGAGGCCGCCGCCGGTGGCGAGGGCGCGACCGAGGTGCGGGGGGATCCCGATGAGGCCGGCGGAGTCGCCCCCGGCGGAGCCGCCGGAGGTCTTCGGAGCTGTGGTCTGTGTGGTCATCGGTGTCACGCCCTGTCCGCAACGCGTTCGCCGAGCAGGCCCTGTGGCCTGAACAGCAGCACGAGGATGAGGAGAATGAAGGCCCATACGTCGGCCCAGGACTGGCTGCCGAACTTGTCCAGGCCGGGGATGTCGGCGATGTAGGCGGTCGCCAGGGTCTCGGCGATGCCGAGGACGACGCCGCCGATCATGGCGCCGTAGATGTTGCCGATGCCGCCGAGGACGGCCGCGGTGAACGCCTTCAGACCGAGGATGAAGCCCATCTTGAAGTCGATCTGGCCGTACTTGAGGCCGTTGGCCACGGCTCCGACGGCGGCGAAGACGGCGCCGAGCGCGAACGCGACCACGATGATGCGGTCCGTGTTGACGCCCATCAGCTTGGCCGTGTCCGGGTCCTGGGCGGTGGCCTGCATGCCGCGCCCGGTACGGGTCCGCATCACGAAGTAGGCGAGGATGGCCATGCTGACCGGGGCGGCGATGAGCAGGAAGATGTCGCCGGTCTGCAGGGTGACGTTGCCGATGTGGAACGGGCCGCCGTCGATCTGCGGGAATTTGCGCGCCGACTTGGCCTCGGGGTACCAGGCCCAGATCGCCTGCTGGAGGGCGAGGGAGAGGCCGATGGCGGTGATCAGGGGCGCGAGGCGGGGGGCGCCGCGCAGCGGGCGGTAGGCGAACCGTTCCGCCCCGACCGCGACGCCGACGGAGACGACCATGGCGCCTAGCAGCATCAGGGGCAGGGCGAGCAGCATGGAGGTGCCGTCGGGCAAAATGTATATGTAGACCGTGAGCGCGCCGAAGGCGCCGGTCATGAAGATCTCGCCGTGGGCGAAGTTGATGAGCTGGACGATGCCGTAGACCATTGTGTAGCCGATGGCGATCAACCCGTACATGGATCCCAGTAGCAGGCCGTTGACCAGCTGCTGCGGCAGTTCGTTCACCGCATGTCCTCCGAGACTTTCGGAACTATCGACGGATGTGGCCGGATGCGAGTCCGGGCGGGGGGGCGGGGGTTGACCGCCCCGCGCGGGGCGGGTTCAGGGGTTCTTTGGTGGGTGGGGGTGTTAAGCGCGGGTATGTGCCGGAGTACAGACTCTTACAGGCGCCCGTGGCGACGGCGGCGAA
>NZ_JBHJVQ010000012.1:6729-62866 GCF_042263835.1 Streptomyces sp. NPDC056128 | reverse complement strand
TCTACCACCTACTTCCCTCCTATTTTTACGAAATTATCGTGTTTGGTGGCGGTAGGCGGGGCGGGGGGGGGCGCGTGGCCACCCCCCCCCCCCGCGGCTCGTGATCACGTGATCAGTGGTGCGTGCGGTTGATCAGCCGGTGTAGGTGCCGGACTTCACCGACTTCCAGGCACCGTTCTCGACGGCGTACACGGTGAGCTGCTTGTTCGTCGCGTCACCGAACTCGTCGAAGGAGACCTTGCCGGTCACACCGTCGAAGGAGACGTTCTGCATGGCGTCCACGACCTTGGCGCGGGCGTCGTCGGGAAGCTTCCCGTCGTTGGCCTCGACGACCGCCTTGACGGCCTCGATGATCGCCCAGGCGGAGTCGTAGGAGTAGCCGCCGTACGCCTCGTAGGCCTCCTTGTAACCCTGGGCCTTGTAGTTGGCGACGAACTCCTTGGCCGAGGGCAGCTCCTCGACCGGCGCGCCGACGGAGGTCGCGAGGTCACCGGTGCCGCTGGCGCCGGCGAGCTTGATGAAGTCGGCGCTGTAGATGCCGTCACCGCCGACCAGCGGAATCTTCGCGCCGGCCGCCTTGATCTGCTTGCTGAGCGGACCGGCCTGGGGGTACTCACCGCCGTAGTAGACGACGTCGGCGCCGGAGTTCTTGACCTTGGTGGCGACGGCGTTGAAGTCCTTGCTGTCCGGGTTGATGTGCTCGGTGCCGACGACCTGGCCGCCGAGCTTCTTGAACTCCTTGGTGAAGGTGGCGGCCAGACCGGCGCCGTAGGTCTTCTTGTCGTCGATGACGAAGACCTTCTTCTTCTTGGAGTCGTTGAAGACGTACTGCGCGGCGAACGGGCCCTGGATGGCGTCCGTGGTCGCGGTGCGGAAGTACGACTTGTACGGCCGGACCTTCTTCGTCTGCCAGTCCACGCCCTGCGTCAGCGCCGGGTTGGTGTTGGCGGGGGAGACCTCGACCAGCTTGGCCGTGTCGAAGACCTTCTGCATGGACTCGCCGACCGAGGAGTTCAGCGGGCCCACGACACCGAGGACGTCGTCGTTGGCGACGAGCTTGGTGGCGTTCTGCTGGCCCACGGACGGCTGGCCCTGGTCGTCCAGCGCCTGTATCTCGAACTTGACGCCGTCGACGTAGTTGTCCTTGTTGGCGGTCTTCGCGGCGAGGTCGACCGAGTTCTTGATGCCGAGGCCCAGCGCGGACAGGTCGCCCGTCATCGGGGCGTCGACGCCGATGACGACGGTGGTTCCGCCGCCGCCGCTTCCGGAGTCCGAGCCGCCGTCGTCGTCGCGCGAACCGCAGGCGGTGAGGGTGAGCGCTCCCGCCGCCAGAGCGGCGGTGATGGCGATGAGCGAACGTTGACGCACGATGAGTCCTTTCCCTGGCACAGCCGCTTCCCCGTGGAGACGGCCGAGTCGAGCGCTGGGCCGAAGTGACAATCCGACGGCGCGGTGACTGGCCGTGACTCTAAGCGTGTGTGGGGAACGTGGAGGAGGGTCTGACTCATGCTGTGACGCTCTTGTTATGACACCGGGTAATGCAGAGCGGTACTGGCTGGGAAGAAGGGCGGAATTCAGGCCGATTCGCCCTGTCCGCATGCTGAGAACTCGCAGGACGCGCCGCCTGTGTTCAGGCGTCTGGAGCGTTTTGGTGATTACCGCGAATCGTTGCTGCAGGCGACCTGAAGTGCCTGGGAGAGCTGCCGCGCATAGCGTGACCCGAGGATGAAACTGTGGGCTTGTATTGCGCGCGCATTACGCAGCGTTACATCCAGGAAAGGGAATCCGGGGTTCCGGGGCGCTTTATCGCATTCCGTCACCCGCAGCGTGACAATGATCTTGCTGGCGGAATGCGCCTTTGTCTGGAAAGGTGCCGCGGGCGACGAGGTCACCGAGAGACCGGCCGAGGGCTGGGCGATCCGCTCCACGGTGACGGGCGGTCCCGACCGGACGCTCAGCCGCACCGCGAAGCGGAAGCCGCCGCCCTTCGCCCCGCTCGGGCCGGGCACGGCGTCCAGGTATTCGAGCGTGACCGCCTGGGAGGGGTAGGGCGGCGGATCGGCCGCCGGCTCCCGGGCCCGGTCGGCGTACAGGTAGCCGCCGCCGAGCAGCAGGAGGAGGGCGGCGGCGGTCGTGAGCACGGTCCGGCGGTGACGCTCGTAGGACCGGGCGAGACGGCCGCGCGGGCGGGCGTGGGCGGTCACGTCCCGGGGGTGGGTGTCCTCGCCCGGCTCGACGGGCCCGATGCCGCCCGTCACTGCCACGGGCCGTCGCTCGGACCGCCGCCGGCGTACTGCTCCTCGCACGCCTCGCGCACCTGGCGGTCGATCAGTTCGCGGGCGGCGCGGTCGCCTTGGGCCTGCGCGGCCGCCACGACCTCGCGGAGGATGCCGTACTGACGATTGGAGAGCCCCATCGACTGGTAGTCGCCGTAGGGCTCGCCGCCGGCCAGCAGCTCGCGCGCCCAGTAGCCGACGGCGCCGACACAGGCTTCCGTGGGGGAGGGCGGCTCCGTCGTCGCGCTGCTGGTGCCGGAACCGGCCTCCTGGTCACCGGAGTTGCCGCAGGCGACGGTGGTGACCGCCGCGACGGCCATCAGGGCGCCCAGAAGGAACCGCCGAGCCGCCGGCCCCGGCCAGGGGGCCTCTCCCCGTCCCATGCCCCGACGCTAGGACGGCGCGTGGCCGGGGGCAATGCCTCTGCCGGAGGGGCTGTGGGGCTTCCCCGGCCTTCAGCCCGTCGGGGCCGCGTCGCCCGGGTTCACGTCCCGCAGCAGGCAGGTCAGGCGGGCGGTGCACACCCGCCGGTCCTGCTCGTCGCTGATCACGATCTCGTACGTCGCCGTCGACCGGCCCCGGTGCACCGGCGTGGCCACCCCGGTGACCAGGCCGGAGCGGGCCCCGCGGTGGTGCGTGCAGTTCAGGTCGACGCCGACGGCGATCTTGGAACTGCCGCCGTGCAGCATCGAGCCGACCGACCCGAGCGTCTCGGCCAGCACCGCCGAGGCACCGCCGTGCAGCAGCCCGTACGGCTGGGTGTTGCCCTCCACCGGCATCGTGCCGACGACCCGCTCGGCCGACGCCTCGACGATCTGCACGCCCATGCGCGTCCCGAGGTGCCCGGCGGAGAACAGCGCGGGCAGGTCGACGCCGAGCGCGGCGTACTCGTCGATGACTTCCTCCGGGAACTGCGTCTGCTGCTGCTCGCCCATGGGCCGGCTCCGTCTCGTCGCTCCGTCTGGCTGGCGCCGCCGCCCGGTGGGGCGTGTCGGCTTGACTGAGCAAACGCTCAGTCGGTCGCCGATTGTTCCAGACGGACGACCACGGACTTGCTGGCCGGGGTGTTGCTGGTGTCCGCGGTGGCGTCCAGCGGCACCAGCACGTTGGTCTCCGGGTAGTAGGCGGCCGCGCAGCCCCGGGCCGTCGGATAGTGCACGACGCGGAAACCGGGCGCCCGCCGCTCCACCCCGTCCCGCCACTCGCTGACCAGGTCGACGTACGAGCCGTCCTCGACGTCCAGCCTCCGGGCGTCCTCCGGGTTGACCAGGACGACCCTGCGGCCGTTCCTGATGCCCCGGTAGCGGTCGTCCAGGCCGTAGATCGTGGTGTTGTACTGGTCGTGCGAGCGCAGCGTCTGGAGCAGCAGCCGCCCCTCGGGCAGCTCCGGGTACTCGACCGGAGCGGCGGTGAAGTTGGCCTTGCCGGTGGCCGTCGGGAAGCGGCGCTCGTCGCGCGGGGCGTGCGGGAGGGCGAAGCCCCCGGGGTGCGCCACGCGCGCGTTGAAGTCCTCGAAGCCCGGGACGACCCGCCCGATGCGGTCGCGGATCGTCGCGTAGTCCTTCTCGAACTCCTCCCACGGCGTGCGGCTGTCCTCGCCCAGCACCCGGCGCGCCAGTCGGCAGACGATCGCCGGCTCGGACAGCAGCTGCCCGCTCGCGGGCTCCAGCCGGCCCCGGGAGGCGTGCACCATGCCCATGGAGTCCTCGACGGTGACGAACTGTTCGCCACCATCCTGAAGATCGCGTTCGGTGCGGCCCAGGGTCGGCAGGATCAGCGCCCGCGCGCCGGTGACCGCGTGCGAGCGGTTCAGCTTCGTCGACACGTGCACGGTCAGGCGCGCCCGGCGCATGGCCGCCTCGGTGACCTCCGTGTCGGGCGAGGCCGACACGAAGTTGCCGCCCATGGCGAAGAAGACCTTCGCCTCTCCGTCGCGCAGCGCGCGGATGGCCCGCACGACGTCGTAGCCGTGCTCGCGCGGCGGGGCGAAGCCGAACTCCTTCTCCAGGGCGTCCAGGAACGCGGGCGCGGGCCGCTCGAAGATGCCCATCGTGCGGTCGCCCTGCACGTTGGAGTGGCCGCGCACCGGGCAGACGCCCGCGCCCGGGCGGCCGATGTTGCCGCGCAGCAGCAGGAAGTTCACGACCTCGCGGATCGTGGGCACGGAGTGCTTGTGCTGGGTCAGGCCCATCGCCCAGCACACGATGGTGCGCTCGGAGGCGAGCACCATGCGCAGCGTCTCGTCGATCTCCGCGCGGGTGAGCCCGGTGGCCGCCAGCGTCTCGTCCCAGTCGGCGGCCCGCGCGGTCTCGGCGAACTCCTCGTAGCCGTGCGTGTGTTCCGCGACGAAGTCCTCGTCGACCGCGCCCTCGGTCTCCAGGATCAGCTTGTTCAGCAGCCGGAACAGGGCCTGGTCGCCGCCGAGGCGGATCTGCAGGAACAGGTCGGTGAGCGCGGCGCCCGCGGTGAGCCCCTTCGCGGTCTGCGGGTTCTTGAAGCGCTCGAGCCCGGCCTCGGGCAGGGGGTTGACGCTGATGATCCGCGCGCCGTTCGCCTTGGCCTGCTCCAGGGCGGAGAGCATGCGCGGGTGGTTGGTGCCCGGGTTCTGCCCCGCCACGATGATCAGGTCGGACTTGTACAGGTCCTCCAGGAGGACGCTGCCCTTGCCGATGCCGATGGTCTCGGACAGGGCGGAGCCGGACGACTCGTGGCACATGTTGGAGCAGTCGGGCAGGTTGTTCGTGCCCAGCTCGCGCGCGAAGAGCTGGTAGAGGAACGCCGCCTCGTTGCTGGTGCGTCCCGACGTGTAGAAGACCGCCTCGTCGGCGGAGTCCAGGGCGGCGATCTCCTCCGCGACGATGCCGAAGGCACGCTCCCAGGTGACCGGTTCGTAGTGCTCGCCGCCCTCGGGGAGGTACACCGGGTGCGTGAGCCGTCCCTGCTGGCCCAGCCAGTACCCGCTGCGGGTGGCGAGGTCGGTCACGGGGTGCGCGGCGAAGAACTCCGGGGTGACCCGGCGCAGGGTGGCCTCCTCGGCCACCGCCTTCGCGCCGTTCTCGCAGAACTCCGCCTTGTGTCGGTGGTCCGGCTCGGGCCAGGCGCAGCCCGGGCAGTCGAAGCCGTCCTTCTGGTTGACACTCAGCAGCGTCAGCGCGGTCCGCTTCACGCCCATCTGCCGCTGTGCCATCCGCAGGGTGTGGCCGATGGCCGGGATGCCGGCCGCCGCGTGCTGGGGCTGCGTCACCTGCGGCGCGTCCTGGACGGGATCACCCTTGGGCGGCTTGGTGGCCATCGCGCGCTCCTTCGCTGACGCGTGTGAGGTACGTCTCCGATCCTCGCACGCGCCGCCGACAGGTACGGACGCCGGTCGCGATCGGCGCCCCAAAGGGGCGCGGGGAACGGCGCGACAAGCCACGACGTACCCGCAGCCGCGTCACCGCGCTCGTGCCGCAGGCGCACCCGGCACCGACTGTCAGTGGCGCATGGCAGGATCGGAACCGTGGCGAAGACAGCATCGAAGAAGACCGAACGCACCTCCGGCGGCGCCCGCCCGCGGCTGATGCTCATGGACGGGCACTCGCTGGCCTACCGCGCGTTCTTCGCGCTGCCCGCGGAGAACTTCACGACCGCGACGGGCCAGCCGACCAACGCGATCTACGGATTCGCGTCGATGCTGGCCAACACGCTGCGTGACGAGGCGCCCACGCACTTCGCGGTGGCGTTCGACGTCTCCCGCAAGACCTGGCGGTCGCAGGAGTTCACCGAGTACAAGGCGAACCGCTCCAAGACCCCCGACGAGTTCAAGGGCCAGGTCGAGCTGATCGGCGAGCTGCTCGACGCCATGCACGTCACCCGCTTCGCCGTCGACGGCTTCGAGGCGGACGACGTCATCGCCACGCTCGCCACGCAGGCCGAGGCCGAGGGCTTCGACGTGCTGATCGTCACCGGCGACCGGGACTCCTTCCAGCTGGTCAGCGAGCACACCACGGTCCTCTACCCGACCAAGGGCGTCTCCGAGCTGACCCGCTTCACGCCGGAGAAGGTCTTCGAGAAGTACGGGCTGACCCCCGCCCAGTACCCCGACTTCGCCGCCCTGCGCGGTGACCCGTCCGACAACCTGCCGGGCATCCCGGGCGTCGGCGAGAAGACGGCCGCGAAGTGGATCAACCAGTTCGGATCCTTCGCGGACCTGGTCGAGCGCGTCGACGAGGTCAAGGGCAAGGCCGGGCAGAACCTGCGCGACCACCTGGAGTCCGTCAAGCTCAACCGCCGGCTCACCGAGCTGGAGCGGCGGGTCGAGCTGCCGAAGGCCGTCACCGACCTGGAGCGTCCCGCGTACGACCGCAAGGGCGTCGCGATGATCCTGGACACCCTGGAGATCCGCAATCCCTCCCTGCGCGAGCGGCTCTACGCCGTCGACCCGGGCGCCGAGGAGGCCGAGGCCACCCCGGTCGTGGCGGACGGGGTCGAGCTGGACGGCGTCGTGCTGGGCACCGGCGAGGTGGCCGGCTGGCTCACCGAGCACGGCGCACAGCCCCTGGGCGTCGCCACCGTCGACACCTGGGCCCTGGGCACCGGCTCGGTCACCGAGGTCGCGCTGGCCGCGTCCGACGGGAAGGCCGCCTGGTTCGACCCGACGGCGCTGGACGAGGCCGACGAGACGGCGTTCGCCGCCTGGCTGTCCGACGCGGACCGGCCGAAGGTCTTCCACAACGCCAAGGGCGCGATGCGCGTCTTCGCCGAGCACGGCTGGAGCGTCGCCGGCGTGGGCATGGACACCGCGCTCGCCGCCTACCTGGTCAAGCCGGGCCGCCGCTCCTTCGACCTGGACGCGCTGTCCCTGGAGTACCTGCACCGCGAGCTGGCCCCGGCCGCCGCGGCCGACGGCCAACTGGCCTTCGGCGCGGACGACGGTGCCGAGGCCGAGGCGCTGATGGTGCAGGCCCGCGCGATCCTCGACCTCGGCGAGGCCTTCGAGGGCCGCCTGGCGGACGTCGGCGCCGCGGACCTGCTGCGCGACATGGAGCTGCCGACCTCCGCGCTGCTCGCCCGCATGGAGCGGCACGGCATCGCGGCCGACCGGGCCCATCTGGAGGCCATGGAGCAGATGTTCGCGGGCGCCGTGCAGCAGGCGGTGAAGGAGGCGCACGCGGCGGCGGGACGCGAGTTCAACCTGGGCTCGCCCAAGCAGCTCCAGGAAGTCCTCTTCGGCGAGCTGAACCTGCCCAAGACCAAGAAGACCAAGACCGGCTACACCACCGACGCCGACGCCCTGGCCTGGCTCGCGGCCCAGACCGACAACGAACTGCCGGTGATCATGCTCCGCCACCGCGAGCAGGCCAAGCTGCGCGTCACGGTGGAGGGCCTGATCAAGACGATCGCCGCGGACGGCCGCATCCACACCACGTTCAACCAGACGGTCGCCGCGACCGGCCGCCTCTCCTCCACGGACCCGAACCTCCAGAACATCCCGGTCCGCACCGACGAGGGCCGCGCCATCCGCCGCGGCTTCGTGGTCGGCGAGGGCTTCGAGTCCCTGATGACGGCGGACTACAGCCAGATCGAGCTGCGGGTGATGGCCCACCTGTCCGAGGACGCGGGCCTGACCGAGGCGTTCACCTCGGGCGAGGACCTGCACACCACCGCCGCCGCGCAGGTCTTCTCCGTCGAGCAGTCGGCCGTGGACGCGGAGATGCGCCGCAAGATCAAGGCCATGTCCTACGGCCTGGCGTACGGCCTCTCGGCCTTCGGCCTCTCCCAGCAGCTGAACATCGAGGCGGCCGAGGCGCGCGGCCTGATGGACGCCTACTTCGAGCGCTTCGGCGGCGTACGGGACTACCTGCGCCGGGTGGTCGACGAGGCACGGGCGACGGGCTACACGGCAACCCTCTTCGGCCGCCGCCGCTACCTGCCCGACCTCAACAGCGACAACCGCCAGCGCCGCGAGGCCGCCGAGCGGATGGCCCTCAACGCCCCCATCCAGGGCACCGCGGCCGACATCGTCAAGATCGCCATGCTCAACGTCGACAAGGCGCTGCGCGAGGCCGGTCTCTCCTCCCGCATGCTGCTCCAGGTCCACGACGAAATCGTCCTGGAGATCGCCCCCGGCGAGCGCGCGGCAGCGGAAGAACTGGTCCGCCGCGAAATGTCCAACGCGGTCCAGCTCAGCGTCCCCCTGGGCGTCTCGGTGGGCTCGGGCGCGGACTGGGAGTCGGCAGCGCACTAGCCTCCGGCGGTTGGGCGGTGCGGGGGAGCGCGGGGCCAGGGCGCCCACCCGCCCGCGCCCGGCGTGCCGGCTGCCCGATGCCTTGCGGGGAGTCGAACGCCCGTCCGTCTGGCTGGGGCGTATGCCCGGATAGGTCGTCACACCGGCAGTGGCAGCAGGGGCCCGTCGGCTGGGGCCGTCGCCGCAGTGTGTGTCCGTAAGGGCCGGCTCCGCCTCCGCTCGGCTCTCCGCCCGCGTCCTCGGGCTCCCGCCAGACACTGTCCCGGGTGCTTGCCGGGCGCGGCCGCCGCTCCGCCTGGCGCGGCCCGGGGCTCGTGCCGGCGCGGCCAGCGGGCACCCCGCCGGGCTGGGCACCCGCGCTCCGACTCGCGCGCCGCGTGTGCTCCTCCCGGCCAGGGGCGGCGCGTCCTCGGCGTGGTTCGCTCGCCCTCTGCAGGGCAGCCCCCAGGGCGTCGCCGCCCAGCGGTGTAACCGGTGTCCGCGCGCACCCCGCCGCGCCCCCAACCCCCGGAGGGCCCGTCACTCTGGTGGCCCCCGCGGATGCGCCGCCCGCGGTCGTCTCCCGTGAGGATGCGGGCATGGGTATACGCATGCTCCACCACCGGACGACACCGGCACGGGCAAGCACAGAAGGACCCGCTCGCGTGCCACTGCTACCGGTCCCGGCCCTCGCGCCAGGCGCGAGTACCGGCCGCATCCCCGCCACCCTCACCACGGCCCTGCGCCGCACCGCGACCGGCCTGCGCCGCAGACTCGCCCGCCGGGACCCGGCGACCGCCACCCCACGCGAGGCCCCGGCCTGGCGGCTGTGGGCCGACCTGGCGCGCGGCTACCTGTCGCTGGCCCTCTCCTTGGTGCCGCGGCCCCGCCCCGCACGCACCTTCACCGTGTTCGTCGCGACCGCCGACACCCTCAGCGGGCGACCCGGCGGTCCGGCTCCGTACCGGCACCGGCACGGCTGGTGGGAGCCGGGACCGGACGCCACACCCTGACCGCCACGGCGTACAGCAGCAGCGCCGGGACCAGCCCCGCGCCCGCCCCGAAGCACACCGTCGGGATCAGCTCCCAGGGCTTCGCCATGTGACCCCAGTAGTCCCACCACCGCGTCGCCCGCCGCACCGCCCCGGCCACCGCGCAGCCGCCGAGCAGCGCCGCGGCCCACCACCGGTCCCGTACCGAGAGGACCGGAACCGCCGGCGTCCCGCTCCGGGGCGTCCGGCGCAGCGCCCGCGTCAGGAACACGACGATGACGACCGTGGCCACCGCGGAACCGCCGTACTGCAGGTACCAGTAGAGCGGCGAGCCCGCGATCTCCCGTCCCAGCACCGGGAACACCCGCATCCCCCAGCGGTCGAGGTGCGTGAACGCGTCCCACACCACGTGCGTCAGCGCCCCCAGCACCGCCGACACGTACCACCACGCCACCAGCGAGGGCAGCACACGCGCGCGTGGCGCCCCGCAGCGCAACAGAGGCGCGACGCGTCCCTGGCGGGCCCTTGGCAGCAGCGCCACCAGCGGTTCGCGGACCACCAGCCACAACCCCACCAGCGCCCAGGCCACCGCCACATCCACCGTGAAGACACCGGGAAACGAGTGCGTGACGTCCCCGAACTCCATCGCCTCCGGCAGGAAACTCGCCGCGTAATAGGTCATGTCGGGCGCGAACGACCCCGCCACCAGCACGGCCGGCACCAGCCGTCCACGACCCGTCCCGTCGCCCCGCACTCCGGGCAGCACAGCGGCGGCATGACTGAGAGTGAACGGCAACTGAACTCCTCTTATGGCCAACCGGTGAATATCGGGCGCGAACGGGTGCCCGTGCAAAGCAAGTTGCCGTAGGGTCGCCTGCGGCACCGTGCCGGTCGAACAGACGGACACCGCGCTCGGAAGGTTGCGGTGCAACCGTCGGCGCGGACCGATCGTCACAACAGGGCGGAAACAACGGGCGGGCACGGCAGCCGGACACGGCAGCCGGACACCGCGGCCGGACACGGACGGAGACGGACGCGCGGGCGTCCACGGGAGGGGTTCACTCTATGGCGGCGCATTTCGACCGGAGGCTCCGCAAGGCGGCGGTCACCACCACCGTGGCGGCGGTCGTGGTCGCGGCCCTGTCCGCGTCCCAGGCCCCGGACGTGACGGCCGACGCCAACGGCAGACAGACCACCGCGGACAACGCGCCGACGTCCGACACCCCCTCCCAGGAGAGCGCGACCGGCAACTCGCCGTACTACACGGACCTGCCGCCGCTCAACAGCCCGAGTCCCGCGCCGACCATCGGCACCCCCGACTCCCGGGCCGCCGCCGAGGCCGGCATACCCGCGACCGTCCTGGACGCCTACAAGAAGGCCGAGGCGGCGGTGCGCCAGGCCAAGCCCGGCTGCAACCTGCCGTGGCAACTCCTCGCCGCCATCGGCAAGGTGGAGTCCGGCCAGGCCCGCGGCGGCCGCGTCGACGCCCAGGGCACCACCATCGGCAAGATCATCGGCCCCCAGCTCGACGGCAACGGCTTCGCGCTCATCAAGGACACCGACAACGGCGTCTACGACGGCAACAGCAGCTACGACAACGCCGTCGGCCCCATGCAGTTCATCCCCTCCACCTGGTCGTGGGCGGGCCGGGACGGCAACGGCGACGGCAAGGACGACCCCAACAACGTCTACGACGCCGCGCTCGCCGCCGGTCACTACCTGTGCCGCTTCACCTGGGACCTCTCCGACGAGGCCGACCTCAAGAGCGCGATCCTCAGCTACAACAACTCGCAGGACTACCTGCACACGGTCCTGTCCTGGCTGGAGCACTACCGCAAGGGCACCCACGAGATCCCCGACGGCTCCGGCAGCCTCCCGGTGGGCCGCAGCGACGACCCGATCGGCGCCGGCACCGGCCCCTCGCCCGGCGCGACGGGTCCGACGACGCGGCCCGGTGCCTCCGGCTCCACGTCGCCCGGCTCCGACAAGCCGAACCGCCCGAGCGAGCCCGGCAAGCCTTCGAACCCCGGCACCGGCTCACCGACCCCCAAGCCGCCGACCGAACCGGAGCCGCCCACCGGCACCCGGCCTCCCACGCCCACCGACACGGTGCACCACCTGGAGAACGCGGGCGCCACCGGGCTCACCGCGATCGCGGGGGACACCTTCGCCAAGAAGCTCAGCGCCCGCGCCGAGACCAAGGCCGGAAAGGCCGTCGGCAAGGTGCGCGTCCGCTTCACCGTGGTGGGCGACACCGACGCCGCCTTCACCGGTGGCGACAAGGTCGCCGCGGTCACCACCAACGCCTCCGGCGTGGCCGTCGCGCCCGCGCTGGTGGCGGGCGAGAAGACCGGCGCCTTCACCGTCCGCGCCACCGTGATCGGCCGTACCGTGGGCCTCGACTACAAGGCCACCGTCACCGAACGCGTCGCCGACGCCCTCGCCCGCGTCGGTGACACCGAGCTGACCTGCGCGCCGGGCGGCGAGTTCGCGGACCAGGTCGAGGTGAAGGCCACCCACAAGGGCGCCGCCGCGGACAAGGTCGCCGTCACCGCCACGCTCATCAAGTCGGTGCTCGACCCGACCGAGGCCGACAAGGGCCCCTACTTCAAGGACGCCGACGGCAAGACCGTCCGCACCCTGACCGGCCTCAAGACCGACGCCAAGGGCATGCTCAAGCTGCCGAAGCTGTACGCCGACGACACCAGCGGCACGTACATGCTCCGCGTCACCACGGCGGGCGGCGCCGCGCTCAACGTCCAGCTGAAGGTCGCCGAGGCCGCCGAGCCGACGCCCGACCCGTCCACGGAGCCGTCGACCGCGCCGACCACGAGCCCCTCCACCGAGCCCAAGGCATAAGGGCGATCCCGACCGGACGACCGAGGGCGCCCTCCGCTTCCGCGGCGGGCGCCCTCGCCGTCTCCCCAGGCCCCCGCGTCACTTCGCGAGCCGGGCCTTCGTGTACCGGGTCGGCTCCGCCGTGGCGGGATCCTCGGGCCACGGATGCTTCGGGTACCGGCCGCGCAGCTCCGCGCGTACGCCCTTGTAGCCGTCCCGCCAGAAGGAGGCCAGGTCGGCCGTCACCGCGGCGGGGCGCCCGGCGGGGGAGAGGAGATGGACGAGCAGGGGCACCCCGGCGACCCGGGGCGACCGCTGCAACCCGAACATCTCCTGCAACTTCACCGCGAGGACCGGCTGTTCCGGGTCCCCGTAGTCGATCCGGACCCTGGACCCACTGGGGACCGTGATGCGCTCGGGCGCGAGCTCGTCGAGCCGCGCCGCCTCCCCGGACGCCCAGGGCAGCAGCCGCGCCAGCGCCTCCACGGCGTCGATCCGGCCCAGGTCGGCCCGCCGCCGCGCCCGGCTCAGCTCGGGCTCCAACCACTCGTCCGCGCGCGCGTGGAGGGCGTCGTCGGAGACGTCCGGCCACGGCTCACCGAGATGCCGCCGCAGAAACGCGAGCCGCGCGCGCAGCGCGTCCGCGTCGGCCGTACGGCGCAACAGCCCCAGCCCTTCCTGCCGCAGCCCTTCGAGCAGCGCGTCCCGTACGAGACCGGGGTCGGCGCCGGTGAGCGGCCGGACCGCGAGTTCCACCGCCCCGAGCCGTTCCACCCGCCGGGTCACGACGTCGCCGTCGCGCCAGTGGACCTCGTCCCGCTCCGCCAGCAGCGCCCCCGCCGCGAGCCGCGCCGTCTCCTCGTCGACGGCCGCACCGAGCTGCACGCGCGCGTGGCCCCGCCCCACCGGCCGGTCGGCCACGGCGACGGCGATCCACGGCGCACCCCGCAGCGCCGACCCCTCCGGCAGCTCGGCCCGGGTGCCGGAGACCATCAGATAGGTACCGCCGTCCTTCTTCGCCACGCGCTCGGGAAAGGCCAGGGCGGCCACCAACCCGGCGAGAGCGTCCTCGGCGAGCGGCAGCCCCCGTCGGCCGTCCCCCGCCTCCACTGCGCCCCGCAGCCGCCGCACCTCGGCCCGCCACCGCGCCGCGTAGCCGTCACCCCCACGCCGGGCGGCCCGCAGTACGGACACCAGCTCGTCCCCGTACTCCCGCGGCGCCTCCTCGCTGAGCAGCCCGACCACTTCGGCGACCACCTCGGAACCACCGCCGCCTCCACCGGAGCGACCCGCTGCCGATCCGGCCGCGTCCAGCAGCGCCCGCCCCAGGCGGGGATGGACGCCGAGGCGGGACAGCCGGGTGCCCCGGGGCGTGGCACGACCGGTGGAGTCCAGCGCGCCGACCGCCGTCAGGACCGACCGCGCAGCCGCCATCGCGCCGGCCGGCGGCGGATCCAGGAGCGCCAGGCCGGACGCGTCCGGATCCCCCCAGCAGGCCGCCTGCAAGGCGAACGCGGTCAGGTCGGCCACCTTGATCTCCGGCGCCGGGAACCGCGGCAGCCGGGCGTCCTCCGCCTCCGCCCAGCAGCGGTACACCGCGCCGGGGGCCTCCCGCCCGGCCCGCCCCGCCCGCTGCCGCGCCGCCGCCCGCGAGGCCCGTACCGTCGCCAGGGCGCTCAGCCCGCGCGCGTGGTCGACGCGCGGCTCCCGCGCCAGTCCGGCGTCCACGACCACCCGCACGCCCGGAACCGTCAGCGACGACTCCGCCACCGAGGTCGCCAGCACCACCCGGCGCCGCGCCCCGGGCACCAGCACCGCGTCCTGCACCGCCGCGGGCGCCCGCCCGTGCACCTGGAGCACGTCTACGTCCCCGAGGCCCCCCAACTTGCCGGCGACCCGCGCGATCTCCCCGACGCCGGGCAGGAAGCAGAGCACGTCCCCGTCCCGCTCGGCCAGCGCCCGCCGCACCACCGAGGCGACGTGCGCGAGCAGCGCCGGATCCACCCGCGTCCCGTGCGGGGGCCGTACCGGACGCCCGGGTGGCGACCACACCACCTCCACGGGATGCGACACGCCTTGGGCCTCGACGACCGGCGCCCCGCCCAGCAGCCGGGCCCAGCCCTCCGCGTCCGTCGTCGCCGACGCGGCCACCAGGTGAAGCTCCGGGCGGAGCGCCTGGCGCACGTCCCACAGGAACGCCGCCGCCGTGTCCGCGTCCAGGTGCCGCTCGTGGCACTCGTCGAGCACCACCACGTCGACGCCCGTCAGCTCCTGGTCCCGCTGGAGCCGCTGCAGGAGCACACCGGTCGTGACGACCTCCACGCGCGTGTGCCGCCCGACGACCCGCTCACCGCGCACGGTGTACCCGACCCGCGCGCCGGGCTTCTCACCCAGCAGCCACGCCATCCGCCGGGCCGCCGCCCGCGCCGCGATCCGCCGGGGCTCGGCCACGATCACCCGCCGCGCGGGTCCCTCGCCCAGCAGCCCGGCCAGCGCGAGCGGCACCAGCGTCGTCTTGCCGGTGCCGGGCGGCGCGACCAGCACCGCCGTGCCGTGCCCCTCCAGGGCGTCGTGCAGCGCGGGCAGGGCACCGCGCACGGGCAGCGCGTCCAGGGCGTCGTAACGGATCACGCCCCCAGTGTCGTACGCCCGCGAAACCGGCCTCCACGCGCGCGTGCGCACGCGCCGGACCTACGGCTCAGTCGCGCTCGCACACGAAGATCGCCGTCCCCGGGATCAGGTGCCCGCGCAGCGGCGACCACCCGCCCCACTCGGAGGTGTTCCAGTCCGGCCACTCCGGTTCCACGAGGTCCACCAGCCGGAACCCGGACGTCACCACGTCCCGCACCCGGTCACCGAGCGTCCGGTGGTGCTCGACGTACACCGCGCGGCCCTCGTCGTCCTGCTCGACGTAGGGCGTGCGGTCGAAGTACGACGCGGACACCGACAGGCCCTCGGGGCCCGGCTCGTCCGGCAGCGCCCAACGCAGCGGATGCGTGACGGAGAAGACGAAGCGGCCCCCCGGGCGCAGCACCCGGCGCACCTCCCGCAGCACCAGCCGCGGATCGGCGACGAACGGCAGCGCCCCGTACGCCGAGCACGCCAGGTCGAAGGAGCCGTCCGCGAAGGGCAGCACGGTGGCGTCGGCGCAGACCAGGGGGAAGCCGCCGCCGATGCGCAGGGCGTGCTGGAGCTGGCGGTGGGAGAGGTCGAGGGCCACCGGACGGGCACCCTGGGCGGTCAGCCAGCGCGAGCACTGCGCGGCGCCGGCGCCGATCTCCAGGACCGACTTTCCCTTCAGGTCCTCCGGCGGGCCGAGCAGCTCGGCCTCCACCTCGTCCAGGCCCTCGGGACACCACACGAAGCGGTCGTCGCCGAGGAAGGTGCCGTGCTCGGTCTGGTACTCGTCCGCGTTCCGGTCCCACCAGCCCCGGTTTGCGCGCGAACTCTCCGTGACACCGGCGGCACGCCGGGTGGCCTCGGGTTCCGCTGTCGCGGCCTCGGACGTTACGGGCTCTTGGATGACCGGCTCCCTCGTACTAGTCTGCGGGCTCTTCCGTGCCGCCGGCCCCGGGTCACGCAAGGGACGCTCAGGGGTCCACGTGGCCTCGGGAGACAGCTTTTGTGCCGGGTATGCGGTGATCTGCCCCGGGTGTGCGGCTTCGCGCATTGACCCTGCCCGGCTGCCCCCGTATGCTACAAGTTGCGCTGCGGGCCTGCGCGCCTCAGACGTAGTAGGCCGCGCTCGCATCTGTTGTATGTCCCCTCGGTTCTCGAGGCGTCACCAGTGTTTTCGGTGACGCTTCCTTGGCTGTCCGGCTTCTGCAGAGCGAAACGGGCTCCCGGCGTAAGCAGTACCTACGACTTCAATGTCCGTACCGGAGCCCTTTCCCACATGACGAGCAGCACCGAGACCACCGCCACCACCCCGCAGGTAGCGGTCAACGACATCGGTAACGAGGAAGCCTTCCTCGCCGCGATCGACGAGACGATCAAGTACTTCAACGACGGCGACATCGTCGACGGCGTCATCGTGAAGGTCGACCGGGACGAGGTCCTGCTCGACATCGGTTACAAGACCGAAGGTGTTATCCCGAGCCGCGAGCTCTCGATCAAGCACGACGTCGACCCCAACGAGGTCGTCGCCGTCGGTGACGAGATCGAGGCCCTTGTTCTCCAGAAGGAGGACAAGGAAGGCCGCCTGATCCTCTCGAAGAAGCGCGCCCAGTACGAGCGTGCCTGGGGCACCATCGAGAAGATCAAGGAAGAGGACGGGATCGTCACCGGTACCGTCATCGAGGTCGTCAAGGGTGGTCTCATCCTCGACATCGGCCTCCGTGGCTTCCTCCCGGCCTCCCTGGTCGAGATGCGCCGCGTCCGCGACCTCCAGCCCTACGTGGGCAAGGAGCTCGAGGCGAAGATCATCGAGCTGGACAAGAACCGCAACAACGTGGTCCTGTCCCGCCGTGCCTGGCTGGAGCAGACCCAGTCCGAGGTCCGCCAGACGTTCCTCACGACCCTCCAGAAGGGTCAGGTCCGTTCCGGCGTCGTCTCCTCGATCGTCAACTTCGGTGCCTTCGTGGACCTGGGTGGCGTCGACGGTCTGGTCCACGTCTCCGAGCTGTCCTGGAAGCACATCGACCACCCCTCCGAGGTTGTCGAGGTCGGCCAGGAGGTCACCGTCGAGGTTCTCGACGTCGACATGGACCGCGAGCGTGTCTCCCTGTCGCTGAAGGCGACCCAGGAAGACCCGTGGCAGCAGTTCGCCCGCACCCACCAGATCGGCCAGGTCGTGCCCGGCAAGGTCACGAAGCTGGTGCCGTTCGGTGCGTTCGTCCGCGTGGACGAGGGCATCGAGGGTCTGGTCCACATCTCCGAGCTGGCCGAGCGCCACGTGGAGATCCCGGAGCAGGTCGTCCAGGTCAACGACGAGATCTTCGTCAAGGTCATCGACATCGACCTCGAGCGCCGTCGCATCAGCCTCTCGCTGAAGCAGGCCAACGAGGCCTTCGGTGCCGAACCGTCGACGGTCGAGTTCGACCCGACCCTGTACGGCATGGCCGCGTCCTACGACGACCAGGGCAACTACATCTACCCCGAGGGCTTCGACCCCGAGACCAACGACTGGCTCGAGGGCTACGAGACCCAGCGCGAGGCGTGGGAGACGCAGTACGCCGAGGCGCAGCAGCGCTTCGAGCAGCACCAGGCCCAGGTCATCAAGTCCCGCGAGGCGGACGAGAAGGCCGCGGCCGAGGGTGCCGACACCGCGGGTGCGGCTCCGGCCGCGTCCGGCGGCGGTGGCGGCGGCTCGTACTCCTCCGAGGGTGGCGACAACTCCGGCGCTCTGGCGTCGGACGAGGCGCTGGCCGCGCTGCGCGAGAAGCTGGCCGGCGGCCAGAGCTGAGCGCAGGCCGCTGAGGCCAAGCCGTAGACCAAGGGGCCGTACCTTTCGAGGTGCGGCCCCTTGGCGTTGCCCTGGACAGTGCCCCTCCGACGCGGCCCCCAAGATCGCGGTCCTCGCCCTCCCGGGAATGCCCGCCCCCGTCCCGGCGTTGTGACGTACGAACACGAGGAGGGGAGCGGTCACTGTGCTTGATCCGCAGGATTTGTACGCATGGGAGCCGAAGGGCCTGGCCGTCGTCGACATGGCGCTCGCGCAGGAGTCGGCCGGACTGGTCATGCTGTACCACTTCGACGGCTACATCGACGCCGGGGAAACCGGCGACCAGATCGTCGAGCGCGTGCTCGACACGCTGCCCCACCAGGTCGTCGCCCGTTTCGACCACGACCGGCTCGTCGACTACCGGGCGCGCCGTCCGCTGCTGACCTTCAAGCGGGACAGCTGGACGGAGTACGAGGACCCCACCATCGAGGTGCGGCTCGTCCAGGACGCCACCGGGGCGCCGTTCCTGCTGCTGTCCGGCCCCGAGCCGGACGTCGAGTGGGAGCGCTTCGCCGCGGCCGTGGCGCAGATCGTGGAGCGCCTGGGCGTCCGCCTGGCGGTGAGCTTCCACGGCATCCCCATGGGTGTACCGCACACCCGCCCCGTCGGCGTCACCCCGCACGGCACCCGCACCGACCTCGTACCGGGCCACCGCAGCCCCTTCGAGGAGGCGCAGGTCCCCGGCAGCGCCGAGGCGCTCGTCGAGTACCGGCTCACGCAGGCCGGCCACGACGTCCTGGGCGTCGCCGCGCACGTCCCGCACTACATCGCCCGCTCCCCGTACCCGGACGCGGCGCTGACCGTCCTGGAGGCGATCACCGCGGCGACCGGCCTGGTCCTGCCCGGCATCGCGCACTCCCTGCGCACGGACGCCCACCGCACCCAGACGGAGATCGACCGGCAGATCCAGGAGGGCGACGAGGAGCTGACCGCCCTCGTCCAGGGCCTGGAACACCAGTACGACGCGGCCGCGGGCGCCGAGACCCGCGGCAACATGCTCGCCGAGCCCGTCGAGATCCCCTCGGCGGACGAGATCGGCCGCGAGTTCGAACAGTTCCTGGCGGACCGGGAGGGCGACAACTGACGTCGCCCGACCGGCCCGCGGACTGTGCTGTCACCGGCAGGCCCTAAGCTTCCGCTCATGCTGAAGGTGGGCCTGACCGGCGGGATCGGTGCCGGCAAGAGCGAGGTGTCGCGGCTGCTCGTCGAGCACGGCGCCGTACTGATCGACGCGGACCGGATCGCGCGCGAGGTCGTCGCGCCCGGGACGCCGGGACTCGCGGCGGTCGTGGCGGCCTTCGGCGAGGACGTGCTCGCCGGGGACGGCAGCCTGGACCGGCCGAAGCTCGGCTCGATCGTCTTCGCCGACCCGGAGCGCCTCGCCGCGCTGAACGCGATCGTGCACCCCCTGGTGGGCGACCGCTCCCGCGCCCTCGAAGAGGCGGCCGACGACGACGCCGTCGTCGTCCACGACGTCCCCCTGCTCACCGAGAACGGCCTGGCACCGCTGTACGACGTCGTGGTCGTCGTGGACGCCGACCCGGCCACCCAGCTCGACCGGCTGGTCCGGCTGCGCGGCATGACCGAACCGGACGCGCGGGCGCGCATGGCCGCCCAGGCGACGCGCGAGCAGCGCCGGGAGATCGCGGACGTGGTCATCGACAACGACGTACCGCTGGACGAGCTGCGACGCCGCGTCGCGGAGGTGTGGGCCGAGCTGGCCCGCCGAGCACACGCCCGGCGCCGGACGGCACAGGAATAGGGCGCCCCGCGCGGGCGTTGATCCCTTCCAGTGAGGGAAGGACTCTGCCGTGCCCGAGATCAGCGGTTCGACCGGACGTACCCCGGAGACGGATGTCATCGACTTCCGTGCCGCCGAGCAGTTGCTCGCGGCGCGGGACCCGCGGGGCGCGGTGAAGCTGCTCGACGCGGTCATCGGAGCCCACCCCGAGAACACCGCCGCGCGGCTGCTGCGCGCGCGTGCCTTCTTCGCCGCGGCGCAACTGCGACCGGCCGAGCTGGAGTTCACCATCGTCCTGGAGCGCGAGCCGGACAACGCGTTCGCGCACTTCGCGCTGGCCCGCACCTACGAGCGCCGGGGCTGCCCCGACCAGGCCCGGCGGCACTTCCGGCTGGCGGCGGCCCTGGATCCGAACCCGGAGTACCTCCAGCAGGCGCGTTTCGACTCCTGACGGTCAGCTCCTCGGCGGCGGGTACGGCGGGATGTCCCGGCCCGGCTGGTAGTGCGGGCCCTGGCGCAGGTGCCGCAGGACCACCGTCAGGTCTACCGTCGCGACCAGCCAGAGCGCCCCGCAGGCCACGGCCCATCCGATACGGCCGGTGAGCGCGAAGGCCGCCGTACCGAAGATCGCCCAGACCAGCCCCCACAGGCTCAGCCAGAACCGCGCCCGCAGGGCACTGCGCGCGGTGGCCGGTTCACTGCCCGTACGCATCGGATCACCACTCCTGTAAGCAACGTACTCCGGCGGGCCACGAGGGGGAAACGCACCGCGTCGGCGGTCCCGCCGCACCACCGGACCGCGTGCGTTCACTCGGTCGGGTGAACCGGCGTCGCGTGGGAACGGGTGTGCGGTGGCGGGCCGTTGGACGGACATGGAACTGAGAATGCGAGAGGGACACCAGGGGACGGGACCCGGGGCCATCACCCCGGACGGCTGTGCCGTCGAGCTGTATTCGCGGCTGCCCGCGGGACCCGAGCCCGACATCGTCGCCGCCGCCGTACCCGGGGGTGCGCGCATCCTGGAGCTGGGCAGTGGGGTGGGCCGCATGACCCATCCGCTCCTGGAGCGCGGCTTCTCCGTCACCGCGGTCGACGAGTCCGCCGAGATGCTGGAGCACGTGCGCGGCGCACGGACCATATGCGGCCCGATCGAGCACCTCGACCTGGACGAGCGCTTCGACGTGGTCATGATGGCGTCGTTCCTCGTCCACACCGGGGACGTCGAGGTGCGGCGGGGACTGCTGCGCACCTGCGCGCGGCACGTCGCGGACGACGGCTGCGTACTGATCCAGCGGGAGGGCGCGGACTACCACACGAACCTGCCGCGCGAGCGGGTCGACCCCAGCGGCTTCACCGTGCGGATCCTGTCGGCGGACCCGGTCGCGGAGGGGGTCAACTCGGTGCGCGCGGAGTACGAGTTCCCGGACGCGGTCTGGACCCAGACCTTCCTGGCCCGGCCGCTGACGAAGGAACAGTTCGAGCAGGCACTGGCGGAGGCGGGACTCCGGGTGGACCGGTACCTGACCGACGACGGGACGTGGGTGAGGGCGATCGCGATGCCACAGGAGTGATGCAACAGGAGCGACGCCACAGGAGTGATGCCACAAGAGTAGGGATCCGGCGATGAGTTCCGGTCCGGCGGGCGGTCTACCCACCCGACAGCAGCACGGACCACCCAGCTCAGGAGACCGCCATGGCCGAGACCGCCGCTTCCACCGCCGCCCCCACGGCTCGCACCGCCCGGATCACCCTGCGCGTGGTGCAGGTGCTCGTCGCGCTGTTCTTCGCCGTGGCGAGCGCCCTCCCCAAGCTCATCGCACACCCCTCGGCGGCCGACAGCTTCGCCACGATGGGCTGGGGCGACGCCGGCATGTACGCGATCGGCGTCCTGGAGCTGGCCGGGGCGGTCGCCCTGCTGATCCCGGTGCTCCAGTCGGTGGCGGCGACGGCGCTCGGCGCGCTGATGGTCGGCGCGTTCGTCGTCCAGCTGACCTACTTCGACGGTGAGAACGCGCTGACACCGCTCATCCTGCTGGTGCCGCTCCTGGTCATCGCCCGGGCCCGCCGCGAGCACAACGGGGAACTGCTCCGGCTGATCCGGGCCCGGCGCGGCTGAGCGAGCGGTCCGAGGACGGGATCAGGGCCTGGTCTCGGCGTCCTTGCGGGCGCGGGCCAGGCTCTCCAGTCCGCGCAGGCGCTCCATCTCACGGCGGTCCCGCTTGGTCGGGCGGCCGGCGCCGCGGTCGCGGATGCCGGCCGGGGCGACGGCCTCGCGGGGCGGGGGCGGCGGGGAGTTGTCGACGTAGCACTGGGCGGCGATCGGGGCACCGACGCGCTTGCGGATGAGCCGCTTCACGATGACGACGCGTTCCCGGCCCTCGTGCCGCAGGCGCACTTCGTCGCCCACGCGCAGTGAGTACGCGGGCTTCACACGGTCACCGTTCACCCGGACGTGGCCGCCCCGGCAGGCGGTGGCGCCGAGGGAGCGGGTCTTGATCAGGCGGACGGCCCAGATCCAGCTGTCCACGCGGACGCTCTCGCCGCTCTGCGGCCCGGCCGCCTCGGCGGCGGCGATCGCGGCGGCGGTCTTCGGGTCCTGTTCCGGGGCCCCGGGGGCGTCCTGCGGGACGGCCGCCCCGTCCGCCGGGACCTTGCCCTCGTCATGCTCGGAAGCCATGCTCCGACCTTAGCCGCCCGGCCCGGCGGGAGGGACCGCAATTTCCACCGGAGAATCGTTCTACGGTGGACGTATGGACACCGGCGGCCTCTCCATGCTCGACCAGCGGATCGCGGACTGCCGTGCCTGCCCCAGGCTGGTCGACTGGCGGGAGGAGGTGGCCCGTACGAAGCGGGCGGCCTTCGCCGACTGGACGTACTGGGGCCGTCCGGTGCCGGGCTTCGGACCACCCGACGCGCGCCTGCTGATCGTCGGACTCGCCCCCGCGGCCCACGGCGGCAACCGAACTGGCCGGATGTTCACCGGCGACCGCTCCGGGGACGTGCTGTACCAGGCCCTGTACGACGTGGGCCTCGCCTCGCAGCCCACCGCGGTCTCCGCCGACGACGGCCTGGAACTGCTCGGTGTGCGCGTCACCTCGCCGGTGCACTGCGCCCCGCCCGCCAACAAGCCCACCCCCGCCGAACGCGACACCTGCCGTCCCTGGCTCGTCCAGGAGCTGGAACTGCTGCGGCCCACGCTGCGGGCCGTCGTCGTGCTCGGCGCCTTCGGCTGGCAGGCGGCGCTCCCCGCGTTCGCCGACGCGGGCTGGACCGTGCCCCGCCCCCGTCCGTCCTTCGCGCACGGCGGGCAGGTCACGCTGGACGCGACCGACGGGCCCGGCCTGCGCCTCTTCGGCTGCTTCCACGTCAGCCAGCGCAACACCTTCACCGGCCGGCTCACTCCCGAGATGCTCCGCGACGTGCTGCGCGCGGCGGCGGACGCGGCGGGCCTGCCCACCCGGTAAAAGCGGATGAGCGCCCCGGTGCGGCGGCGCTACGGTGCTCCGATGGGCCTGTATCCGGAGATCGAACCGTACGACCACGGCATGCTCGACGTCGGCGACGGCAACAGCGTCTACTGGGAGACCTGCGGCAACCCGCGCGGCAAGCCCGCGCTGGTGCTGCACGGCGGGCCGGGCAGCGGCGCACGCCCGGGGCACCGGCGGTACTTCGACCCCGCCGCCTACCGGATCGTCCTCCTCGACCAGCGCGGCGCCGGACGGTCGCTGCCCGGCGCGAGCGCCCACGACACCGACATGAGCGTCAACACGACCGCCCACGTCATGGCGGACCTGGAACGGCTCCGCGCCCACCTGGGCATCGAGCGCTGGTTGGTGTGGGGCATGTCGTGGGGATCGGCCCTGGGCCTGCGGTACGCGCAGACGCACCCCGGCGTGGTGTCCGAGCTGGTGCTGACCGGTGTCGCGACCGGCTCCAACGCCGAAGTGGCCCTCCTCACCCGAGGGATGGGCAAGATCTTCCCCGAGGCTTTCGAGCGGTTCCTCGCAGAACTGCCCCCGGACCAGCGCGACGGCGATCCGGCCGCCGCCTACAACCGGCTGCTGGAGTCGCCGGACGCCGCGGTCCGGGAGCGGGCCGCCCGCGCCTGGACCGACTGGGAGACGGCGACCATTCCGGCGCCGCCACGCTCGGTCGCCCGGTTCGAGGACCCGGAGTTCCGCCTGGGCTTCGCCCGCACCGTCACGCACTACTGGGGCAACGACCACTTCCTCGGCGAGGGCAACGACGAGAGCGTGGTCCTCAGGGACGCGCACCTGCTGAAGGGCGTCCCCGGCACCCTGGTCCAGGGCAGCCTCGACTTCGGCAACCTGCTGGGCATCGTATGGCGGCTCCACCACGCGTGGCCGGACAGCGAGCTGGTGGTCGTGGACGAGGCCGGACACGACGCCGGAGCCATCGGGGACGAGGCACTCGTGGCGGCGACCGACAAATACGCCCGGCGCGAAGCCTGAGCGGCGTACGGACGAGGGTGCGGCGGCCGGGCGTGCCAGATGCCCTTCCTACGGACGCCGCCTACGGACGCCACACGTACCGCACGTCCGGCTCCCGCTCCTCGTTCCGGGCGCCGTCCGTCCGCTCAACGGCCATGAATCCGTGCCGCTCGTAGAAGCGGTGCGCGGACGCGTTGACATGGAACGTCCACAGCTCGAGCCCGGCCGGCCTGCGCTCCTTGGCCAGGGCGACGAACCGGTCGCCGAGCCCGCACCCGCGCCGTTCGGGGGCGAGATACAGCTGCGACAACTCCTCGCCCTCCAGCACCATCACCCCCGCCACCGCACCACCGGTCTCCTCGGCCACCCACGCCTCGTGCTGCTCCACCACCACGTGCCGGAAGTACGCCCGGACCTCGTCGTCGGTCCGGGGCCGGACCACGGTCGGCAGCGCGGCGGCGAAGGAGCGCAGCCACACGTCGGCGGCGGCACGCGCGTCGGCGGCCGACGCGCGCCGCAGGACGACCGCTCCGGCCCCCGCGTCCGGGCTCACGGACGGGGCTCGTCGGGCACGACCGCCGTCGCCGTGATTTCCACCAGCTGTCCCGTGTAGCCGAGGCAGCTCACCCCGAGGAGCGTCGAGGAGTGCGGGCCGGTACTGAGCCCCGACGCCTCGACGACGTCCCAGACGGCGGACAGCTCGGCGGGCTCGGTACCCACGACGTACACGTCGGTCGACAGCACGTGCTCCAGGTCGCTGCCGACGGCACGCAACTGCTCGGTGAGGTTGGCGACGACCTGCTCGGCCTGACGGACCGCGTCGCCCTCGCCGACCAGCTTCCCGTCCGCGTCGAGCGGAACGGCCCCGGCGAGGAAGGCGAGCCTGGTGCCGGCCTCGACGACGGAGGCGTGGGAGTAGGTGGGCGGCGGGAAGAGACCGGACACGGTGACGCGCTGAATCACGTGGGCTCCTGAAAGCTGGACGGACAACCTCCCGATCGTCCGCCTCCCGGCCCACCTCGCGCACCCGATTTTCCCTCGCGGCCCGCGCCCCTGCCCGCCTAGGCTTCCGGTGCCCGTTCCGTCACCTCGTCACCGCCAGGAGCCCACCGCAGTGCCCTCCCTCACGGATCCCACGGACGAGGCCTTCCTCGACACCACCGCCGACCGGCTCGCCGCCCTGCCCGCCGTCCGGGCGGTCACCCTCGGCGGCTCCCGGGCACAGGGCACGCACAGGCCCGACAGCGACTGGGACATGGCGGTCTACTACCGGGGCGATTTCGACCCCGACGACCTCCGCGCCGTCGGCTGGGCCGGTGAGGTCTCGGAGATCGGCGCCTGGGGCGGCGGCGTCTTCAACGGCGGCGCCTGGCTGACGATCGACGGCCGCCGCGTCGACGTGCACTACCGGGACCTCGACGTGGTCGAGCACCAGGTGACTGAGGCGGAGGCGGGCCGCTTCCGCGTCGAGCCGCTGATGTTCCACCTGGCGGGCATCCCGACGTACCTGGTGGTCGCGGAACTGGCGATCAACCGGACGCTACGCGGCGAACTGCCCCGCCCCGCCTACCCCGACGCCCTGCGCGCCACCGCCCCCGCCCACTGGCACGGCGCGGCCATGGCCACCCTCGCCTACGCGAGAACCGGCCACGCCCCCAAGGGCGCCCTCACCCAGGTCGCCGGAGCCATCGCCCTCGCCACCACCCAGACGGCACACGCGGTGCTGGCGGCACGGGGGGAGTGGGTCACCAACGAGAAGGGCATCGTCGAGCGCGCCGGCCTGGGCGGGATCGACGAACTGGTCGCCGAACTGACCCCGGAGCCGCACTCCCTGACCCGCTCGGTGGCGCACACCGAGACACTCCTGCGCGTCGCCCTGGAGGCGCGCTGAGACCTTCGGACATCAGGCGGCCTGACGCGGACCGGCTTGCCCCGCGGGCCGTAGGAGTAGGCCGGAGCCCTGCCGCCCGGCACGCGGTGCGCTCATGGGCCGGCCACCGGCTCGGAGTTGTCGTCGGTCGAGGTGGGCAGAGGCGGCGGGGCAGTGGGCGGGGGCGAGACGAGCAAGGCCGTGGACGGGTCCACGTCGTCGGCGTGGAACAGGGTCGGGAGGTCGTGGTCGAGAAGGCCCGCCATCTCGATCGCCACCCGGCCTTGGGCGTGGGCGGAACGGATCGACTGTCCGTCCGCGACGGCGGCGTAGAAGCGCGCCGCGTAGGTGATCGCGTCGATGTCCCCGATGGACGCCGACATTCCGATCGCCAGCGGGACGGTGTCCACCAGTCGGGCCGCCTGGGGCGCTGAGTCGCACGAGTTGAGCAGGACCAGCAGCGGCTGTTCGTCCACGGCGGCGATGGCGCGGGCGAAGGCCCGGGCGGAGACCACGGCCCCGTCGTGGAAGCGGTCGGTGTCCTGCTCGAAGACGACGAGGTCCGACGCGCTGTGGCCCGAGAAGTGCACGACGTGCGGCCTGAAGCGCGTGAGGCCGTCGAGGAGGTGGTCGGCCGTCGCGGCGGGGTGTGCGTCCAACTCGACCAGATCGCGGTGCAGCGCCCGCTCCACCGCCGCGCGGATACGGGCCTGTTCACGGGGGATGCGCAGATCGCCGCCCGCCGCCGCGCCGAGCATCAGCACCCGCAGGGGTTCGGGCCTTGGTGCGCGCAGGTGCCTGATGACGTCGTTCATCTTTCCCTCCGTCAGGGTCAGTCGGGTGTCGAGCCGTGTCTGTTCGGAGGTGATCCGCAGCATCGCCTCCCGCCGTTCATGCCGGAGCACCGCTTCCACGGCCTCGCGCTCCTCCGCGTCCGCCTCGGCCCACAGCACGTCCAGCGCTGCCGCCCGCCTGCCGAGGCGCGCGCCCCGTGCCTCCCACGAAGCGGCGTCGCGTGCCGCCTTGTTGGCTTCCTTCTCGCGCCGGGCGGCGCTGCGGAGTCTGCTGTCGCGGATGCCGGCGCTGTGCGTCCGGGCCGCCGAGGAACGCTGCTGCGTGGCGGAGGCGCGGGCCGTCGCCTCCCTCTGCCGGAGCGAGGCCGCCCGCCGCTCCGCGTCCGCCTGCCTTCTCCTTGTCTGTTCCAGCTGGGCTCGGTATTCCCGTGCTGTCATGCAACTCCCTGGGAGAAAGGTTCTTGATGTGCTGAGAGTGGGCTGTGCTCCTCACGGGAAAGGAAATGTGCCCGCAGCATAAGGCGATTAACCCATCATACGTATGGGAACGAACTCCAAGCGGATCCGCGGTGTGGCCGGTCGAAGAGGGGGGGCGGCGTCATGGCGTCGGAAAGACTCAGGCAAATGTTGAGCGAAGTCGATCCGGTTGTGCTCGATTTTGTTCGGGTGGGTCAGGTGGCGGGACTTGACGTATCGGACGGGGGCGTTGGCGACGATTCCTCCGGATGGCGTGACGGGCTGCACACGGCGGCGGACGGTGTCGGCGCCGCGGCGGTCGCGTGGATGGGCTGGCGGTCGGTGCAGGACGCGAGGTCCTGGTGGCGCAAGAAGCAGCGCGCCGGCGCCGGGGGTGCGGCGGCGGGCGCCGGCGGCAGGGAACTCGCCTCGACGGGGGCGGCGTCCACGGACACGTCGGCCGCGAAGGACATGAACACCGGGACCGGCGAGCCCAGGCTGAAGCGTTCCGTCCTGCTGGACCTGGCCCGCCGGGAACTGATCGAGGAATTCGATCTCCCGACCGACGAACCGCTGAAGGTGCGCGAACAGGAATACGAAGTGAGTGAGTCCGCTTATCGATTCGAATTCGAGTCCGGAGCGGACGTGTACGAGGTCTTGGTCGTGACGAAGGGGACCCGGGCCGCGGTGGTCAACTTTCACCACAGCAGAGGATAGAGGGGGCGGGAAATGAGCAACGTGGTTCCGGGTTTCCTGACGGCACACAGGAGATACCTGGCGAGGGTGGAGCTCGCGTCGGGCGAGCAGGGAACCCTGCACATTGAGGACGCGCAGTTCCTCTACCCTCCCCACCAGGTGGCGCTCCCCTTCCTGCGAGAGCGGAATCCAGTCGTCCAGCACTTCTTCGTGCCGCGCGAGCACGACCGGCTGGAGGTCGCCTACCATCCCGGTCTGGCGACTCGCGCGGGGCACACCGCTGAGGACATCGCGCTGACGGTGTACTACTCCTGCCAGCTGGGTGGCCTCTTCGCGCGGGTGAGCGACCGGCGGAAGCTGAACGGCCTCAGGGTCACCGACCTCGGGACCGGCCAGCCCTCGGGGTACTCCTACCACGCCAAGGACCGGATCAAGGACGGCACCAGCGCCGCCATGCTCGGACTCGGGGCCGGGCGGATGGCCTGGAGGGGTGTGTCGGACGGATCGGCGGCCTTGCGGAGCCTCGCGGAATGGGCGCAGGGGCGCGGCCGTGAGAAGGGCTACTACCTTGTGGAGGAAAACCGACTCTCGGACAAGCCCGTGATCCGGAGCCCTCTTCACTTCAACGACCTGGAGCCCCTGGGATCCCACAGCGGCTGAGCTCTGCCAACGGCGTTGCTCACAGCGAAGGTTGGGCTGCGGTGGATCCCACTCTGCTCACACTGGCCGGTACCGCGGGTACGTCCCTGGTCACGCTGCTCGGCGAGCACCCCGAGGCCGCCGACGAGCTGCGGGACCTGGTGGAAGGCTGGCAGCGGCAAGCGGCCGGCGGCCAGCAGATCCGCGGCGACGTGCGCATGGAGGCCCGGGCAGAGGGCAACGGCCGCGCGCAGGGCCAGGACGGAAGGGCACGCCGAGGCATAGGCCGAGTTCGCGCAGCGGCTGTCGGACGCTGAGCTGCGCGTCGAGCGCGCCCAGTCGACCATGCGCCAGGCCGAGGCGGAACGCGCCAAGGCCGAGGCGCTGCTGGCCCAGGCACAGGAGGAGCTGGCCCGTCGGCGTCGGGACGCGGAACGGGACGCGTCCCCCTGTCCGAATACCCCGGCCTGTCGCAGGAGCGGCAGGACACCGAGCAGTTCTCCGAGCTCATGGAACAGGCCGAGGCCGAACTCGGCGTGGTGCGCGAGGAACTACGCCTGCTCGGGGAGGAGATCGACGGGGACACCGCGCAGGTGGTTCAGGGGGAATGGTCGGTACGGCACGACGGGGAGCCGGAAGAACCGGACACCGTCGGCTCGAGTACCGCCGTACCCGGCGACCATTCCCATGCTGGTCGTGACCGCCAACCGGGCAGCGTACGGGGCGGACGCGAACATTTTCGTCCAGGTGCTGTTCACCGGCGGCAGCGTCGTGGCAGGCGCGCTGGTGCTCCTGGCCGCTGCCGGGTGTCTGGCATTCTTCGCCGACGTGTTCCTGTCGAGGGAGTCTGAGCAGAAGCCCGGAATCGACGGGTTGATCATTGCCCTCCTCGTCCTTCTCGTGCTCTCTCCGGCCGCGTTCTTCACGCCGCTCGACTGGCCGGGCCCCGCCGGAGTCTGGGGCAGGGCCCTTGCCTCCCTCGTGGGCCTGGCGTAGGCGCCGAGGCCGCCGTCATCCTCCGGAAACACGCCCGTTTCCGCCCCCGCGGCATTCCGTCGTACGCTTGACAGCGCATCGCCCAGCCCGGCCACCGTCGCCCGAAGGCTCGTCATCGCCCTCGACCGGACGACAGGAGGCCGCGCCCCTTGTTCCGCACCGCCGCCCGTGTGCTCCCGCCGTGGCTCGCCCATGCTCTGAACGCCCAGCGCGGTCCCGTGCCCTGGAACGCGGTCACGCGCGGTGCGCTGGCCGGTGGGCCGCTGCTGATCACCGCGCTGGTCGCCGGGCGGGCCTCCCTCGGGGTCGTCGCCGCGATCGCCGCCATGCTGGCCGGCATCAACGACCGGCCGGGCAGCCGCCGTACGTCCGTGCGGCGGATCGGCGTACCCGCGCTCGCGGGCGCGGCCGGGCTGCTCGTCGGGACGTACGCCGGACAGCAGCTGGGCGCCGTACCGCTGACCCTGGTGCTGACCGGGCTCGGGCTGGTCGCGGGCGGCGTCAGTGCCGTCGGGCCCGTGGCGTCCCAGACCGGGACGCAGCTGCTGGTCGGCAGCGCGGTGGGCGCCGGGATGCTGTTGCCCGACCCCGGGTGGCAGAGCGTGCTGGCCTTCCTCGCCGGCGCCGGATGGCTGCTCCTGCTGCGGCTGGTCCTGCCCACTCCCGGGTCCCTGACCGGAGGCTTCCGCTTCGACGGGGAGCGCGCGGCCGTCGCCGACGTGTACAACGCCGTGGCCGCGCTGCTGGACGCCGTCGGCACCGAGCACGCCGTGGCCCGCCGGGCCGCGCTCACCGCCGCCCTCGACCACGCCCAGGACGCGCTCGCCGGACCCCGGCTGCGGCGCCGCGCCTCCACCGCGGCCGAACGCCGGCTGCGCGCCCAGTACGCGGCCGCGCTGCCCCTCGGCGAAGCCGCGACCGCGCTCGCGTGGGCCGAGCGGCCCGTGCCCGCCCGTGCCTCGGAAGGGCCCCGGCGGCTCGCGGCCGCCGTACGCGGCAACGCCCACGCCGGACCACTGCCCGCGCCCCACCGCACCGACCCCGCCCTGCGCGCCCTGGACGACGCCCTCCTGCACGCCGCGGTCGCCTTCGACCTGGGCAGGGGCCAGGACCTGCACACCCGCAGGCGGTCGGCCGCCGCGCTCGCCCGCGACGTCCTCGGTGCGGGAGGGCGGGAGTACGGGCTGCGGGTCGGGCTGTGCTTCGGAGTAAGCGCCGCCGTCGCCCAGGCGCTGCACCACGGCCACTGGTACGGCGCCCACCAGCACTGGTACTGGCTGCCCGCCACCGCCGTCTTCCTCGTCAAGCCCGATCTCGGTCCGCTCGTGTCCCGGGTCCTGTGCCGGGCGGCCGGGACCGTGCTCGGGGCCTTGCTGTTCGCCGGGTTCGCGGCCGTACTGCCCCAGCCCGAGGGGCTGGTCGCGCTCGTCGCCGTGTGCGGTGCCCTGGTGCCGGTCGCCGCACGGCACTTCGCCGCCCAGACCACCGTCGTCACCGTCCTCGTCCTCGCCCTGGTCATGGTCGGCGGCGAACCCCAGGCCTCCGCCGGCCGCATCGGGGAGACGCTGCTGGCCTGCGCGATCGTGCTGGTCGTCGGGCATCTGCCGATGCCGGGACAGCGGGGCGGCGGCGTCCGGGCCCGGATCGGGGCCGCCGACGCCGCCGCGCAGGCCTACCTCGCGCACGTACTGAGCGGGTCCGGCGACCGCGCCACCCGGTGGACGCTGCGCCGCGAGGCCTACCGCACGCTCGCCGAAGCGCGCGCAGCCATCGACCGCGCCGCCGCCGAACTGCCCGCCCTCGCCCGCCACTCCGAGGGCACGGACGAGGTCGCCGCGGTCCTCGAACGGCTCGTCGACACCACCACCGCCTGCGCCGTCCACCTCGACGACACCGGCCGGCTCACGCCCCGCCACACCGCCCGGCTCGCCGAGCTGGGGGACGAACTGGCCCAGCGGCGCGGCCGCGTGGGCGGCGACCGCCCCGAACTGCCGCTCGCGGGGTGAGTGTCCCCGGCGGGCCGGTGCCGTGGCGGCGCCCGCCCCCGTAGGTTGGCGTGATGACGCCTTCTTCGCACGGGAAGCCCGCGGATCTCGTCATCACCGGCTGCACCGTCCTCGTCCACGACGACCGGGAGCGGATCGGTTTCGAGGAGGACGCCGCGATCGTCGTACGGGACGGAGCCGTCGACTCCGTGACGACCGCCGCCGCCGTCGCCGGCCTGGCCGCCGCCGACCGCATCGACGCCCGCGGCCAGGTCGCCCTCCCCGGGCTGGTCAACTGCCACACGCACGCGCCGATGGTCGCCCTGCGGGGCCTCGCCGAGGACCTGCCCACCGAGGAGTGGTTCAACGACGTCGTCTGGCCCGTCGAGTCCAACCTCACCGAACGCGACGTGACGCTGGGGGCCCGGCTGGCCTGCGCCGAGATGATCCGCGCGGGGGTGACGACCTTCGCGGACAGCTACTTCGCCATGGACGCCGTGGCCGCCGTCGTCGCCGCGTGCGGGATGCGGGCGCAGCTGGGCCAGGCGTACTTCTCCTCGCAGGGCCCCGAGGGGCGGGAGGCTTCACTGGAGTTCGCGTTGCGGCACCGGGGCTCCGCCGACGGCCGCATCACCACCGCCCTCGCCCCGCACGCCCCCTACACGGTGACCGACGCCGACCTCGCCGCCACCGCCGCGCTCGCCCGCGACCACGGACTGCCCGTGCACCTCCACGCCGCCGAGAACCGGGACCAGACCGACACCAGCCTCGCCCGGCACGGGGTCACCCCGATCCAGGTCCTGGAGCGCACCGGCATCCTCGGCACCGACGTGCTCATCGCGCACGGCACCGGCATCACCGGGGACGATCTGCCGCTCCTCGCCCGCGCGGAGGGCCGTACGGCCGTGGCGACCGCACCCCGCGGCTACCTCAAGTTCGCCTGGCCCGACACCACCCCGGTGCGCGCCCTGCGCGACATCGGGATCCCCGTGGGCCTCGCCACGGACGGCGCCGCCTCCAACAACTCCCTCGACGTGTGGGAGTCGATGGCGCTCACCTCCCTCATCCAGAAGTCCACCGAGGGCGACCCCCGCTGGCTGACCTCCCGTCAGGCCCTCCACCACGCCACCCTGCAGAGCGCCGACGCGGTCGGGCTCGCCGGCACCGTCGGCCGCGTCGCGCCGGGGCTGCGGGCCGACCTGATCCTCGTCGACCTCACGGGACCGCACACCCAGCCCGTGCACGACCACGCCGCCACCCTGGTGCACAGCGCCCGCTCCGCCGACGTGCGCACGACGATCGTCGACGGCCGCGTCCTCATGCGGGACCGCGTGCTGCTCACCCTCGACGTGCCCGCCGTGGTGCGGGAGTTGGAGGAGCGGCTGCCCGCCCTGACCGACCGCGGCCACGGGCGGCGCGTCCAGGAGTACGACACCTGAACCGCATCCGCGCGGCGGCCCGGAAAAGAAAGTTCTCCGAGCCGCGATGAGTTCTTCTCCTCCCGGCAGTCACCACCCTTCGACGTTCCGTCGCAATGGAGGAGCTGGAGCCATGACGCTGCCCGAGATCGTGACCCGCGCGGACTGGCGCGCGGCGCGCGCGGCCTTACTGGCCAAGGAGAAGGCGGCCACCCGCGCGCGTGACGCCCTCAACGCCGAACGGCGCGGGCTGCCCATGGTGGAGGTCGACAAGGAGTACGTGTTCGAGGGCGGCGACGGCAAGGCCACCCTCCTCGACCTCTTCGAGGGCCGCGACCAGCTCGTCGTCTACCACTTCATGTTCGCGCCCGAGTGGGACGCCGGCTGCCGCAGCTGCTCGGCGTTCCTGGACCAGATCGGCCACCTCGCGCACCTGAGGGCCCGCGGTACGTCCTTCGCCGCCGTCTCCCGGGCGCCGTACCCGAAGATCCTGCCGTTCAAGGCGCGGATGGGCTGGACGCTGCCCTGGTACTCGTCGTACGTCAGCGACTTCAACGCCGACTTCGAGGTCACCCTCGAACACGAGGGCGAGCTGGTCGAGCGGCCGGGCCTCAGCTGCTTCCTGCGCGACCGCGAGCGGGTCTTCCACACCTACTCGACGTACGAGCGCGGCCTCGACGGGATCGGCTCCACCACCAGCCTGCTCGACCTGACCGCGCTCGGCCGCCAGGAGCCGTGGGAGAAACCGGAGGGGCGCGCGACGGCTCTCGGCGCGCCCGCGGGCAGCGAGGGAGTCCGCTACCACGACGAGTACGACGACTGAAACGCTCCGTGGACTCTCCGTAGCGGAAACGGCCGAACGGCTGCGTCACGGCTCACACTTTGCGGTGAACGAGTGTCAACTATGTCTCAGTACCATCACCGCGCGAGGCTTTCGCTCCATGGTTGGCGTTTAACTCTCTACGAGTACAGCGCGACATGGAGGTGCGGAGTGAACGGGCGAACAGTGCTCGAACGCTTTCCCGCAGGTGGACCGCGAGGATCCTGGCCGGCGGAGGAGTTCGCACAGGCACGGCGGCTGGAGGGCCAGCCCGCCGAAGTGGTCATGGACCTCGCCACGGACATGTTCCTGGTCGTGGTGCGCGGCGCCGTCGCCGCGAGTGACGCGGCGGCCTGACGCCCCCGGTCAGCCCGCCTCCGGGGCCGGTACCGGCGCCTTCGTGAACTGTTCCGCCTGGAGCGAGTACAGCTCCGCGTAGACCCCGCCGGTGGCCAGCAGCTCGTCCGGGGTCCCGGACTCCACCAGCCTGCCCTGGTCGAGGACGTGCACCAGGTCCGCGTGGCGCACGGAGGCCAGCCGGTGGGTGATCAGGACGACGGTCTGTCCGCTGCCGGCCAGGGCGCGGATCTTCTCGAAGACCTCCAGCTCGGCGCGGGCGTCCAGGGCCGCCGTCGGTTCGTCGACGATGAGGATGCGGCCCTGCCGGTACGCCGCGCGCGCGATCCCCACCCGCTGCCACTGGCCGCCGGACAGCTCGTGCCCCCCGCTGAAATTGCGGGCCAGCAGGGTGTCCAGGCCGCGCGGCAGATCCGCGACCACGTCCTCGGCGCCCGCCTCGGCGACCGCGTCGGCCACCCGCTCGTCGCCCAGCGGCACGGAGGAGCGGCCCACGGCGACGTTCACCCGCGCGGTGAACGGCCAGCGCTTGAAGTCCTGGGCCACCATCGCGACCCGTTCGGCGAGCGCGTGCCGGTCCGCCGTCGCCGCGTCGACACCGTCCCAGGTGACGCGGCCCCGGTCCGGTGTGTAGAGGCCGGCGAGCAGCTTGACCAGTGTGGTCTTGCCCGAGCCGTTCTCGCCGACGAGGGCCACGATCCGGCCCAGCGGCAGGGAGAGCGTCACGTCGTCGAGCGCCGGGCGGGTCGCGTCGCCCGGATAACTGAACGTGACGTGCTCGAAGCGGATCTCCTTGGGGGCCTCGGGGAGCGCCGCGCCGCCCAGCGGGATGGCCCGCTCGGCCGCCTCCACGTGCAGCCGGTCCAGGTCGCCGACGAAGAGTGCCTCCTCGTGGAGCGCGTTGACCTCGACGACCAGGGTGCCGAGGCTCTGCGAGCCGGTGCGGATGGCGATCACCGCGGTGCCCGCCACGGACAGGGCCATCGCGCCGCCCAGCAGCAGCCCGCCGAGGGTCGCGTACGTCGCCGCCGTCGCCACGCCCGTCCAGGCCGACGCGATCAGCCCCGTACGGGCCGCCAGCCGGGCCAGCCTGGCCTGCTCGGCCTCCGCGGTCTCCGCCATCGCGCGGAAGTGCCGCAGCAGGAACGGGCCCACCGAGTGCACCCGGATCTCGGGGGCCGCGGCCGGTTCGATCAGCAGACTGCCCAGCAGCCGCCCCGCCCGCTCGTGCTGCACCCAGGCGTGGAAGGACTCGTACCGGCGACGGGCCAGGGTCAGCGCGCTCCAGGCGCTCGGCAGCGTCATCGTCACCAGCAGCGGCAGCAGCGCCGGGTGCAGCACGGTCAGGACTCCGGCCGCCGCGATCAGCGAGATCATCGCGTTTACCACGCGGGTGCCGTACGAGATCATGCGCCGCGCGGAGGCCGCGCCGTACTGGGCGGTGTCCAGGAGCTTGTGGAAGGCGTGGTCCTCGATCGCGGACAGCTCCACGGCCGCCGCCCGCTCCAGATACCGCTCGGTGGCCACCCGCTCGACCTTCGGCTCCAGCCGCCCGGTCGCGTACGTCGACGCCGCCCGCAGCAGTGCCGCGACCAGCATCACCGCCGCCACCGTGACCAGTGCGGGGACGGTCCCGCGAAGGCGCTCCTCGATCGGACCGGCGGCCATCAGCCCGGCCAGCGCGCTGTTGACGGCGAGGAGACTGACCGCCTGCGCCAGGCCCCGGCCCACCTCGGCCGCGAGCACCGTCCGCGCCGCCCGCGGGTCGGCCTGCCGGGCGAGCCGGAGGCTGGACGCCAGCAGGGACGGCAGCCGGGTCAGCATCGCGCGGAAGCCCAGCTCGAGGAACGCGTCGGCGTGCTGGTTCCAGCCCATGTCGTAGCGCAGGGGGCCGCCGAAGAGCAGCCGCTCCGACTCCGACACCCCGGCAGGTTCCGTGCCGCCCTTCCTGCGCACCGTCGGCCTCCCCCGATCGTGGACGGACGGCCACTATCGCGGGGCGGGACGCCAGGGGGCAGGGCGCGGGAGGGGGAGGGCGGAGCGCGCGGGCGCACGCCGGACCCGGCGGAGCCGGAAGGGGGCGCGCGGGGCGAAGCGGCCGGATCCCGGAGCGGTTCGTGCGGGCGTGCGGGCGTGCGGGCGTGCGGGGCGGGCTGGGGCCGGGGAGGAGGGAGTGTGGTGGGCCGGCGGAGCGTGGTGGGCCGAAAGGGCGCGGTGGGGCCTACGCGCTCACCGGCCGGGACCAGGTGGGCGTCGTGTTCGTCAGCCTGCACAGCGCCAGGTAGAGCGGGATGGGCGGGGTGTACGGAACCGTGCCGTCCGGGCGGTGGATGAGGCCGGGGACGCCCGGGGCGTCGGGGACGACCGCTCCGGTGGCGTACCGCGCGGGCGCGGGCCACTCCAGGGCGTAGTCGGAGTCGGACGGAACGATCCACCACCAGTGCGTCTCATCGGCGTAGATGCACCCGACGCGCGGCAGCCGCGGCAGCACCTGTTGGGCGAGGTCGGCGGGTACCGCCACCGCGTCGCAGCCCAGCGGGACCGTCATGCCGTCCGGCACGGGGAGTCGCAGGGGTGTCCCGGGGGCGCGTCGTCCGCGCTGGAGGCGGACCATCGTGTCCAGACCGAGCGGTCGGATGCCGGATGCGGCCCTCACAGCCATTCGGTCCCCGTTCCGCGCCATTCGGTGCCCGTACCGCGGGGCGACTCCCGACGGTGGCCCTCCGCCTCGCCCTCGTCGCCCGTGTCGTCGGCCGGGCCGGGCTTCGGGCGGGCGCCCCAGCCGAGGTCGTTGCGGGGCTCCGACGGGTCGCGCGGGGTGTCGGCCTTGCGCGGCAGCTCCGCCCAGACCAGGAGGCCGGGGCCGTGCTCGTGGGCGCCCCACGCGTCGCACAGGGCGTCGACGAGGAGCAGTCCTCTGCCGTGTTCGTCCTCGGGCTGCTGATCGTCCGCGGGGTGGGGCTGGCCGGGGGCGCAGCCCTCGTCGCGCACGGCTATGCGGACCAGTTCGTCGCCGTCGTGCAGCTCGCAGACTATGTGTCTGCTCGCGGTGTGCACGATCGCGTTGGTCACCAGCTCGGAGACGACCAGGGCCGCGGTGTCGCAGGTGTCCTCGCACACCGACCAGCCGTTCAGCCGAGCCCGGGTCAGGCGTCTCGCCTGCGCGGGGGAACTCGGATGTGCGGCCAGTTCGAAACGGAACCGGCGCTCGGCGGCTGCGGTCCCCGAAGGGCCGGCTCCCATGGCGGCACCGAGGCCCAGGGAGCCCGCGGTGGCGTCTGTTCCTAAGGGCGCGGACGGAATCACGCTTGCCAC
Organism: Streptomyces sp. NPDC056128; assembly: GCF_042263835.1. Lineage (NCBI taxonomy): Bacteria > Bacillati > Actinomycetota > Actinomycetes > Kitasatosporales > Streptomycetaceae > Streptomyces > Streptomyces sp. NPDC056128. Next base: position 25,574 of record NZ_JBHJVQ010000012.1, on the reverse strand, counting down.
TATCGCCCCGCCGTGAACACTTGGCAAGTGTCACTCTGAAAAATGCAGAGTGCTGTGTGACGTTCTGGACGGCCGTGGCACACTGCTCGCAACAGCACGTCGAGCGGCGCCACTTCAGTCCGTCGAAGGCCTGTACGGGTTTTCGAACAGGTCTTCGGATGGCGCCGCCGGGCTGTCTGCACCAGGCACGGGCGCCGGGGCACAGCACTCGGGCACAGGCGCCAGGGCACAGGGACGCAAGGACTCTTCGGGACTCTTCAGGAGGTGGGCGGTGAGTGAGCCGCGGTCCGCGCCGACGGTCGGCCAGGTCGTACTCGGCCGGCGCCTGCTGGACCTGCGGGAACGCGCGGGCCTCAAGCGTGAGGAAGCCGCCCGCATCCTGCGTGTCGCCCCCGCCACCGTCCGCCGGATGGAGATGGCCGAGGTCGCCCTCAAGATCCCGTACCTCCAGCTCCTGCTGAAGGCGTACGGCGTCGGGGACGAGGAGGCCGAAGCCTTCGTGCGACTGGCCGAGGACGCCAACAAGCCGGGGTGGTGGCAGCGCTTCCACGACATCCTGCCCGGCTGGTTCTCGCTGTACGTCAGCCTGGAGGGCGCCGCCGCCCTGATCCGCTCCTACGAGCCGCACTTCGTCCCCGGCGTGCTCCAGACCGAGGACTACGCGCGTGGCGTGCTGCGCTCGGGGGCCATCGGGCAGACCAGGCCCGACGACATCGAGCGCCACGTCGACCTGCGCATGCAACGCCAGGAACTGCTCACCCGCAAGGACGCGCCCCGGCTGTGGGTCGTGATGGACGAGACCGCGCTGCGCCGCCCCGTCGGGGGCCCGGAGGTGATGCGTGCCCAGATCGACAGGCTGCTCGAGGCCACGAAGCTGCCCAACGTGACGCTGCAGGTCGCCCCGTTCTCCAACGGGCCGCACCCCGGCACCTACGGGCCCTTCGTGCTGTTCCGATTCGCCATGCCGGAACTGCCGGACATGGTCTACAGCGAGTACCTGACAGGCGCCGTCTATCTGGACGCGCGCGCCGAGGTGGCAACCCATCTCGAGGTCATGGACCGCATGGCGGCGCAGGCCGCCACGGCACACCGCACGAAGGAGATCCTCCGGGATCTCCGCAAGGAGCTGTGAATGAACCGCATCAAACCCCAGCGCTCGCCACGGACCCGCGGTGAGCGGATCTACAACGGCATGCCCGCCGGTGAGCTGGGCAGCGAGGGCTGGCACAAGCCGTGGAGCGGCGGCAACGGAGGCAACTGCCTGGAGGCCATGAAGCTCGCCGACGGCCGGATCGCGGTCCGGCAGTCCACCGACCCGGAGGGGCCGGCGCTGATCTACACCTCCGCGGAGATGACGGCCTTCATCGAGGGAGCGAAGGCGGGAGAGGCGGACTTCCTGCTGTCCTGAGACGCGTGTCTTGTTTCTTGTTGTTCTTAAGCTTGTTGGCACTGACCTGACCTGACCTGACCTGATTGCCTCTCGCGGCCCGTCTCCGGCGGGCCGGTCAGACCCTCATCGGCCGGTCGTAGGGCCCCACGGGGGCGGGGAGCCGAGTGCGGCCGCCGGACAGGTGGCGGTCGACGGCCGCCGCCACCGCCCGTCCCTCCGCGATCGCCCACACGATGAGCGACTGCCCGCGCGCCGCGTCCCCCGCGGCGAACACCCCCGGGACGCCGGTCGCGAAGTCCCGGTCCCGGGCGATCGTGCCCCGGGACTCCAACTTCAGCCCCAGCCCGTCGACCAGCCCGTCCTCCCGGTCGGGCCCCGAGAAACCGAGGGCGAGCAGGACCAGGTCCACGGGGAGCGTGCGCTCGGTACCGGGCAGCGGGCGGCGCCCCGCGTCCACGCCGACCAGGCGCAGCGACCGCACATGCCCCTCGTCGTCCCCGGTGAAGCGGAGCGTGGACGCCGCGAACAGCCGCGCGTCCGCGTCCGCCGCCGGCGCGGACCGCAGATCGCGTGCCTCCTCGTGCGCCGCCGACAGCCGGTAGAGCCGCGGATAGACCGGCCAGGGCTCCGCCTCCTCGTCCCTTTCCGCGCCCGGCTGCGCGTAGATGTCCAGCTGGGTCACGGACGCGGCCCGGTCCCGCACCGCCGTGCCCAGACAGTCCGCGCCGGTGTCGCCACCGCCGACGATGACCACGTGCTTCCCCGCCGCGGACAGCGGGGAGCGCTCCAGATCTCCCTCGCACACCCGGTTGGCCAGCGGCAGGTACTCCATCGCCTGGTGGATCCCCGCCAGCTCCCGCCCGGGCACGGACAGCTCGCGCCAGGCGGTCGCCCCAGCGGCGACCACCACGGCGTCGTAACGGCTCCGCAGCTCCGCCGCTCCCACGTCCCGGCCGACCGCGGTCGACGTCCGGAACTTCGTCCCCTCCGCCCGCATCTGCTCGATGCGCCGCTCCAGGTGCCGCTTCTCCATCTTGAACGCGGGGATGCCGTACCGCATCAGCCCCCCGATCCGGTCGTCCCGTTCGAACACCGCCACCGTGTGCCCCGCCCGGGTCAGTTGCTGCGCCGCCGCGAGACCGGCGGGTCCCGAGCCGATCACCGCCACCGTCTTCCCGGAGAGCCGGTCCGGCGGCCGTGGCGGGGTGAAGCCCTCCTCCCAGGCGCGGTCGGCGATCGCGCACTCGACGTTCTTGATGGTCACGGCCGGCTGGTTGATGGCGAGGACGCAGCCCGCCTCGCACGGCGCGGGGCACAACCGGCCGGTGAACTCGGGGAAGTTGTTCGTGGCGTGCAGCCGCTCGCTCGCCGCCCGCCAGTCCGACCGGGACACCAGGTCGTTCCAGTCCGGGATCAGGTTGCCCAGCGGACAGGCCTCGTGGCAGAAGGGGACGCCGCAGTCCATGCAGCGGTCGGCCTGCGCGCTGACGATCGGCAGCAGCGCGCCCGGGACGTACACCTCGTCCCAGTCCTGAACCCGCTCCTCGGCCGGCCTGCGGGGCCACTCCTCGCGGGGGGTCGTCAGGAAACCCTTCGGATCGGCCATGGCCCTCTCCCTTGCGTGCGGGGTGGCTGGCCGTGCGGCGCTCTGCGTTCGGGGCGGCGCTCTGCGTTCGGGGCGGCGCTCTTGCGCCCCACGATACGTCCGGCCCGCCTCGGACGCAGAGCGCCGCACGCCCTTCCCGCCCCCGGCCGCGCCCCGCGCGGCGGCGGCGCCCGCTCCCTCAGCGCAGGGCGAGCACGTAGGCCACCGCCGCCGCGGCCGAGGCGATCGTCCGGACGTGGTTCCACGCCGTCCACTCGCGCACGTACGCCGTCCACCGGTCGTCCGCCTGCGCGGAGCCCGGCTCCACTTCGAGCAGGGCGGTGTTGCGCGGCACATTGGCGGCCGCGGTCACCCCGAACGACCCGATCAGATACAGCGCGCTGCCCAGCAGCAGCTCGACCGCGGCCTCCTCCGGCCACAGCACGAACGTCACCACGGCGATCACCGCGGCCAGCACCGCCGTCCCGAGGAACACCGCCATGAAGGGCGGCCGCACCGCGGCCTTGTTGATCGAGTTCATCGCGGCGACCCCCTGAGCCGGCGGCAGCGCGGCCAGCCCCCGCATGACGAAGGTCGAGAAGGCGCAGAACACCCCGGCCGTCAGACCGGCCCCGAGCACACCCAGCACCGTCAGCACGAAGTACGGTCCGTCGATCATGTCGTGTCAACTCCCACCCGTCGAGCAGTCGCCCGCCCGGCGCCGTCCGCCGTCGGTCACCCCAAGTCAACCGCCGCGCGAGGGCGGTGACCATGGCCGACCCGCGCCCGCCCATGCGCGAGCGTCCACGCGGGCGCACCGGCGAGTGACGCATCATGGGCGGGTGCGACTGGAAGCGATCACCTGGGACCGGCTCGGCGACCGGCTCGCCGAGCGCCTGCTCGACCTCGAACCCGCGGACGGCAGCGCCTGGACCCGCGTCGCCCTCGACGGCGCCCCGGCCGCCCGCCCCGGCGACCTCGCCGAACGCGTCTCCGAGGCGCTGCGTGTCCGGGGCCGACCCTCCCTCGTCGTCGGGACGGAGGGCTTCCTGCGCCCCGCCTCGCTGCGCCTGGAGTACGGGCACCGGGACACCGAGTCCTACTACAACGGCTGGTACGACATCGGTGCCCTGTGGCGCGAGGTCTTCGACCCCCTCGGGCCCGAGGGAAACGGGCGAGCCCTGCCCGACCTGTGGGACCCCGTCACCGACCGCGCCACCCGCAGTCCCCGTGTCCAACTCCCTCCCGGCGGTGTGCTGCTGCTGCACGGCCCGTTCCTGCTGCGTCACTGGTTCCCCCTCGATCTGAGCGTCCATCTCGTCCTCACCCCCGGAGCGCTGCGCCGCCGGACCGCGGAGACCGAGCAGTGGACCCTGCCCGCCTTCGAGCGCTACGACGAGGAGACCGACCCCGCCGGCACCGCCGACGTCCTGGTGCGGGCCGACGATCCACGGCATCCCGCGTGGAGCGGCTGACCGGTTCGGGGCGTCAGTTCTCCCGATACGCTTTTATATGCGTGTGCATGTAACTAGGCTGTCGGCATGACCACTCACTCCGGCGATGCCGCCGTCACCACCGACGCCCGCGACTCCGCCCCCTCCTTCGACGAGCCGGTCCGCGCCCTCCTGGACGGCAAGAACTTCGCCTCGGTCGCCACGCTCGGCCCCGACGGCGCCCCGCAGAACTCCGTGGTCTGGATCAAACGCGAGGGCGACACGGTGCTCTTCTCCTCCGTGGACGGACGGCAGAAGGTGCGCAACCTCCACCGGGATCCGCGCCTCAGCCTGTCGGTCTACGACCTCGCCAACCCGTACACCTCGGTGGAGATCCGCGGCACCGCCGAGATCGTCCCCGACGAAGGGAAGAGACTTCCGCGCGACCTCTCGCACAAGTACCTCGGCATCGACCCGCCTGCGGAGAAGGACGAGGAGACCCGTGTGATCATCCGCGTCGTGCCGCGGAAGATCGTGAGCTTCTCGGCCTGAACCGCCCGGTGCCCGAACCGCCCACTCCGCCCTCAGAGCCAGCCGTTGCGCCGGAAGCCGCGGTGCAGTGCCAGGCAGGCGACGGCTATCACCCCGATGACCAGGCCGTAGCCGTACCGCCAGCGCAGCTCGGGCATGTGGTCGAAGTTCATGCCGTACACCCCGCAGACCATCGTGGGGACGGCGACGATCGCGGCCCAGGCGGTGATCTTCCGCATGTCCTCGTTCTGCGCGACCGTCACGCGGGCGAGGTGCGCCTGGAGGATGGAGTTGAGCAGCTCGTCGAACGCCGCGATCTGCTCGGTGGCCCGCAGCAGGTGGTCGGAGACGTCACGGAAGTACGCCTGTATCTCCTGGTCGACCACGCGGAAGGGCCGTGTGGCCAGCTCCTCCAGCGGCCGGCTGAGCGGTACCACGGCCCGCCTCAGTTCGAGCAGTTCACGCTTGAGCTGGTAGATCCGCCCCGGGTCGACCCGCGCGCCGTTCTCCGCGAACACCTCCGTCTCCACATGGTCGACGTCCGCCTGGACCGAGTCGATGACGGTCAGGAAGTCGTCCACCACGTGGTCCGCGATCGCGTGCAGCACCGCCGACGGCCCCTTGGCGAGCTGCGCGGGTTCGGACTCCAGCTCCTCGCGCAGCGGACCCAGGGAGCCGTGCCGTCCGTGGCGCACGGTGATCACGAAGTCCTGGCCGACGAACACCATGATCTCGCCGGTGCTCACCACCTCGCTGGTGGCCGTCAGCTCCTCGTGCTCCACGTAGCAGACGGTCTTGAAGACGGCGAAGAGCGTCTCGCCGTACCGCTCCACCTTCGGCCGCTGGTGGGCCTCGATCGCGTCCTCCACCGCCAGCGGGTGCAGATCGAACAGCTCCGCGACGCCGGCGAACTCCTGGTCCGTCGGCTCGTGCAGGCCGAGCCAGACGAATCCCGCTCCGCGCCTGCGCATCCTGGCCACGACGTCGACCGGATCGCCGCCCTCGGGGGTGCGGACACCGTCCCGGTAGGTCACGCAGTTCACCACCGAGGAACCCAGCGGGGAGCGGGCCGGGTGGCTCAGGTCCACCCGCCGTCGACGGCGGCCCAGCTGTGCCACCTTGCGCAGGCCGCCGACCTTTCCCAGGCCGGTGACCTTGCGCAGATTCCCTGCCATGGTCATCCGAATCTCCTCGTGTGGGTCCCCTCGCGCCGTGCTTCCCGCGCCTTGGCAGGCCAGTTTGCCAGTCCTGCGCGAACGCCGTTCGGGCCTGTGGAAACGGAGCATTCCGCTTCCTTCCCGGCTGTGGACGAACCGTGGACGAACCGTCGGCCGCACACCGCCGGAGCCGCCCCGGCAGGCCGTCCGGGGCCCTCGCGCCGGAGCGTCGCCCCCTTCCGGCAAGCCGGACAACTGGGATGATCGCAGCATGACGCGAACCGACGGATACCTCCTCGACAACCGGCAGGCCGAGGCTGCGGAGCGCTTCGACGCCTTCGCCAAGCTCTTCGACCCCACCACGTTCCGGCACCTCGAAACGCTGGGCGTCGGACCCGGCTGGCGCTGCTGGGAGGTCGGGGCCGGCGGAACCTCCGTGGTGTCGTGGCTGGCCAAGAAGGTCGGGCCGACCGGCAGGGTCCTCGCGACGGACATCGACACCTCGCGGGTCGCTCCGGCCGGGCGCCCGCCGGTCGAGGTGCGCGTGCACGACGTGGGCGCGCAGGAACCGCCGGGGGAGGGGTTCGACCTGGTGCACGCGAGGCTGGTGCTCGTCCACGTCCCGGACCGGGAGCAGGCGTTGCGGTCGATGGTCAAGGCCCTGCGCCCCGGTGGCCGCCTCCTCGTCGAGGACGCCGATCCCGCCCTGCAGCCCCTGCTCTGCCCCGACGAGCACGGCCCCGAGCAGCAACTGGCGAACCGCCTCCGGCAGGGTTTCCGCCAGCTGCTGTCCCGCCGCGGCGCCGACCTCTCCTACGGCCGCCGGCTGCCGCGTCTGCTCCGGGAGGCCGGACTGCGCCGCGTGGAGGCCGACGCCTACTTCCCGGTCACCTCGCCCGCGTGCGCCGCCCTGGAGTCGGCGACCGTCCGCCAGATCCGCGACGAGCTGGTCAGCGGGGGAGTGGCCACCCACGACGACATCGACCGGCATCTCGCCAACGTCGCGTCCGGCAGCATGGACCTGGCGACGGCCCCGATGATCTCGGCGTGGGGACGCAAGGCGTAAGGAGCACGTACCGGCGGCGCCGCCGCCCCGCCCCTCATCGGCTTGGTCCGTCCCGTCAGCCCCCACGGCCCGTCGGCCCAGGTGTCAGCCGGCCGCCCGCGGAGGTCTCCCGCCCACCCGTTCGACCGCCGTCGCTCCCGCCCGGCACCCCGCGGCCGCCGCCTCCTCGGGCGTCGCGCCCGCGAGCAGCTCGGCGAGGAACGCGCCGGTGAAGGCGTCACCGGCGCCCGTACTGTCCCGCGGCGAAGCAGGAGCTGCGGGGACCCGGGCGCACACGGCACCGGCCCGGGCCACCAGGGCCCCCTCCGCCCCCTGCTTGGCGATCACCAGCGGAACGTGCCGGCTCAGCTTCGCCGCCGCGTCCGCGGCGTCGGGCAGCCCGGTCAGCAGGCACGCCTCGTCGCGGCTCGGCAGCAGGACGTCCACCCCCTCGACGAGACCCAGGAAACGGTCGACGCCCAGCCCGGCGAGGAACCCCGCCGAGGCCGGGTCCAGGCTGACCGGCACCCCGCGCGCGCGTGCCGCGGCCAGGGCGACCGACACCAGAGCGCGGCTCGGTTCCGCGAACAGGAGGTAGCCCGACAGATGCAGCCGGGCGACGCCGTCGAGCAGCGCGTCCGACCAGTCGTCCGGCCCGATCCGCAGCGAAGCCCCGCTGTCCGTGAGGAAGGTCCGCTCGGCCGAGTCGCCCGTGTCGACCAGGCAGATCACCGTCCCCGTCGGCGCCGACGGGTCGACCACCAGCAGCGGACGCACCCCACAGGCCGTCAGCTCCCGCTCGTGCCAGCCGGCCGCGTCGGCGCCGACCCGGCCCAGCAGCCGGACCTCCCCGTACCCCGCCCAGGCCGCCCAGCAGGCCACGTTGGCACCCGCACCGCCGGGCAGCCGACGGATCGAGGCGGCCGTGTCCGTACCGGCGGCCAGCGGCCCCCGGTGGCGGGCGACCACGTCCGTGACGACGTCGCCGACGACCAGCAACGCCCCGTCCGGCCGCACGGTCATGCCCGGGCCCAGGCCGTCGCGATACGGGCCGCCAGCCGTACGTTTCCGCGCACCGCCGCCAGATTGGCGCTCAGCGAGGCGCCGTCGGTGTGGCGCACCAAGTGGTCGAGGAGAAACGGTGTGACCGCCTGCCCCGTCACCCCCTCCGCCTCGCACGCGCGCAGCGCGTCGGCCAGCACGCGTGCGTGCAGCGCGGGATCGAGCTGCTCCTCCTCGGGGACCGGGTTGGCGACCACGAACGCGGACCGCGGCCCGTCGAGCGCGTCCTGCGCCCGCATGACCGCCGCCACCTGCTCGGGGCTGTCCAGCGTCCAGTCCACCGGGTGCCCGGAGTCGGACAGGTAGAAGCCGGGGAAGCGGGCCGTGCCGTAGCCCGCCACCGAGACGCCGAGCGTCTCCAGCCGTTGCAGGGTCGCCGGTACGTCCAGGATGGACTTCACCCCCGCGCACACCACCGTGATCCGGGTGCGTGCCAGCAGGCCCAGGTCGGCCGACTCGTCCTGCGTCACCGTCCACTCCCGGTGCACGCCGCCCAGCCCACCGGTCGCGAAGACCCGTACGCCTGCCAGGGCCGCCAGCAGGGCGGTCGCCGACACGGTGGTCGCGCCGCTCGCTCCGGCCGCCACCGCGAGCGGCAGGTCTCGGTGGCCCAGCTTGCGGATGCCGTCCTCGTTGGCGACCCGCTCCAGCTGCTCCTTGTCGAGGCCCACATGAGGCCGCCCGTCCAGGACGGCGATCGTCGCGGGGACGGCGCCCTCCTGACGCACCGTCTCCTCCAGCTCGCGGGCCACCAGGAGATTGCGCGGGCGCGGCAGCCCGTGCGCGATGATCGTGGACTCCAGGGCCACCACGGGCTCACGCGCGTCGATCGCGGCCCGTACCTCTTCCGACACCACCAGCATCACGCGCCTGCCTCCTGTCCGACGGTCTCCCTCATCCCTGGCGGGCGGGGGACCGGGCCAAACCCCCGATGTGATCGCACCGGGCTCTTGCGGGTCCCGGGGGAGGGCACCAGCCTGGGAACCATGACGGACAACACGACACGTCTCGACCACGTGGTGCTCTGGGTCCGCGACCCGGTCGCCGCGGCCGGGTTCTACGAGAAGAACCTGGGGCTGGAGCCCCTGCGCCTCACCGAGTACGCCGCGGGGACCGTGAGTTTCCCTTCCGTGCGGCTCAACGAAGAGACCATCCTCGATCTCGCCCCGCACTCCCTCGCACCACGCATGCGGGTCGTCCCCGGCGCCGACGAGAGCGCGGGGCATCCCGTCAACCACATCTGCCTGTCCCTGCCCGCGCACGACTTCGACGCACTGCGCGCCCGCCTGGAAGAGCAGTCCGTCCCGGTCTCGGAGCTCTCCCACGACTCCTACGGCGCCCGCGGCATGGCCCGGCGCAGCTTCTACTTCGGCGACCCGGACGGCAACATCATCGAGGCCCGGCACTACGACTAGCTCCGCCCGCCACCGGCATCGCGGGGTCGGCGCTCAGAACAGCGGCTCGGGCAGCACGCCCTCCAGCGCGAGCAACCGCCGCTTGGTCTCCACCCCGCCGCCGAACCCGCCGATGCCCCCGTCGCTCTCCACCACCCGGTGGCAGGGCACGACGACCGGCAGCGGATTGGCACCCATGGCCATGCCGACCGCCTGGGCCGCGCCCGGCTGGCCCACCCGGCCGGCCAGGTCGCCGTACCCGACGACCGAGCCGTAGGGGACGCCGGAGGCCAGCTCGCGCAGTACCTCCCGGTTGAAGCCCGAGATCAGCGACCAGTCCAGCGGCAGGTCGAAGTCCTGCCTGGCCCCGGCGAAGTACGCCGCCACCTGGTGTATCGCCTCGGCCAGCAGCGGGGAGCCGGGCGCCTCGACGGGCTCCGTGCCCAGCCGGGCCGCGAGCCGTTCGAGCGCCTGGTCGCGGGCGGCGTCGGTGGCGTGGAACACGACGTTGACCAGGCCGTCGGGGGTGGCGGCCAGCAACAGCGGGCCGATGTCGGTGCCGACGACGGTCCACACGACCCGCTGCTCGTACTGCCCATGGCTGTCCATGCGCCCACGGTACGGCCGGCCACTGACAATGCCCGGGACAGCGGCCTGCGCGGCCGGCCCGTCCCGGGCACGAACAGGGTCAGCGTGCGGACGAGTCCGCGTCCTCGCCGACGGCGTCCCGCACCACGTCCGGCTTGTTGGTGATGATGCCGTCGACGCCGTACCCCGCCACCCGCCGGGCGGCGGCAGCGGTGTCCACCGTCCAGGTGAAGACCTCCATCCGCTTGCCGTGCGGCCCCTTGAACGCCTGCACCGAGGACACGTAGGCCATGGAGAGGGAGCCGTGCGAGGGATTGATCTGGTCGGTGAACTCGGCGTACTCGGGCAGGTCCGACACGAGAGGCGTGCCGAGGAAGCCCGTCTTGACGGCCGGCTTGAGCTCGTGGACCGTCCGGATGCTGTCCGCGCTGAAGCTCTGCACCACCAGCCGGCCGGCCACATGGCGGCGGTCGAGCCAGCCCTCGTTGGCGAGCACCTTGAGGGTCTGCTGCTCGATGCCCGGGTACAGGCCGGGGCTCTTCAGCTCCAGCAGCAGCTTCTGGTGATTGTGCTCCACACGGTCCACGTACTGCTTCAGCGTCGGCACGCGCGCGTCCGCGTACTTGGACCCGAACCAGCTCCCCGCGTCCAGCCGCGCGATCTCCGCGGCGGTGAAGTCCTTCACCTTCCAGGGGGACCGGTCGGGGAAGACCTCCTCCACGTCGGTGGTACGCCGCAGGTTGTCGTCGTGCATGACGACGAGTTCGCCGTCCTTGGTGCGCTGGACGTCGTTCTCCACCCAGCGGATGCCCAGATCGGCCGCCTTGTCGACGGCGGCCAGCGTGTTCTCCGGCGCGTAGGCGGAAGCGCCCCGGTGCGCGACGACCGTGGGCCCGTCGTCGCCGGCCCCGGTGTCCCGGGCGTGCGAGAGGGGGGCCGTCAGGGCGACTCCCAGAAGCGCGGTGGTCGTGACGGCAACTGTGCCCACGTGCATGCGTACTCCTCGCATCGAGCGATCACGGACAGCTCCACTGTGACACCGGAGAGTCAACGGAAGAGGGGTACAGAATGGCCACTGGCTGAATGGAGTTGCTCAACTACGCTCACCAGGGCGGCACAAGTGGGGCGAGGCCGTGATTCTTTGCCGGAGAATCGTTCGACCATTCCGGTGGACGTCATACTCTCTGCCTCGGCCCCGGTCGTTCGCTCAGGCCCGCGAGAGGGTGCACATCAGGAGAATCCGGGACTCCACCGGGGCGTAAGAAGGCGGAAGGGCAGCCGCAGATGCAAGGCACGGTCGACGGATTCAACTACGGACTCGTCACACCGCTGGTGGCCTACCTCATGGCGTGCCTCGGCGGTGCCCTCGGTCTGCGCTGCACCACAAGGGCCATGCTGGTCACCCGTTCCTGGCGCCCCGGGTGGCTCGCCCTGGGCTCGGCGGCGATCGGCTCCGGCATCTGGACCATGCACTTCATCGCGATGATGGGGTTCACGATCGAACACACGCCGATCCGCTACGACTGGCTGATGACCTTCGCCAGCCTGGCCGTCGCCGTCGTCATGGTGGGGATCGGGATCTTCATCGTCGGCTACCGCGGCGCCCGCGGGACCGCCCTGTTCACCGGCGGCACCATCACCGGCCTGGGGATCGCCTCCATGCACTACCTGGGTATGGCCGGGATGCACCTGGACGGACAGCTGACCTACAACACGTTCACCGTGTCCGCGTCCGTCGTCATCGCCATGGCCGCCGCCACCGCCTCACTGTGGGCGGCCGGACAGGTCCGGGGCTTCCTGTGGAGCGTGGGCGCCGCCCTGATCATGGGGCTGGCCGTCACCGGCATGCACTACACGGGCATGGCCGCCCTCGACGTCCATGTCAGCGGCACGTCCGAGCCCAGCGTCGGAGGATCGCCCGCCGAGCTCCTCGCCCCGATGCTGATCGGGCCCCTCGCCTTCCTCGTCCTGGCCGGCGTCGTCGTCCTGCTCGACCCGCTGATGGTCATGGGTAGGCCCGCCGCGCACCCCGTCGAGCGGAAGCCCGGCATCCCCGCCCACACCGAGGTCCCGCGCACGGTCCGCCATCCGGCCCACCACCCCGCCCGCCACCTGCGCCGCCCCCTCGTCCACCGGCGCTCCCGCACCCCGCAGAACCGCTGATCCGGACCCGTTGTCAGTGGGGGGTCGTACGGTGGAACCCATGCGGCCCGTTTCCCAGATCGAACGCACGGTGGCGCCCTTCGAGGTCGTCAGCCCCTACCAGCCGAACGGCGACCAGCCGGCGGCCATCGCCGAGCTGGCCCGGCGAGTCGAAGCAGGTGAGAAGGACGTCGTCCTGCTCGGCGCGACCGGCACCGGCAAGTCCGCCACCACCGCGTGGATGATCGAGAAGCTCCAGCGGCCCACCCTGGTCATGGCGCCGAACAAGACCCTGGCCGCCCAGCTGGCGAACGAGTTCCGCGAACTGCTGCCGAACAACGCCGTCGAGTACTTCGTCTCGTACTACGACTACTACCAGCCCGAGGCCTACGTCCCCCAGTCGGACACCTACATCGAGAAGGACTCCTCGATCAACGAGGAGGTGGAGCGGCTGCGGCACTCCGCGACCAACTCACTGCTCACCCGCCGCGACGTCGTCGTGGTCGCCTCCGTCTCCTGCATCTACGGTCTGGGCACCCCCCAGGAGTACGTGGACCGCATGGTCCCCCTCCGGGTCGGTGAGGAACACGACCGGGACGAGCTGCTGCGCCGCTTCGTCGACATCCAGTACACGCGCAACGACATGGCCTTCGCCCGCGGCACCTTCCGCGTGCGCGGCGACACCATCGAGATCTTCCCGGTCTACGAGGAGCTCGCCGTCCGCATCGAGATGTTCGGTGACGAGATCGAGGCCCTGTCCACCCTCCACCCGGTCACCGGCGAGATCATCAGCGACGACCAGCAGCTGTACGTCTTCCCCGCCTCCCACTACGTCGCGGGCCCCGAGCGCTTGGAGCGGGCGGCCAACGACATCGAGAAGGAGCTGGCCGAGCGCCTGACCGAGCTGGAGAAGCAGGGAAAGCTCCTGGAGGCCCAGCGACTGCGGATGCGTACGACGTACGACCTCGAGATGCTCCGCCAGATCGGCAGCTGCTCCGGGGTGGAGAACTACTCGATGCACTTCGACGGCCGCCTCCCCGGCTCCCCGCCGAACACGCTCCTTGACTACTTCCCGGACGACTTCCTGCTCGTCATCGACGAGTCGCACGTCACCGTGCCGCAGATCGGCGCCATGTACGAGGGCGACGCCTCCCGCAAGCGCACCCTGGTCGACCACGGCTTCCGGCTGCCCTCCGCGCTCGACAACCGCCCGCTGAAGTGGGAGGAGTTCCAGGGGCGTATCGGACAGACCGTCTACCTGTCCGCGACCCCGGGCGCCTACGAGCTCTCCCGCTCGGACGGCGCCGTGGAGCAGATCATCCGCCCCACCGGCCTCGTCGACCCGGAGGTCGTCGTCAAGTCCACCGAGGGCCAGATCGACGACCTGGTGCACGAGATCCGCAAGCGGACCGAGAAGGACGAGCGCGTCCTGGTCACCACCCTCACCAAGAAGATGGCCGAGGACCTCACCGACTACTTCCTGGAACTGGGCATCCAGGTCCGCTACCTGCACAGCGACGTCGACACCCTGCGCCGCGTCGAACTGCTGCGTGAACTGCGCGCCGGTGAGTACGACGTCCTGGTCGGCATCAACCTGCTGCGGGAGGGCCTCGACCTGCCCGAGGTCTCCCTGGTGGCGATCCTCGACGCCGACAAGGAGGGCTTCCTGCGCTCCGGCACCTCGCTGATCCAGACCATCGGCCGCGCGGCGCGCAATGTCTCCGGCCAGGTCCACATGTACGCCGACAAGATCACGCCGGCGATGGAGAAGGCGATCGACGAGACCAACCGCCGCCGCGAGAAGCAGGTCGCGTTCAACAAGGCGAACGGCATCGACCCGCAGCCGCTCCGCAAGAAGATCAACGACATCGTCGCGCAGATCGCCCGCGAGGACGTCGACACCGAGCAGCTGCTCGGCTCCGGCTACCGCCAGGTGAAGGAGGGGAAGGGCGCCAAGGCACCCGTGCCCTCCCTCGGCGGCCAGGCGGCAGGTGCGAAACCGGCCAAGGGCAGGGGCAAGAGCAAGGAGACGGTCCCGACCGACCGTCCCGCCGCGGAGCTGGCCGAACAGATCGAGGAACTGACCAACCGCATGCGGGCGGCCGCCGCCGACCTCCAGTTCGAGATCGCGGCCAGGCTGCGCGACGAGGTCTCCGAGATGAAGAAGGAACTGCGTCAGATGAAGGAGGCGGGCCTGGCCTGAGCCCCCGACCGGGCACGGGCTGTGTTGCAAGACCGACACAAAGTGCGGACCGGGGTGGGGCACTGTCAGTGCCCCTGCGTAGGGTTCAGGTCAACCGCGGGCTCCGCGGCAACAGGGGACAGTTCGAGAGGGGATCAGCGCGTGACCGTCAACATGACCAAGGGTCAGGCCATCAGTCTGCAGAAGAACGACGGCGGCAGCCTGACGTCGGTGCGCATGGGTCTCGGCTGGCAGGCGGCTCCCCGGCGCGGCCTGTTCGGCTCCCGCACCCGGGAGATCGACCTGGACGCCTCCGCGGTCCTCTTCGCGGACAAGCAGCCGGTCGACGTCGTCTTCTTCCGCCACCTGGTGAGCGACGACGGCTCGGTGCGCCACACCGGGGACAACCTGGTCGGCGGTGTCGGCCAGGGCGGCGACGACGAGGCGATCCTCGTCGACCTCCAGCGCATCCCGGTCCACATCGACCAGATCGTCTTCACCGTGAACTCGTTCACCGGCCAGACCTTCCAGGAAGTGCAGAACGCGTTCTGCCGCCTGGTCGACGAGACCAACGGCCAGGAACTCGCCCGCTACACGCTGGCCGGCGGTGGCGCCTACACGGCGCAGATCATGGCCAAGGTGCACCGGGTGGGCCAGGGCTGGTCGATGACCGCCATCGGTACCCCGGCCAACGGCCGCACCTTCCAGGACCTGATGCCGGCGATCCTGCCGGTCCTCTGACGAGCGACGAAGCCGGAATGCCGGTCCCGCGAGGGGCCGGCCGAACACCCCGTCCCGCGAGCGGGACGGACGAGCGCCGCACGGCACATCACGAGTGACGCACGAGTGACACGGGGGGACAGGCGATGACGGCCGAGCTGACGCGGGGACAGAACCACCCGCTTCCCCGGACCCGTCTGGAGATCCGGGTCTCGGCCGGCACGCCGATCGTGGCCGGAGCCACGCTCGGTGACGAGAAGGGCGCGGTCCACGGGGTCGAGTGGGTGGCCCACCCGGGTACCCCCACCCTGCCGGGCCTGGAGGTCTCCCGGCAGGCGGCCGCCGACCACCGCCTCGCGGTGGACCTGGACGCGCTCCCGGACACCGTGCACCGCGTGAGCGTGCTGCTCGCTCTGCCCGCCGGCGGGCAGGGCCCGGTCCGTTTCGGGGCCGTCGCCGCACCTTTCGTGGCGGTCACGGACCTCGACGGCGACGAAGTCGCCAGCTACACCGTCACCGGCCTGGACCGCGAGTCCGCGGTCGTCGCCCTGGAGCTCTACCGGCGCCAGGGCGGGTGGAAGGTGCGCGCCGTCGGCCAGGGCTACGCGGGCGGCCTCGCCGAACTGCTCACCGACCAGAACCTGCCCCAGGCCCACCAGCTCGCCGGGACCATCCACGAGGCGGTGGCGCGCGGACTGGCCCGTTCGGTGCCGGCCCCTCCGGCCCGCGCCGCGGACGCCGACCGCCCCCGGCAGGCCGCCGCCCCGGCGCACGGTCCGGACCACGGCGGCGCACCCCAGGGCACTCCCGGCCCGGTACCGCCGGTGTCCCCGTACGACGGCCAGAGCCCCGCCGGGCCGCAGACGCCCGGCGGGCCGGGACAGCAAGGGACGCAGCAGCCGTACCGGGGCGGCCAGGGCGACCCCGCACCGGCCGGTCAGGCGGCCACGCCCACCGGCGGCGGCCCGATCGACTACAGCCACCCGCGCCGCCAGAACGCTGCCCCGCCTCCGCCCCCGCCGGCCGCGCCCCCGGCCGAACCCGGCCGGCCCGCCCGGCCCGTCGCCGGTGACGCCACCGGCTGGTCCATGGAGGAGCGGCTCTACAACCAGGTGTGGGGCATGTTCGAGGACCTGTCCCGCACCACGGCCGCGTACCGCAGCGCCGTCGACTTCGCCGACTCGCGCATGGAGAAGGAACTCGACCAGGCCCTCTCCGACCCGCGCAGCCGGATCGGCGGGCAGGGAGACGCCGCCCGCGAGGCGGCACGCGCCCGGCACGACCAGTTGGTGTCCCAGGCCAGGGAGGTCCTGGACCGGGACGTCGCCCAGCTGGTCGCCGAGGCCGAGGTCGTCGAGCCCGCCCTGCCCGCGGCGTTCGCGCGCTGGGACAACCCGGTCTGGCACGCCTACCGCGTCCCCATGGAGATACCGATGGCCCTGCGGCTGGGCGATCTCCATCTGCCGGAGGCCGACCGCATACGGATCCCGCTGCTGATGCGGCTGCCGCTGGAGCGCGGTCTGTGGATCGACAGCGGGCGCTCCGCCTCGCTCGACGGTTCGGTCGCGGACTCCCACGAGACGCGGCGGCTCGGCCTGGAGACGGCGGTCGCGCACGCGGCCCGGCTGCTCGCCGTGTACCCGGCTGGCGAGTTCACCGTGCACGTCATCGACCCGGCCGGATCCGGTGCGCAGCCTCTGGCACCCCTCGTGCAGACCGGGGTGCTCGCCGCTCCGCCCGCCCTCGGCGCGGCGGGGGCGGCGGACGTTCTCGCCCGCCTCACTCAGCGCGTCGACCTGGTGCAGATGGCGTTGCGTGGCGGTGCTCCCGACGCGCTGCCGCCCGGTGTCGACACCTCCCAGCAACTCCTGATCGTCAACGACTTCCCGCACGGATTCGACGACCGGGCGGTGAACCAGCTGCGCTACCTCGCCGACGAGGGGCCGGCCGTCGGCGTCCACCTGATGATGGTCGCCGACCGAGAGGAGTCCGCGGGGTACGGGCCGCTGCTGGACCCGCTGTGGCGGTCGCTGCTCCGGCTGACTCCGGTGCCCGACGACCACCTCGCCGACCCCTGGGTCGGGCATGCCTGGACGTATGAACCGGCGCTCGTGCCGCCCGGCAGCCAGGTGCTCCAGCAGGTCCTCACTCAGGTCGCGGCGGCCCGCCGTTCGTGGGGCGGGTAAACGCCTCCGAGCTGGGCTTTTGAGCGTAATTTGCAAATCTCTTTACCTTCCCTTGGGGAATGGGGTACTGTCGTCCGTACGGAGGGGAGTACTCCCTGTCTGTGCGGCGACCCCGTCAATACGGATCAGGCCAGATCCCGGGGCGTCGGCCCGTGGGTTCCGCGGACGCATCGCGCGTTCCGGACACCCGGGGTGGAAGAGACCTCCGGCAGCGACGACGCTGACATTTGCCGTGTGACGCACTGCCGGAGGCGTAGTGGAAGTTTCTGTGACCCTGTGGGTCCTGACCATCGTGGGCCTCGCGGCCCTCATCGCGGTCGATTTCTTCATCGGCCGCAAGCCGCACGACGTATCGATCAAGGAAGCGGGGATCTGGACGGTCGTCTGGATCGCCCTGGCGGGCCTCTTCGGAGTCGGCCTGCTCATCTTCGGCGGCGGCCAGCCCGCCGGCGAGTTCTTCGCGGGCTTCATCACCGAGAAGTCCCTCAGCGTGGACAACCTGTTCGTCTTCGTCCTGATCATGGCGAAGTTCGCGGTGCCCTCGCAGTACCAGCAGCGAGTGCTGCTCATCGGTGTCCTCATAGCCCTGGTCCTCAGGGCGATCTTCATCGCCGCGGGCGCCGCGATCCTCGCCAGCTTCGCGTGGGTCTTCTACATCTTCGGTGCCTTCCTGATCTGGACCGCCTGGAAGCTCATCCAGGAGGCCCGGGCCGACGAGGAGGACGAGGAGTTCGAGGAGAACAAGCTCCTCAAGGCCGCCGAGCGCCGCTTCGGTGTCGCCGACCGATACCACGGCACCAAGCTGTGGATCGAGGAGAACGGCAAGCGGATCATGACCCCGATGCTGGTCGTGATGCTCGCGATCGGCACCACCGACGTGCTCTTCGCGCTCGACTCCATCCCGGCGATCTTCGGTCTGACCCAGGACCCGTACATCGTGTTCACGGCCAACGCGTTCGCCCTGATGGGCCTGCGCCAGCTGTACTTCCTCATCGGCGGTCTGCTGAAGAAGCTGGTCCACCTCTCGTACGGCCTGTCGGTCATCCTGGGCTTCATCGGCGTCAAGCTGGTGCTGCACGCCCTGCACGAGTCCGGGGTCCACGTCCCCGAGATCAGCATCCCGGTCTCGCTAGGCGTGATCTGCTCCGTCCTGATCATCACCACGATCACCAGCCTGCGGGCCTCCAAGAAGCAGGCCGAGGCGGAAGCGGTGGCCGGGAGCGACGACGCCAAGAAGGACAGCGTCGAAGCCTGACCGGACACGGTCCGATCCCCAGTCGGTCGTAGGCCGGTCGTAGGCGACCACCACCGGGAGCGGGGGGGGGGGGGGGGGGGCCCCCCCCCGAAAGCTGGGCCCGCCCCCGGGACAAGCAAAAGGGGTTCCCGCCCCCCAGACACCGAAGCCCCCACGAACAACGAAACCCCGCGGG
>NZ_JBHJVQ010000012.1:0-6719 GCF_042263835.1 Streptomyces sp. NPDC056128 | reverse complement strand
CTTTTTTGTTTATACTCCCCCCCCGCCCCCGGCCCACCCCCCCGGGGGGGGGCGGGCGGTCGCTGGCCCCCCCCCCGGGGGGGGGGGGGGGGTGCCCGCCCCCCCCCCCGCTTCTCGTTCGCCGGACCGCGTGACAGAGAATGCGGGTACCGTCGCCCTCTGCGACGATCGCCGCATGATCACGCGTCCCAGGGAGCTCATCACTCAGTGGACGGCCATCAGCCCGATGGCCGCGGTGGTGCTGCTGATCCTCACCTGGGGCCGCGATCTGCCCGGAGCCCTCGTCGCGGTGATGACGGTCGTCCTCGCGATGGCCGTGCTGGCCGCCGTGCACCACGCGGAGGTCGTCGCCCATCGGGTCGGCGAACCCTTCGGCTCCCTGGTCCTCGCCGTCGCGGTGACGGTCATCGAGGTCGCGCTCATCGTGACGCTGATGGTGGACGGCGGCGACAAGAGCGCCACCCTGGCCAGGGACACGGTCTTCGCGGCCGTGATGATCACCTGCAACGGCGTGGTGGGCCTCAGCCTCCTGGTCGGCTCACTGCGGCACGGCATCGCCGTGTTCAACCCCGAGGGCACCGGAGCCGCCCTCGCGACGGTGGCAACCCTGGCCACCCTCAGCCTGGTGCTGCCGACGTTCACCACCAGCGCGCCCGGCCCGGAGTTCTCCACCGTGCAGCTCACCTTCGCGGCGCTCTCCTCGCTGATCCTCTACGGCCTGTTCATCGCGACACTGACCGTGCGGCACCGCGACTACTTCCTGCCGATCACCCGGCAGGGCAAAGTGATCACGGTCGAGGAGCACGCCCACGCACCGTCCGCCCGTACCGCCCTGATCAGCCTGGTGATGCTGGGGCTGGCGCTGATCGGCGTCGTCGGTCTGGCGAAGGGAGTGTCGCCGACCATCGAGGAAGGAGTGGAGGCCGCCGGGCTGCACCACGCCGTCGTCGGCGTCATCATCGCCCTGCTGGTGCTGCTCCCCGAGACGATCGCAGCGGTGCGTTCCGCGCGCCGCGACCGGGTGCAGACCAGCCTGAACCTCGCCCTCGGCTCGGCCATGGCCAGCATCGGCCTGACCATTCCCGCGGTCGCCCTGGCCTCCGTGTGGCTCACCGGTCCACTGGTCCTCGGCCTGAGCTCCATCCACATGGTGCTCCTCGCCCTGACCGTGGTGGTGGCCTCGCTGACCGTCGCCCCGGGACGGGCCACGCCCCTGCAAGGAGGGGTCCACCTGGTGCTGTTCGCGGCGTATCTGGAGCTCGCGATCAATCCGTAGGCGGCGGGTACGGCCGGTCGGGGCGCCGACGCGCCGTGATAGACCGGGGGCCGAGCGGCGGTCGCGCAAGGGCCGCCGCACCCCTCACGGACCGGAGGAACCGTGCCCCGCACCCTGGCCAACGCCCCGATCATGATCCTCAACGGCCCCAACCTGAACCTGCTGGGCCAGCGACAGCCGGAGATCTACGGCTCCGACACCCTCGCCGACGTCGAGGCCCTGTGCGTGAAGACGGCGGCGGCACACGGCGGCACGGTGGACTTCCGGCAGTCCAACCACGAGGGCGAGTTGGTCGACTGGATCCACGAGGCCCGGCTGAACCACTGCGGGATCGTGATCAACCCTGCCGCCTATTCGCACACCTCCGTGGCCGTCCTGGACGCGCTCAACACCTGCGACGGCCTGCCCGTGGTGGAGGTCCACATCTCCAACATCCACCAGCGGGAGCCGTTCCGGCACCACTCCTACGTCTCGCAGCGCGCTGACGGAGTCATCGCGGGGTGCGGTGTGCAGGGATACGCGTTCGCCGTGGAGCGGGTCGCCGCGCTGGCCGGGACGGGACAGGCCCGGGCCTGAGCCCGCCGGGGCCGCCGGTCGAGGGCGGGAAAACGGGAGACCGGCGGCCCGTACCGCACGGGAGCCGTCATCCCGCGCGGGGCTGCCTTCAGTGGACCGCCCCTGTCGGTGGGCCGGGAGCGCGCGCGGAGCACCGGTGTGTGCGAACGCGTCACACGGGGCGCGCACGCCGGTTCGAGCGCGGGGCGTCCGCGCCGCGCTCCGGTCGCTCACCAGCCGCGTTTGCGCCACTCCGGCAGGTGCGGCCGCTCCGCGCCGAGCGTGGTGTCGTCGCCGTGCCCGGGATAGACCCACGTCTCGTCCGCGAGCACGTCGAAGACCTTCGTCTCCACATCGTGGATCAGGCTCGCGAACGCCTTCGGGTCCTTGTGGGTGTTGCCCACACCGCCCGGGAAGAGGCAGTCACCCGTGAACACATGGGGATGCCCGTGCGGGTCGTCGTACACCAGGACGATGGACCCCGGCGTGTGGCCGACCAGGTGGCGCGCGGTGAGCTCCACCTGCCCCACCCTGATCGTGTCGCCGTCGTCGACCGCGACGTCGGTCGGCACCGGGATGCCCTCGGCGTCGTACCGGCCGGCGTGGGTGCGGGCGCCGGTGGCGGCGACGACCTCGGCGAGTGCCTGCCAGTGGTCGCCGTGGCGGTGGGTGGTGACGACGGACGCGATGCCGTCGTCACCGATCGTGCCCAGCAGCGTGTGCGCGTCGTTGGCGGCGTCGATCAGCAGTTGCTCGTCGGTGGCCCGGCAGCGCAGCAGATAGGCGTTGTTGTTCATCGGGCCGACCGCGACCTTGGTGATCATCAGGTCCTTGAGCTCGTGCACGTCGGCGGGTCCGCCGACCGTCACCTCTCCGCTGTACGTCATGACGGCCAGCCTAGCTCCGGGAGGCGGTCCGCGGACCGCCGTGCACGGGCTACAGCGGCGGGAGTTCCGGCAGCGGGCCGCCCGTCACCGTGAGCGCGGTGCCCTCGCGGCGCCCGGCGAGCCAGCCGAGCAGATCGGCCGGGGAACCGGTCACGGTCACCTCCGGTGCGTCCGCCTCCCGGCCCGTGCGCCACGCGTGCGTACCGTCCGTCAGCCGGGTGGGCGGCACGTCCGGGTGCCCGGTGAAGCGGGCGGCGAGGAAGTCGGTCTCGCGCCCGATGAACTCCGCCGGAAGATCCTCCAGCTCGTACCCGATGCCCAGGTCCACGTGGTGCAGCTCCACCTCGACCCACCGCCGGAAGGGCACCCGGGACGCGGAGTCGGTGACACCGTTGCGCAGCTCCACCGTGCGCGACCAGTCCGCGGGCGCCGCACCGGCCGCCTGGAACCCGGCCGCGCTCTCGCGCACGTCCGCGAGCTGGGCGTCGAGGGACCGCGGAGCGTCCCGCTCGATGTCGGCGTCCCGGGCCTCGCCGGAGACGTACATGGGGCGTCCTTCGAGGACGTTCACGAGCGCGTCGGCGTTGCGGGCGAGATGGGCGAGGACGTGGCCGCGGCTCCAGCCGGGAAGCCGTGACGACTCCGTCACGGACGCGTTGTCCAGTTTCCCGACCGCGGTGAGCAGCCGTTCGGTCGCGTCACGTACAGACGCCAGGTCATGAGCGTGATCAATCATGGTGCTGACCCTAGACCGGGCCACACCTTCGGGTGAAGGTTGTGGACGACGCCCGCAATTCGAATGTGCGTGCTATAAGGTCGGATGCGGCGTCGGGCATGCTGGGAAGTCGGGGTTTGTTGACAACCGGTGAATCCGACCGGCGTTGTCAGTGGCTCCCCCTAGTCTGAGAAGAGACGGGGGCCCCGCCCCTGTCACTTCTCTCAAGAAAGGTGCGGACCGGCGTGGCCGACCGTCTCATCGTCCGTGGCGCGCGCGAGCACAACCTGAAGAACGTCTCGCTCGACCTGCCGCGTGACTCGCTCATCGTCTTCACGGGCCTCTCCGGGTCGGGCAAGTCCTCCCTGGCCTTCGACACCATCTTCGCCGAGGGCCAGCGGCGCTACGTGGAGTCGCTCTCCTCCTACGCCCGGCAGTTCCTCGGCCAGATGGACAAGCCGGACGTCGACTTCATCGAGGGCCTCTCCCCGGCGGTCTCCATCGACCAGAAGTCGACCTCGCGCAACCCGCGCTCCACGGTCGGCACCATCACCGAGGTCTACGACTACCTGCGCCTGCTCTTCGCCCGCATCGGCAAGCCGCACTGCCCGGAATGCGGCCGGCCGATCTCGCGCCAGTCGCCGCAGGCCATCGTCGACAAGGTCCTGGAGCTGCCGGAGGGCAGCCGCTTCCAGGTGCTGTCGCCGCTGGTGCGCGAGCGCAAGGGCGAGTTCGTCGACCTGTTCGCGGAGCTCCAGACCAAGGGCTACTCCCGCGCGCGGGTGGACGGCGAGACCATCCAGCTCTCCACCCCGCCGACGCTGAAGAAGCAGGAGAAGCACACCATCGAGGTGGTCGTCGACCGCCTCACCGTCAAGGACTCCGCCAAGCGCCGCCTCACCGACTCCGTCGAGACCGCGCTCGGCCTGTCCGGCGGCATGGTCGTGCTCGACTTCGTCGACCTCCCCGAGGACGACCCCGAGCGCGAGCGCATGTACTCGGAGCACCTGTACTGCCCGTACGACGACCTGTCCTTCGAGGAGCTGGAGCCCCGCTCCTTCTCCTTCAACTCGCCCTTCGGCGCCTGCCCCGACTGCTCCGGCATCGGCACCCGCATGGAGGTCGACCCGGAGCTGATCGTCCCCGACGAGGACAAGTCCCTCGACGAGGGCGCCATCCACCCCTGGTCGCACGGGCACACCAAGGACTACTTCGGCCGCCTGATCGGCGCCCTCGCGGACGCGCTCGGCTTCCGCACGGACATCCCCTTCGGGGGCCTCCCGCTGCGCGCCCGCAAGGCCCTGCTGTACGGCCACAAGACCCAGGTCGAGGTCCGCTACCGCAACCGGTACGGCCGCGAGCGCCGGTACACCACGGCCTTCGAGGGCGCCATCCCCTTCGTCAAGCGCCGGCACAGCGAGGCCGAGAGCGACGCCAGCCGTGAGCGCTTCGAGGGCTACATGCGCGAGGTGCCCTGCCCCACCTGTGAGGGCACCCGGCTCAAGCCCCTCGTCCTCGCGGTCACCGTCATGGGCAAGTCGATCGCCGAGGTCTCGGCGATGTCCATCAGCGACTGCGCCGACTTCCTGGGCGAGCTCAAGCTCAGCGCCCGCGACAAGAAGATCGCCGAGCGCGTGCTGAAGGAGGTCAACGAGCGACTCCGCTTCCTGGTCGACGTCGGCCTGGACTACCTCTCGCTGAACCGCGCGGCCGGCACGCTCTCCGGCGGCGAGGCCCAGCGCATCCGCCTGGCCACCCAGATCGGCTCCGGACTCGTCGGCGTGCTCTACGTCCTCGACGAGCCGTCCATCGGCCTGCACCAGCGCGACAACCACCGGCTGATCGAGACCCTCGTCCGGCTCCGCGACATGGGTAACACCCTCATCGTCGTCGAGCACGACGAGGACACCATCAAGGTCGCCGACTGGATCGTCGACATCGGCCCCGGCGCCGGTGAGCACGGCGGCAAGGTCGTGCACAGCGGCTCCCTCAAGGGACTGCTCGACAACGCCGAGTCGCAGACCGGCCTGTACCTGTCCGGCAGGAAGGCCATCCCGCTGCCCGACATCCGGCGCCCGCACGACCCGTCCCGGCAGCTCACCGTGCACGGCGCCCGGGAGAACAACCTCCAGGACATCGACGTCTCCTTCCCGCTGGGCGTCTTCACGGCCGTCACCGGTGTCTCCGGCTCCGGCAAGTCGACCCTGGTCAACGACATCCTGTACACGCACCTGGCCCGCGAGCTGAACGGCGCCCGGAGCGTGCCCGGCCGCCACACGCGCGTGGACGGCGACGACCTCGTCGACAAGGT
This sequence comes from Streptomyces sp. NPDC056128, assembly GCF_042263835.1. Classification (NCBI taxonomy): domain Bacteria; kingdom Bacillati; phylum Actinomycetota; class Actinomycetes; order Kitasatosporales; family Streptomycetaceae; genus Streptomyces; species Streptomyces sp. NPDC056128. The sequence goes on along the minus strand of NZ_JBHJVQ010000012.1, from coordinate 975 downwards.
CGTCCACGTCGACCAGTCGCCCATCGGCCGCACCCCGCGGTCGAATCCGGCGACGTACACCGGCGTCTTCGACCACGTCCGCAAGCTGTTCGCCGAGACGACGGAGGCGAAGGTCCGCGGCTACCTGCCCGGCCGCTTCTCCTTCAACGTCAAGGGCGGCCGCTGCGAGAACTGCGCGGGCGACGGCACCATCAAGATCGAGATGAACTTCCTCCCGGACGTCTACGTCCCGTGCGAGGTCTGCCACGGTGCCCGGTACAACCGGGAGACCCTGGAGGTCCACTACAAGGGCAAGTCCATCGCCGACGTCCTGAACATGCCGATCGAGGAGGCGACCGACTTCTTCGAGGCGGTCCCCGCGATCTCCCGGCACATGAAGACGCTCAAGGACGTCGGCCTCGGCTACGTCCGGCTCGGCCAGTCCGCGACCACCCTGTCCGGCGGCGAGGCCCAGCGCGTCAAGCTCGCCAGCGAGCTGCAGCGCCGCTCCACCGGCCGCACGGTCTACGTCCTGGACGAGCCGACCACCGGTCTGCACTTCGAGGACATCAGCAAGCTGCTGACGGTCCTGGCCGGCCTGGTCGACAAGGGCAACACGGTCATCGTCATCGAGCACAACCTCGACGTGATCAAGACCGCCGACTGGGTCGTCGACATGGGCCCCGAGGGCGGCGCCGGCGGTGGCCTGGTGGTCGCCGAGGGCACGCCCGAGCAGGTCGCCGGGGTGGCCACCAGCCACACCGGCAAGTTCCTGCGGGACGTCCTCGGTGCCGACCGGATCAGCGACGCGTCCTCGGTGCGGAGCCCGCGCAAGGCGGCGGCGAAGACGGTGGCGTCCAAGGCCACCGCCAAGAAGACCGCGACGAAGTCGGTCGCGGACCCGGCCGCGAAGAAGGCCGCCAAGCCCGCCGCGAAGAAGACGACGCGGACGAGCAAGGCCTGAGCCGAGTCCAGGCGCCGCACCGGCCACGGCGA
>NZ_JBHJVQ010000011.1:0-235099 GCF_042263835.1 Streptomyces sp. NPDC056128 | reverse complement strand
ACATTCCGAACCCGGAAGCTAAGCCTTACAGCGCCGATGGTACTGCAGGGGGGACCCTGTGGGAGAGTAGGACGCCGCCGAACAATCATTGTATGGAAGCCCCGCACCGGGAACGGTGCGGGGCTTTCTGCGTTTTGGGGGAAATGAAGGCGAGGCCAAAAGGCCCCGCCTCGGTGCCTTACAGGCGTCCGGCCGCCTTCAGTTCCAGATAGGCGTCGGCGAGTGCCGGCGGCAGGTCGTCCGGGGTGGCGTCGACGACCGTGACGCCGTGTCGACGGAGCTGGTCCGCGGTGCGACGGCGTTCGGCCTGGGCCTGTGCGGCCGCGGCGGCCTCGTACACGGCGTCCGTGTGGCCGCGAGCCTTGGCCATCCCTGCGACGTGCGGGTCTGCCACCGAGGCCAGGAGGACCGTGTGGCGCTGGGTCAGTCGTGGCAGGACCGGGAGGAGCCCTTCCTCGATCGGAGCGGCGTCGAGGGTGGTGAAGAGGACGATCAGCGAGCGGCGAGGGGCCGAGCGGAGTGCGGTGGCGGTGAGGCCGCGGGCGTCGGTCTCCACGAGCTCGGGTTCCAGGTTCGCCATGGAGTTGACCAGGGAGGGGAGCACGTCGCCCGCGGTGCGGCCCTGTACGAGGGCGCGCACCCGGCGGTCGTAGGCGAGGAGGTCGACCCGGTCCCCGGCGCGGGAGGCCAGGGCCGCCAGGAGCAGAGCGGCGTCCACGGTGGCGTCGAGGCGGGGGGCGTCGCCCACGCGGCCGGCGGAGGTGCGGCCGGTGTCCAGGACGAGCAGGATGTGGCGGTCGCGTTCGGGGCGCCAGGTGCGTACGGCGACGGTGGAGTGCCGGGCCGTCGCCCGCCAGTCGATGGAGCGGGTGTCGTCGCCGGGGACGTACTCGCGCAGGCTGTCGAACTCCGTGCCCTCGCCCCGGGTGAGGACGCTGGTGCGGCCGTCCAGCTCGCGGAGGCGGGACAGCTTGGAGGGGAGGTGCTTGCGGCTGGCGAACGGGGGGAGGACGCGCACCGTCCAGGGGACCCGGTGGGTGCCCTGGCGGGTGAAGAGGCCCAGGGGGCCGTACGACCGGATCGTGACGCGGTCCGCGTGACGGTCGCCGCGACGGGTGGGCCGTAGGCGGGTGGTCGTACGTCGGCGTTCGCCGGCGGGCACCGTCAGGGTGTGGCGGGAGGCCGCCACCTCGGTGCCGGTTTGCCAGCTGCTGGGCGGCCAGGCGTCGCGGAGTCGGGCCCTGAGCGGGCGCGTGGACGCGTTGGTGACCGTCAACGTGACGTCCGCGGTGTCACCCAGGCGTACGGATGTGTCGCCGGAACGAGTGAGGCGCAGGCGCCGTACAGGGGCGGCCAGCGCGAAGTCGCAGGCGCAGGCGGCCGCGAGCGGCGCGTTGACCGCGAGGATGCCCGTCCAGCTGGGGTCCCAGATACCGATCGGGACGGAGCCCAGGGCCGCGATGAGCGCGGCGCGTCCGGTGAGTGCCATCAGCGGGGGACGGGGACGTGGGCGAGGATCGCGTTGATGACGGAGTCCGTGGTCACGCCCTCCATCTCGGCCTCCGGGCGGAGCTGGACGCGGTGCCGGAGGGTGGGGAGGGCCAGGGCCTTCACGTCGTCCGGAGTGACGTAGTCGCGGCCGGTGAGCCAGGCCCACGCGCGGGCGGTCGAGAGCAGTGCCGTGGCTCCGCGCGGTGAGACGCCGAGGGTGAGGGACGGCGAGTCGCGGGTGGCGCGGCAGATGTCGACGACGTAGGCGGTGATCTCCGGGGAGACGGTCGTCTTGGCGACCTCGGCGCGGGCGGCGTCGAGGTCGGCGGCGTTCGCGACCGGGCGTACGCCTGCGGCGCGCAGGTCGCGCGGGTTGAAGCCGGTGGCGTGCCGGGTGAGGACGTCGATCTCGTCCTGGCGGGACGGGAGGGGGACGGTGAGCTTGAGGAGGAAGCGGTCCAGCTGGGCTTCCGGGAGGGGGTAGGTGCCCTCGTACTCGACGGGGTTCTGGGTGGCCGCGACGAGGAAGGGCTCGGGGAGGGGGCGGGGCGTGCCGTCGACCGTGACCTGGCGCTCCTCCATGGCTTCGAGGAGGGACGACTGGGTCTTCGGGGGCGTGCGGTTGATCTCGTCGGCGAGGAGCAGGTTGGTGAACGCCGGGCCGGGCTGGAACGAGAACTCGGCGGTGCGGGCGTCGTAGACCAGGGAGCCGGTGACGTCGCTCGGCATCAGGTCGGGGGTGAACTGGACGCGCTTGGTGTCGAGTTCGGTGGCTGCGGCGAGGGCGCGGACGAGGAGGGTCTTGGCGACTCCGGGGACGCCTTCGAGGAGGACGTGGCCGCGGCACAGGAGCGCGACGACGAGACCGGTCACGGCGGCGTCCTGGCCGACCACGGCCTTGGCGATCTCGGCGCGCAGGGCTTCGAGGGCGGTGCGGGCGTTGCCCGGGTCCCCGCTCTGCCCGGCGTTGTCAGTGGTCGGGTCCATCATGGACGGCGTACCTCACTTTCGAGGGCGTCGAGTTGGTCGGCGAGGGCGATCAGGGCCGCGTCGTCGCCGGGCGGCGGGCCGAAGAGGAGGGTGTGCAGGGCCTGTCCGTCGCCGTGGAGGTGGGCGGAGAGGGCGGGGAGCAGGGACTCGGGCGTGTGCGCCTGGGAGACGGGGACGCCTACGAGGGGGGCGAGGCGGGTGCGGGTGGCGGAGCGAAGAGCGGCGGCCGCGCGGTCGCGGGCGTTGGCCTTGCGGTAGAGGCGGGCGCGGCCTTCAACGGTCTCGGAGGCGCGGATCGCGACGGGGAGTTTCTCGGGCACCAGGGGGCCGAGTCGGCGTGCCCGCCACAGGGCGGCGAGGGCGGCGGCGATGAACAGTTGCAGGGTGCCCCAGAGCCAGCCGGAGGGGAGCAGGTCGAAGAAGCCGCGTTCGTCGTCCGGGTCGGGGACGTCGGAGAGCGAGGGGAGGTACCAGACCAGATGGTCGCGGGAGCCGAGGAGTTGCAGGGCGAGCGAGGCGTTGCCGTGGTCGTCGAGGCGGTCGTTGACGAGGATGTCGCGGGCGCCGAGGACGACGGTGTCGCCCGGGGTGCCCTCCGCGGAGGTGTCGGGGACGCGCAGCAGCGTGGCCAGGCGCCGGCTGGGGTAGCAGGCGTCGGCTTCGAGGTGGGTGCTGTAGCGGAGGCCGCCGGTGTCGGCGGTGCCCGCGCGCCGGGCGGCGGGCAGGTCGCAGGCGGGGGCCAGCGTCGAGTCGAAGCTGAGCGCGGGGTCGGCGGTGACGCCGGGGACGAGACGTTCGACGGCGGGGCCGCCGGGGGCCACCAGGACGGTGCGGCCGCCGGATCCGGTGACCGCGGAGCGCAGTTGCTTCTGTTGACGTTCGGTCAGGAGGTCGGGGGCGGCGACCAGCAGGGTGGTGTCCGGGCCGGTCGCTGCGCGGGCGTCGTCCAGGGTGGTGACCACGCGCGTGGAGACCCTCCGGTCGGCGAGGAGTTCGGCGACCGCGCGGCTGCCGGAAGGGTCGGCGGAGCGCGGGTCGAGTTCGCCGTGGTGGTCGCCGGAGCGGACGACGGCGATCGCCACGGCCCCGACGAGCAGCAGGACGAGCGCGAGGGCGACGCCCCGCCCGCGCGTCCAGATCTGGCGGGCGGTGGGCGAGGCCGAGGTGGTGGGGATCGTGGCCTCGGTGGTCATCCGGCGGCTCCCCGGCGGGTGTCCGTGCCGCCCCCGGCGTTACCGGGCGCGCTGCCCGCCAGGTGCGGCTTGCTGCGGTCCAGGTCGTGGTCGAGTTCGGTGAGGCGCCGGTACGCCTGCTCGGTGCCGGGGCGGCCGCCGTACGTGACGTCGTCGAAGTCCCGGGCGGCGGCCCGCAGTCGGTCGCCGTGGGCGGGCAGGGCGCGGCCGGCCTCGGTGGCCGCCTCGTCTGCGGTGCGGCCGGGCCGGATGTCGAGCAGGGCGCGTTCCTCCAAGGCGCGGACGACGGCCCGCATGCGCTCCTGGACGGCCTGGTTCCAGTGGCCCTGGGCGGCGTGTGCCTGGGCGGCGGCCCGGTGCTCGGCGGCGCTGCGGGGGCGGTCGTCGAACAGGGCGGGGGCGGAGGCCGGCCCGCGGCGTGGGGTGCCCAGGCGCCACCAGAGCGCGCCCAGTACCGCCACGACGGCCAGGACGACGACGACCAGGCCGAGCGTTCCGCCGGGCGTCGCTGTGGACGCCCTGGCGAACAGCTCGTCGATCCACTCCCAGAAGGTGTCCAGGGCCCGTTGGAACCAGCTGGGGTCGTTCTCGTGGTACATGCCCTTGGACAGCTCGCGCTGGGCGGCCTCCCGCGCGGGGTCGCGCGGAATCGTCACCGGCGGTTCGTCGCCGGAGCGCGACAGCGACCGTACGAGGCTGTCGCCGGTGCGCGACAGCGTTCGTACGGCGGTGTGCGACGCCTCTATGAGAACTCCCCCCGCCGGACCCACCCCGTCAGCTCCCCGGGACGGCGCCGGGGGCGCCGGAGCCCTGGGTGCCCGCGGCGCGGGCCAGTTCGAGGTCGAGGGCCTCGCGGCGGATGCGCTGGTCGATGTACAGCAGTACGGCGACGCCCGCCGTGATCGGGAAGGTGATCATGGAGCCGATCACCGAGCCGATGCCGCTGACGATGAGGAACGTCCAGCCGAGGTCCCCGGTGCCCTCCAGGAAGCCGCTGACGCCGTCGCCGCCGAGGGTGGCGGCGAGGAAGGCGAACGGGATGACGATGATCGACGCGACGACGTTGGCGATGATCGTGGCGAGCAGCTGGATGCCGAAGACGCGCCACCAGGAGCCGCGCACCAGTTTCACGGAGCGGCTCATCGCCTTCTTGATGCCCTGCTTCTCCAGCATCAGCGCGGGGGACGCCAGCGAGAAGCGGACCATCAGCCACACCGCGACGACACCGGCCGCGAGGACGCCGAGGACGGTCAGGGCCACGCCGGCCTCGTCGCCCGCGGTGGCCGTCACGAGGAGACCGGGCGCCATGCCGACGATGACGATGCCCGCGACGATGAGCAGCAGCAGGATGATCAGGCCGAACAGCTTGAGCACCTGGGGGCGGGCGTCCCGCCAGGCCTCGCCGGCGGTCACCGGACGGCCGAGTACGGCACGGCTGGTGACGGTCGTGAGCAGTGCGGTGGCCAGGACGGTGCCGATCAGGGAGATCAGGAAGACGACGCCCGAGTTGATCGTGGTCTCGGTGAGGGCGTCGCCGAGTTCGCTCAGGGAGGCGTCGGGGTCGTTGAGGGCCTCGGTGCCGGTGTTGTCCAGGACGAGGCCCTGGAGCAGCACGACGATGATCTCCGTGAAGACGGCGACGGTCAGGGAGATGCCGAGGACCGTGCGCCAGTAGGTGCGCATCGTGGAGACCGCGCCGTCGAGGATCTCGCCGACGCCGAGCGGGCGGAGCGGGATCACGCCGGGCTTGGCCGCGGGCGGCGGGCCGCCCCAGCCGCCTCCCCAGCCACCGTGTCCACCGGGGGCGCCGTAACCGCCGTAGCCACCGCCGTAGCCCCCGCCCTGGCCGCCGTAGCCACCGGGGCCTCCGTAGCCGCCGCCGGGAGGTCCGGGGGGCGGGGCGCCCCAGCCAGGGCCGGGGGGCGGCGGAGGCGGGGTCTGGCCCTGGTCGCCGGGGCCGGTGGGGGCGGACCACTGGCCGGGGGGCGGCTGCTCCTTGGACCACTTCGTGCCGGGGCTCGTCGGTTCCGCGCCCGGCAGGTCCGCGGGCTGCGCGGGCTGATCGGGGCCGCCGGGGCGGTCGGCGGGCTCGGCGGGGCCGGACGCGCCGGGCTCCCGCCCGTCGGACGGGGCGGATCCGGGCGAGGCCCAGCCCGGAGTGTCGTTCATCGTCGCTCCTTCACGGTGCCCGTCCGCGGGCGCGGCGGCAGGTTGGCAGCCATCGTGCCATGGGGTGCTCGGGTGCGGACCGGGCGCGGTATGGGCTGCACACCTTCAATTGTCCGCCGGATAGGGGGCAGACTGACCGCATGGCTGATCAGGACGCGCGAAACGGCGAGGACAAGCGGCCGACCGAGATCCCGGTGCTCCGCTGGGAGGAGCCCCCCGAAGGCCCGGTGCTGGTCCTGCTGGACCAGACCAGGCTGCCGACCGAGGAGGTCGAGCTGGTCTGCACGGACCCGGCCGGACTCGTCGAGGCGATCCGTTCGCTCGCCGTGCGCGGGGCGCCACTGCTGGGCGTCGCGGGCGCCTACGGGGTCGCGCTCGCCGCCGTCCGGGGCTTCGAGGTGGAAGAGGCCGCGGCCGCGCTGGCCGGGGCCCGGCCCACCGCGGTGAACCTCGCCGTCGGGGTGCGCCGGGCGCAGGACGCCCACCGGGAGGCGCTCGCCAGGACCGGCGACACCCGGGAGGCGGCAGCGGCGGCACTGGCGGCGGCGCGGGCCCTGCACCAGGAGGACGCCCAGGCCAGCGCGCGGATGGCCGCGCACGGACTGGCGCTGCTGGACGAGCTGCTGCCCGCCGGCGGACACCGCGTTCTCACGCACTGCAACTCCGGCTCGCTGGTGTCGGGCGGGGAGGGCACGGCCTTCGCGGTGGCGCTCGCGGCACACCGGGAAGGGCGGCTGCGGCGTCTGTGGGTGGACGAAACGCGTCCCTTGCTGCAAGGTGCTCGCCTGACGGCATACGAGGCGGCCCGCAATGACATGACGTACACCCTGCTCACCGACAGTGCGGCGGGTTCGCTGTTCGCGGCGGGCGAGGTGGACGCCGTGCTGGTCGGCGCGGACCGTATCGCGGCCGACGGATCGGTGGCGAACAAGGTGGGGAGCTATCCGCTCGCGGTGCTCGCGCGCTACCACCACGTACCGTTCATCGTGGTGGCGCCGGTCACGACGGTGGATCCGCACACGCCGGACGGGGCCTCCATCGAGGTGGAACAGCGTCCCGGATATGAAGTGACCGAGGTCACAGCGCCTCAGGTGCCGGTGACAGGAGCGGGAGGCGGGATTCCGGTGGCACCGCTGGGGACTCAGGCGTACAACCCGGCGTTCGACGTGACTCCACCCGAGCTGGTGACGGCGATCGTCACCGAGGAAGGCGTGGTTTCGCCCGTGACGAGCGAGGCCCTCGCCGAGCTGTGTGCCAGGTCACGCCAGGTAACGATTAGCTAATGGGATGATGTCGTTTATGAAGGGACGAGTCCTTGTCGTCGACGACGACACCGCACTGGCCGAGATGCTCGGCATTGTGCTGCGTGGTGAGGGTTTTGAGCCATCTTTCGTAGCCGACGGCGACAAGGCGCTGGCCGCCTTCCGGGAGACCAAGCCCGATCTGGTGCTGCTCGACCTGATGCTGCCCGGTCGGGACGGCATCGAGGTGTGCCGCCTGATCAGGGCGGAGTCGGGTGTGCCGATCGTGATGCTGACGGCGAAGAGTGACACCGTCGACGTCGTGGTCGGTCTCGAGTCGGGCGCCGACGACTACATCGTGAAGCCGTTCAAGCCAAAGGAGCTGGTGGCCCGTATCCGGGCGCGGCTCAGGAGGTCGGAGGAACCGGCACCGGAGCAGCTCGCCATAGGCGACCTGGTCATCGACGTGGCCGGTCACTCCGTGAAGCGGGAGGGGCAGTCGATCGCGCTGACGCCGCTGGAGTTCGACCTGCTGGTGGCGCTGGCCCGCAAGCCGTGGCAGGTGTTCACGCGCGAGGTGCTCCTGGAGCAGGTCTGGGGCTACCGGCACGCCGCCGACACCCGGCTGGTCAACGTGCATGTGCAGCGGCTGCGCTCCAAGGTCGAGAAGGACCCGGAGAAGCCGGAGATCGTGGTGACCGTACGCGGCGTCGGCTACAAGGCCGGGCCGAGCTGACATGACCAGGGACAGTGCCGCTTCGGCGCCCGGGTCCGAGGCCCGCGCCGGACGGCCTGTCGGCCCCCCGCCCGCCGGTTCGCGCTTCGGCCGCCTGCTGGAGGGCGGGCTGCTGCACGGCGGGGTGCAGGGCAGCCCGGTGATCCGGCTGTTCATGCGCTGGGTGCGGCGTCCGCTGCTGCCCGTCATGCGGCTGTGGCGGCGCAACATCCAGCTCAAGGTCGTCGTCACCACGCTGCTGATGTCGCTGGGTGTGGTGCTCCTGCTCGGCTTCGTGGTGATCGGACAGGTCCGCAACGGCCTCCTTGACGCCAAGGTGAAGGCGTCCCAGAGCCAGGCCACCGGCGGTTTCACGGCGGCCAAGCAGAAGGCCGAGGAGGCGGCGGGCGCCGACGGCGACGACAGCACCCCCGCGGACGGCCGGCCCTCGCAGAACGTCATCCAGTGGATGAGTGAACTGGTGAAGTCGCTCTCCAGTGGTGGCCAGGGCGCCTTCGACGTGGTCACGCTCCCCATGGGCGGCGAGAGCGGCAGCGGACGCGGCCCGCGTGCCTCCGGGTCCGTCGACTGGGCGGTCAGCGTTCCGGAGGACCTGCGGGAGCGGATCGACGGCGGCACCGCGGCGGCCCAGAGCTACACCCGGATCGTCTACAACTCCGACCAGGACTCCCAGCCCGGGCTGGTCATCGGCAAGCAGGTCAACGACCCCAACGGCGAGCCGTACCAGCTGTACTACCTCTTCCCGCTCACCCAGGAGGAGAAGTCCCTCAGCCTGGTCAGGGGCACGCTCGCGACGGCCGGGCTCTTCGTCGTCGTACTGCTCGGGGCCATCGCCTGGCTCGTCGTGCGCCAGGTCGTCACACCCGTACGGATGGCGGCCAGCATCGCCGAGCGGCTCTCCGCGGGTCGGCTCCAGGAACGTATGAAGGTCACCGGCGAGGACGACATCGCGCGGCTCGGCGAGGCCTTCAACAAGATGGCGCAGAACCTTCAGCTCAAGATCAGCCAGCTGGAGGACCTGTCGCGGATGCAGCGGCGGTTCGTCTCCGACGTGTCGCACGAGCTGCGTACGCCGCTGACGACCGTACGGATGGCCGCCGACGTCATCCACGACGCGCGCGTGGACTTCGATCCGGTCACCGCGCGGTCGGCGGAACTGCTCGCCGACCAGCTGGACCGGTTCGAGACGCTGCTCGCGGACCTGCTGGAGATCAGCCGCTTCGACGCGGGCGCCGCCGCCCTGGAGGCCGAGCCGATAGACCTCAGGGAGGTCGTACGGCGGGTCGTCAGCGGTGCGGAGCCGCTCGCCGAGCGCAAGGGCACGCAGATCCGCGTGGTCGGCGACCAGCAGCCCGTCGTCGCGGAGGCGGACGCCCGGCGTGTCGAGCGGGTGCTGCGCAACCTCGTCGTCAACGCCGTCGAGCACGGCGAGGGGCGGGACGTCGTCGTCAAGCTCGCCGCGGCCGGCGGCGCGGTCGCCGTCGGAGTGCGCGACTACGGCGTCGGGCTCAAGCCGGGCGAGGCCACGCGGGTGTTCAGCCGCTTCTGGCGGGCCGACCCGGCACGCGCGCGTACCACCGGCGGTACGGGGCTGGGGCTGTCGATCGCCCTGGAGGACGCGCGGCTGCACGGCGGCTGGCTCCAGGCCTGGGGCGAACCGGGCGGCGGCTCGCAGTTCCGGCTGACGCTGCCCAGGACCGCGGACGAGCCGTTGCGGGGCTCGCCGATACCGCTGGAGCCGGCGGACTCGCGGCGCAACCGCGGACTCCACGACGCCGGTCTCGACGACACCGCCACGCCGTACGCTGCGGACAAGGCGGTCGGTGTCCCGGCGCAGGCGTCCGTCGGACAGACGTCCCAGGTGCCCGCGCGGGGCCCGATACCGTCGAGGTCGGCCATGGCGGCTCCCACGGCCGACCCGACGGCCCTGCCGGGCAACGGGGCGCGTGTGGTGCCGAGGCCCGCGCCGGGCGCCCGGAGACCGGACGGCGGTCCCGCGGAGGCGGAGGGCCGTCAGGACACCCGGTCGGAGGATCCAAGCAGGCAAGGGGAGGCATCTCGTGGGCGCTGACCGCGGGGGAGGCGGTCGGCGCAGGCCGGCACGTGTGGTGGGGTACGCCGTCGGCGGCGTCGTGCTGCTGGCGGGATGTGCGTCCATGCCGGACAGCGGGGATCTGCGCGGGGTGGAGTCCACGCCGCGGCAGGACCCGCAGGTGCGGGTGTTCGCGATGCCGCCGCGCGAGGACGCGCCGCCCTCCGACATCGTGCAGGGCTTCCTGGAGGCCCTGACCAGCGACGATCCGCACTACGAGACGGCACGCAAGTATCTGACCGGCGATGCCGCGGAGAACTGGCGGCCGGACGAGTCGGCGACCGTGCTCGCGGGCGGGCCGGGCACCGAGTCGGACCACTCCGGCAGCCGCGAGGACGCCAACGACTACTCGGTGACCCTGACGGGCGCCAAGGTCGCCACGGTGGACGCCCAGCAGTCGTACTCGCCGGCCGACGGCGCGTACCGCAAGTCGGTGCACCTGACCCGGGACGGCAAGACCAAGCAGTGGCGCATCGACCAGCTGCCGCAGGGCGTCGTCATGGGCAAGTCGGACTTCCAGCGCAACTACATGTCGGTCAACCGGTACTACTTCGCCTCGAACACCGCGGTGCGCTCGGCGTCCGACGAGGGCGCGAGCCCGCAGCCGGCGGCCGTGGCCGACCCCGTGTACGTCCGCCGGCGGGTGAACCCCATGACCCAGGTGGTGCGCTCCCTGATCAGCGGGCCGTCGAGCCTGCTCGGGCCCGTGGTCAGGTCGAGCTTCCCGACCGGGACGGCGCTGGCGAAGAACGCCGGTTCGCTGGCGCCCGACGACCGCAGCAAGCTCACCGTCCCGCTGAACGAGAAGGCCGCCGGCGCCGATCAGGACCAGTGCGACGAGATGGCCGCCCAGCTCCTGTTCACGCTGCAGAACCTCACCCCGGCCGTGGAGGAGGTCGAGCTGCGCGCGGGTGGTGAGCAGCTGTGTTCGCTCAGCGAGGACCGCGCGGAGACGGTCGCCGCGCGGGGTTCGGCACAGCGGCCCGACTACCTGTACTTCGTGGACGACGAGGACCGCCTGGTCCGGATCGCCGCGGGCAGCAACGGGACCCGGGCGGAACCCGTGCCCGGCCCGCTCGGCGAGGGTGAGAAGGCGCTGCGGGCGGTGGCGGTGTCGCGCGACGAGCACAGCGCCGCCGGTATCGGCCTCGACAACAAGTCGCTGTACGTCGGCTCCCTGGTGTCGGGCGGTTCGCTCGGCGATCCCGTGCTGCTCAGCAAGGGCAAGGCGGAGGCCGACCGGCTGACCCCGCCCAGCTGGGACGCGCAGGGCGACCTGTGGATCGCCGACCGCGACCCGGCCGACCCCCGGCTGCTGCTGCTGGAGAAGGGCGCCGGCGAGCCGGTGGAGGTGCGCACGCCGGGGCTCGACGGGCGGGTGCAGGCCGTGCGGGCGGCGGCCGACGGGGTGCGGATCGCGCTCATCGTGGAGAAGGACGGCGAGCGGTCGCTGCTCATCGGGCGGATCGAACGGGACGAGAAGGCGGGCGAACGGCCTGCGGTCACCGTCCTCGAACTGCGCTCCGCCACTCCCGAGCTGGAGGAGGTCACGGCCATGTCGTGGGCCGGTGACAGCAGGCTCGTGGTGGTCGGGCGCGAGCGCGGCGGCGTCCAGCAGATCGGATACGTCCAGGTCGACGGCTCGACGCCGGAGGCTTCGGTGCCCGCCGCCCTGACCGGCGTCAAGGAGATCGCCGCGACCGAGGACGAGCGGCTGCCGCTCGTGGCGTACTCCGAGGACCTGATCGTGCGGCTGCCGTCGGGGCTCCAGTGGCAGAAGGTCACGGAGGGGACGGCGCCCGTCTATCCGGGCTGAGGCGTCGTCCGCAGCGGTTTTCCACAGGGGGAGCCGGGCGGCGTTTTCCACAGGCCTGGCCGGGTTTCGCCGGGCTTGGCACAGTGGTGGCCATGTGGCGATTGCGGGACTGGTGGCGAGACCTCACGGACCTGGTGCTGCCGGCCGAGTGCGGCGGCTGCGGCCGGACCCGGGCGGTGCTGTGCCCACGGTGCCGCACCGCCCTGAGCGGGTCCGCGCCGCGCCGGGTGCGGCCGGTGCCGGAGCCGCCCGGGCTGCCGTCGGTGCACGCGGCCGCGCCGTACGCGGACGAGGTACGGGCGGCGCTGCTGGCCCACAAGGAGCGGGGCGTGCTGGCCCTCACGCCGCCGCTCGGCGAGGCCCTGGCGGGAGCGGTGCGGGCGGGGCTCCACGAGGCGTGGACCGGCGTCGGGGGAGCGGGTGGCGTACCGGGCCCGGTGCTCCTGGTGCCCGTGCCGTCGGCGCGGCGGGCGGTGCGCAGACGCGGGCACGACCCGGCGCGGCGGATCGCTCTCGCGGCGGCGGGGGAGTTGCGGCGGACCGGGGTGCCCGCCCGGGTGGTCGCCCTGCTGCGGCAGCGGCACGCCGTGGCCGACCAGGCGGACCTCGACGCCCGGCAGCGGCTGGACAACCTCGCCGGCGCCCTGGCGGTGGCTCCCGGTGGCGGCCGGCTCCTGTGCGGCGGCGGCCCGGTCGTCCTGGTCGACGACCTGATGACGACGGGGGCGTCCCTGACCGAGGCGGCACGTGCCGTGCGCGCGGCTGAGTCGCGGACGGGACGGGACACGTACGGGAAGGCGAGATCGGCTGTGTATCCGTCGGCGGCGGGGGAAGGCAGAGAGGAACGGAAGACCGGGCCGCAAATGGCGGGTCCGAACGGAGGAGATGGCGCGATCCGTGAAGCGATCTGCGCGGCAGTGGTCGCGGCTTCACCTGATTCTTTCGAAAATAAACCGGAACTGACTGAGAACATACGTCGTTGCAGGTAATGAGAGGTCCTATTCACCGGAACGGAGGTACGTCGCGGTAGAGGGTGACGACATCCGCCCGGGCGAGATATGTTCGGTTGTGAGGCAAAGCCGCAGGCCACACCTCTCAAATCCGAATGCCGTGCTGCGGGTTTTACCGTCATCACCCGCACCGGGGGAGTGGAGATCTCGCCCGCGGGGGAGGAGGTGGACGTCACCGAGTCCGAGGTTCCGGAGTAGACCGGAACCTGGTGCAAAAGGGAGATGCTCCGCCACGGAAGCGGAGCGATCCGGGAACGGAGTTCTGCGTGGACATCGTCGTCAAGGGCCGCAAGACCGAGGTGCCCGAGCGGTTCCGGAAGCACGTGGCCGAGAAGCTGAAGCTGGAGAAGATCCAGAAGCTCGATGGCAAGGTGATCAGCCTCGACGTCGAGGTGTCCAAGGAGCCGAACCCCCGACAGGCCGACCGCTGTGACCGAGTGGAGATCACGCTCCGCTCCCGCGGTCCGGTGATCCGGGCGGAGGCAGCGGCGAGCGACCCGTACGCGGCGCTCGACCTGGCGGCGGAGAAGCTTGGCGCACGACTGCGCAAGCAGCACGACAAGCGCTTCTCGCGCCGCGGCGCACGCCGGATCCCGGCGGCCGAGGTCGCCGACCACGTACCCGGCGCGGCGACGCTCAACGGGAACGGCGACGTCGTCCCGACCGAGAAGCAGGACGGCGTACCCACCAAGAAGATCGGCTCGCTGGAGGTCCAGGGCGACGGGCCGCTCGTCGTCCGCGAGAAGACCCACGTGGCCGCGCCGATGTCCCTCGACCAGGCGCTCTACGAGATGGAACTGGTCGGGCACGACTTCTATCTGTTCGTCGACTCCGAGACGAAGGAACCCAGTGTCGTCTACCGGCGGCACGCCTACGACTACGGCGTGATCCACCTCACCACGGACACGATGGTCACCCAGGCGCACGCCCCCGACGCGGGCGACGCGCTCGGCGGTTGACCACCGCCGGGTGACAGCGGACCGGTGCCCCTGGAGCGCGTGTGCGCCCCCAGGGGCATCGGTGTGCGACGGTGCGCGAGGGTGTGCGACCCCTTCGGGACCCGCGTGGTCACCCCGTTGTCCGTCGGGCATGGAATCATGGCGGCAACGGCCCAACCGGTGGGCCGTTGCTCTGGGTTGGCGATGGCTCAGGACCACGGGCCAAAGCCTTCAGGGGGAGGAACGATGGCGGACAGTTTCGGACCGATGCGAGGTGCGGGCGTCGACCACGGGATCGACGACGGGGCCGTCGGCATGGGCCCGGACGCGGACGTGGGCTCCACACGCGAGGAACCCATCAGGGTCCTGGTCGTGGACGACCACGCCCTCTTCCGCCGGGGCCTGGAGATCGTGCTCGCGGCCGAGGAGGACATCCAGGTCGTCGGCGAGGCCGGTGACGGCGCCGAGGCCGTGGAGAAGGCCGCCGACCTGCTGCCGGACATCATCCTGATGGATGTGCGGATGCCCAAGCGGGGCGGGATCGAGGCCTGCACCTCCATCAAGGAAGTGGCCCCCAGCGCCAAGATCATCATGCTGACGATCAGTGATGAGGAGGCCGACCTCTACGACGCGATCAAGGCGGGCGCGACCGGCTATCTCCTCAAGGAGATCTCCACGGACGAGGTGGCCACCGCCATTCGCGCGGTGGCCGACGGGCAGTCGCAGATCAGTCCGTCCATGGCGTCGAAACTGCTCACCGAGTTCAAGTCGATGATCCAGCGGACCGACGAACGCCGGCTGGTGCCGGCGCCGCGGCTCACCGATCGCGAGCTGGAGGTCCTCAAGCTCGTCGCCACCGGAATGAACAACCGGGACATCGCCAAGGAACTGTTCATCTCCGAGAACACCGTGAAGAACCACGTCCGCAACATCCTGGAGAAACTGCAGCTGCACTCCAGGATGGAGGCCGTGGTGTACGCGATGCGGGAGAAGATTCTCGACATCCGCTGACGCCGGTCAGGCGAGCAGGCGGGCCAGCTCCGCCGTCAGGGCCTCGCGCAGGTGCGGGGCGTCGACCCGCTCCACCCGCACGTCCGTGCAGTCGACCCAGCTCGCCGCCTCGACCAGGGCCTGGGCCACCGCCGGAGCGGCCTTGAGGCCGTCCAGTCTGACCTGCTTGGCGACCAGGGTGCGTCCCTCCCGCGCCGGGTCCACGCGGCCGACGAGGCGGCCGCCGGCCAGCACCGGCATGGCGAAGTAGCCGTGCACCCGCTTGGGCTTGGGCACGTAGGCCTCCAGGCGGTGGGTGAAGCCGAAGATCCGCTCCGTGCGCGCCCGTTCCCAGATCAGGGAGTCGAAGGGCGAGAGCAGCGTGGTGCGGTGACGGCCGCGCGGGACCGTCTCCAGGGCGGCGGGGTCCGCCCAGGCGGGCTTGGACCAGCCCGCCACCGTGACCGGCACCAGACCCGAGTCGGCGATCACGGCGTCGACCTGCTCGGCCTTGAGTCGGTGGTAGTCCGCGATGTCCGCGCGCGTGCCCACGCCCAGGGACTCGCCGGCCAGGCGGACCAGGCGGCGCAGGCACTCGGTGTCGTCCAGGTCGTCATGGAGCAGCGCGGCCGGGACCGCGCGCTCCGCGAGGTCGTACACCCGCTTCCAGCCGCGGCGCTCCACGCACACCACCTCGCCGTACATCAGCGCGCGCTCGACGGCGACCTTCGTGCCCGACCAGTCCCACCACTCGCTGGTCCGCTTCGCGCCGCCCAGGTCCGTCGCGGTGAGCGGGCCCTCGGTGCGGAGCTGCTTGACGACCTGGTCGTAGGTGCCGTCCGGGAGGGAGTGGTTCCAGTGCGGGCGGCTGCGGTAGGCGCGGCGGCGGAAGGCGAAGTGGGGCCACTCCTCGATGGGGAGGATGCAGGCGGCGTGCGACCAGTACTCGAAGGCGTGGGTGTCCTTCCAGTAGGCGTCCTCGACGGTCTTGCGGCCGACCGCGCCCAGGCGGGCGTACGGGATGAGTTCGTGGGAGCGGGCGAGGACCGAGATGGTGTCGAGCTGCACCGCGCCCAGGTGCCGGAGGACGCCGCGGACGCCCGCGCGGCGGTCGGGGGCGCCGAGGAAGCCCTGTGCGCGGAGGGCGAGGCGGCGGGCCTCGTCTGCGGACAGTTCCGTGGCGGGGGGCGGGAGGGTCGTCATACGTCCGCACGATAGAGGGTGGGTCTGACAGTGCCGATCGCTTGCAAGGTGCCCGGTGCTGGGGTGGGCGCGGGGTAGGTGCGCGGCCCGGCGTTGCGGGGTGCCTCCCCCACTCTCGGCTTCGCTCGAGCGGGGGGACCCCCATCGCCCACCCGTCCCGCCCCAGCGACACGACTGCCCGCAGCTCTGCGCAGTTAGGCGGTCTGCGCCGGCAAGTAAGGCGCCGTCGACGGGAGGGCCAGGTCCGAGGGGAGGAGGGAGGCGATCCAGCAGTCTCGGCGTACGCCCTTGTTGTTGACCGCGGAGCGCAACGTGCCCTCCATGGTGAAGCCCGCCCGATCGGCCACCGCGCGGGAGGCCGTGTTGCCGACCTCGGCGCGCCACTCCAGACGGTCGATCGCCCGCTCGGTGAAGGACCAGCGCGCGACGGCGAGGGCCGCCTCCGTGATATAGCCCCGGCCGCGGAACTCCTTGGCACTCCAGAACCCGAGCTCGCCGACGCCCAGGGAGATCATCCTGACGCCGATCATGCCCACCAGGTCACCGGCGGGGAGGAAGACGCCGAAGTTGAACATCGAGGCGTTGGCCCAGCCGTCCGGGACCAGCTGCTCCGTGAAGCCCCGCGCGTGCTCGGGGAGGTAGGGCGAGGGAACCGGCGTCCAGCGTTGGACGTCGGGATCCTGGCAGGCGGCGTACACGGCATCGTTGTCCTGCGGGCCGACCGTGCGCAGGACGAGGCGTTCCGTGGTGAGGGTGACGGGTTCCATCGGCCGATTCTGCTCGGCCTCCCGTGGCGGGCGCCATCTTTTTGCCCTGCGTGAACACGTGGTCACTTTCCGCTCAATTCACCGGAGGGTGCGGCACCATCCGCGGGGCCCGGACGTTGAACCCGGTGACGGCAGACAGCGAAGCTGGATGCAAGGAGTGGACGGTCCCGTTACGGCGGGCCTCCCGGGGTGGCGGGGTCCTCGCATACGATGGCCGTTGCTCAGTCCGTGACAGGAAACCGACCGTCCCAGGCCCGACCGGCAAGGAGACCAACCCCCGTGTCCGTCCTCTCAAAGATCATGCGTGCAGGCGAAGGCAAGATCCTGCGCAAGCTGCACCGCATCGCGGACCAGGTCAACTCCATCGAAGAGGACTTCGCTGACCTCTCCGACGCCGAGCTGCGGGCCCTCACCGATGAGTACAAGCAGCGCTACGCCGACGGTGAGAGCCTGGACGACCTGTTGCCCGAAGCCTTCGCCACCGTCCGCGAGGCCGCCAAGCGCGTCCTGGGCCAGCGGCACTACGACGTGCAGATGATGGGCGGCGCCGCCCTGCACATGGGCTACGTGGCCGAGATGAAGACCGGTGAGGGCAAGACCCTCGTCGGCACCCTGCCCGCCTATCTCAACGCCCTGTCCGGCGAGGGCGTGCACATCGTCACGGTCAACGACTACCTGGCCGAGCGCGACTCCGAGATGATGGGCCGCGTCCACAAGTTCCTCGGTCTGTCGGTCGGCTGCATCCTCGCCAACCAGACGCCGGCCCAGCGTCGCGAGATGTACCGCTGCGACATCACCTACGGCACGAACAACGAGTTCGGCTTCGACTACCTGCGCGACAACATGGCGTGGTCCAAGGACGAACTCGTCCAGCGCGGCCACAACTTCGCCATCGTCGACGAGGTCGACTCCATCCTGGTCGACGAGGCCCGTACGCCGCTGATCATCTCCGGCCCGGCCGACCAGGCCACCAAGTGGTACGGCGACTTCGCCAAGCTGGTCACCCGCCTGAAGAAGGGCGAGGCCGGCAACACCCTCAAGGGCATCGAGGAAACCGGTGACTACGAGGTCGACGAGAAGAAGCGCACCGTCGCCATCCACGAGTCGGGCGTCTCCAAGGTCGAGGACTGGCTGGGCATCGACAACCTCTACGAGTCGGTGAACACCCCGCTGGTCGGCTACCTGAACAACGCCATCAAGGCCAAGGAACTCTTCAAGAAGGACAAGGACTACGTCGTCCTCGACGGCGAAGTCATGATCGTCGACGAGCACACCGGCCGTATCCTCGCCGGCCGCCGCTACAACGAGGGCATGCACCAGGCGATCGAGGCGAAGGAAGGGGTGGACATCAAGGACGAGAACCAGACGCTCGCCACGATCACCCTCCAGAACTTCTTCCGCCTCTACAAGCGCCACGACCACGACGAGAAGGAACAGCCCGGTCTGTCCGGCATGACCGGTACGGCGATGACCGAGGCCGCCGAGTTCCACCAGATCTACAAGCTCGGCGTGGTGCCCATCCCGACCAACCGGCCGATGGTCCGCAAGGACCAGTCGGACCTGATCTACCGCACCGAGGTCGCGAAGTTCGAGGCGGTCGTCGACGACATCGAGGAGAAGCACCGCAAGGGCCAGCCGATCCTCGTCGGGACCACCTCGGTCGAGAAGTCCGAGTACCTCTCGCAGCAGCTCAGCAAGCGCGGTGTCCAGCACGAGGTGCTCAACGCCAAGCAGCACGACCGTGAGGCGACCATCGTCGCCCAGGCGGGCCGCAAGGGCTCCGTGACGGTGGCCACGAACATGGCCGGCCGCGGTACGGACATCAAGCTCGGCGGCAACCCCGAGGACCTCGCCGAGGCGGAGCTGCGCCAGCGCGGCCTCGACCCCGAGGAGCACATCGAGGAGTGGGCCGCGGCCCTGCCCGCCGCGCTGGAGCGCGCCGAGCAGGCGGTCAAGGCCGAGTTCGACGAGGTCAAGGACCTCGGCGGCCTCTACGTGCTGGGCACCGAGCGGCACGAGTCGCGGCGTATCGACAACCAGCTGCGCGGCCGTTCCGGCCGTCAGGGCGACCCCGGCGAGTCCCGCTTCTACCTCTCCCTGGGCGACGACCTGATGCGGCTGTTCAAGGCCCAGATGGTCGAGCGCGTGATGTCCATGGCGAACGTGCCGGACGACGTGCCGATCGAGAACAAGATGGTGACGCGCGCGATCGCGTCCGCCCAGTCGCAGGTCGAGACGCAGAACTTCGAGACCCGCAAGAACGTCCTGAAGTACGACGAGGTCCTCAACCGGCAGCGCGAGGTCATCTACGGCGAGCGGCGCCGCGTCCTGGAGGGCGAGGACCTGCAGGAGCAGATCCAGCACTTCATGAACGACACGATCGACGCCTACGTGCAGGCCGAGACCGCCGAGGGCTTCCCGGAGGACTGGGACCTCGACCGGCTGTGGGGCGCCTTCAAGCAGCTCTACCCGGTGAAGGTCACCGTGGAGGAGCTGGAGGAGGCGGCCGGCGACCGGGCCGGTCTGACCGCCGACTACATCGAGGAGTCCATCAAGGACGACATCCAGGAGCAGTACGAGTCGCGTGAGACGCAGCTCGGCTCCGAGATCATGCGCGAGCTGGAGCGCCGGGTCGTGCTGTCGGTCCTGGACCGCAAGTGGCGCGAGCACCTCTACGAGATGGACTACCTCCAGGAGGGCATCGGCCTGCGCGCGATGGCGCAGAAGGACCCGCTGGTCGAGTACCAGCGCGAGGGCTTCGACATGTTCCAGGCCATGATGGAGGGCATCAAGGAGGAGTCCGTCGGCTACCTGTTCAACCTGGAGGTCCAGGTCGAGCAGCAGGTCGAGGAGGTTCCGGTCGAGGACGCGGCGCCGTCCCTGGAGAAGGGTGCGCAGGACGCGGTCCCGGCCCAGGCGGGCGCGCGCCCGGAGATCCGGGCCAAGGGCCTCGACGCCCCGCAGCGCCGGGACCTGCACTTCTCCGCGCCGACCGTGGACGGCGAGGGTGGTGTCGTCGAGGGTGACTTCTCCACCGACGGCGAGCCCGCGCAGGCCACGTCGGACGGGCTCACGCGCGCGGAGCGCCGCAAGCAGGCCAAGGGCGGGCGACGCCGCAAGAAGTGACGGTGCGGTGCCGCAGGGCGCCGCAGCGGTGGAAGGGCCGGTCACCCGTGGTGGCCGGCCCTTCGGCGTAGGCGCTGGGCGGTGGGCAGTGGGCGCTGGGCTGTGGACGGCCGTCGGCGGGGTCGTCAGTCGTCGTCGGCGTGGGGCCTGCGGGGGCCGCCCAGCTCCACCGCGGTGCAGCGCCAGCGCAGGTCCTGGCCCCGTTCGAGCCGGAAGGCCATCGCGCGCAGCTGGTCCCCCGCGCCGATGCGGGCGAAGACCTCCAGGGCGCCCGGCCGAGGCTCGAAGTAGCCGATGTCCCGGACGACGGGGAGGGCGCCGCGGGTGCGCAGGGGGCCGCGCTCGGCGAGGTGGGCCAGGTCGTCGTAGGCGCGGCCGACGGTGTGGCGGAGCATCGAGTGGACGGGGCGCCGGCCGCTGAGCACATGGAGGAGCAGCTCGGCGAAGCGGTCCGTGGGGCGGACCTGGGGGACGGGGCGGCGCGGGGTCTGGGCAGGAACGAGAGGCGGGGTGGGAGGCGCGGCCAGAGGCGCTGTGGAGGGCGGGGCGGGCCGGTGGGCGTCCGGTGCCGCCGGGGCCGTTCCGGTGGCCCGGCCGGGGCCCTGTCCCGCCGTGGGCGGGCGGGTGTCGGCCGGCCTCGTGCGGGCCCGCGAGGACCGGCCCGGGGAGCCAGGCGGACGGCCACCGGACGGCGCGGTGCGGGAGGGCCGCCCGCCGGGCCTGCGGGGCGGAACGCCGCCGGGTGCCCGGGACCCGGCGCCGGGCCCGGTCGGGGCGTCGGGGGCGGGGAGGAGCGGGCTGCTCGGGCGGAGCTGGGTGGTCCTGGTCATGACCTTGCGCATGGGGTCCCCGTTCGGCGGCCCGGGCGATACCGGGCAGTAACTTAGTGGTTGGGGATCTTGTACGGGGTGGAGGGGCCGGACGGCAAGGAGCGGGGCGGGCGGGTCGAGGGGGTCGTGAGGTTCACCTATCAGAGTGACCGGCATGGCTCGGAAGCCCGGGGCGGAGCGGGAGGAGCGGGTGAATTCGGGGGCAGGGGTGGACGCCTCCGGCGTCATGGGTGGGTACCCGAAAGGGGACACCCTGGCGTCGGTGGGCGAGGGGACGGTTCCCGGTTCGGCGGCTCCCGGATGCTTCGGGAGGCGTGGCCGACCGGCATCCCGGCCTCCCGGGGGCTTCGGCCTCCCGGCCATCCACCCGGCCTCCCGGGACTCTCCCCGTGCTCGGGCGACGGCCGCACGTATCCTGAAAGCCCTCCCCAAGTCACTCCCGGCCGAAGCCCCCCGACCCGAAAGCGGCGGTCTCATGCGCGTCTACGTCCCCCTGACCCTGGCCGGCCTCGCCGAGGCGCACCGGACGGGAGAGCTGGGGGCCGGGCCGCTCCCCGCCCACGCCGTCACGCAGGCGCTGCGCGAGTGGTACCAGTCGGACGACATCGAGGAGCTGGAGTACGCCGCCCTGGGGCGGGCCGCCCAGGCCTCACTGCGACTGCTCGCGGCCGCCCCGGGTGCGGAGTGGCGCCGCGTCGTGGTCGCCGTCGACGTACCCGACGGCGCGGTCTCGGCCGACCCGGACCGGGCGCCCGACGGTGCGGCGCCGGGCGAGGTGCGGGTCGCCGGGCCGTTGCCGATGGCCAAGGTGGCCTCGGTGCACGTCGACTCCGCCGACGCGAAGGCGGACGTGACCGCCGCTGCCCGGGCCCTCGCGGCGGCGGACGGCGGGGACGACGACGCCCGGTCCGTGGTGGACGGCGCCGAGGACCACGAGCTGCTCTGGTACGCCACGCAGGAGATCCCCGGCCTGGTGGAAGCCGGGCGCTGACACGGCGGCCTGCCGATTGTCAGTGGCGGCGGGTACTTTTTCGGGCATGGGGATGCAGACAGGGGCGCACATCGTCTGGGACTGGAACGGGACGCTGTTCCACGACAACGACGCGATCATCGGGGCGACGAACGCCGCCTTCGCCGAGCTGGGCATGACGCCGATCACGATGGAGCAGTACCGGGCGCTGTACTGCGTGCCGGTGCCGAAGTTCTACGAGCGGCTGCTGGGCCGGCTGCCCACCGACGCCGAGTGGGAGGTCATGGACGCGGCCTTCCAGCGCCACTACACCCGGCACCGGGCGGCGTGCGGGCTCACCGAGGGGGCCGTCGAGCTGCTCACGGGCTGGGGGTCGGCGGGGCGGAGCCAGTCGATTCTCAGCATGTACGGCCATGAGGAGCTGGTCCCCCTGGTCCAGGGGCTCGGGATCGAGGCGCACTTCATACGGGTCGACGGGCGGATCGGGCCGTCCGGGGGCAGCAAGGCGGAGCACATGGTGCGCCATCTCGAGGAGCTGGCGGTGTCCGGGGTGCAGCCCGCGCGGACGGTGGTGATCGGGGACGCCGCCGACGACGCGGTGGCCGCGCGGTACGTGGGCGCGGGGGCGGTGCTGTACACCGGGGGATCGCACAGCCGGGCCAGCCTGGAGGGGGTCGGCGTGCCGGTGGTGGACACGCTGGTGGAGGCCGTGGCGGAGGCGGAGCGGCTGGCGGCGTGAGTCGGTGGGCGCCGCCGGGCCCGCGTGCGGAGCTGTGCGGAACGTCCAAGTTCCGGGCATGGTTTTGTACACATGCGGCTCGTGACGAGGGGCCCGTCGGGGGCGATAGCCTGGTGGCGTGATCAGCGCGATAGTTCGCGGGGGCACAGGTGCCCCTGCCCTGCGCCCGGTACGCACGGACCACATCCGTGTCCGGGCGGCGGTCGCTGGTCCTCGCGAGCGGGACGGGGCGCCGCAGGCTCCCCGCACGGCGCCGCGCACACCCCGGACGGTGACGGCGAGAGCGATGTCACACCCGGCCGGTGCGGCGACATTGGCTGATATGCCCCCGCTCCTCTCATCTTGCGGCATAGCGTCGGAGCAGACCGGACACCCCGCGTCTCGACGTCGTGCCGGAAGGCAGGAGACCGTACTTTCTTCTACGTCACGCAACGGCGCGCGACAGGAGCCAGAGGACAATGCAGACCAAGCTGGACGAAGCCAAGGCCGAGCTGCTCGAAAGGGCTGCGCGGGTAGCTGAGAACAGCCCGGTCGGGGGGCACCTACCGACTGGGACGACGGACAAGGGAACCCCGGACACCCCGGGCACCCCGGCCCCGGACCACGCATCCGTGTTCGCGTTCCTCCGGCGTTACTACCGGCACACCGCTCCGGAGGACCTGGCCGACCGCGACCCGGTCGACATCTTCGGCGGCGCCGTCTCGCACTACCGGCTGGCCGAGAACCGCCCGCAGGGCACGGCGAACGTGCGGGTGCACACCCCGACGGTCGAGGAGAACGGCTGGACCTGCAGCCACTCCGTCGTCGAGGTGGTCACCGACGACATGCCCTTCCTCGTCGACTCCGTGACCAACGAGCTGACCCGTCAGGGCCGCGGCATCCACGTCGTCGTGCACCCGCAGATCGTGGTGCGGCGCGATGTCGCCGGCAAGCTGGTGGAGGTGCTCGACGGCCGGCCCACCGCCGACCTCCCGCACGACGCGCACGTCGAGTCCTGGATCCACGTCGAGTTCGACCGCGAGACCGACCGCGGCGACCTCAAGCAGATCACCGCCGACCTGCTGCGCGTCCTCAACGACGTCCGCGAGACCGTCGAGGACTGGGGCAAGATGCGGGACGCGGCCGTCCGCATCGCGGAGGAGCTGCCCGCCGA
Organism: Streptomyces sp. NPDC056128; assembly: GCF_042263835.1. Taxonomy (NCBI): domain Bacteria; kingdom Bacillati; phylum Actinomycetota; class Actinomycetes; order Kitasatosporales; family Streptomycetaceae; genus Streptomyces; species Streptomyces sp. NPDC056128. Next base: position 211,645 of record NZ_JBHJVQ010000011.1, on the reverse strand, counting down.
GCCCACCCCGGGGGACCTGCCCCCGCGGGAGCTGGAGGAGGCCCGCGAGCTGCTGCGCTGGCTGGCCGACGACCACTTCACCTTCCTCGGCTACCGCGAGTACGAGCTGCGCGAGGACGACTCCCTCGCCGCCGTCGCCGGTACCGGCCTGGGCATCCTGCGCTCCGACCCGCACCACGAGACCGACGAGAGCCACCCCGTCAGCCCCTCCTTCGAGCGGCTCCCGGCCGACGCCCGGGCCAAGGCGCGCGAGCACCGGCTGCTGGTGCTGACCAAGGCGAACAGCCGGGCCACCGTGCACCGGCCCTCGTACCTGGACTACGTCGGCGTCAAGAAGTTCGACGAGAACGGCAACGTCGTCGGTGAGCGGCGCTTCCTCGGCCTGTTCTCCTCCGCGGCCTACACCGAGTCCGTCCGCCGGGTGCCGGTCGTCCGGCGCAAGGTGGAGGAGGTCCTGGACCGGGCCGGTTTCTCACCCAACAGCCACGACGGCCGGGACCTGCTGCAGATCCTGGAGACGTACCCGCGCGACGAGATGTTCCAGATGCCCGTCGAGGAGCTGGAGCCGATCGTCACCTCGGTGCTCTACCTCCAGGAGCGCCGCCGACTGCGGCTCTACCTGCGCCAGGACGAATACGGCCGCTACTACTCGGCGCTCGTCTACCTCCCGCGCGACCGCTACACCACCGGCGTCCGGCTGCGGATCATCGACATCCTCAAGGAGGAGCTGGGCGGCACCAGCGTCGACTTCACGGCCTGGAACACCGAGTCGATCCTGTCCCGGCTGCACTTCGTGGTCCGGGTCCCGCAGGGCACCGAGCTGCCGCAGCTCTCCGACTCCGACCGGGAGCGCATCGAGGCCCGCCTGGTCGAGGCCGCCCGGTCCTGGGCCGACGGATTCGGCGAGGCGCTGACCGCCGAGGTCGGCGAGGAGCGCGCCGCCGAGCTGCTGCGGCACTACGGAGGCGCCTTCCCCGAGGGGTACAAGGCCGACCACGGCCCGCGTTCCGCGGTCGCCGACCTCGGTCACCTGGAGCGCCTCGACGAGCACAAGACCTTCGCGCTGAGCCTGTACGAGCCGGTCGGCGCCGCGCCCGAGGAACGGCGTTTCAAGATCTACCAGAAGGGCGGCTCGGTCTCCCTGTCCGCCGTGCTGCCGGTGCTCAGCCGGCTGGGCGTCGAGGTGACCGACGAGCGGCCCTACGAGCTGCGCTGCGCCGACCGCACGACGGCCTGGATCTACGACTTCGGCCTGCGGATGCCGAAGTCGGTGGCCGGCGGCGCCGACTACCTCGGCGACGACGCCCGCGAGCGCTTCCAGGACGCCTTCGCCGCCACCTGGAACGCCCAGGCGGAGAACGACGGCTTCAACTCCCTCGTGCTCAGCGCCGGGCTGACCTGGCGGCAGGCCATGGTGCTGCGGGCGTACGCCAAGTACCTGCGGCAGGCGGGCTCCACGTTCAGCCAGGACTACATGGAGGACACCCTCCGCAACAACGTCCACACCACGCGGCTGCTCATCTCCCTGTTCGAGGCGCGGATGGCCCCCGAGCGCCAGCGCGCCGGGCGCGAGATCGTCGACGCCCTGCTCGAAGAGGTCGACGCCGCCCTCGACCAGGTCGCGAGCCTCGACGAGGACCGGATCCTGCGGTCCTTCCTCACCGTCATCAGGGCGACGCTGCGGACCAACTTCTTCCAGGAGGCGGCGGGCGGCAAGGCGCACGACTACGTCTCCATGAAGTTCGACCCGCAGGCCATCCCCGACCTGCCCGCGCCGCGCCCGGCGTTCGAGATCTGGGTGTACTCGCCGCGCGTCGAGGGCGTGCACCTGCGCTTCGGCAAGGTCGCGCGCGGCGGTCTGCGCTGGTCGGACCGCCGGGAGGACTTCCGCACCGAGATCCTCGGTCTGGTCAAGGCGCAGATGGTGAAGAACACCGTCATCGTGCCGGTCGGCGCCAAGGGCGGCTTCGTCGCCAAGCAGCTGCCCGACCCGAGCGTCGACCGCGACGCCTGGATGGCCGAGGGCATCGCCAGCTACAAGACCTTCATCTCGGCGCTGCTCGACATCACCGACAACATGGTGGCCGGCGAGGTCGTGCACCCGGCGGACGTCGTCCGGCACGACGAGGACGACACCTACCTCGTCGTCGCCGCCGACAAGGGCACCGCCAAGTTCTCGGACATCGCCAACGAGGTCGCCGAGTCCTACAACTTCTGGCTCGGCGACGCCTTCGCCTCCGGCGGCTCCGCGGGCTACGACCACAAGGGCATGGGCATCACCGCCCGCGGCGCCTGGGAGTCCGTCAAGCGGCACTTCCTGGAGCTGGGCGTGGACACCCAGACCCAGGACTTCACGGTCGTGGGCATCGGTGACATGTCCGGCGACGTGTTCGGCAACGGCATGCTGCTCAGCGAGCACATCCGCCTGGTCGCCGCCTTCGACCACCGGCACATCTTCATCGACCCGAACCCGGACGCGGCCACCTCGTACGCCGAGCGCCGCCGCCTGTTCGACCTGCCGCGCTCGTCGTGGGAGGACTACGACACCGAGCTGCTCTCGGCCGGCGGCGGCATCTTCCCGCGCACCGCCAAGTCGATCCCGGTCAACGCGCACCTGCGCGAGGCCCTCGGCATCGAGGCCCGCGTCACCAAGATGACCCCGGCCGACCTGATGAAGGCGATCCTCTCGGCACCGGTGGACCTGCTGTGGAACGGCGGCATCGGCACCTACGTCAAGGCGTCCACCGAGTCCAACGGAGACGTCGGCGACAAGGCCAACGACGCCATCCGCGTCGACGGCAAGGACCTGCGGGTCCAGGTCGTCGGCGAGGGCGGCAACCTGGGCCTGACCCAGCTGGGCCGGATCGAGTTCGCCCGCACCGGCGGCAAGATCAACACCGACGCCATCGACAACAGCGCGGGCGTGGACACCTCCGACCACGAGGTGAACATCAAGATCCTGCTCACCGGCCTGGTCAAGGACGGCGACATGACCGTCAAGCAGCGCAACAAGCTGCTCGCCCAGATGACCGACGAGGTCGGCGCGCTGGTCCTGCGCAACAACTACGCGCAGAACACGGCGATCGCCAACGCGCTCGCCCAGTCCAACGACATGCTCCACGCCCAGCAGCGCTTCATGCGCCACCTGGTCCGGGACGGGCGTCTCGACCGGGCGCTGGAGTTCCTGCCCACCGACCGCCAGATCCGCGAGCGCCTCCAGAGCGGCCAGGGCCTGACCGGCCCGGAGACGGCCGTGCTGCTGGCGTACACGAAGATCACGGTCGCCGAGGAGCTGCTGCACACCTCGCTGCCCGACGACCCGTACCTCAAGGGTCTGCTGCACGCCTACTTCCCGACGGCGCTGCGCGAGCAGTTCCTCGACCGGATCGACGGCCACCCGCTGCGCCGGGAGATCACGACGACCGTCCTGGTCAACGACACGGTCAACACGGGCGGTACGACGTATCTGCACCGGATGCGCGAGGAGACCGGCGCGTCGCTGGAGGAGATCGTGCGGGCGCAGACCGCGGCCCGGGCGATCTTCCGCTCCTCCCCGGTGTGGGACGCGGTGGAGTCCCTGGACACCAAGGTCGACGCCGCCGTACAGACCCGGATCCGGCTGCACTCGCGGCGCTTGGTCGAGCGGGGCACCCGCTGGCTGCTCAACAACCGGCCGCAGCCGCTGGAGCTCGCCGAGACGGTGGAGTTCTTCGCCGAGCGCGTCGAGCAGGTCTGGTCGCAGCTGCCGAAGCTGCTGCGCGGCGCGGACGCGGAGTGGTACCAGCACATCTTCGACGAGCTGACCGCCGTCGGCGTCCCGGACGAGACGGCCACCCGGGTGGCCGGGTTCTCCTCGGCCTTCCCGACGCTGGACATCGTGTCGGTGGCCGACCGCATGGGCAAGGAGCCGCTGGAGGTCGCCGAGGTGTACTACGACCTCGCCGACCGGCTGAGCGTCACCCAGCTGATGGACCGGATCAGCGATCTGCCCCGCACCGACCGCTGGCAGTCCATGGCCCGCGCGGCGATCCGCGAGGACCTGTACGCGGCCCACGCCTCGCTCACCGCCGACGTCCTGGCGGCGGGCAACGGCACGTCCACGCCGGAGCAGCGGTTCAAGGCGTGGGAGCAGAAGAACGCGGCCATCCTGGGCCGGGCCCGCACCACGCTGGAGGAGATCCACGGGTCGGACGCGTTCGACCTGTCCAACCTGTCGGTGGCGATGCGGACGATGCGGACGCTGCTGCGCACGCACGCGTGACAGCGTAGCCGCCCGAGCAGGGCTTGACGGGCGCCCCGGGTCTTGATGACCCGGGGCGCCTTTATGTGCCGTTCGTGGCCCGTTCGCGTCCTGTTCGGGCGGTTTATGCGGATAAAGTGATCGCGTGACCGGGCGTTCCGCATTGACGCGCACCGCGCTGCCGCGAGCGGGGGCGGCCCTCGTCCTCATCCTGCTGGTCCTGGTGGTCGTCCGGCTGCCCTGGATCGGCGACCTGGGCATGCACGCGGCCACCCTCGAACGCCTGCGGCACGACCTCCTCCACCCCGGCAACCCGCTGGTCGACGCGGACACACCGAGCCCGTACTACACGCCGTGGACGGTGCCGCTGGGCTGGGTGGCCGGGGTGACCGGGTTCTCCGTCTTCACCGTGCTGCGGATCGGGGCTGTGGTGGCGCTCGCGGTGCTGGTCACGGGGGTGTGGCGGTACGCCCGCACGCTGAGCGCGCGCCCGGTGGTGCCCCCGCTGGCACTGCTGTGCCTGGTGCTGCTGTGGGGGACGACCGAGTTCAGCTGGAGCGGCTTTCTCGGGCTGCACTCCCTCGCGTTGACGGCGGCGTACCCGAGTGTGTTCGCCCTCGGGCTGGCGTTTCACCTGTGGGCGTGGCTGGCGCGGGCGAACGGGTGGGGGAGCTGGCTGGGGTGCGGGGTGCTGTGGGCCGTGATCCTGCTGGTCCATCAGTACTCCGGGATCGTCGCGTCGTTGGGTGCGCTCGCCGTCGTGGTCGGCGCGCGGCATGCCGGGCGACGGGTGTGGGCGCGGGTGGCGGGGGCGCTGGCGCTGGGGGTGGTGGTGCTGTGGGTCTGGCCGTACTACGACTTCTTCGCGCTCTTCGGTGCCGGGGACGGGATGGACGCGGTGCACCGGTCGCTGTACCGGGACCTGTGGGCGCGGTACTGGCTGGTGCTGGTGGGGGTGGCCGCGCTGGTGGTGCGGTGGCGGCGCGACCGGCGGGACGTGCTGGTGCTGTTCTTCGCGCTCGGGCTGGTGGTGTTCGTGGCGGGCGGGGTGACCGGGCACTGGTCGTGGGGGCGGGTGCTGCCCGCGGCGGTGATTCCGGCGCAGCTCGCGGTGGCGGTGGAGGTGGGGGAGGCCGGGCGGCGGGCGGTGCGGTGGGTGTGGGCGGGGGTGTTGGGGGTGGCGCTGGTGGTCGGGGTCTGGGGGCAGGTGGGCGTGCTGGGGTACGCGGTCGGGCGGGGGGCGTTGCCGGGGGTGGTGGCGGAGAAGTACCGGGAGCCGTGGGAGGGGTACGGCTGGATCACGCGGTGGGTGGGGTACGGGGACGTGGTCATGGCGAGGCAGTTCCCGTCCCGGCAGATTCCGGCGACCGGGGCGTACACGGTGGCGCCGGGGTACACCGACTTCTTTCTCGATGACGAGGGGGAGCGGGTGGGGGCGGTGCGGAGGTATTTCTCGGTGGGGGTGGAAGGGGTGTCAGGGAGTGTGCGGAGGGGGATTGAGCGGGCCTATGACGTGCGGTGGGTGGTGGATCGGGGGGTGGGGGTGCGGGGGGATGCGGGGTTGCGGGAGGTGGGGAGGGGGCCGGGTGGGTGGGTGTTGTACGCGGTGGTGGGGTGAGGCGGGCCTTGGGCGTGGACGTGCGTTGGTCGGGTGCCCGGTGTTCGTGTGGGGCGGGGGTGGGTGACGCGGGCCGGCGCTTGCCGGGTGCCGCTGCGCCCACCCGTGCCGCCCCAGCGGCACGATTGCCCGCAGTTGAGCGGGTCGGCGGGTAGCTGAGCGTCCCGGTCAGTGGAGGATGTTTGATGCCAAGCGGGCCGCTCGGCGGGTTCGGGGGGTGGTGAGGTGGCGGGCGGCCGGGTGGAGGATGGTTGCCGTGGTGCCCACCGGGTGCCAGTGGATCTGTAGGCGGCCCGGGTTGTGGCCCTCCGGTTCCACCGTGACCCGGTGGGGCGTGGCGCCCGCGTGGTACGGGACGCGGGCGGTGAGGGGCGGGAAGCGCAGCGGGGCCAGGAGGATGCCCGTGTGGACGCGGCCCTGGTGGCGCAGCCGGAGTACGGGGTGGCGCAGCCCCTCGAAGCCGTGCAGGGGGAGGCGGGCCGCCGCGAGGTCGAGGCGGACGCGGCCCTCGAAGACGCCGGGGCGGACCGGGGAGAGGCGGAAGGGCACCGTCAGGCGCCGGCGGCCCGGCGAGAGGTGCAGGGTGGCACGCTGCGGGCCGACCGGGAGGCGCAGCGCGGGGTCGTAGGTGCGGACCGTGAGGTCGATCGACGCACCGGGGCCGCGCGCGAGGTCCGTGATCTCGTGCCGGAGCAGGGCGGTGAAGAACGGGCGGGTGTCCAGCTCCAGGTCCGTCAGGTCCAGCTCTCGGCGGGCCTCGGCCGCCCCGGGGACCTCCTCGCCCCAGTAGGTCCGGCCGCTCTCCTCGTCCGGCGTCACCCGGCGCGGTGCCACGGCGTGACCGAGGCCCCGCGCCGCCACGCGTACGTCGGACAGGCGCCGGTCGCGCAGCAGTTGGAGGACGACCCGTTCGGCGCGGGGCAGGCGCGCGTAGGCGCCCTCGGCGAGCGTGTCGAGGTAGGGCGTCATGAGATCGGCGAAGGACGCCAGCCAGGCGTCGTCCCGGTACGGGAGGTCACCGGCGTACATGCGGAAGTCGTGCTTGAGGAACTTGAAGTCCTTGTCCTCGCGCAGCGACTCGTGCCCGCTCCCGGTCAGGAACGCGTCGATGAGGCGCTGGACGTGGACGCGGTCGCGGACGTTGCTGAGCAGGTGCCGCTGGTTGGAGATGGAGGCCGTCTCGGAGGCGGCGTACGGGGCGACGTACCAGCGGTAGACGGGTTCGGGGACGACGGTGAACGTCCTGGCCAGGCAGTACGCCTGCGCCGAGAAGAGCTGGTCCTCGTAGTGGATGCCCTCGGGGAAGCGCAGGCCGTGCCGGTCGAGGAAGGCGCGGGCGTACATCTTGCTGGTCGCCAGGTGCTCGAAGAGCAGCCGCGGATCGGCCTCGATGCCGTCCAGGGTGCGGCGTTCGGCGACCAGGTGCGGCATCCAGGTGGTGCGGCGTCCGCCGTCCACGCGTACCCGGTGCACCGCGCCCATCGCGAAGTCGAGGTCGCGTTCGCGGTGGGCGGCGAGCAGGGTCTCGACGGCGCGCTCGGGGAGTTCGTCGTCGCTGTCCAGGAACATCAGGTACGGCGCCCGCGCGATCTCCAGGGCGCGGTTGCGCGGCGCGCTGCACCCGCCGCTGTTCTCCGGCAGGCGCAGGTACACGACGCGCGGGTCGCGGGCCGCGAGCGCGCGGGCCACCTCGGGGGTGGCGTCGGTCGAGTGGTCGTCGCTGATGACGACCTCGATGTTCGCGTGACTCTGGCGCAGCACGGACGCGACCGCGCGCGGGAGGCGCTCGGCGTCGTTGTAGACGATGACCGTGACGGTGACGTCGGGGGCGTCCACGGACGAGGGGGCGGGCGGCAGGCCCGCGGCCGGGTCGGTGGCAGGACTCGTGGCGGCTCTCGTGGCGGCTCTCATGACGCGTTGGCCTCCTCGGGGCTGGGCGCCGGGGTGCGCTCCTCGATCGGCAGGACCGGGGGCAGCGTGCGTTCGTCCTCGCAGAGGAAGACCCGGCGGACGACGCGTTCGGCGGCGCGGCCGTCGTCGTACTCGCAGAACCGGCGCCGGAACGCGGTCCGTGCCTTGGCCGCGCGCTCGTCGTGCCAGGCGTCGGTGGTGAGGATCTCCGTCAGCTCCGCCTGGCCGCGGGCGACCGGGCCGGGTGCCTCGGCCATCAGGTCGAAGTAGACGCCGCGGGTGGTGCGGTACGTCTCCCAGTCGTCGGCGTGGATGACGATCGGGCGGTCCAGGTTGGCGTAGTCGAACATGATCGACGAGTAGTCCGTGACCAGCGCGTCGGCGGCCAGGCACAGCTCCTCGACGGGTTCGTAGGAGGAGACGTCGATGAGGCGGCCGGTGCGGCGCAGGCCGGCCAGCGGGGCGGACGGGGTGGACGCGCCCTCGTAGAAGTAGTGGGCGCGGACCAGCAGGACCGTTTCCTCGCCGAGGTCGGCGGCCAGGGCCGCGAGGTCGAGGCGCGGGGTCCAGCCCGCCTCGTAGTCGCGGTGGGTGGGCGCGTAGAGGATCGCCCTGCGGCCGGGCGGGATGCCCAGGCGCTCGCGGACCGCGCGGACCTCGGCGGCGCCGGCCGTGTAGTAGACGTCGTTGCGCGGATAGCCGTGGTCGAGGGAGACGTGGCGGGACGGGTAGGCCCGTTGCCACATGCGGGTGGTGTGGCCGTTGGCGGAGACGCTGTAGTCCCACCGGTCGACGCGCTCCAGCAGTGCCGGGAAGTCCAGGCCCCGGGCGGCGGCGGGGTACGGCATCTGGTCCAGGCCCATGCGCTTGAGCGGGGTGCCGTGGTGGGTCTGGAGGTGGACGGTGCCGGGGCGTTTGACCACCGCGTCCGGGAAGTTGACGTTGTTGACGAGGTACTTGGCGCGGGCCAGCACCTCCCAGTAGCGGCGGGTGCCGGGGACGACGTGGTCGGTGCCGGGCGGCAGCAGCGCCGCGTTCGCCGCGGTGACCACCCAGACCGGGTGGACGCTCGGGGCGAGTTCGGCCAGCGCGGCGGCTATCGCGGCCGGGTTGCAGGCCACGCCGCGGGCCCAGTAGGCCGAGAAGACGGCGAGGTGCGGGTCGATCGGGCGGGCCAGTGCCCTGCGGTACTGGAGGGCGCGCACCCGGTCGCCGGCCAGGCGTCTGCCGATGCGCACCGCCGACCGCACCCTGCGGCGCGTGTGGTTGGCGGCCTGGAGGGCGCGGTACTTCGTGTACGCGCCGTCCGCCAGCAGCGACCGGCGTACGCCTTCGAGTCCGGCCGGGCTGCGGTGGCCGTCGGGGCGCAGGCGCCGGGCGGCCGACGACGCCCGGCGGAAGAACTCCCGCGCCACGTCGTCCGGCATGTCGGCGCGGGCGAAGGTGCGCAGGCAGTCGCGGACCATCAGGTCGTACAGGGCGCCGCGGACGGCCGGGCGGTCGGCGGCGAGGCCGAGCAGCGTCTCGTAGCGGTCGACCAGGGCGTACCGCTGCTCCGGCGTGACCGGGGGCAGGCTCTCGGCGCGCAGCCGGCGGTCCTCGAACGCCGGCTGGGACAGGCAGGCGACGCGGTCGGCGAGCAGCAGGGCGACAAGGGCGGCGAACGGCTCGTCGTCGGTGGTGAGGAGGTGCTCGTGGGCCCGCCAGAAGCCGGCGCGCACGGCGCGGTTCCCGAGCAGCGGGGTCAGCCCGAGGAGCGCCGCGCGGTCGTCCAGGGGGAGGTCGGCGCGTCCGGCGCGGGCGAGGCGGGGACCGTCGGGGGAGGGCAGACCGGAGGCCCGCCAGGTGCTGCGGACGTGGTCGAACAGCAGGACGTCCACCGTGTCGGGGAGGTCCGCGGCGTGCTGGGCGACGGTGCGCGGGGCGCCGGGGGGCAGCCCGTCCTTGGCGTGGACGAAGTGCAGCCACCGGCCCTTCGCCCGCGCCGCCCCCGCCGCGCGGGCCGCGGAGTCGCGGGCGCCGTCGGGCAGGGGCAGCACGGTGAACGCGGGGGTGTGGCCCTCGGCCGTCTCCCTGGCCCAGTCCCCGACCGCGGCGACGATCACTTCGACGCCGGTGAGGGGGTGGGCGGCCAGGGAGTCGAGGAGCGCGGGCAGGTGGTCCTGGACGTTGGGGCCGTGGACGACGACGCTGAGGTCGGGGGTCTCGGGCATCGCTGGGGCTCCTTAGCCTTGGTCGCTCCCTGCGCACTCCTTGGGTCGTATCTATTCGGACATGGTGGCATCAAACGGGCAAAAGGGTTAATCGAGAGTACGCCTCACGGGGGAAGGGCGCCGTCAGGCGGAGACCTTCGCCCCGGGCGCCGCCTTGGGTGCGGGCTTGGGCGCGGCCTTGGGTGCGGCCTTCGGCTTCGCCGCCTTGTCCGGGCCGCCGGTGAACTTCTCGTACTCCTTCAGGACCTCCTCCGTGGGCCCGTCCATCCGCAGCTCGCCGCGCTCCAGCCACAGCACCCGGTCGCAGGTGTCGCGGATGGACTTGTTGCTGTGGCTGACCAGGAAGACCGTGCCCGCGTGCTTGCGCAGCTCCCGGATGCGCTCCTCGGAACGCTTCTGGAAGGAGCGGTCGCCGGTGGCCAGGGCCTCGTCGACCAGCAGGACGTCGTGGTCCTTGGCCGCGGCGATGGAGAAGCGCAGGCGGGCGGACATGCCGGAGGAGTACGTGCGCATCGGCAGGGTGATGAAGTCGCCCTTGTCGTTGATCCCGGAGAAGTCGACGATGTCCTGGTAGCGCTCCTTGATCTGCGCGCGGGACATGCCCATCGCCAGGCCGCCGAGGTGCACGTTGCGCTCGCCGGTGAGGTCGTTCATCAGGGCGGCGTTCACGCCGAGCAGCGAGGGCTGGCCGTCGGTGTAGATGCGGCCGTTCTCCACCGGGAGCAGCCCGGTGACCGCCTTGAGCAGCGTCGACTTGCCGGAGCCGTTGGTGCCGATCAGGCCGATCGCCTCGCCGCGGTACGCCACGAAGGACACCTTCTTCACCGCGTGCACCCGGCGCACGCCGGCCGCCTTCTCGCTCTTCTTGCGGCGCAGGATGCGGTTGAGGGCGGCGGTCGCGGAGCCGCGGCCCGCCCCGGTGCCGTTGACCCGGTAGACGATGTCGACGCCGTCGGCGACGACGGTGGGGATGCGCTCGTCCGTCTGATTGATGCTGCCGGTGTTGTCAGCCACGACCGTAGGTCTCCTCGGCCTTCCAGAAGTAGATGAAGCCGCCGATCCCGGCGACCAGGGCCCAGCCCAGGGCCATCGCCCACACGTGGTCCGGCAGCATGTCCCCGCCGAAGCTGTCGATCAGGGCGAACCGCATCAGGTCGATGTAGACGACGGCCGGGTTGACCTGGAGCAGCGGGCCGACCCAGGACGGCAGGTCGCTGTCGGGGCCGGTCATGTGGTGGATGCTGAACATGACGCCCGAGGCGTACATCCAGGTGCGCAGCAGGAAGGGCATCAGCTGGGCCATGTCCGGGATCTTGGAGCCCACCCGGGCCATGACCAGCGCCACGCCCGCGTTGAACACGAACTGGAGCACCAGCGCCGGGATCGCCAGCAGCCATGAGGGGCCGGGCGGGACGCCGAACGCGAGCAGGATCACCACGAGGGCGCCCATCGAGAACATCAGCTGCTGGAGCTGCTGGAGGCAGAAGGAGACCGGCAGCGCGGCCCGCGGGAAGTGCAGGGCGCGGACGAGGCCGAGGTTGCCGGATATGGCCCGGGTGCCCGCCATGATCGAACTCTGCGTGAACGTCCACACGAACACGCCGGTGACCAGGAACGGGACGAAGTCCTCCACCCCGTGGCTGGTGTTCATCAGCATGCCGAAGATGAAGTAGTACACCGCCGCGTTGAGCAGGGGCGTCATCACCTGCCAGACCTGTCCCAGCTTGGCCTGGCTGTACTGGGCGGTGAGCTTGGCGGTGGAGAAGGCGCCGATGAAGTGCCGCCGGGCCCACAGCTGGCGGACGTACTCGGGCAGGGAGGGGCGGGCGCCGCTGACCGTCAGACCGTGCCGGGCGGCGAGAGCCCCGAGGTCGTGGTCGGCGGGGGCGGGCGGGGCCGCTGTCGGGGGCGGTGTGTCGAGGACCTGGCTCACATCCGCGCTGCTTTCGCTCGGAGGGGGGGAGGGGGAGGCGTTGCGGGCGATTCCCGTCGTTCACCCGGGTGTCGTGAGGCGTTCATTCACGTCGGGACGGGACCGTATCGTCGTAACGGGAGCGTACGGCGTGCTGACGCCGGAACGCAACCGTTTCGTCGTGACGCCCTATGCTGTCCCGCATGACGACCGACGCCGCCGACGAGCCCCAGCCGCGCCCGCGCCGCCGCCGGGCCCCCGCCGGGGCGGCCGTGCTCCGCGAGGACGTGACGGAGGCGATCCGGGCGGCGGTCTTCGAGGAGCTGGCGGCGGTCGGCTACGCGCGGATGTCCATCGAGGGGATCGCGCGCCGCGCGGGGGTCGGCAAGACCGCCGTCTACCGGCGCTGGCGCTCCAAGCTGCACCTGGTGCTCGACGTCGTCTCGGCGCTGGCCGTGCAGGGCCTGCCCGCGCCCGACACGGGTTCGCTGGAGGGTGACCTGCGGCTGCTGTACGAGGTGACGTCCCGGGCCCTGCGCCACCCGGTGGCCTCGCAGATCATCCCCGACCTCCAGGCGGAGGCGGCCCGCAATCCCGAGATCGCCGAGGTGCTGCGGAAGACCCTGCGGGAGGGCCAGGACGGCGTCGCCAGCAAGATCCTCGCGGCGGCGACGGAACGCGGCGAGCTGGCCGCCGGCCTCGACACCGACCTGGCCCTCGACCTGATCTCGGGCCCGCTGTACTGGCGCTCGGTGGTCATCCGCAGCCCGAAGCTGCCGAAGGGCCACCTGGCGGCGCTGGCCCGGGCCACGGCGGCGGGCCTGAAGGCGCTCTGAGCCGGGGCCGGACCGGGCTGGACCGGTCCGGGCTGGACTGGGGCGGGACTGTCAGTGGTGCCTGCGAGGATGCGGGCATGGAACCTACGGCGATCGTGCAGGAGTTCTGGTCCCGCATGCAGGCCCGCGACTGGGCGGGTCTGGGCGCGCTGCTGGCCGACGACCTGGTCGTGGAGTGGCCGGTCAGCGCCGAGCGCATCGTGGGCCGCGCGGACTTCGTGGCCGTCAACGCGGAGTACCCGGAGGGCTGGTCCATCCACGTCATACGCGTCGTGGCGGACGGGGACGGCGAGACCGTGGTCTCCGAGGTGGAGGTCCCGCACGAGACGATGGGCGTCCACCGGGTCGTGTCGCTCTGGACCGTCCGCGACGGCACGATCACCGGCGGCCGGGAGTACTGGACGGAGCTGGGCTCGGACCCGTCCCCCCAGTGGCGGGCGGAGTTCGTCCAGCCTCTGTGACCCGGGGGCCGCCGCCCTCACCAGGAGGCGGCCCGGACCACCTCGGCCGCGATGTCCGGCACCGTCCGGCCGTCCGTCGCCACCAGGACCGTCCCGGCGGGAGCCTTCCCGGCCGGCCGCCGAGCCGTGCGAAGGCTCCGCTCGATGTGCACGCCGAGCCGCGACCCGGTCTCCCGCGGGGCGAGCCGCTGCCGCACGGTGGCTTCGCCTGCGGTCAGCAGTACGTGGGTGACCCGCACCTGGTCCCCGCCCATGGCCCTCCCGATCATCGGCGCCTCAAGGATGCTCACGGTGTTCGTGTAGATCAGCCGGCGCTGTCCGAGCGCCGCGTAGTTCGCCCACACCGCCGCGATGTTCCGCTCCGTGACCGCCGTGCGGTGCGGGTCCCCCACCCGACGGTGCTCTTGCCGACGCCGGAGCCGCCGCCGATGAGCAGCAGGTTGTACGCGGTGGCTTCTGCTTTGCCGCCCGTGCGCAGTCGCTCATGACCCGGACGAGGGTGCGAAGATGCGTTCGTGGTGACAGATGCCGAGTGGGCTCGGATCCGGAGGGGGCTGCGCTTCGGGCAGGTTTTCGAGGGCACCGTCGTGAGGGTTCCTTGGCCCGGTGCGATCGGGATCTTCGTGGACATCGGTCTGAGCGTCGGAGGCTTCGTCGACGTCCTGTTGCTTCCGGGAACGAGCGATGACTGGCCGGTGGAAGGCACGGTTGCGAATTTCGAGATCTGGTGGGCAGACAGCCGTCAGCAGATCCGGCTGAAGCCGTCCGACTCTCGGTATCTGCGGAACGACTTCACAGACTTCGTGAGACGTGTCCGTCCCTATTGGCCAACCGAGGTCGGTCAGCCGGTTCGTGATCCCGGCCCCCCGACCCTCGATGAGTTGCTGTCAGCGCTGCGATCCGATGGGCCGTCGGACACCTGGCCGCGAATCTAACGCAGGGCGGCGGCGACCAGTCCTTCCAGGGCCTCGCGGGGTACGTCGCCGCCGCTCACCAGGCGGTCGAAGACCAGTCCGTCGACGCAGGTCAGCAGGGTGTGCGTGCGGTTCTCGGCGTCCGTGACGCCGTGCGTGGCGAGGAAGAGCCGGACGAACTCACGGCCGGCGTTCTCGCGGGGGACGAGGATCTCGCGCAGCTCCGGGTCGCGCACGCTCTCGACGGCGCAGGCGTAGCGGGCGAGGGAGCGGCGGCGTCCCTCGCCGGTGAGTCGCTGCCGGATGAGCAGTGCCATGCCGTTCACCAGGTCCTCGATGGTGCGCAGGGGCGGCAGTTCCTCGGGCATCGTCTGCAGTTCCGCTTGGTCGAGTTGGACCAGGCGTGTGACCAGCGCGGTGAGCAGCGCGGCTCGGGTGCGGAAGTAGGCCGAGGTGGTGCCGGGCGGCATGGCGGCTCTGCGGTCGACCGCGCGGTGGGTCAGGCCGCGGATCCCTTCGTCGGCGAGTACGACGATTGCCGAGTCCGCGAGGAGTGTGCGCCGGTCCGAAGCCATACCCCTTTCTACACCTGTAGAGGCGCAGCTAGGATCACCTTCTACATCTGTAGAAGGATCGGGGCTTCGGTATGGGCAGCACGGCAGTGGTGGTCGGAGGGGGCATCGGCGGGCTTGCCGTCGCGATCGGCCTGCGCCGTATCGGCTGGGAGGTGACGGTGGTCGAGCGCGCGTCCCTGCTCGAGGACGCGGGGGCGGGCATCTCACTGGCCGCCAACGGCCTGCGGGCGCTGGACGAACTCGGCGTCGGCGAGGCAGTACGGGATGCCTCGCGAGGCCAGTACAGCGGGGGCACTCGCACGCCCCGTGGTGGCTGGCTGGCCCGGATGGACGGCTCAGCGCTGGAGAAGGCGGTGGGCGCGCCGATCATGGGCATCCCCCGCTCCACCTTGCACCGACTGCTGCGCGACTCCCTGCCCGCCCCATCGCTGCTGATCGGCGCCGAGGCGGTCTCGGTCGAGCACATCGACCCCGGAACGGTTCAAGTCGGCTTCGGCGCCACGGTCCTGGACGCCGATCTGGTGGTGGCGGCCGACGGCATCGGGAGCAGGGTCCGCAGCCGTCTCTTCCCGGACCACCCCGGCCCGGTCCACAGCGGGTCGGCGGTGCTGCGCGCCATCACCGAGCACGCGGTCGACCTGCGCACCGACTTCGAGCTGACCTGGGGCCGGGGCGCGGAGTTCGGGCACATCGCCTTCCTGGACGGGCGGGCCGAGTGGCACGCCGTCCTCAACCTCCCTGCCGGAACGCGGTTCGCCGACCCACTGGCCGAACTGCGCCGACGGTTCCACACCTGGCACGACCCGATCCCCGCCCTGCTCGACGCGACCCGGCCCGAAGCCGTGCTGCACCACGATGTCAACGAACTCCGCACACCGCTCACCTCGTACACGGCCGGACGGATCGCGCTGCTCGGCGACGCGGCACACGCGATGACCCCCAACCTCGGACAGGGCGCCTGCCAGGCACTGGAGGACGCAGTCACCCTGGCCGCGGCCCTCGACACCGGCCCCACGGTCGAAGCCGCGCTCGCCCGCTACAACGCCGAGCGCCGTCCGCGCAGCCAAGCCGTCGCGCGGGCCGCCCGGCAGGCCGGACGCATGGGCCAGCAGCTCTCCCACCCGGTGGCCGTCGCCCTGCGGAACACGGCGATGCGGCTGACACCCTCCCGCGTCGCAACGCGCATGATCCTCCGACACCACGCGTGGGTCCCGCCGCACCTGAACTGACCCGGTTCGCGTGCCTGCCGACTCACCAACGGCACCGACCGGGGCAAGTTCCGCCTGGTGAGGTCTTCTTCGACGGATTCGATCCGGAAGCCGTGCCGTGTGAGCGTGGTGAAGTACGTGGACAGCCTTCGGTGGTGGTTGCCTGCCCGACGCCGCACCTTCTGAGTTCTTGGAACGCCAGAAGCCCTCGGTGACGTAATCGCCGACGACTCTGCGCAGGACCCCGTTTCCGGTATCCGTCCAAGTGGCGTGTGGCGCCTCGAAAACAGGGATGCGGAATGTGGTGACCGTGGTGAGTGTGCATCAGTCGTCGACGGAGAAGCGAGCCCCGCTCGGTCGGCGACTCTCGGCAGCCCGCGCGTTCTCGATCATTCGCGGCGAGGGGTCGATTCCGACCACCGAAGCCCCGCGGGCGGCCACAGCGCGGGCGATGAACCCCTCGCCGCACCCGAGGTCGAGGACGCGCTGACCCGCGAGTTGTTCGGGCGCACGGGCGAGAAGGCTGTCGCGAGCGAAGTCGTGCATGGGGGAGCCGGATCGCAACAGCTCCGCGTACCAGTCGGCGATGGTGTCCCACGATTCGTTCATCTCCCGCCCTTCAGCCGCACAACTTTCGCGCCAACTCGGCCAGTTCCGCCGCGTGGAGCACCGTGCCGTCAAACCCCGGCAGGGGTACGTGCAGAGCCTCCGTCCAGCGTGGCGGGACGGCGCCGATTCCGTACACGGCCCCGGCCAGTGCGCCGGTCACGGCGGCCACCGTGTCCGTGTCGCCGCCCAGATCGATGGCGGCGCGTACCGCGTTCTCGTACGAGGAGGTCGTCCGCAGGGCCCAGACCGCGGAGCCGAGGCAGGGCCAGACGGCGCCGTTGAACTCGGTCGCCAAGTCGGGGTGCCAGTCGGAGGCGAGGACGGTTGCGTAGCGCGCGCGGTGGTCGGGGTGGACGGCGCGCAGGGTGGCGGGCAGTGCGGGGAGTGGGTCGTCCCCGGTCAGGGCGATCCGGATCAGCTCGTGGAGGACCGCCGTGCCCTCCCACGCCGCCTGGTCTCCGTGCGTGAGCGCGGCGAGGCGGCGGGCAGCCTCCATGGTGGCGTCGCGGCCGTGCGATGCGAAGTGGACGGCTGACGGGGCGGCCCGCATCAGCGCGCCGTTACCCGCGCCCCGCCCGTTGACCTGGAAGTGGAGTGCGGCGGCGGTGTCCCAGGGGTCGCCGGAGGTCAGTACGGCCTCGGTCTGGAGGCCGATGTCCTTCGGGTCGGCGGCGGCCCAGCGTCGGAAACGCCCGAAGACGTCCGGCAGGTCGAGCCCGCCGCGCCCCAGCAGGGACTCGGCGATCAGGACCGCCATCTGCGTGTCGTCCGTCGCCTCGCCCGGGTCCCAGCCGCCACCCCCGCACATCTCGCCGCCGTGCCCGGGGCCGGGGAAGCGCTCGGAGAAGGCGCCCCCCGGGCCGAACTCGAAGGGGGCGCCCAACGCGTCACCCACCGCCGACCCGATGACGGTGCCGAGGGCGCGTTCGAGGCGGGAAGGGCTGCCCATGCGCGTCGGCGTCCTAGTCCCGCCCCGCCTCCGGATGCAGCCGTACCCAGCCCGACCACGCCGACGTGATCATTTCCTCGACGTCGTACTTGGCCTTCCAGTCCAGTTCGACGGCGGCGCGGTCGGCCGAGGCGACGACGCGGGCCGGGTCGCCGGGGCGGCGGGGGGTGACCGTCGGCGGGTGGTCGTAGCCGGTGAGGGCGTTGATGTGGTCGATCATCTCGCGGACGGAGACGCCCTCGCCCCGGCCGATGTTGAGGGTGAGGGTGCGGCCCGGCGAGGACTGGAGGGCGCGGGCCGCGGCGACGTGGGCCTCGGCCAGGTCGACGACGTGGATGTAGTCGCGGACGCAGGTGCCGTCCGGTGTCGCGTAGTCGTCGCCGAAGACGCGCGGGGCGGCGCCCTCGGTCAGCTTCTCGAAGACCATCGGGACGAGGTTGTAGACACCGGTGTCGGCCAGCTCGGGGCTCGCCGCGCCCGCGACGTTGAAGTAGCGGAGAGAGGCGGTGGCCAGGCCGGTCGCCCGGCCGGTGGCGCGGACCAGCCACTCGCCGGCCAGCTTGGTCTCGCCGTACGGCGACATGGGCGCGCACGGCGTCTCCTCCGTCACCAGGTCGACGTCCGGCATGCCGTACACGGCGGCGGAGGAGGAGAAGACGAAGGACGGGACCTCGGCCGCCGTGACCGCGTCCAGCAGGACGCGCAGGCCCTCGACGTTCTCCCGGTAGTAGTGCAGCGGCAGGTCCACCGACTCGCCGACCTGCTTCTTCGCGGCCAGGTGCACGACGCCGGTGACGGAGTGGTCGGCGAGGGCGCGGGCGATCCGTTCGCCGTCCAGGACCGAGCCCACCACCAGGGGGACGCCGTCGGGCACGCGGTCGGCGATGCCGGTGGACAGGTCGTCGTACACCACCGCCTTCTCGCCCGCCTCGGTCATCGCCCGTACGACGTGCGCCCCGATGTATCCGGCGCCGCCGGTGATCAGCCAGGTCATGTGCGGCCGTCCCCTCGTGAGTGGTCCTGGGTGGACAGTGGTCGTCCTGAGTGTCCTGAGTGGACATGATCCTTCATCCCGGCGCCCCGCGGGCGCCCGCACCCCTCAGGACGCTGCCGGGGCCGGATCGGTGCCATACCCGTCCAGGGCGGAGGTGAGCCGGTCGAGGCGGTCGCGCAGGTCCTGGACCTCGGTCACGTCCAGCCCCGTCGCCGCGGCGATCCGGCGCGGCACCTCGGCGGCCCGCTCGCGCAGCGCGACGCCCTCCCCGGTCAGCCGCACCTCCACCGACCGCTCGTCGCGCGCGCTGCGCTCCCGCCGGACCAGACCGGCCGCCTCCAGCCGCTTGAGCAGCGGTGAGAGCGTGCCGGAGTCGAGGCGGAGGTGCTCGCCGAGCTTCTTCACGGGCAGTTCGCCGTGCTCCCACAGCACCAGCAGCACCAGGTACTGCGGGTAGGTGAGCCCCAGGTCCTTGAGGACCACGCGGTAGACGCCGCCGAAGGCGCGGGACGCGGCGTTCAGGGAGAAGCAGATCTGCTGGTCCAGGCGGAGCCAGTCGGTCGCGGGCGTGGTCATGGGATCCAGGGTAGCCGACCAGGCGTCATTTAGTTGTGTGCAATTAAGTTGCGCGCTTTCAAGTTGCGTGCTCTACTTGTGGATGTCGGAAGTCGCCACCACGTGCGACACACCCCCACTGAGAGGGACGGGTTTCCCATGGACGCGCTCTACACCGCCGCCGCCACCGCCACCCACGGCCGCGAAGGCCGCGCCGTCAGCTCCGACGGCAAGCTCGACCTCGCGCTCGGCGCCCCCGTCGAGATGGGCGGCGACGGCAAGGGCACCAACCCCGAGCAGCTGTTCGCCGTCGGGTACGCCGCCTGCTTCGGCAGCGCCCTCGGCGTCGTCGGCCGGCGGGCGAAGGTCGACGTCAGCGAGGCCGCGGTGACCGCCGAGGTCGGCATCGGCAAGCAGGGCGAGGGCTTCGCGCTCGCCGTCACGCTGCGCGTCGAGCTGCCCGAGGGCCTCGACCAGGAGACCGGCCGCAAGCTGGTCGAGCAGGCCCACCAGGTCTGCCCCTACTCCAACGCCACCCGGGGCAACATCCCGGTCGAGCTGGTCGTCGAGTAGTCCGGCCGGCGGTACGCCGTTCACCCGACCCGCGCCAGGACCTCGCCGGTGCGCCCGCTCCACGCCACCACGACCGCCTCCTCGGGCACCGGGTGCCAGCGGGTCAGCAGCAGCCAGCGGACGTCGTACCGGCGGACGACGGTGGCGCGCTCGGCGCGGGTCGAACCGGGCGCGAGGTACGCCCGGACGTCGGCCACCCGCCGCCCGCGCTCCCGTTCGTCCAGCGCCGGGTCCGGCCAGGCGGGGGCCGCGAGGTTGGGCCCGTACCCGGCGATGGCGTGCCCGGCGTAGTAGCCGTCGGTGATCACGACCTCGCCGGGGCCGATGTGCCGGGCCGCCCACGCGTACTCCGGCCAGTCGGGCGGCTGCTCGAAGCCGACCGGGTCCAGCGCCCGCGGCACCACCGCCCCCGCGTGGACGGTGAGGAACCCCAGCGCGGCACCCGCGGCCGCCACCCCGCCCAGCGCCCTGCGCCACCGCGCCCACGGCCGGGGTGCCGCCAGCTCCACCGCCAGCGCGAACTGCGCCGGCACCAGCGAGAGCCCGAGGATCCGGCCGTAGGTGTAGTGCCCGCTGCACCAGCCGTACGCCACCACCGCGCAGTCCAGCGCGAACATCAGCACCAGCGGGTCCCGGGCCGAGCGGCGCCCGCGCGCCCACAGCGCCGGCAGGCCGAGCAGCCCCAGCCAGAACTCCCCGGGCAGGTCCAGGTACAGCACCCGGTGCATCGCGTCCACGCTGTCGTCGCCCGCCAGCGCGAACACGTCGAAGTACGGCCACGGCGCCGCCGACGCCACCGCCATCGCGCCCGTCAGCGCCCAGCGCCCCACGACCGGGCCGCGCCATCCGTGCTGCCACCCGGCCACCAGCGCCACCGCGCCCAGCGCCGCCGCCACCGAGGTGATCGGGTGGATCAGGAGGACCAGCCCGTACAGGGCGCCGAGCCCCGCGTACCCGGGCAGGCCGCGCAGCCCGCTCGGCCCCACGTACCGCACCCGGCGCGTGTCCCGCGCCCGCGCCCCGGTCAGCGCCCAGGCCCAGAAGGTGAGCCCGATCGCGCACGTCGACGGGTAGCCGAGGTTGCCCGTCATCGACATCAGCCCGAGGTAGCCGCTCCACCAGGCCCGCTCGGTGCCCCACAGCAGCGTCATCGCGCCCAGCGCCAGGACCGGCGCCCACGGCCGCGGGCTCAGCACCCGTACGAACCGGTTCAGGCCGGTCAGCAGCACCAGCAGGTTCAGCGGCCCGGCGAGCCGCACCACCTCCCAGCCGCCCAGCCCGGTCAGCCGCGCGAACACGCCCTGGGCGACGGTGTACGGCGAGTAGTACGCGCTGCCCGCGCCGGGCAGGTCGGCCATCGGGTGCCGGGGGTCCAGGAGGTCGGCCTTCAGGCGCTCCACGACCGCCGCGTGCTGGCCCGCGTCGCAGCACAGCGGCACCGCCCAGTACGCCAGCGACATCACCAGGAGGAACAGGAAACCGGTGACCTGGTACGGGGTGGGGCGCCGGCCGCGGCCACCGCGCAGCGCCGTCGCGCCGCGTACCGGCCGCCGGACGAGGACGTCGGCGCTCACGAAGGGATCAGAGGGTGGGGCATTCGGGACATTTGGCGTATGTTCCCGGCGTGGTCACCGCCCTGAACCCAAGTCACCTCAACGGGTGACGCTCAGCCGACCGCCCGGACCGGGTCGGCCGGCCCCTGCGCGGGCAGCGGCATCCTGCCACCCCGCACCACGGGCTCCAGCAGCAGCGGGATGCCCACCACGGGCAGCAGCCAGGCCAGCACGATCAGCCGCTCGCCCCAGATGTTGATGTCCGGATGCGCGGCCTGGGTGAGGATCCCGGTGCACGCCGCCGCGACCAGGAACCCGCCGACCGCGCCCCCGCGCCGCAGCGCGCCCCACGCCCCGGCGGCCAGGGCCGCGACGAACAGCGGCTGCCACGCCTGCCGGCGCAGCCACTCCACCCAGAAGTTGCCCTGCAGCTGCCAGAACTCCGGCCACGGACGCTCCCGGTCGGGCCGCGCGAAGTGGTCCGTGAGCAGATCCTGGACGCTGTCCGACACCGACGGGTAGTGCAGCAGCCGCGCCAGCACCAGCGTGCCGACGGCCCCGGCCAGCCCCACCGCCGCGAGCGCGAGCACGTCCCGGGGCGACCGGCCGCCCCGCCGGCGGCGCAACGCGATCAGCGCGCCCGCCGCCGCCAGGCACACCCCGAGGAACAGCGACTGGGAGTGCTTGACCGTGAACAGCGCCGCCAGCGACCCGGCCACCAGGGCGAGCCCCGCCCGCGTCCGTCCCGCCCGCAGCATCAGCGCGCAGCCCCAGACCGCCGCCAGGGTCAGCGCCATCAGCAGCCCCTCGGTCATCGGGCGCATCGCGGTCGTCCCGCACGGCAGCGCGTAGTACAGCGCCTGCCCGCCCAGCGCGAGCGGCACCGGCACCGACAGCGTGCGCAGGATCAGGAAGGCCAGCACCCCGCCCGCGCACGCGATGACGACGCCCGCCGCCCACAGGCCCCAGGTCACCCCGAAGACCGCCACGAACGGCACCAGGAGCAGCGGGTAGCCGGGCCGCACCTCGAAGATCCGCATGAAGCGGTCCGGCATGTACGGCAGGGTGTGCCCGCCGGTCCGGCCCGCCGCCAGCTGCGGCTCCACCACCCGCCACTCCTGATCCCGGCACTCGGCCGCCACCTGGTCGGTGGGGTCGGGCCGGTGGAAGCGGACCACGTGCACGCTCTGGTCCCGGCGGGCCCGCTCGGCCCGGCTCGCGCACACGTAGTCGATCGTGGCCGCCGCCACCCCGCGCTTGCCCTCACCGCTGAGACTCAGCGTGTACGCCAGGTAGTTCTTGGTGTCGGGGGTGTCCCGGCCGGTGATGTTCGCCAGTTGCAGCGCGGCGAACACGGCGGCCAGGACCAATACCCACAGACGCGGTCTCACGAGGAGGCGAGCAGGTCGTGTCCGGCGGCGACCGAGCGGGCGCCGGGGACGCCGGACGGCTCCGGACCGGGCATCGGCTCGCCCAGCAGCAGCGTCCGCACCACCCGCTCGGCGGCCCGGCCGTCCTCGTACTCGCAGTACCGGGCCCGGAACGCCGACCGCAGCCGCGCCGCCTCCTCGTCCCGCCATGCCCCGGACGCCAGCAGCCAGGCCAGCTCCCGGTACGAGCGCGACACGTGCCCCGGTGCCTCCTCGGTGATGTCGAAGTAGGCGCCGCGGCTCGCCTCGTACGCGCGCCAGTCGTCGGCGTGGATCACGATCGGCCGGTCCAGCAGGGCGTAGTCGAACAGCAGGGCGGAGTAGTCGGTGATCAGCAGGTCGGAGGCGAGCATCAGCTCCTCCACGTGCGGTTCGTCCGTCGCGTCGACCAGGACGCCCCGCCGGTGCAGCTCCGACAGGCCCAGGCCGCGGGCCGGTCCGGTGGCCAGCGACGGGTGCAGCCGGACCACGAGGGTGTGGCCCTCGCCGAGGTCGGCGGCGAGCCGGGCCGGGTCGAGGCGGTCGACGAGTCCGCCCCGCCGGTACTCCCGCCGGGTCGGCGCGTAGAGCACCACGGTGTGGCCGTCGGGGACGCCCAGCCGCTCACGGACCCGGCGGCCGTCGTCCGGACCGGCGTTCACCAGCACGTCGTTGCGGGGGCTGCCGCTGGGCACGGACGTGAAGTGGCACGGGTACGCCCGCTCCCACACCCGCTCCGCGTACCGCCCGGCGACCAGGCTGTAGTCCCAGCGGTCGGCCCGGCGCAGCATCTGCGGCACGTCCAGGCCGTGCCGGGCACCGGGCCTGCCCAGCAGGTCGACGCCCATGTACTTGAGCGGGGTGCCCTGGTGGGTGTGGATGTGGACGCTGCCCGGGCGCTTGGCCACGGCACCGGGCCAGTTGACGTTGTTGACGAAGAACGTCGCCCGCTCGGTCACCCGCCGGTAGCCGGCGCTGCCCAGGACCACGTGCTCGGTGTCCGGCGGCAGCAGCGCGGCCGTCTCCTCGTCGCGCACCACCCACACCCCGCGCAGGTGCGGGGCGAGTTCACGCGCCTTGCCGTGGATCGCCGCGGGGTCGCCCAGCACGCCCCGGTGGGAGAACGCCGAGTACACCGCGAGGTCCGGGTCCAGCGGACGGCGCGCGCGCACCGCGCTGCCGGCCCCGCGCAGCCGCCCGGCGACCACGCCCCCCGCCTGCCGCGCCCGGCGCTCCAGCTCCCGGGCCGCCTGCCCGGAGCGCCGCCGCAGCCGGTAGGCCGGGTAGCCGAGGGCGCCGCCCGCCAGCACCCGCAGCTCGGCCGGGACCTCGGCGCCCTCGGGCCGGTACGCGCGGAACATCTCGGCGGTGCGGCGGAAGAACTCGGCCTTGTCGGACGGCGGCAGCCGGTCCGGCTTGGACAGGATGTCCAGGCAGTGCTCGCCCATCTTGGCGTGCAGGAACGGCCGCCAGCGGGCCAGTTCCGGACGGGCTTCCAGGAAGGCGAAGACCCGCTCGTACTGCGCGTGCACGTCGAAGTGCTTGCGGCTGGTGGTGGACAGGATGTTGCCCTGCCGCCGCTGCCGGTAGTTCAGGCAGATGCGGTCCAGCGTGGCGATCCGCTCCGCGCTGAACATCACCGGGAACGTCCAGGGCGTGTCCTCGTAGTAGCCGGGCGGGAAGGTGAAGCCCTCGCGCTCGACGAAGTCGCGCCGGTAGACCTTGTTCCACACCACCATCAGCAGGTCGAGGATCTCGGGGTGGCCGGCGGCCGTGAACGTGTCCTCGCCGGCCTCCGCCAGCACCCGGGCCAGGGCGTTGCGCCGGGTGCCGCCCCACCAGTAGGTGCGCGCGTAGTCGAAGACCAGAACGTCCGGGTCGTCCGTCTCCGCGAGCCGGTCGGCCATGGCGCGCAGTGCGCCCGGGGTGAGGGTGTCGTCGCTGTCGAGGAAGAAGAGGTAGTCGCCGGTGGCGTGCGGCAGCCCGGCGTTGCGGGCCCGGCCGAGGCCGACGTTCTCCTCCAGGTGCAGCACGCGCAGCCGGTCGTCGCGGGCGGCGTACTCGTCCAGGATCGCGCCCGAGCCGTCGGGCGAGCAGTCGTCGACGGCGACGACCTCGATGTCCCGGAAGGACTGGTCCAGGACCGAGTCGAGGCACTCGCGCAGGAAGCCCTGCACCTTGAAGCAGGGAAGGATGACGCTGAAGCGGGGCACGGCGGGGTCAGCTCCTTACGAGGGTGGCGGCGGCGGGGGCCGGGACGCGCTCCGCGAGCGGGGTCACGGGCGGCAGCGCCTCGGGCGGCTCGCCGAGCAGCACCCTGCGCACCACCCGCTCGGCGGCCCGGCCGTCGTCGAACTCGCAGAACCGCCCCCGGAAGGCCGCCCGCAGCGCCGCCGACTCCGGGCCCGCGTACGAGCCGTCGCCGAAGACGCGGGCCAGCTCCTCCGGCGTCCGCGCCACCGGTCCGGGCGGCGCCGCCATCAGGTCGAAGTAGACGCCCCGGGTCTCCCGGTAGACGTCCCAGTCGTCGGCGTACACGACGATCGGCCGGTCCAGGTTGGCGTAGTCGAACATGATCGACGAGTAGTCGGTGACCAGCGCGTCCGCGGCCAGGCACACGTCCTCCGAGGAGCGGTGCGCGGTGACGTCGATGACCCGGCCGCTGCCCTCGCGGCCGCCCCGGTCGTAGAAGTAGTGGGCGCGCAGCAGCACCACCACGTCCTCGCCGGCCGCCTCGCAGAACGCCTCCAGATCCAGGCCGCCCGCGCCGAAGCCGCTCTCGTAGTCCCGGTGCGTGGGCGCGTACAGGACCGCCGTCGCCCCTTCCGGGACGCCCAGTTCGCGGCGGACGCGGGCCACGTCCTCGGCGGTCGCCGTGCAGAAGACGTCGTTGCGCGGATAGCCGTACTCCAGGTGCTCGTACGAGCCCGGGAAGGCGCGCTCCCACATCTGGGTGGAGTGCCGGTTGGCGGACACGTTGTAGTCCCAGCGGTCCACGCGGCCCAGCAGCCTGGTGAAACTGCCGCTGGCCGCGGCCACTACCGGGTACGTCGACTGGTCCACGCCCATCGTCTTCAGCGGGGTGCCGTGCTGCGTCTGCACGTGCACGCTGCCGGGGCGCTTGACCACGCCCTCGGCGAAGTTGGCGTTGTTCACCAGGTACTTGGCGCGGGCCAGCACCTCCCAGTACCGCCGGCCGCCGATGACCGCGTGGTCGACGCCCTCCGGCACGGTGTGCGCCTGGTCCGGCTCGACCAGGAACACCGACCTGAGGTGCGGGGCGAGTTCGCGGGCCTTGGCGTGGATCGCGGCCGGACTGCAGGCGTAGCCGCGGCCCCAGTAGGCGCAGTACACGACGAGGTTCGGATCCAGCGGGCGGCGCAGGTGGCGCCGGTACAGCAGCCGGGTGCGCAGCCCCCGCGGCCACGGCAGGCGGCGCAGCGCCCCGGTGAGTGCCCGGTTGGTGGCGCGCAGGGCGCGGAAACCGGCGTACGACCCCGACGCGAGCAGCCGGTGCTGGACGCCGAGCCGGCCGCCCGGCGGGCGGAAACCGGCGGGGCGGTGGCGGCGGTAGAGGCGGCTCGCCCGCCGGAAGAAGACCCGGCGCTCCCGGCGCGTCAGCCGCCGCGGATGCGTCGCCGTCTTCAGGATCGCGGCGAACAGGTGCTCGAAGAGCGGTCCGCGGCGCGCGTCCGGCAGCCCCCGCTCGGCGGCGTGCGTGAGCGCCAGTTCGGCCTGGTCGAGGAGGTCCGCGTGGTGCGCGCCGGGCAGGTTCAGCCGGTTGCCCTGCCGCCGCACCAGATGCCGGACGACCACCGAGCGCAGCACCGCCACGCGTTCGGCGCGTGCCGCGACCAGGGCGCCGAAGCCGACGTCCGTGAAGTGCCCGTCGGGGAAGGCCAGCCGGCGCTCGGTGAGGAACGTGCGGCGGTGGACGGCGCTCCACGCGGGCAGCCGCACGCCGGTCAGATCGGGGGCGCGGTCGGGACTGAAGGCGCCGTCCGGGGTCCTCGCCAGCAGCGGGGCGGCCGGGTTGGTGGCCTCGCCCTCCCACCAGGGCACCCGCTCGTACTCGAAATACAGCACGTCGACGCCGCCGGTGTCCGCCAGCCGCGCCTCCAGCGCCGCCAGCGCGCCCGGCACGAGGACGTCGTCGCCGTCGAGGAACAGCAGGTACGCCCCGGTCGCCGCCCGCATCCCGGCGTTGCGCGCCCCGGCCAGCCCGGCCGACGGCGGCGCGTGCACGGGCGTCACCCGCGAGTCCCGTCCGGCGTGCTCCTCGGCGACGTCCGCCGCGACGGTGTCCGGGGCGTCGCAGACCGGGATCAGCTCGAAGTCGCCGAAGGACTGGGCGAGCACCGAGTCCAGTGCCTGGGAGAGCCGCCCCGCGACCCCATGGGACGGGACGATGATGCTGAAGCGGGGCATGCTGCTCTTTCTCTCGTTGTGCTGGTCCGGCGGGAGCCCTGCGCCGGCCGCGAGCCGCGGGACACCCGGGCTCCCGAGGGACAAACGGCGCTCAGAGGCTGTCGGTGACGGTGCGCGGGCCGGCGGGTTGCGGCACCGTGGCCAGTGGGGTGCGGGCGACCGCCGCCGCGGGCGGCCGGCGGGCGCCGAGCGGCACGACCGGGGGCAGCCGGGTCTGGCCGAGCACCACCCGGCGCACCACGCGTTCGGCGGCCCGGCCGTCGTCGTACGGGCAGAACCGCTCGCGGAACTCGGCCCGCAGCCGGGTGGACCGGGCGCCGTGCCAGTCGCCGCCGGCGAAGACGCCGATCAGCTCGTCCTCGTCCCGCGCGATCGGCCCCGGCGGGACGGAGCGCAGGTCGACGTAGGTGCCGCGGGCCGCCTCGAACGCCTCCGGCTCGTCGGCGTGGAGCACGATCGGCCGGTCCAGGCCCGCGTAGTCGAACATCAGGGACGCGTAGTCGGTGACGAGGGCGTCCGAGGCCAGGCACAGCGACTCCACGCTCGGGTGGCCGCTCACGTCCAGGACCCGGCCGACGGGCGCGGCCGGCCGGTCGTCGTGGCCCGGGTGGGCGCGGGCCAGCACCATGAAGCGGGGGCCGAGGCGGCGTACGACGCGCTCCAGGTCCAGGGCGGAGCGCTGGGTGCGGCGGTAGTCGCGGTGGGCGGGCGCGTACAGGATGGCCACGGTGCCCTCGGGGATGCCGAGGATCTCGCGGAGCCGGGCCACGTCCGCGGGGGTCGCCCGCTGGAGGGCGTCGGTGCGGGGCTGGCCGTACTCCAGGGTGGCGTAGCCGCCGGGGTGGACGCGTTCCCAGGTGAGGGTGGAGTGGGGGTTGGCGGAGACCACGTAGTCCCAGGAGTCGACCTCGCGCAGTATCCGGGCGAAGTCGGTGGTGCCCGCGGCGGCCGGCCGCTCCTGGAGGTCCAGGCCCATGTGCGCGAGCGGCGTCCCGGCCTGCGTCTGGACCAGTACCTGGCCCCGGCGCTTGACCAGGCCGGTGTCGAAGGCGGAGTTGTGCACCAGGTACCGGGAGCGGGCCAGGGCCGTCCAGTAGGCGGCCGTGCCGGGAGTGAGGCGCCGGGTCGCGGGCGGGACCGTGTGGTGGTGCGCGGGGTCGGCGGCCCACGCCGTGCGCACGTGCGGGGCGAAGCGGCGGAACGCCTCCTCCAGCGCGCCCGGGTTGCAGCCGTGGCCCCGGCCGCCGTCGACGGCGAAGAGGGCGCGGTCGGCGCACAGCGGGAGGAGACGCTGGCCCCGGTAGTGCAGGCGCAGGGCGCCGGTCCGGGCGGCCCGCAGCAGTCCGGCGGCGGCCCTCGCGGTCCGTCGGCGCAGGGCGGACGCCAGCCGCAGGGTCTCCCAGGTGCGGCGCAGGCCCAGCCGGAGCAGGGCGTGGCGCATCCGGACCGGCGCCGGGACGGGGGCACCGGCGACCCGGTAGCGGCGGCAGTGGACCCGCGCCCGGCGCAGGAACTCGGCGCGCAGGGAGCGCGGGAGGCGGTCGGGTCGGGTGAACACGGTCGCCAGGTGGTCGCACATGCGGCGGTACAGCACCGGCCGCCAGCGGTCGTGCTCCGGGTGGGACTCCAGGAACGCGAAGACCCGGTCGTACTGCGCGAAGACGTCCAGGTGGCGTTCGCTCGGTGTGCCCAGGATGCTGCCCCGGCGGCGCTGCCGGTAGTGGACGCAGACCCGGTCCAGGGTGGCGACGGACTCCGCGGTCAGGAGGACCGGGTACGTCCACGGGGTGTCCTCGTAGTAGCCGGGCGGGAAGGTGAGGCCCTCGCGCTCGGCGAACTCCCGCCGCACCGTCTTGTTCCAGGCCACCATCAGCAGCCGCAGCAGCCCCGGCCGGTCGGCCAGCCGGAACGGCGCCGGTCCCCGCTCGGTGAGGTGTTCGGCCGCCTGGCTGCGGACGGTCTCGCCGGTCCAGTACGTCCGGGCGTAGTCGTAGACCAGTACGTCCGGGTCGCCGGTCTCCTTCACACGGTCGGCGACGGCCCGCAGCGCGTCCGGGGCGAGGGTGTCGTCGCCGTCGAGGAAGACCAGGTAGTCGCCGGTGGCCCGCTCCATGCCGGCGTTGCGGGCGGGGCCGAGGCCCTGGTTCTGCGGCAGGTGCACGGCGCGTACGCGCGGGTCGCGGTCCGCGAACTCGTCGGCGATCGCACCGCACGCGTCCGGCGACCGGTCGTCGACGACGATCACCTCGAAGTCCGGGTACGACTGGGACAGCACCGACTCCAGGCACGCGTGCAGATACGCCTGGACCTGGTACGCGGGCACGATGACACTGAACCTGGGCACGGGAACATCCATGGGTCGGCTGGGTCGGCGGGGTCGGCGCGGGCGTTCGCGCCGGGAACGGCCAATGGAGTGACTTGGTTACGGGTCGTTGCGGCATTCGGGGGATCCGCGCCCAGTCCGGTGCCCCGTACGGATGAGGGGGCGGACCGGTGTCCGGCCCGCCCCCTCAAGGGTGTTGTCGCGGCGGCTACTTGACGGCGCCCGCCATCACGCCGGAGACGAACTGCCGCTGGAACGCGAAGAACACGGCCAGCGGGATCACCATGGAGATGAACGCCCCCGGCGCCAGCACGTCGATGTTGTTGCCGAACTGCCGTACCTGCGTCTGCAGCGCGACCGTGATCGGCTGGCTCCCGGAGTCCGAGAAGATCAGCGCGACCAGCATGTCGTTCCACACCCACAGGAACTGGAAGATGCCGAGGCTCGCGATCGCGGGCCCGCCGAGCGGCATCACGACCCGCACGAACAGCCGCAGTTCACCGGCGCCGTCCAGCCGGGCCGCCTCCAGCAGCTCCCGGGGGATCTCCGCGAAGAAGTTCCGCAGCAGGAACACCGCGAAGGGCAGGCCGAAGCCGACGTGGAAGAGGACCACGCCGACGATCGACCCGAACAGGCCGATCTTGCCGAAGAGTTCGGCGATCGGGATCAGCGCCACCTGCACGGGGACGACCAGCAGCCCGACCACGGCCAGGAACCACCAGTCGCGGCCCGGGAACTCCATCCACGCGAAGGCGTACCCGGCCAGCGACCCGATGACCACGACCAGGACCGTCGCCGGGACCGTGATCAGCACGGTGTTGAACAGGGAGGACGTGATGTCCCCGTTCTTCAGCAGCTCCTCGTAGCTCTGGAAGGTGAGCTGGGACGGCTTGGTGAAGACCTCCCACCAGCCGCTCGCCGCCATGTCCCGCGGGGTGCGCAGCGAGGAGAGCAGCAGGCCGATCGTCGGCACCAGCCAGAAGAGACCGACGACGATCAGGAAGACCCGGACCAGGCCGCCGCTGACGCCCTCGGCCAGCCGCGCCCCCAGGGAACGCTTCGCCGTCATCGCCGCACCTCCCGCCGCAGTCGCCGTACGTTGAACCACATCACCGGGATCACCAGGAGCAGCAGGAACACCGCGATGGCGCTGGCGATGCCCGGCTGGTCGGAGGCGAAGCCCTTGCGGTACAGCTCCAGGGCGAGCACGTTCGCGTCGTCCTGCGATGAGCCCGGGGCGATGATGAAGACCAGGTCGAACACCTTCAGCACGTTGATCATCAGGGTGACGACCACGACCGCGAGGACCGGCGCCAGCAGCGGCACCGTGACCCGTCTGAAGACCTGCCATTCGTTGGCGCCGTCGACCCGGGCGGCTTCGAGGAGTTCCCGGGGCATCCCGGCGAGACCCGCCGCGATCAGCACCATCGCGAAGCCCGCCCACATCCACACGTACGACCCGATGATGGCCGGGGTGACGAGGGAGGGGCCGAGCCAGTTGAGGCCGTTGTAGGGCTCCTTGAAGTTGTCGGCGGGGAGTCTGAGCAGCGCCCCGTCGGCCGCGGCGGGCAGCGTGAACGTGCCGTCGCCGGACGCCTTCGCCGACGCGACGACCTTGCCGTCCTTCACCGCCTCGATCGTCATCCCGGCGTAGCCCAGTTCGGCGGCGTCGACGCCGTTGAGCTTCCCGACGCCCTTGCCGCGGGTGAAGTCCTGCCAGGTGGTGCCGGTGATCTTCCCGTCCTCGGGTTCGGCGGGTACGGCCTTCTTCGCGCCGTCCGGCATCAGGTCGGGGGCGACGCCGACGAGGGGGAGGACGACGGGAGTGCCGGCGTCGACCGGCTGCTTGGTGACGAAGGCGCCGCCGCCGGCCGGTTCCAGCGGCGAATCACGGCCCGGGTGCGCCTTCGGGAACGCGGACGACTCGGCGAACGTGTCGTGCACGCCGACCCACACCGCGTTGGCGACGCCCTTGTCCGGGTCCTGGTCGTACACCAGGCGGAAGATGATCCCGGCCGCCAGCATCGAGATCGCCATCGGCATGAAGACGACCAGTTTGAACGCGGTGCCCCAGCGGATCCGTTCGGTCAGCACCGCGAAGATCAGGCCGAGCGCGGTGGCGACCGTCGGCGCGAACACCACCCAGATGACGTTGTTCTTCAGGGCGGTGCGGATGCCGTCGTCGGTGAACAGCGCCTGGTAGTTGTCGAATCCGGCGAAGGAGTCGCCGGACTGGTCGTAGAAGCTGCGGACCAGCGAGTACCCGATCGGGTAGACCACGAGCGCGCCGAGCAGCACCAGGGCGGGGAGCAGGAACAGGGCCGCCACGGTCCTGCGGGTGCCGGTCACGCTCCTGCGCGACTTGGGGGCGGCGGGGCCCGGTGAGGTCCCCGCCGCCGTGGCCGACGTCATCCGTCAGCTCCCGTAGGCGGCGGCCGCGTCCGCCTCCAGCCGCTTCTGGGCGCCCTCGACGTCCTTCGGGTTCTTCAGGAAGTCCTGGAGGGCCTTCCACTCGCCCTTGCCGGGCGTGCCGCCGAAGGCCTGCGGGGCCTGGTCCGACATGTCGAAGCGGAAGTCGTCGCCGGCCGCGACCAGCGCCTCGGCGATCTTCTTCTGCACGTCGTTCGGGTACGCCGACGCGTCGACGTTCTTGTTCGGCGAGAGGTAGCCGCCGAGCTTCGCCTGGATCGTCGCCGCGTCCGGCGAGGCCAGCCAGGTGGCCAGCGCCTGCGCCGCCTTCGAGTCCTCCAGGACCACGGCCGCGTCGCCGCCGGAGACCACCGGCGCGGTGTCGCCGACCGCCGGGAACGGGAACACCTTCGCGTCGGTGCCGACCTCCGCGTCCGTCTCGGCGATGTTGACCTGCACGAAGTCACCCTCGTAGACCATGCCCGCCTTCGGCTGGTCGCCGCCGGTGAAGGTCTGCGTCACCGAGGCCGGGAACTCCGTCTGCAGCGCGCCGGACGCGCCGCCCGCCACGTAGTCCTTCTTGCCCCAGATCTCGGCGAGGGTGGTCAGCGCCTCCTTGACGGACGGGTCCGTCCACTTGATCTCGTGCTTGGCCAGCTGGTCGTACTTCTCCGGGCCCGCCTGCGAGAGATAGACGTTCTCGAACCAGTCGGTGAGGGTCCAGCCGTCCGCGCCGCCGACGGAGAACGGCGTCACGCCCGAGTCGTAGATCGTCTGGGCGGCGGTGAGCAGCTCGTCCCAGGTCTTGGGCTCGGCGGCGCCCGCGTTCTCGAAGACCTGCGCGTTGTACCAGATCAGCGACTTGTTGGCGGCCTTGTAGTACACGCCGTACTGCTTGCCGCCGACCTTGCCTATCTCCTGCCAGCCCGGCGAGTAGTTCTCGCCCAGCTCCTTGGTGGCCTCCGCGCCGAGCGGTTTGGCCCAGCCCTTCTCGACGGCCTGCTTGATGGCGCCGGGCTGCGGGAGCATCGCCACGTCCGGCGGGGCGCCGCCCGCGATCTTCGAACCGAGGAAGTTGATGATCGGGTCCTGGGCGGGCACGAAGGTCACCTTGGCGCCGGTGCGCTTCTCGAACTCGGCGAGGACCTTCTTGAAGTTCTCCTGCTCCGCGCCGGTCCAGACGGCGGCGACCTCCAGACTCTCGCCGTCCAGCTTCGGGAGGGTGACGGTGGCGGCCGTGTCCTTGCCGCCGTCTCCCTGACTGCCCTTGTCACCATCGCCGTTGTCGTCGTCGCCGCCGCACGCGGTGAGCGAGAGCGCGAGCGCTCCCGCGGCGAGGGTGGCGGCGATCCGGGTGCTTCTGCCGAGGGTCCTGCGTGGCCCCATGGTGCTGCTCGTGCGCATCACTGCCCCGTTCTTCGTGCCTCGTCGAACGTTGAGCGCTCTTCCGTGCGCTCTGGTGTACGCCAGGGGGGTGAGGGCGGCAAGGGCGCGTCCGCGGTCAACGGGGGGATCGTGACCGCGTCGTGACCAGGTGGGCGGCGTGGGTGTGGGCGTCGCTGGGGGCTGCCGCCCCCAGACCCCCGCATCGGCCTGGACGGCCTCGTCCTCAAACGCCGGACGGGCTGTCAGTGACGACCCCGGCGTCAGAGGAGTGAGGGGACCTGTGCCGCCTCCACCTCGCGGGCCGCCCGCTCCAACGCGCTGGCCAGCAGGGCCAGGTCGGTGGGGCCGTTGCCCAGTTCGCGTACCGGGCGGCGGGTGGGCGGGTCGCCCATGAGGTGCCATTCCAGGGGGATCACCGTGGGGCGCAGGGTCGCGGTGCGCGGGATGCGGCCGGTGACCCTTCCGGCCTGGAAGACCACGGCCGGTCCGTCGGGGCGGGTCAACCGGCCGCGTCCCGGCATCGGTTCGTCCGGTCCCGGGGCCGGGGTGTCCAGCGTGATGCGCAGGGTGGCGCGCAACGCGGGCTCCGTCTGGGCCGTACGGCCGCCCGGCGCGGTGGCGGCCACCAGGTGCACGCCCAGCCGCCCGCCCTCCCGCGCGACGGCCTCCAGCGCCCGCATGACCGACCCGGCCGCGGGGCGCCCGGGCGAGCCGAGCGGGGGAGTGACGAGCGCGTCGAGATCGTCCACGACCACCACGAGGCGGGGCAGCGGCGGTACGGCCCCGGACCGGCGCCGGGCCGCTCCCGGGCGCAGCCGCATGGTGGAGCTGGGCGGGGAGTCGAGGTCCCCGTTGTCGGGCGCCGACGCGGTGCCGGGTGCGCCGTCGGGCGGCGTGCGCTGGGTGACCAGGCGGCCCGACACCTCGCGTCCGGTGTGCCACTCGGGGAACTCCGACCGCCCTAGCAGCTCGGCCCGCCGCTTCAGCTCGGCGCTCAGGGACTGGGCGAACTCCCGCATGCGGACCGGGTCGTTGGCGGTGAGATGGGTGGTGACATGCGGTACGTCCGTGCAGACGGCCAGTCCTTCGCCGTGTCCGCCGTCGGTGCCCACGCTGTCGCGGCCGTCCATCAGGACGACGCCGAGGCGGTCGGGGCGGTCGGCGGAGGCGAGGGAGGCGACGAGCGCCCGCAGCAGCTCGGTGCGGCCGCTGCCGGGCTCGCCCTCGACCAGCAGATGCGGTCCCTCGGCGGCGAGGTCGACCGTGACGGGGCCGCGCGGTCCGGCGCCCAGGACCGCGTGCGCGCGCCCGCCGAGGGCGTGCGTGTCGTCGGCGGCGTCGGCCCAGCGGGCCATCAGGGAGGCCGGGGTGGCGCGGGCGAGGCCCAGTTCGTCCAGGAGCCGGGCCGCCTGGGGCAGCGGCGCGGCCACCCGCGCGTGCCGCTCGCCGCCCGCGGGGGCGTCGGTGCGCAGCGGCGCCAGGGCGCGCGCGAACCGCTCCGCCCAGGCGAGGGAGACGGCGTCGACCGTGCCGAGGGTGCCGTGCCCGACCGGGCCGGCCGGGGCCTCGCCGGACGTGCGCGCGACGCGCAGCAGCCGCAGGGTCGTCGCCACGTCGCCGCTCAGCAGCGCCACGGCACCGCACTCCCGGAACACCGGCGACACCGCGCAGGCCGCCTCGTACGTCTCCGCCACGGGCGAGGTGGGGGAGGCGGCGGCCGTCTCCGCGAGGCACAGGACGTGGATACCGGCCCGCGGTCCCTCCAGGGCCAGCCGCGCCACGGTCTCGCGCACGTCGGCCCCGCCGGGGTCCCCGTCCACGACGACCACGCTGTACGGCCCCGCGAAGCCGTCGGCCGGGTCGGTGCCGTCGTCGGGCCGGGCCCAGGAGGGCTGCCGGGTGCTGCCGGGGGCCGTCGCCGGCCTGGCCTTGGGCCGGGTGTCCGACAGGTGGTCGTCCAGGCGGCGGACCAGCTCGTGGGCGCGGGCCATGGCCTGTTCGCGGTCGTGGGCGAGGAGCAGGCGGCAGTCCTGGCCGTGCGCCGGGCGCAGCTGGGGCAGCCAGCCCAGCCAGGACCACTCGGCGGTCCGCTCGGCGAGCGGACGGGAGCGGTCCGCGCTGATCAGGACGATCTCCAGGGTCTCCGCGGAGTGCAGCGCGGCGAGCTGGGCCAGCACCGAGCGGGCCAGCCCGGCGAGGCGGGCGCGCGGGCCGGCCAGGCCGAGCGCGCCGACCTCGCGCAGCCCGGCGGTCACGGGGACCGCGGGCAACGGCGCGGCACCGCCGGGCGCCACCCGGTCGGCCGTACCGAGCCGCACGGTCAGCGCCTCCGGGTGCGCCGGGCCCCGCTCCCACAGCCGGGGCCCGGGTCCGAGCGCCGTCAGCAGCAGCGACGCGGCGTCCGGCCAGGTCTCCGGGGCGTGCGAGGCAGCACCGGGTGCGGTCGGTGCCGGTCCGGCCGCCTCGTCGTCGTAGGCGTGCGCACCGGTGGCGGTGTCGTCCTGCGCACTCCCGCGCCCTCCGGTCAGCCGCCGCGCCCACGCGCCGATACCGCCGCGCCGCCGCACACCCTGCGGCAGGTCGGTGCCGCGCAGGGGGGTGCCTTTACGTCCGGTACCACCGTCCGGGACCCCACCGTCGTCGCCGCCGCGCCCGGGTGCGCCGGGGTGCGATCCGCTTCCGGGGGGCGCGGCTTCGGGGTGACCGCCCGCGCCGGAGGGCTGGGGGCGGGGGGTGCTCGTGCCGGGGGGACGGGTGCGGGGTGCGCCCGTGCCGGACCTGCTCTGCTCGGCGGGGTCGGTCCGGGGCTCGCCCCTGCGGGGTGCTCCCGCGCCGGGTCCGCCCGGTTCAGCGGGGTCTGTTCCGTGCTGGCCCCTGCGGGGTGCTCCCGCGCCGGGCCTGCCCTGCTCGGCGGGGTCCGTTCCGTGTTCGCCCCTGCGGGGTGCCGGAGCGGCGGGCCTGCCATCGCGTGAGGTCGGGGTGCCGGTGCCGTCCGGGGTGGCGGGGGTTCCGCCATGGCCGCGACCGCGTGACGTACCCGCGTCCGACCTCCCGGACTCGGTGGAGCGCGTTCCGTGCTCGCCACCGCGTGACGTACGCGCGTCGGGCCCGTCCGGATCGGCGGCGCTCCCTCCGAACGCGCCCGCGCCGTACCCACCCGCCGCGGAGTCGAACGCCCCGTAGGACGCCGCCCCGCCGTGGGTCTCGCCCCCAGCAGGGGTCTGCCGGGGGAAGCCGGCCGTGGGGCCCGTGCCGTGGCTCTCTATGCGGGGCGCGCCGCCCTGGCCGGGCACCTGGGGAGGCTCGGTGGGTGTCGCACCCCGGCCGTACCCCGACGGTCCGTCGGCCCGGTGGCCCAGTCCGGCGGGGCTGTCCCACTCACCGGCACCTGGGCGGCTCGCGCCGTCGGTTCCGGTCCCGTGGGCCGGAGTCTCCCAGCCGGGGGACGCCGCACCGCCCGCACGCGCGGGGCCGCTCGTCACACCTGCGTCCCGGGAGGCGGTGCCCGCCGGGCGGGGACCCTCCGCGCGGGAGGCACCGTCCGTGTCGCCCGCGTGTCCGCCGTCGGCCACGCGCGCGTGCGCCACCTCGTCGGCGTCACCGCCGCCCGGCGCGGGGGCCGCCGCCCCGGACAGCCGTACGTACCCCTCTCCGTCCGGCGTCGTCGCCGCCCGCGTCGTCGCCTCGCGCTGGACCGGCACCAGCCGCAGGGCCGACTCGCCGATCCGCAGCAGCGCACCCGGCGCGAAGCGGACCGGGCGGTCGCCCACGCGGGTGCCGTCCAGCGTGGTGCCGTTGGTGGAGCCGAGGTCGGCGACCGAGACGCGTGCGTCGGCGGTGACGGTGACCGCGCAGTGCATCCGGGAGACGTCCGGGTCGTCGAGCGCGACATCGGCGTCGGCGGAGCGGCCGAGGCGGATCTGCCCGCCGTGCAGGAGGTGGACGCCGCCCGCGTCCGGGCCCGCGACCACGTGGAGCTGGGCGGGGACGCCGGCCGGCTCGGTGTCCGGGTCGGGCTCGCCGGGGGCGCCCAGGCAGAGCACGGCGCCGTCGATCAGCGGTGGCTCGCCCAGGGTGCTGCGCTGGGTGTCGAGCCGGTGCGCGCCCGCGTACAGCACCACCTGGCCGGTGCCCGGGGTCTCGCCGCCGGGGAGCGCCGCGGCCAGCGCGGAGGCGACGGCGGCCAGGGCGGTGCCGGCCGGCGCGGTGACCAGCACGTCGCTGCTCGCGGCGCGGCCCCCCGCCGAAGCATGCGGGCCCAGCGGGTCTACGACGGTCAGCCGGATCTGCATCGCCGTCAGCGGTCCCTTCGCGCGGGCGCCCGCACGCCGGGCAGAAGCCGTCACCACGGTCACCCACCGCGGACTTCCCCCACCGCCACACGAGCACGTCGGCCAGTTCTCCACGCATCCTCGCACCTGCCACTGACAACGCGCCCGCCTCCCGCCGTCAAATGATCTTGATTGGTCGGCTCTGACCCCAAAAATGCCTGACAGGTGCCTCGGAGGTGATCGAAGACCGTCGGCTTGAGATCGGTCACGTCCGGGCATCGGCAACCAAGGGACCGGGTCGAGCGTCTTTCCTTCGAACACGGGCCGGGAGCGGAACGTAAGGCTTACCGGCGGACCAATGGGAACCACGGAACAACCGTGGAATGACGACAGCCCGGTGCCGGGAGCGCGGCATTACAGTGGG
Organism: Streptomyces sp. NPDC056128; assembly: GCF_042263835.1. Taxonomy (NCBI): domain Bacteria; kingdom Bacillati; phylum Actinomycetota; class Actinomycetes; order Kitasatosporales; family Streptomycetaceae; genus Streptomyces; species Streptomyces sp. NPDC056128. The sequence goes on along the minus strand of NZ_JBHJVQ010000011.1, from coordinate 173,874 downwards.
TCGGAACAGCCAGCAAGCAACTAGGAGCGCATGACGTGCGGCCGGTAGGCAGCAAGTACCTCCTCGAGGAGCCCCTCGGTCGCGGCGCGACGGGCACCGTCTGGCGTGCGCGCCAGCGGGAGACCGCGGGCGCCGAGGCGGCCGTGGCCGGACAGCCCGGCGAGACCGTCGCGATCAAGGTCCTCAAGGAAGAGCTCGCGAGCGACCCCGACATCGTGATGCGCTTCCTGCGGGAGCGCTCCGTCCTGCTCCGGCTCACCCACCCCAACATCGTCCGGGTCCGCGACCTGGTCGTGGAGGGCGAACTGCTGGCGCTCGTCATGGACCTCGTCGCCGGTCCCGACCTGCACCGCTACCTGCGGGAGAACGGGCCGCTCACCCCGGTCGCCGCCGCCCTGCTCACCGCCCAGATCGCCGACGCCCTCGCCGCCAGCCACGCGGACGGCGTGGTCCACCGCGACCTGAAGCCGGCCAACGTGCTGCTGAAGCAGACCGGCGGCGAGATGCACCCGATGCTGACCGACTTCGGCATCGCCCGCCTCGCCGACTCGCCCGGTCTCACCCGCACCCACGAGTTCGTCGGCACGCCCGCCTACGTCGCGCCGGAGTCCGCCGAGGGCCGCCCCCAGACCTCCGCCGTCGATGTGTACGGCGCCGGCATCCTGCTGTACGAGCTGGTCACCGGCCGTCCCCCGTTCGGCGGCGGCTCCGCCCTCGAAGTGCTGCACCAGCACCTGAGCGCCGAACCGCGCCGCCCCTCCACCGTCCCCGACCCGCTGTGGACGGTCATCGAGCGCTGCCTGCGCAAGAACCCCGACGAACGCCCCAGCGCCGAGAACCTCGCCCGCGGCCTGCGCGTCGTCGCCGACGGCATCGGCGTGCACGCGAACAACGCGCAGATCGGCGCCGCCGAGAACGTGGGGATGCTCCTCGTCCCCGACCCGGCGCCCGCACAGGTCCCGGGCGACCCCGGGGCCGCCGACCCGACGCAGGTCCTGCCGCAGAACGGCGGCTACGACCCGAACGGCGCGACCAGCGTCCTGCCGCACACCGGCAACCCGTCCGGCGCCGCCGACCCCACCGCCGTCATGCCGCCGGTGCCGCCGGGGCAGGGCCAGGGCGGGCAGCCCGGCGGACCCGACGACCCGCACCCCTGGCAGAACCAGCTGCGCGCCGCCCGCGACCGCAACGAGCAGACGCAGGTCCAGTACCTCGACCCGAACCAGGACCCGCTGCGCCGCCGCCCCCAGCGGCAGGTCTCCCGCCCGCCGCAGCAGCCCCGGCAGGCCCCGCAGGGCCCGCCGCCCCAGCAGCCCGGCTACGGCTACCCGCAGCAGCAACAGCCGCAGCGGTACGCCACCCCGCAGCCGCAGCAGCCCCAGCGGTACGCGCCGCCGCCCACGCCCGAGCCCCGGCCGCCCCGGCGTGAGCCGCGCCCGCCGCGGCAGCGCAGCGCGAACCCGATGCGCATCCCCGGGCTCGGCTGCCTCAAGGGGTGCCTGTTCACGCTCGTCATCCTGTTCGTGGCCGGCTGGCTGGTCTGGGAGCTGAGCCCGCTCCAGGGCTGGATCGGCACGGGCAAGGGCTACTGGGCGCAGCTCAGCGACTGGTTCACCACGGCGACCGACTGGATCGGAAACCTGGGTGGTTCGGACGGCGGCGGCTCCTCCGGCAGCTGAGTCTGGAGATTTGTCGACATCCGGCGGGTGATTTCCGCCTCCGCTGTGAAGGTTGGCTCCGTGGACGCGTACTTTTAGGCACAACACGCGTCGGTAGGAGCAGTCTTGGCACGGAAGATCGGCAGCCGGTACACCGCCCACCAGATCCTCGGGCGGGGCAGCGCCGGCACGGTGTGGCTCGGCGAGGGTCCCGAGGGGCCCGTCGCGATCAAGCTGCTGCGCGAGGACCTGGCGTCCGACGAGGAACTCGTCTCACGCTTCGTCCAGGAGCGCACGGCCCTGCTCGGCCTGGAGCACCCGCACGTCGTCTCCGTCCGTGACCTGGTGGTCGACGGCAACGACCTCGCCCTGGTCATGGACCTGGTCCGCGGCACGGACCTGCGCACCCGCCTCGACCGCGAGCGGCGCCTGTCGCCCGAGGCCGCCGTGGCCGTCGTCGCGGACGTCGCCGACGGTCTGGCCGCCGCGCACGCCGCCGGGGTCGTGCACCGCGACGTCAAGCCCGAGAACGTGCTGCTGGACATGCAGGGCCCTCTCGGCCCAGGCGGCTCCCACCCCGCCCTGCTGACGGACTTCGGGGTGGCCAAACTCATCGACACCCCTCGGCGCACCCGGGCCACGAAGATCATCGGCACGCCGGACTACCTGGCTCCGGAGATCGTCGAGGGCCTGCCCCCGCGCGCGGCGGTCGACATCTACGCGCTGGCCACGGTGTTGTACGAGCTGCTCGCCGGCTTCACGCCGTTCGGCGGCGGCCACCCCGGCGCGGTGCTGCGCCGCCACGTCACCGAGACGGTCGTCCCGCTCCCCGGCATCCCCGACGAGCTGTGGCAGCTCCTCGTGCAGTGCCTCGCCAAGGGCCCCGCCTCCCGGCTGCGCGCCTCCGAGCTGAGCGCCCGGCTGCGCGAGCTGCTGCCGATGCTGGCCGGGATGGGCCCGCTGGACGTGGACGAGCCCGACGCCGAGCAGGAGGAGGACTCGCCCGAGGAGCCCGCGACGTCCTCGGCGCCCGCCGGGGAACCGGTACGCCGCCGGGGGGCCGTGCCACTGGTCCCGGGAGCGAAGCCGGCCGACTCCAACCGCGACACGCACACGTCGATGCGCGTGCCCGCCCCGGACGAACTGGCGGGCGGCGCCCGCGGCACCGCCCGCGCCCCACGCGCCTCCGGTGCCCCACGCCCCGGCTCGGCCCGCAACCGCGCCGCCACCCGCCGCCGCCGCCTCGCCCTGGGCGGCGGCGCGGTCGCCCTGGCAGCAGCGATCGGCGTCGGCACCTGGCTGGCCACCAGCCCCGACGAAACCGCCCCGGGCCCCCAGGACACCCGAAACTCAGCCCCGGCCTCCCCCTGACCCCAGGCGGCCTGGCCGATCGCCGCCGACCGGCCGGATCGCCGACGGCGGCCGCCCGCCGCCCGCGCCCCGCACCGGCCCGTGCGGCCCCCGGCGCACCGGGGGCCGCGCACCCCCGCCGCACGCCGCCGCAGGCACCCGGCGTCACGGTCCGGCCGGGGCCGGTCGACGGAGCCGTTACGCTGGACGCGTGGCAGTCGTCGATGTATCCGAAGAGCTGAAGTCCCTCTCCTCGACCATGGAGTCGATCGAGGCCGTCCTGGACCTCGACAGGATGAGGGCAGACATCGCCGTGCTCGAGGAGCAGGCGGCCGCGCCCTCCCTGTGGGACAACCCGGACGAGGCGCAGAAGATCACGAGCCGGCTCTCCCACCTCCAGGCGGAGGTGCGGAAGGCCGAGGCCCTGCGCGGGCGGCTCGACGATCTCGGCGTGCTCTTCGAGATGGCCGAGGAGGAGGACGACCCGGACACCCGCGCCGAGGCCGAGTCCGAGCTCACGGCCGTGAAGAAGGCGCTGGACGAGATGGAGGTCCGCACCCTGCTCTCGGGCGAGTACGACGCGCGTGAGGCGCTCGTCAACATCCGCGCCGAGGCCGGCGGCGTCGACGCCGCCGACTTCGCGGAGAAGCTCCAGCGCATGTACCTGCGCTGGGCCGAGCAGCGCGGCTACAAGACCGAGGTCTACGAGACGTCGTACGCGGAGGAGGCCGGCATCAAGTCGACCACCTTCGCCGTGCAGTCGCCGTACGCCTACGGCACCCTCTCCGTCGAGCAGGGCACGCACCGGCTGGTGCGCATCTCGCCCTTCGACAACCAGGGGCGCCGCCAGACCTCCTTCGCGGGCGTCGAGATCCTCCCCGTGGTCGAGCAGACCGACCACATCGAGATCGACGAGTCCGAGCTGCGGGTGGACGTGTACCGGTCCTCCGGCCCCGGCGGCCAGGGCGTGAACACCACCGACTCCGCGGTGCGGCTCACCCACCTCCCCACCGGCATCGTGGTCTCCTGCCAGAACGAGCGGTCCCAGATCCAGAACAAGGCCACCGCGATGAACGTCCTCCAGGCCAAGCTGCTGGAGCGGCGCCGCCAGGAGGAGCAGGCCAAGATGGACGCCCTCAAGGGCGACGGCGGCAACTCCTGGGGCAACCAGATGCGTTCGTACGTGCTGCACCCGTACCAGATGGTCAAGGACCTGCGCACGGAGCACGAAGTGGGCAACCCCGAGGCCGTGTTCAACGGCGAGATCGACGGTTTCCTCGAGGCCGGTATTCGCTGGCGCAAGCAGCAGGAGAAGTAGCGCGAAGCGGTTGCGCTCACGCCGCTTTGTCGACAAGGCAACCGCCGTCCACCGGGCGGCGGTTGCCTTTTGTCTGCCCGCCGTACGCCGGTGATGTCTGGGTTTTACATCACACTCACACCCTTTGTGTCCGGCATACGTCCCGTACCTGGACATCGCGTACGCAATGGCCTTGACGTTGCTTTGAACATTCGTAAGGGTGAGGCGCGGCATGCGTATTTCTGGGGCGCATGTGAACCGGGGGACATAAGCGCAGCCACTCCCGTCGATCACGGCCCCGAGTGCGGCCTCACTGACTAATCGGCTACTGGGGGTAGCAACCACATGACGAAGAAGACGCGCATCCGTGTCGCGCGCATAGCGGCCGGCGCCGTGATCGCCGCCGGCGCCTCGCTGACCGCCGCGGGTGCCGCCTCGGCGCTCGACATCGGCGTGAGCGCGGGTGTCGGCGACACCAACGTCGACCTCGGCGTGAGCGTCGGTGGCGACACCGAAGGCACGACCGAGGGGACCACCGAGGGCACCACCGAGGGCACCTCGGTCGGCGTGACCGAGGGCACCACGGAGGGGACCACGGAGGGGACCACGGAGGGGACGACCCAGGGCACCACCGAGGGGACCACGGAAGGCACCACCGAGGGGACCACGGAAGGCACCACCGAGGGCACGACCGAGGGCACCTCGGAAGGCACCACGGAGGGGACGACCGAGGGCACCACCGAGGGGACCACGGAAGGCACCACCGAGGGCACGACCGAGGGCACCTCGGAAGGCACCACGGAGGGCACGTCCGAGGGCACCACCGAGGGTGGCGACAACGGCGGCTCCGGCAACAACGGCGGCAACGGCAACAACGGTGGCAACGGCAACACCGGCGGTTCCGGCGACAACGGTGGCAACGGCAACACCGGTGGCACCGGCGGCAACGGTGGTGGCGGCGACAACACCACCCCCGACGGCGGCAGCAACGACAACGTCACCCAGGACGAGGGCTCCTCGGCCCTGACCGACACCGGCGAAGAGGCCCCGGCCTCCGACACCGCCGCCCAGGGCAGCGGTGACGAGCTGGCCGAGACCGGCGCCGCGGAGACCACGTTCCTGCTGGTCGGCGCCGCCACGATGATCGCGGGCGGTATCGGCTTCCGCCTGCTGCCGCGCATGATGAACGGTCGCGGCGGGGCCGCTGCCTGAAGGTAGCCGTCAGGCTACGCACGGCACAGGCACGCGAAGGGGCCCGGAGCGCACAGCGCTCCGGGCCCCTCTGCCATGTCTCCAAAAGGCCCTGTGGGGCCCTACGCGCCCGTCAGACGGTCTGGTGGGCCAGCAGGGCCACCGCCGCGATCAGCACCGCCAGCAGCGCGATCAGCGTCATCGGGTTCAGCCCCGCCAGGGGGCCCTCCTGCTGCATCCGCTCGCGGTTCGCCCGGCACACCGGGCACCGGCCCTCGTTCACGGGCGCCGCGCAGTTCGCGCACACCAACCGGTCGTACGTCATGCGCTCGCCCTCCTTGCCGCCGGCTCCGTCAGAACAACGCCCGCAACGACACGAACGTTCCCCTTCCACTGTGCCAGGTTCCGGGGGACCCCGCCCGTCCTCCCGCCAGGGACAAAACGCGCAACTGATACGCAACCCAGACCGGTGACTGCGGTCCGCTCCCCGGTTCGCGTATGGTCACGCACATCTACCCCCGGCGACCCGTGGTGCATCCGTGATCCGATTCGACAACGTCTCCAAGGTCTACCCCAAACAGAGCCACCCAGCCCTCAGGGACGTCTCCCTGGAGGTCGAGAAGGGCGAGTTCGTCTTCCTCGTGGGATCCTCCGGCTCCGGAAAGTCCACCTTCCTGCGGCTGATCCTCCGCGAGGAGCGGTGCAGCCACGGCCAGGTGCACGTCCTGGGCAAGGACCTCGCCCGCCTGTCCAACTGGAAGGTGCCGCAGATGCGGCGCCAGCTGGGGACGGTGTTCCAGGACTTCCGCCTGCTGCCGAACAAGACGGTCGGCGAGAACGTCGCCTTCGCCCAGGAGGTCATCGGCAAGTCCCGCGGCGAGATCCGCAAGTCGGTGCCCCAGGTGCTCGACCTGGTCGGTCTCGGCGGCAAGGAGGACCGCAGGCCCGGCGAGCTGTCCGGTGGTGAGCAGCAGCGCGTCGCGATCGCGCGGGCGTTCGTCAACCGGCCCAAGCTGCTGATCGCGGACGAGCCCACCGGCAACCTCGACCCGCAGACCTCCGTGGGCATCATGAAGCTGCTCGACCGCATCAACCGGACGGGCACCACCGTGATCATGGCCACCCACGACCAGAACATCGTGGACCAGATGCGCAAGCGCGTCATCGAGCTGGAGAAGGGCCGCCTCGTCCGCGACCAGGCACGCGGCGTCTACGGCTACCAGCACTGACGACGAGGAACGAAAGGCTTAACGAGACGCCATGCGCGCCCAGTTCGTGCTCTCGGAGATCGGTGTCGGTCTTCGCCGCAATCTGACGATGACCTTCGCGGTGATCGTCTCCGTCGCCCTGTCCCTGGCCCTGTTCGGCGGTTCGCTGCTGATGAGCGACCAGGTCAACACCATGAAGGGCTACTGGTACGACAAGGTCAACGTCTCGGTCTTCCTCTGCAACAAGAGCGACGCCGAGTCCGACCCCAACTGCGCCAAGGGCGCGGTGACCTCGGACCAGAAGAAGCAGATCATGTCCGACCTCGACGAGATGGCCGTCGTCGACAAGGTGACGTACGAGTCGCAGGACGAGGCGTACAAGCACTACAAGGAGCAGTTCGGCGACTCGCCGCTGGCCAGCTCCCTCACGCCGGACCAGATGCAGGAGTCGTACCGGATCAAGCTGAAGGACCCGGAGAAGTACCAGGTCATCGCCACCGCCTTCGACGGCCGGGAAGGCGTGCAGTCCGTGCAGGACCAGAAGGGCATCCTGGACAACCTCTTCGGCCTCCTCAACGGCATGAACTGGGCCGCCCGCGCGGTGATGGCGCTCATGCTGGTCGTCGCCCTGATGCTGATCGTCAACACGGTGCGCGTCTCGGCGTTCAGCCGTCGGCGCGAGACCGGCATCATGCGCCTCGTCGGCGCCTCCGGGTTCTACATCCAGGCGCCGTTCATCATGGAGGCCGCGGTCGCCGGACTCATCGGCGGTGGTGTCGCCTGCGGCTTCCTGGTGGTCGCCCGATACTTCATCATCGACCACGGTCTCGCCCTGTCCGAGAAGCTGAACCTGATCAACTTCATCGGGTGGGACGCCGTGTTGACGAAGCTGCCGCTCATCCTGGCCACCAGCCTGCTGATGCCCGCGTTGGCCGCGTTCTTCGCGTTGCGCAAGTACCTGAAGGTGTGACACATACCAAGAGGGCCGAACGGTCAAGCGACCGTGCGGCCCTCTCGCGTTGTCCTAGACTCACCGGCATGTCAGGTCGTGACCTGTTCTGTCAGCCCCGCCGCGTACGCCACGGGGCCGCCCTGACCTTGGTGTTCGCGAGTGTGCTCGTCGCGGGCGGGGTCACCGGCTCGTTCTCCGGAAGCGACCGGAAGCCCGAGCCGGACGCCGCGCACCCGGCCGCTCCCACCGGGCGGCACGACGCGGTGGCCAGGGCGGCCGCCGAGGCGCTGGCCGACGGCAAGTCCCCCGAGGAGGCCGCCGAACGCGCGGTCAGCCGCAGCGGGGACCGCTGGGGTGCCGTCTACTCCCACGGCGAGTACGAGGAGTTGGAGGACGCCCTGGACGGCCGGTACACCGGCGTCGGGCTCTCCGCGCGCCGCGAGCGCGACGGCCGCATCGAGGTGACCAGGGTGCGCTCCGGCTCGCCCGCCGCCGACGCCGGGATCCGCGAGGGCGACCGGCTGCGCAGCGTCGACGGCGAACGGGTCGACGGGCGCCCCGTCACCGAGGTCGTCGCCATACTGCGCGGCGACGCCGAGGCCGAGCCCGCCGGCACCGCCGTCCGGCTCGGTCTGGAGCGCGGCACGCGCGCGTGGAGCGAGACCGTGCGCCGGGCCAGGCTCTCCACGGAGCCCGTGACGGTACGCACCCTCGCCACCGGCGACACGGTGATCAAGGTCAGCTCCTTCACCAAGGGCGTCGGCGCCCAGGTGCGCGACGCCGTGCGGGGGCTGCCGTCCGGTGCGGGAGTCGTCCTCGACCTGCGCGGCAACTCCGGCGGTCTGGTCTCCGAGGCGGTCACCGCCGCCTCCGCCTTCCTCGACGGCGGCCTGGTCGCCACGTACGACGTCGACGGCGAACAGCGGGCCCTGCACGCCGAGCCCGGCGGCGAGACCACCAGACCCCTGGTCGCGCTCGTCGACGGCGGCACGATGAGCGCGGCCGAACTCCTCACCGGGGCCCTCCAGGACCGCGGCCGGGCGGTCGTCCTGGGCTCCCGCACCTTCGGCAAGGGCTCGGTGCAGATGCCGAGCCGGCTGCCCGGCGGCTCGGTGGCCGAGCTGACCGTCGGGCACTACCGCACCCCCTCCGGCCGCGGCGTCGACGGCACGGGCATCACACCCGACCTGGAGGTCGACCCGGCGGAGCCCGCCGCCCTGGAACGGGCGCGGACGGTACTGAGCGGACTGGGACCGACCGCGTAATCGGCTTTCCGTGAGCCCCCTCGGTAGTGCCAAAATGGTTGCACTATGGCTAAGGAAAAAGGGCGCAAGCTGATCGCGCAGAACAAGAAGGCGCGGCACGACTACCAGATCCTCGACACCTACGAGGCGGGACTCGTCCTGTCCGGGACCGAGGTGAAGTCGCTGCGCCAGGGACGGGCCTCGCTGGCCGACGGCTTCGTGCAGCTGGACGGACACGAGGCGTGGCTGCACAACGTGCACGTGCCGGAGTACAGCCAGGGCACCTGGACCAACCACAGTGCCCGCCGCAAGCGGAAGCTGCTGCTGCACCGCGTGGAGATCGACAAGCTGGAGTCGAAGTCCCAGGAGACCGGGCACACCATCGTGCCGCTGGCCCTCTACTTCAAGGACGGCCGGGCCAAGGTCGAGATCGCGCTGGCGCGCGGCAAGAAGGAGTACGACAAGCGCCAGACGCTCCGCGAGAAGCAGGACCGCCGCGAGGCGGAGCGGACGATCTCGGCGATCCGGCGCAAGCAGCGGGCCTGACCGCCGGGGGAATGGGCTGGCCCCTGCGTGCGTTGGTCACGTACGATGGTGAACGCACCCCAAGAGGGTGCGTGCGCTCTCTTCGGAGAGCTTGAAAAATCAACATGGGGATGATCGGTTTCGACAGCGGCTGTCGAAGCAGGGGAAGCGTGTCGAGGAAGCGGCCATGATCTCGTAAACCACAGGCCGAAAAAATAATCGCCAACACCAAGCGCGATTCCTCCCAGCAGGCCTTCGCCCTCGCTGCCTGATCTCAGGTAGCAGAGCGAGCCTCCTACTACGGGAGTGTCAGCCCGGGGCTGTTCCCGACCCGGATCCTGGCATCAGCTAGGGGACTAAACCTTGATCCCGGTCACGGGGTGAAGAGGGAAACCAAACAGTGACTGAGCCCGTCGGAGACTTGTCCGCGTGATCTCCGGGGCTGAGAAAATCGAAGCGGACTGCACACGGAGAAGCCCTGATTCCGCACCGTTGGACGCGGGTTCGATTCCCGCCATCTCCACGAAGGCGACAGGCGACGCACGCCCGCGGACAGCGCGGGCAGCGTCGCCTTCGTCGTTGTTGCGCGGCTTTGCCGCGCGAGCGGGGGCTCCGCCACCCGCACCCCCTTCCCGGGGCCCTGGTGTCATTCGCTACCTGTCGGTGTGCGGGCCGGCGCGGGTAGTTCCACAGTGATGCGGAGCCCGCCGGCAGAGCGAGGGGTGAGCGTGAGGGTTCCGTCGTGTGCCTCGGTGATGGTCTTGACGATGGCCAGGCCCAGGCCGGCGCCGGCCTGGTCGGTGTGGATACGCACGGTGCCGCGCTGGAACGGTTCGGTGAGGGTCGTGACCAGCTGTGGGGTGAGCTGCTCGCCGGTGTTTTCGACGGTGAGCACCGCGGTCTTGGGGCGGACACCGGTGTGGACCCGGACGGTGCCCCGTTCCGGCAGGTTGTGGACGATCGCGTTGTGTACGAGGTTCGTGATGAGCTGCAGCAGGAGGGCGGGCGAACCGCGCGTGGGGGCGATGTCGCCGCTGGTCTCGAGGGTGACACCGTTCTTTTCTGCGAGCGGGTGGAGCGTTTCGGCTGCTTCCTCTGCGACCAGGGACAGGTCGACATGTTCCCGGGTGAAGGACCGCTGACTGGCGCGGCTGAGCAGGAGCAGCGCCTCGATGAGGTCGGTGGCCCGGGTGTTGACGACGTGGAGGCGGTCGATGAGCTCGCCGGTGTCGTGGTTCGGATCGGCGCGGGCGACGTCGATGAGTGTCTTCGAGATCGCCAGCGGGGTGCGCAGCTCGTGCGAGGCGTTGGCGGCGAATCTCTGCTGTTCCGCGACGTGTGCTTCCAGCCGCGCGAGCATCATGTCGAAGGCGTCGGCGAGTTCGCGGAACTCGTCCTGGCGGCCGGGCATCCGGATGCGGTGCGAGAGTGATCCGGCTGTGGCCGTGCGAGTGGCGTGGGTGATGCGGTCCAGGGGGGCGAGCATGCGGCCGGCGAGGAGCCATCCTCCCAGGAGGCCGAAGACCAGGAGGAACACCATGACTACGGCTGCCGTTGGGGCGAAAGCGCGCACGAACTCGATGACCGGATTGGCTCGCACCGCCCCCGATTCGTTGGTTCGCAACCACCCCGACAGCAGGAGGAACACTCCCACGACGGCGAGCAGCACGACCCCCGCGAGCAGGAGGAATCCGGCGTAGCTGAGGGTGAGTTTGAGGCGGACGCTCATGCCGCGCTGCCTATCCACGGACACCACCCCCATGCCCGGTGCCGGGCGTCGGGTCGATGCGGTAGCCGACGCCCGGCACGGTGGCGATGATCCAGGGTTCGCCGAGGCGTTTGCGCAGGGCGGAGACCGTGATGCGTACGGCGTTGGTGAACGGGTCGGCGTTCTCGTCCCATGCGCGTTCGAGGAGTTCTTCGGCGCTGACGACACCGCCTTCGGCGGCGACGAGGACTTCGAGCACGGCGAACTGATTCCGGGTGAGCGCGACGTAGCGGTCGTCGCGGTAGACCTCGCGGCGGAACGGATCCAGCCGCAGGCCGGCGATCTCTCGCACGGGAGGTCTGGTGTGCGCGCGCCTGCGGTCGAGTGCCCTGAGCCGCATGACGAGCTCTCGCAGCTCGAAGGGTTTGGTGAGGTAGTCGTCGGCGCCGAGTTCGAACCCGGTGGCCTTGTCGTCGAGACGGTCGGCGGCGGTGAGGATGAGGATCGGCATGCCGCTGCCGGAGTCGACGATGCGTTTGGCGATCTCGTCGCCGGAAGGCCCGGGGATGTCGCGGTCGAGGACGGCGATGTCGTAGGCGTTGATGCTCAGCCGTTCCAGAGCGGTGTCGCCGTCACCGGCGATGTCGGCGGCGATCGCTTCCAGACGCAGGCCATCGCGGATGGCTTCTGCCATATAGGGCTCGTCCTCCACGATCAATACCCGCATGCTCCGAGACTACGACTCGGGACATATCGTCGGCATATCGAAAACCGCATACGCGGGGACAACATCACGCCGCCTCGACTGAAGGCATGCCCTACAGCGAACCAGCACGAACAGCGGGCGTGAGCCCGGCCGTCGAACCGATCACCGCCGCCGAGCACTTGGCGTTCGTACGGACACAGCGGTCGGTCAGCTTCCTGCAGACCCCGGCATGGGCCCGCGTCAAGACCGAGTGGCGCGGCGAGTCCCTGGGCTGGTTCGCCGGCGGGCGGCTGGTCGGTGCCGGGCTCGTCCTGCACCGCCCGGTGCCACGGTTCGACCGCTTCACGCTGGCCTATCTGCCCGAGGGCCCGGTCATCGACTGGACCGGCGAGATCGACGCGTGGCTCGACCCGCTGGCGGCCTATTCCAAGGCACACGGTGCGTTCGCGATCCGGCTCGGCCCGCCGGTGTGCACGGACACCTGGAGCGCCGCCCAGGTCAAGGAGGGCATGTCCGATCCGGGCGTCAAGCGGCTCACCGAGATGCCGAGCCAGTGGGGGGAGCACCCGGTCGGCGCCCGCGTGACCGGTCGGCTCAGGGACGCCGGCTGGCTGCCGCAGAACCCTCAGGACGGCTTCGGGGTCGGGCATCCGCAGTTCAAATACCAGGTTCCGCTGGCCGGCAGGACCGAGGACGACCTGCTCAGGGGCATGAACCAGCAGTGGCGCCGCAACATCAAGAAGGCAGCCAAGGAGGGCGTCGAGGTCACGGTCGGCGAGGGCCTGGAGGGCCTGAAGGCGTTTCACGACCTCTACGTCCACACCGCCGAGCGCGACCGCTTCACGCCCAGGCCGCTGCGCTACTTCGAAACCATGTTCGCGGCGCTGCGTGCCGAGGACCCCGAGCGGATCAAGCTCTACCTGGCCCACCACCAGGGCGACTTGGTTGCCGCCACCATCCTGGTCCGCGTCGGCGCCCACGCGGTGTACGTCTATGGCGCCTCCGCCACCGAGAAGCGCGAGGTACGCGGGTCCAACGCCTGCCAGTGGGCGATGATCCGCGACTCCCACGCGGCCGGCTGCGACGTCTATGACCTGCGCGGTATCACCCCGACCCTCGACGCCGACGACTCGCGCGTCGGACTGATTCGGTTCAAGGCCGGCACCGGTGGTCAGGCGGTGCGGTACGTCGGCGAGTGGGACCTGCCGCTGCGGCCGATGGTCTACCGGGCCTTCGACCTCTACATGAGGCGGCGCGGGGGCTGAGCCTCAAGGTGGGTTTCGGCCCGGCCGGCTACGCGAGCGCGGCGGCGACCTCGTCGAGGCGTGCCCCGCGGGAGGCTTTGACGAGCACCACATCGCCGGCGGTGAGGCGGCCGCGCAGCCAGTCGACGGCCGCGTCGTTGTCGGCCAGCACCACCGACCGCTCTCCCGCCCCGTCGGCGATCGACCGGGCCGCGTCACCGACCGCGACCACCATGTCGGCCCGGGAGGCGGCGTACGCCCCGACGGCATGGTGTTCGGCCTCGGTGTCGTCGCCGAGTTCGAGCATCTCGCCGAGGACGGCGATGCGACGCCCGCCCTCGACCGCCGCCAGCGCGTCCAGGGCGGCGCGGGTCGAGTCGGGGTTGGCGTTGTAGGAGTCGTTGAGCAGCGTCGCGCCACCGGCGAGGTCGCGCGGTTCCATGCGCCACTTCGACAACGAGGCGGTGGCCAGCGCCGTCGCGGCCACGTCGATGGGTACGCCGGCCGCCAGCCCGGCCGCTGCGGCAGCCGACGCGTTGAGCGCCTGGTGGGCGCCCACGAGCGGCAGCGCGCAAGGGGCCGAGGCGTCGGCGGTCCGCAGCGTGCAGGACGGCCGGCCGAGCCGGTCGACGGTCAGGTCGATCGCCTGCACGTCGGCGTGGTCTGCCCGGCCGAAGGTCAGCACCGGACCGTCGGTGAGCGAGCGCATCGCGACCACCCGGGGATCGTCGTTGTTGAGAACGGCGGTGCCCCCGGGCGCCAGCCCCTGCACCAGCTCGCCCTTGGTCCTGGCGATGGCCGCCCGTGAGCCGAATTCGCCGAGGTGGGCCTGGCCGACGTTGAGGACGACGGCGATGTCGGGCGCGACCAGGCGGGTGAGCGCGGCGATGTCGCCGATATGGCGGGCTCCCATCTCCAGGACGAGGAACCGGGTGGCCGCGTCGGCACGCAGCATGGTGAGCGGTACTCCGAGCTCGTTGTTGAGCGAGCCGATCGTGGCGATCGTCGGCGCCGTGCTCGACAGCACGGCCGCCAGCAGGTCTTTGGTGCTGGTCTTGCCCTGGGATCCGGTCAGCCCGACGACGGTCAGCCCGTCGCGCAGCCGGGCCACTACGTGGGCGGCGAGCAACTGCAGGCCGGCCTGAGGCTCCTCGACGACGACAGTGGGCAGTGCCGTGGGCCGGGAGCCGAGCACGGCCACCGCGCCGGCCCGGCCCGCTTGGTCGGCGTAGTCGTGGCCGTCGACGTGCTCGCCGGTGAAGGCGACGAAGATGCCGCCCGGCTCGGCCTGCCGCCCGTCGAGCACGGTCGGCGCGGTCACTGTCACGGAGCTGTCGCCCTCGACCGTCCCGCCGACGACTTCGGCGATCTCGCCGAGGCTGAGGGGGATCATGCTGCTTCCTTGTAGGCCATGCCCTCAGTCAATGTGCCGCGGTGTATCGGCGGCATATCGAAAATCGCATACGTTCCGGCAACACCATGCTGCCTTGACTGGAGACATGACCTACAGCGAACCGCCCCGGATCACCGTCTACGGGTGCGGCCCGGATGAGGCCGTCTTGTTCCGAGAGCTGGCACCTCGCTTCGGCGTGACGCCGAACATCACAGACGCACCGGTATCCGAAGCCAATATTGAACTGGCGGCCGGAAGCCGATGCATCAGCGTCGGCCACAAGACTCCCATCGCGAACACTACTCTTCTTGCGCTTGCACAAGCCGGCGTGACGTATATCTCCACGCGGAGCATCGGGTGCAACCACATCGATGTGGAGTACGCGGACACTATCGACATCACCGTGGGAAACGTCAGCTACTCGCCGGACAGCGTGGCCGATTTCACGTTGATGTTGATGCTGATGGCAGTGCGCGACGCGAAATCCATCGTCCGGCGTGCGGATGTGCACGATTACCGGCTGAACGAAGTGCGCGGCAAGGAACTGCGCGATCTGACCGTTGGTGTGATCGGCGCAGGCCGCATTGGCGCCGCGGTCGTGGACAGGCTGCGGGGCTTCGGCTGCCGGATACTCGCCCACGACAATCGTCCCAAGACCCCTGCCGAATACGTCTCTCTCGACGAGTTGCTGCAGCAGAGCGACATGGTCACGCTCCACGCACCGCTCACCCCGGATACGTATCACCTGCTGAATCGGCAGCGTATCGAGCAGATGAAACAGGGCGCACTGATCGTCAACACCGGACGTGGGGCGCTCATTGACACCGAGGCCCTGGTCTCGGCACTGGAAAGCGGCAGGATCGGCGGCGCGGCATTGGATGTCGTCGAGGGCGAGGAAGGAATCTTCTACGCCGACTGCCGCACCAGGCCCGTAGAAAGCAAGCCGCTGCTGCGGCTGCAAGAGCTGCCGAATGTGCTCATCAGCCCGCACACCGCCTACTACACGGATCACGCCCTGCGCGACACGGTCGAAAACTCCCTCACCAACTGCCTGAAATTCGAAAGCGGGAACCAGCATGGATAAGCTGAAGGTCGGCATCATATTCGGCGGACGCTCCGAAGAGCACCCCATTTCCATCAAGTCCGCACAAGAGGTCGCCCGGAACCTCGACGGCGAGAAGTACGAACCGTTCTACATCGGTATCACAAAGGACGGTGCCTGGAAGCTCTGCGACGGCCCCGACGCGGAGTGGGAGAACGGCGACTGCCGTCCGGCCGCACTGTCACCGGACAGCACCGTGCACGGACTGCTCGTCCAGCAGCATGGGCAAGAGCGGTACGAGACGATCCCCCTAGACGTCGTGCTGCCCGTGCTGCACGGCAAGCGCGGCGAGGACGGTGCGATGCAAGGGCTCCTCGAGCTCTCCGGCATCCCCTACGTGGGCTGCGATGTACAGAGTTCCGCCCTGTGCATGGACAAATCCCTCGCCTACGTCGTCGCCAGAAGCGCGGGAATCGCCACGCCGGATTTCTGGACCGTCGCGGCCGACCAGAACATCGTCCCCGAGCAGTTCACCTTTCCGGTGTTCGTGAAGCCGGCACGTTCGGGCTCGTCCTTCGGCGTCACCAAGGTGTCCCGGGCAGAGGAACTGCGGAGCGCGGTGGAGACCGCACGGAAGTACGACGCGAAGGTACTGATCGAGGAGGCGGTCGCCGGCAGTGAGATCGGATGCGCCATTCTGGGCAACGAACTCGACCTGACGGCAGGCGAAGTGGACCGGATTGCGCTCTCCCACGGTTTCTTCCGGATCCATCAGGAGGACGCACCAGAGACCGGTTCCGACAACTCGACGGCGATCGTTCCCGCCGACATTTCGCCGGAATCGCGCCTGCTCGTCCAGGAGACGGCCATGGCCGCATACCGCGCTCTGGGGTGCAGCGGTCTCGCACGGGTGGACATGTTCCTCAAGGAGGACGGAGCAGTGGTCCTCAACGAGGTGAACACCTTCCCTGGCATGACGTCGTACAGCCGCTACCCGCGCATGATGGCGGCCGCAGGAGTGCCGCTCGGCGAAGTCCTCGACCGGATCCTGTCCTTGGCCTCGGCGGGGAAGAGCCGGTGAAGGGGGAAAGGCCGATGACGGACGACTTCGTCTTCATCGATGAGCTTCCATCCGGCATTTCCGGAATGCGCTGGGATGCCAAGTACGCCACCTGGGAAAACTTCACCGGCAAGCCCGTGGATGGGTACCTGGCCAATCGGATCGTCGGCACGAGGGCGCTGTGCCTAGCCCTGGAACGAGCGCGCGACAAGGCCGAAACTCAGGGCTTCGGCCTGCTTCTCTGGGACGGTTACCGCCCGCAGCGCGCCGTCGACTGCTTCGTGCGCTGGTCACAGCAGCCGGAAGACGGTCGCACGAAGGCACGGCACTATCCGAACATCGGCCGGGACGAGATGTTCGAGCGGGGATACGTCGCCGCCAAGTCGGGTCACAGCAGGGGCAGCACCGTCGATCTCACGCTCTACGACCTCGGTTCCCAGGAGATCGTCCACATGGGCGGTGGCCATGACTTGATGGATTCCCTCTCCCACCATGGAGCACAAGGGATCACGCAAGCCGAAGCGAGAAACCGCCGACACCTCCGTACCCTCATGGAGGCCTGCGGTTTCACCGCATACGACTGCGAGTGGTGGCATTACACGCTGGCCGACGAACCGTATCCGGACACCTATTTCGATTTCCCCATCACCTCCCACTCGGGACCCGGTTCGAGCGGGGTCGAGCAGGACGGCGCGGACGAACCCGTCGCCGTCATCCGGCGGCGCGGGCCCGCCGGGGCGGCAGCAGGGTGAGCATCAGAGCCACCGCGGCCGCCGTCACCGGAATGCCGTAGGCCGCCGCGGCCGACGTGTGCTCCACCGCCCAGCCGCCCGCCGCGCTGCCGCAGGCGATGCCGCCGAGGAGGCCGGTCACCGCGAGGGTCATGCCCTCGTTCAGGCGGCCCTCAGGAGTGCGGCGCTGGACCAGCGTCATGGTGGTGACCATGGTCGGGGCGGTCGCCATCCCGGCGATCAGCAGGGTGAGCGCCAGCAGCGGCAGGGAGCCGGTGAGCGAGGCCGCGAGCAGCGGCAGTGTCAGCAGGGCCGTCATCGCCGCGACACACCACGGCAGCCGGTGTTCGGCGGGTCCGGCCGGTCTCATCGCGCCGTACAGCAGGCCGGCCGCGCAGGAACCGGCCGCCTGGAGTGCGAGGACCACCCCGGCCGCCGCGCGGTGTCCCTGTGCGTCCGCGAACGCGATGGTGACGACCTCCATGGCCCCGAACACGCCGCCCATCGCGAGGCACACGACCAGCAGCGGCGGGATGCCCGGGGCGCGGAGGGGGGCCTTGGCGGTCGGGCGCGGCCGGGCCGCCGGGGGCTCGGTCGAACGCTGGGCGGTGAACAGCAGCATGCCGCTCACCAGCAGTACCACTCCGACGAGCGTGCCCGCCTGCGGGAACAACGCCGTGCACAGGAAGGCCGCGAGGACCGGCCCGAGCATGAAGCACAGCTCGTCCGCCGCCTGTTCGAAGGAGTTCGCGGTGTGCAGCGCGTCGGCGTCGCCCTTCAGCAGGTGGTTCCAGCGGGCGCGGGCCATGCCGCCGGTGTTGGGGGTCGTCGCGGTGGCGGCGTAGGAGGCGAACAGGGTCCAGGCGGGCGCGCCGTGGCGCACGCACAGCAGCAGGGCGAGCGAGCCCAGCGCGGCGATCAGGGTGGCGGGCACGGCGACCCGGGCCTGCCCGTGCCGGTCCACGAGCCGCGCGGTCCACGGGGCGACCAGGGCGGTGGCCGCCAGTCCCGTCGCGGTGACGGCGCCCGCCAGGGCGTACGAGCCACGGGTGCCGGCGATCATCACGACGGCGCTCACGCTGAACATGCCCATGGGCAGCCGCGCCATGAGGTTCCCGATCGTGAACGCGCGGGCGCCGGGTGTGGCGAGGAGTCGCCGGTACGGGCCGGGCGGCCGGCGCCGGGTGCGGGGGCGGAAGTCGGCGGCGACCAGGGTGTCGGCGGTTACCGCGAGGAAAGTGGTCTGCGGGGAAGGGCGTTCGAAGGTCGGTTGCGGCATGCGTCTACCGTGGCCCGGAGGCGATCAAGGGGTCCAACACCTACTCCGTCGCCATTCACGCACTCCTGTTGTAGGTTCACCGGATGCCTGCACCCGCCCACCTCGACCCCCGCCTGCTGCGCGCCTTCGTCACCGTCGCCGAGGACCTGCACTTCACCCGCGCCGCCGCCCGGCTGTACGTCGCCCAGCAGGCGCTGAGCCGGGACGTTCGGCGCCTGGAGCGGGAGTTGGGCGCCGAGCTGTTCGTCCGGACCACCCGGCAGGTGACGCTGACCGCCGACGGCGAGCGGCTGCTGCCGTACGCCCGGCGCGTCCTCCAGGCGCAGGACGAACTCCTGGCCGCCTTCGGGCAGGCCCGCCCGCTGCTGGTCGACCTCAACTCCCCGGGGCTGGTCACCGGCCGCCTCGTCCTGGAACGGGCGCGCGAACTCGCCCCCGGCCAGGAGCTGATGGCGCGCTACGAGAGCGGACTGACCTACGCCGCCGCCGAAGTGATCGCGGGCCGGATCGACGCCTCCTTCGGCCGGTTCGCGGGCCTGCCCCCGGCGCTGCGGGCCGGACTCGGCCACCAGCCCGTGCGCCACGAGCCGATGGCGGTCGTCCTGCCGGAGGACCATCCGCTGGCCGGGCTGGACGAGGTGCCGCTCTCCGCGCTCGCCGGGGAGCGGGTGTACGCCGGGGCCGGCAACCCGCGCACGCCGGAGTGGACCGACCTCGCGCACCGCCTGTTCGAGGGGCGCGGCATCGACGTGGCGCCACCGCTTCCGCTGGCGGTCGGGGACGAGGAGTTCCAGAGGATCATGGACAGGACGCGCCATCCGATCCTGGCCGTGGTCGGCTTTCCGGTCATGGTGTCGACCGTCGTACGCCCGCTCGTCGATCCCGTGCCGCTGTCGCCGGTCTCACTGGTCTGGCGAAAGGGACTCGTGCATCCCGCGCTGGACGCCCTGCGCCGGGCGGCGGCGCAGGTCGCGGCCGAAAACGACTGGCTCCGGGCCCCCGCCGGGGGATGGATTCCGGCCGCCGACAGCGCTGTGATGTCCGCCCACAATTGACACGCGGCAACCACGGATCCTCCGCGTGCGCTACATTCTCTGCCTGAGCACGGTGTGATACAGGGGGCGCTCGAACCTGGTGGGGGCCGGTTCTACCGACGAGTGCTCGGAGTCGTATGCGCACCCGGAAGTGTCCCGTGGGGGGAAGTGCGCACGCGTGAAGAATTGGCAAAAAGACGCCCAACCGGAGTGGCCCGAGGTCGAGTCCGGGGGTCGTGATCTCTCGGAGGCAAGACCGGATGCTGACGCCACCGAGGTGCTTCCGCCGACCCGCCCCTTCCCACCCGCGGGAGGGTCTCCGATGACCGCGCCGGCGTCCGGCGGGTCCGGTCCTGGATGGTTCGGAAGCGGTCCCGGTGAGGGCGCTCGTCGCCAGGGGAGTGGCGGCAACGGCGGGCCGGAGATATTCGGTTCCCGAATAGGCCGGGAGTACCAGGGCCCCGACGCCTTCGGCCGGCAGCCGCGCATAACGTGGGGCAACACCGACGCGGCCGCCCCGGCGACTCCGGTCGCCCCCACCGCAGCCGTCCCCCCGATAGCCCCGGCCACCCCGATGGCCCCGGCCACCCAGGCCGCCCCGACCACCCCGCCCCCTCCCGTCCCCCTCCTCCGCGACCCCTGGCAGGAGACCCCGGACGAGGACGAGGCCGCGGACGGCGACGCCCCGGACGCCCCGCACACCCACGACCCGCACGAGGTGACGGTCCAGCTCGACGCCGTCCTGCTCGGCGACGGTGTGCTCCACCGGGCCGACGGCGGGCACCGCGGAAAGGGCCGGGAGACCTCCGACGGACCGGTCTTCGTCGACGCCTCCGGCCGCCGCAGCCGCCTCTACCGCCGCCTCGGCATATCCGTCGGCGTCGCCTGCGCGATCTACGCCGTCGTCATCGTCTCCACCCTGATGTCCGGCAACTCCAACGCCCCCTGGATGCCCGTGCCGGGCCAGGACGAGGGCAAGCCCGCCGGCCAGGTCGACACCACCCCGCTGCCCTCGCAGTCCGGGCCGCCCGCCGCCACCGGCACCGGCGCCCCGCAGACCGGCCCCACCGACGGCACCGGCGTGACCGGCACCCCGGGCGCCGGAGTCCCCGCGCCCGGCACCACCGCCGGCACCGCGCCGCAGCCCGGCACGACCGCCGACTCCGGCGTGACGGAGACCGGGACCGACAAGAAGCCGGGCGGCGGGGAAACGACGGACCCGGACCCCAGCGCGACGACGCAGGCCCCGCCGCCCGTCACCACCGGCCCGTCCGCGTCGACGGGCGACGGCGACACCACCGTCGACCCGACCACGCCCACCGGCGGCGCCACCACGGGCTCCGACCCGGGCGACGGCGGTGCCAACGCCAACGGCTCCGGCGACACCACCCCCCTCGCGGGGGCCGCCGACGCGCCCGTCGCCGCCGGTCCGGGCGACACCTCCACGTCCACGACCCCGTCCCCGGAGACCACCCTCTGATGGCACCCCGCACCCGCCGTCACGGGGCGGCGCGCAGCCCCCGTGCGGGCTTCCGCCGCCGCCTCCCCCTGCGCCTGCTGCTCCCCCTGCTCCTCCTGGTCGCCCTGGCGGCCATGCTCATGCTGCGCGGCTACGTGCACAGCGAGATCCTCGCCGACCACCGCGTCCAGGAACCCGCGCCGACCACCCACGTGCCCGAGAAGATCCTGGAGGGCGGCCCGGTCATCGACGCCCGGGCCGGCCGCACCGAGAGCCTGAGCGTGCCCGACCACCGGCTCGTCCTCACCTTCGACGACGGACCGGACCCGACCTGGACCCCGAGGGTGCTCGACGTGCTGAAGAAGCACGACGCGCACGCGGTCTTCTTCGTCACCGGCACCATGGCCTCCCGCTACCCGGACCTCGTCCAGCGCATGGTCGACGAGGGCCACGAGGTGGGCCTGCACACCTTCAACCACCCCGACCTCTCCTTCCAGTCCAAGAAGCGCATCGACTGGGAGCTGTCGCAGAACCAGCTGGCGATCACCGGCGCGGCCGGCGTCCGCACCTCGCTCTTCCGCCCGCCCTACTCCTCCTTCGCCGACGCCATGGACGACAAGTCCTGGCCGGTCACCGAGTACATAGGCAGCCGCGGCTACATCACCGTCGTCAACAACACGGACAGCGAGGACTGGAAGAAGCCCGGCGTCGCCGAGATCATCCGCCGCGCCACCCCGCACGGCGGCAAGGGCGCCATCGTCCTGATGCACGACTCCGGCGGCGACCGCCACCAGACCGTCCAGGCCCTGGACCGGCTCCTGCCCGACCTGAAGGCGAAGGGCTACGAGTTCGACAACCTCACCGAGGCCCTGGACGCGCCCAGCGCCATGAGCCCGGTGACCGGCGCCGAACTGTGGAAGGGCAGGGCGTGGGTCTTCCTCGTCCAGGCCTCGGAGAAGCTCACCGACGTCCTGGTGGTGGGCCTGGCGATCATCGGCACGCTGGTCATCGGCCGCTTCCTGCTGATGCTGCTGCTCTCCGGCGTCCACGCCCGCCGGGTCCGCCGCAAGGGCTTCGGCTGGGGACCGGCGGTCACCGGACCGGTGACGGTGCTGGTCCCGGCGTACAACGAGGCCAAGTGCATCGAGAACACGGTCCGTTCCCTCATGGAGAGCGACCACCCGATCGAGATCATCGTCATCGACGACGGCTCCACCGACGGCACCGCCCGGATCGTGGAGGGCCTGGGCCTGCCGGGCGTCCGGGTGATCCGCCAGCACAACGCGGGCAAGCCCGCCGCCCTCAACCGGGGCCTGGCCAACGCCCGGTACGACATCGTCGTGATGATGGACGGCGACACCGTCTTCGAACCGTCCACCGTCCGCG
Organism: Streptomyces sp. NPDC056128; assembly: GCF_042263835.1. NCBI lineage: Bacteria > Bacillati > Actinomycetota > Actinomycetes > Kitasatosporales > Streptomycetaceae > Streptomyces > Streptomyces sp. NPDC056128. The sequence continues at coordinate 151,407 of NZ_JBHJVQ010000011.1, read as the reverse complement.
AACTCGTCCAGCCGTTCGGCGACCCGAGGGTGGGCGCCGTGGCCGGCAACGCGAAGGTCGGCAACAAGGACAGCCTCATCGGCGCCTGGCAGCACATCGAGTACGTGATGGGCTTCAACCTGGACCGCCGGATGTACGACATCCTCGGCTGCATGCCGACCATCCCCGGGGCCGTCGGCGCCTTCCGCCGCTCCGCGCTCGCGCCCATCGGCGGCATGAGCGACGACACGCTCGCCGAGGACACCGACGTCACCATGGCGCTGCACCGGGCCGGCTGGCGGGTCGTCTACGCAGAGAACGCCCGCGCCTGGACCGAGGCCCCGGAGTCCGTCAGCCAGCTGTGGTCCCAGCGCTACCGCTGGTCGTACGGCACCATGCAGGCCATCTGGAAGCACCGCCGCGCGGTGATCGAGAAGGGCCCCTCGGGCCGCTTCGGCCGCGTGGGGCTGCCCTTCGTCTCCCTGTTCATGGTGCTGGCCCCGCTGCTCGCCCCGCTCATCGACGTGTTCCTGCTCTACGGCATCGTCTTCGGCCCGACCCGGCAGACGATCGTCGCCTGGCTGGGCGTCCTGGCCATCCAGGCGGTCTGCGCGGCCTACGCCTTCCGGCTGGACCGGGAGCGGCTGACACCGCTCATCTCGCTGCCGCTCCAGCAGATCCTCTACCGCCAGATCATGTACGTGGTGCTGCTCCAGTCCTGGATCACGGCCCTCACCGGCGGCCGGCTGCGCTGGCAGAAGCTGCGCCGCAGCGGCGGCGTGTCCGCTCCGCCCGGCGGCGGGGTCCCCGGTGTGCCCGCCCCGCGCTCCGGCGCCCTGGACGGGAGGCCGGTGGGATGACCACCCCGCCCTACGACCCCGCCCCGCCCTTCCCCGACCCGACCGCAACGCCCCGGAAAGCCCCGTACGTGACCGCACCACCCCCGTACGCGCCCGTCGGCGCGGACACCGCCACCGCCCCGCCGGTGCTGCCCCAGCAGAAGCAGGCTCAGCAGATGCAGGCCCGGCGTGCGCCCGTCCGGGACCGGTACTTCGACCTGCTGCGGGCCGTGGCGCTCTTCCGCGTGGTCCTCTACCACCTGACGGGCTGGGCGTGGCTGCCCGTGCTGTTCCCGTCCATGGGCGTGATGTTCGCCCTGGCCGGCAACCTGATGGCCCGTTCCCTCAAGCGCCCGGCCGTCCAGGTCGTCCGCGGCCGCATGCGCCGCCTGCTGCCGCCGCTGTGGCTGCTCGGCGCGGTGGGCGTGACCGGCATGCTGCTCCAGGGCTGGGGACCGAACGACGACGGGCACCCGGGGTGGTGGTGGCTCCACCTCACCTTCTGGATCCTGCCGCTGAGCGACCCGCCGTACGCCGAGGGCCTGACCGGCATCCACGGGCTCCTGGGCGACAACTGGGCCTCGGACCTCGCGGGGCCGCTCTGGTACATCCGCGCCTACCTCTGGTACGTCCTGCTCTCCCCGCTGCTGCTGCGCGCCCTGCGCGCGCTGCCGTGGCCGACGATCCTGGCGCCGATCGCGCTCTCGGCCGCCTTCCAGTTCGGCTACCTCGAACTGCCGGGCGAGCGGATCCCCTCCGCCCTCACCGACTTCAGCACCTTCGGGGCCTGCTGGATCCTGGGCATGGCCCACCAGGAAGGCGTCCTGAAGCGGCTGCCGCGCTACGTCGTGCCGTCGGTCGCCCCGCTGATCGGTGCGCTCGGCCTCTGGTACGCCTTCGGGGAGGGCTTCAAGTCCGGCTACGACCTGGACTCCATCCCCTTCGCCCAGGCCGTCTGGTCCTTCGCGACGGTGCTGCTGCTCCTGCACGTCAGCCCGTCGTGGACCGAGTGGCCGCGCCGGCTGCGCCGCTGGGACCGCGTCGTCACCCTGCTCAACTCCCGGGCGGTGACGATCTACCTGTGGCACAACGTGTGCATCCTGATCGCGGCCACCGTGTGGGACCAGCTGTGGGGCTTCGACGTCATGTACGAGCACTTCACCTGGCTCCTGGAGAGCCCCTGGCCGGTCCTGGTCCTCGCCTGGCTGCTCATCGGGAGCTGCGTCGTCTGGTTCGGCTGGATGGAGGACGTGGCCGCCAAACGCAGGCCGCAGCTCTGGCCGGACGGCGCCAAGAGCGCCGCGCGCGGGCGGCCGAGGACCCGGGCGGCGCACCGGGGCTGACGGCCGTCGTACCGGCGTGCGAGACTGCACCGGTTGCGCGAGTGAACACGGTGGCGTGAGCCAGTCAGGGGGAACAGGCGGGATGAGCAAGCGGCAGACGCAGAAGATGCTGCGGTTGATGGCGAGCGGCGAGCCGGTCGAGCTGACCAGCCCGATGGCGTCCGTGAAGAAACTCGCCAAGCTCGCCTTCGTCGCCCAGCAGTTCGGCTACGAGTACGCCGACGCCCGGCAGGGTGGCGGGAGCAACGGCTCGCTCACGATGCTGCTCGTGCCCGACCCGAGCCCGCAGGCCCGCGCCCGCGCCGCGCAGAACTGGGCGCAGTACCCGAACGCGGGCGACGGGGTCTCGGTGCCGCCGCTCGTGCCCGACGCCTTCGAACTCCTCAAGGCGCGGATCAACTTCGACCTCACCGGCAAGAGCGCCGAGAAGCGGATGGGGTACGGCGCGCTCGGCGTCACCATCGGCTGTGTGGTCCTCGCCTACCGCTCGGGCGGTTCGTCCGACGACTTCGTCGTGGCCGCGGTCATCTGGCTGGCCGTCCTCGCCCTCCTGGGCGTCGGCTTCCTCGTCACCCGCAAACGCAACGCGAAGTTCGCGGCCCGGTTGCAGGCCGCCGGATTCGTCCCGACGGCCGACGAGACCGGGCGGGTGCGGTACCTGCCGCCCGGCGGGCAGCTCCCGGGACACGGGAACCCGTTCGGCGGGGCGCAGGGAGGCCACGCCGCGCCCGGCGGCTACGGCACCCCGGGCGGTTACGGCGCCCCCGGCGGTTACGCGCAGCCGGCTCCCGCCCAGTACGCCCAGCCCCAGCAGCCGTACCCCCAGCAGCCGCACCCGCAGCAGCCCTACGCGCCGCCCCAGGGCCAGCAGCAGCCGTACCCGCCCCAGGCGTACCCGCAGCAGCAGCCGTACCCTCCGCAGCCCGCTCCCCAGCAGCAGCCCTACCCCCAGCAGCAGCCCTACCCCCAGCAGAACCCCCACTGGCAGCCCCAGCACCCCCAGGGCTGACCGGCGCGACCTCTCATCCGGCACCGGTGCCGGGTGAGAGCAACGTTCCCTTCCGGTCATCCACAGCCCCACCGGCCCGAAACGCGCCCTTCCTACCGTCGGGGCAACCGAGCTGTGGAGCACCGTGGAGGCGTCATGACTTTCCCAGGCGGCCGCTGGATCGAGTACTGGGATCCGGAGGACGAGACGTTCTGGAAGGAGACGGGGGAGCGGACCGCCCGGCGGAACCTGTTCTTCTCCGTGCTCTCCGAGCACATCGGGTTCTCCGTCTGGACGCTCTGGTCCGTGCTGGTCCTCTTCATGGGGCCGGAGTACGGGCTGACGCCCGCCGACAAGTTCCTGCTGACGTCCGTGGTGACCCTCGTCGGCGCCGTCGTGCGGGTGCCGTACACCTTCGCCGTCGCCGTCTTCGGCGGGCGGAACTGGACGATCATCTCCGCCGGGCTCCTGCTCGTGCCGACCGTCGCGGCCTTCACCGTCATGGAGCCGGGGACGTCCTTCTCCACCTTCCTCCTGGTCGGGCTGCTGGCCGGGATCGGCGGCGGCAACTTCGCCTCCTCCATGACCAACATCAACGCCTTTTTCCCGCTGCGGAAGAAGGGGTGGGCGCTCGGTCTCAACGCCGGGGGCGGGAACATCGGCGTGCCGGTCATCCAGCTGACCGCGCTCGCGATCATCGGGGCGAGCGGCGGGCCGCGGGTGCTGCTCGGCATCTATATTCCGCTGATCCTGGTGGCCGCGGTCCTCGCCGCCTGCTTCATGGACAACCTCGCCTCCGTGAAGAACGACACCGGGGCCGCGAAGGACGCCGCGCGGGACGCGCACACCTGGATCATGGCGGTGCTGTACATCGGCACGTTCGGCTCGTTCATCGGGTACAGCTTCGCCTTCGGGCAGGTGCTCCAGACCCAGTTCGGGCGGACCCCGCTCCAGGCGGCCTACCTGACCTTCATCGGCCCGCTGCTCGGCTCCCTGATCCGGCCGCTGGGCGGCAGGCTCGCCGACCGGTACGGGGGCGCCCGGATCACCCTGTGGAACTTCGTCGCGATGGCCACCGCCACCGCGGTGCTGGTCGCCGCCAGCATGGCGAAGTCGCTCGGGCTGTTCGTGGCCGTGTTCGTGGTGCTGTTCGTGCTCAGCGGCCTCGGCAACGGGTCGACGTTCAAGATGATCCCCGGCATCTTCCAGAACAAGGCGCTGGGCCAGGGGCTGACGGGCGAGGCGGCGGTGGCCCACGGGCGGCGCCTCTCCGGTGCCTCGATGGGGCTGATCGGCGCGGTGGGCGCGCTCGGCGGCGTCGCCATCAACCTGGCCTTCCGGCAGTCCTTCCTCTCCTCCGGCTCGGGCACCGGGGCCTTCGTCGCCTTCCTCGCCTACTACGCGGTGTGCTTCGCGGTCACCTGGGCGGTATACCTTCGCCGTCCGGCCCCGCGGGTGCCGGACGACCCGGCGGGCCCGGCGGACACGAAGGCCCAGCTCAGCTACGCCGAGGTGTGACGTAACACTGGTGACATGAGGCGGAACCGAGCCTGTCACGCACCGTTGACAGGCTCGGTCGGCACGCGAGTACGCACATGGGCGTGAGGATCGGAGCGCGGCGAGCGATGGACGACGAACAGCAGCGACCTGACCACGGGCCCCTGGCCGGATTCACCGTGGGCGTGACCGCCGCCCGCCGGGCCGACGAGCTGGGCGCGCTGCTCCAGCGGCGCGGTGCCGCCGTCCAGCACGCGCCGGCGCTGCGGATCGTGCCCCTCGCCGACGACAGCGAGCTGATGGCCGCGACCAAGCAGCTCATCGACCAGGCACCGGACGTCGTCGTCGCCACCACGGCCATCGGGTTCCGGGGCTGGGTCGAGGCCGCCGACGGCTGGGGGCTCGGCGACACCCTGCTGGAGCGGCTGGGCGCGGTCGAACTCCTGGCGCGCGGGCCCAAGGTCAAGGGCGCGGTCCGGGCGGCGGGGCTGACCGAGCGGTGGTCGCCGTCGTCGGAGTCCATGGCGGAGGTGCTCGACCGGCTCCTGGACGAGGGCGTCGACGGCCGCCGGATCGCCGTACAGCTGCACGGCGAGCCGCTGCCGGGGTTCGTGGAGGCGCTGCGGGAGGGCGGCGCCGAGGTGGTCGGCGTGCCCGTGTACCGCTGGCTGCCGCCGGAGGACCTCGGGCCCGTGGACCGGCTGCTGGACGCCGCCGTGTCGCGGGGCGTGGACGCCGTGACGTTCACCAGCGCGCCCGCCGCGTCCTCGCTGCTGGGCCGCGCCGAGGAGCGCGGTCTGCTGCCCGACCTGCTCGCCGCGTTCGGCCACGACGTGCTGCCCGCCTGCGTCGGACCGGTCACCGCGGTGCCGCTCCAGGCGCACGGTGTCGACACCGTCCAGCCCGAACGCTTCCGGCTCGGCCCGCTCGTCCAAGTGCTGTGCCAGGAACTCCCGGCGCGGGCCCGTGCCCTGCCGGTCGCCGGGTTCCGGCTGGAGATCCGCGGGCACGCGGTGCTCGTCGACGGGGAGCTGCGGACCGTACCGCCGGCCGGCATGTCCCTGCTGCGGGCGCTGTCCCGGCGGCCGGGCTGGGTGGTGTCCCGCGCGGAGCTCCTGCGCGCCCTGCCGGGCACCGGCCGCGACGAACACGCCGTCGAGACGGCGATGGCCCGCCTGCGCACGTCCCTCGGCACCCCGAAGCTGATCCAGACGGTGGTCAAGCGCGGCTACCGCCTGGCCCTGGACCCGGCGACGGACGCCAAGTACACGGCGGACGAGTGACGGGCCCTTGGCGCGGGGGCGTGGCGACGGTCGCGTGTCACGGGTCCTGGGCCAGGGCGGGGTGATGGGTCGCGGGCGACGGGTCGCGTGTGGCCGGTGACGGCCGACGGGACGTGCGGGCGCCGGACGCGGCCCGGGTGCGCGGGCGCGCGCGTACGCGTCCACGCGTCACCGGTACGAGGGGTTCCGGGCGCGAGTGCGGGCAGGCACTGTAGAGGGAGCGGTCCACCTGCTCCCCTTCCCAGCCCGTACCTCGGCGGGCCACCCCCAGGCGGTGACAGGAACATGGCAATGAGTACGGCCACCGACCCGTACGAGCTGCGCTTCGACACCGGGCGGATCTGCCTGGACCTCATCGCCACCACCCATCCCGTCGAGCGCCTCGGCTCCGTGGTCGTGCTGCGCGCCTGGATCGCCGGCTCCGGACTCGTCCCGCCCGGCACCCCGCTGGCCCACGCCGACGCCACCTGGCTGACCGGCTTCCGCGAACTGCGCCGCGAGACCGCCCGTTTGGTGCGCGCCCGCCCGGTACCCCGCACCCGCCGCTACGACCTCGCGCTGGCCCGCGTCAACGACCTGGCCCTGGCCGCGCCCCCGGCCCCGCGCGCGGTGCACGGCGAGGACGGCGCGCTGACCCGGGAGCTGACCGGACCGCCGCAGTGCGCGGCGCTGCTCGGCGCCCTCGCCCGGGATGCCCTGGAACTGCTCACCGACCCCGTGGCGCGGGCCGGCCTCAGGCAGTGCGAGGGGGACAACTGCCCGATCCTCTACGTGGACACCTCCCGCGGGCACCGCAGGCGCTGGTGCTCCAGCGAGGTCTGCGGGAACCGGGAGCGGGTCGCCCGGCACCGCCGCCGCGCCGCCCTCGCCCGATAAGTGCTGCCACGCCCCCTTCGTCACACCGTCCCGAGAAAACTGTCATCTCACTTTGAACACCCCGCACTTCGCGTCCGTACCGAATGGGCGAGCGACCGACTGGGGGAACCCCCGGACATCGGAGGTGGGCGTGCGCAAGGATTCCGTCGTGGCCAATGAACGTGGTGCGAGGGCCCGACATCGCATGTCCCAGTCGTCCTCGGAACCCGACGAGGAGCTGATGCGCGCGCTCTACCGCGAGCACGCCGGCCCCTTGCTGGCCTATGTGCTGCGGCTGGTCGCGGGGGACCGGCAGCGCGCCGAGGACGTCGTCCAGGAGACGCTCATCCGTGCCTGGAAGAACGCCGGTCAGCTCAATCGTGCGACCGGATCGGTACGCCCCTGGCTGGTGACGGTCGCCCGGCGCATCGTCATCGACGGCCACCGCAGCCGGCAGGCCCGGCCGCAGGAGGTCGATCCGTCGCCGCTGGAGGTCATCCCCGCGGAGGACGAGATCGACAAGGCGCTGTGGCTGATGACGCTGTCGGACGCGCTCGACGACCTGACCCCGGCTCACCGTGAGGTCCTCGTCGAGACGTACTTCAAGGGGCGTACCGTCAATGAGGCGGCGCAGACACTGGGCATACCCAGCGGCACCGTTCGCTCCCGGGTTTTCTACGCCCTGCGTTCGATGAAGCTGGCACTGGAGGAGCGGGGGGTGACGGCGTGATGAGCGGGTACGGGGGAGTTCAGGGGTTCGGTCCGGGGGATACGGGTAATTCTGTCCCCATGGAGGGATCACCGGCGCCGAACGAGCACGAGACCGTCGGCGCCTATGCCCTCGGGATTCTCGACGACGCGGAAGCAACCGCTTTCGAGGCGCACCTCGCCACCTGCGAATGGTGCGCCCAGCAGCTCGACGAGCTGGCCGGGATGGAACCGATGATGGCCGCGCTCGCGGACCTGCCCGGTGCCGGTACGCCGGCCATCGCCGAGTCGCTCACCGCCAAGCCGAGCCCGCGGCTGTCCGAGAAGCTCGTCGACGAGGTCGCCGAGCGCCGCGCGAGCAAGCGCCGGCGCAACTTCTACCTGGTGGGCACCGCCGCCGCGCTGATCATCGGCGGCCCGTTCGCCGCCGTGGCGACCACGGGCGGCGGCGGTGGCGACGACGACGGCGGACGCAAGACCGAGGCCTCGCAGGAGCAGACCGGCAGCCCCGCCGAGTCCGCCTTCGCCGCCATGCCCGACCGGGTCACCGCCACCGACCCGGCCACCGAGGTCAGCGCCACCGTGGCCCTGGCGAAGAAGGCCTGGGGCACCGAGGCGGTCCTGGAGCTGAAGAACGTCAAGGGGCCCGAGAAGTGCTCCCTGATCGCCGTCGGCAAGAACGGCGAGCGGGAGACCCTCAGCTCCTGGACGGTCCCCGACTGGGGCTACGGCATCCCGGACGCCACCACCGAGAAGGCCAAGAAGCCGCTCTACGTGCACGGCGGCGCCGCCTTCGACCCCAACCAGATCGACCACTTCGAGGTCATGACCTTCGACGGGGAGCGGCTGGTCGAGGTGGACGCGTAGGCGGGTTCTCAGGCGTGCCGTGGCTTCCGGGCCCCCCTTCGCGTACCTTTGACGGCTGCCCAGCACGTCAGAAGGGGGCCCGGTGGCCGCACAGGCTCAACAGGATTCAGCGGTCGGCTCGGTGCACGACCCCGTACGGGAGGACTCCGTAGGGGACCGAGAGATCAGCGTGGAACAGGCACACCTCGACCGGGTGTACCGCCGCCTGGAGGAGAAGATCCACGAGGCCGAGTTCCTCATGCACGACGCCGCCCAGCGCGGTCACGTCGGCACGCCCGGCGCGCTGGCCGAGCGCGACGCGCAGGTCTTCCGGGCCGGCATCCACCTCAACCGCCTGAACAACGAGTTCGAGGACTTCCTGTTCGGCCGCATCGACCTGCTCCTCGGCAAGGACGGCAAGAAGGGCCCGGACGGCGCGTACACGGCGGTCGAGCCCGCCGAGGGCGCCCTCGGGGCCGACAACACCGCCGACATCGCCGAGACCCTGCACATCGGCCGCATCGGCGTCCTGGACGAGGAGTACGCGCCGCTGGTCATCGACTGGCGGGCGCCCGCCGCGGCCCCCTTCTACCGGTCCACGCCGGTCGATCCGGGCCGGGTCGTGCGCCGCCGGGTGATCCGCTCCAAGGGGCGGCGCGTCCTCGGCGTCGAGGACGACCTCATGCGGCCCGAGGTCACCGCCCGGCTGGCCGGCGAGGAACTGGCCGTGGTGGGCGACGGCGCCCTGATGGCCGCGCTCGGCCAGGCCCGTACGCACACCATGCGGGACATCGTGGCCTCCATCCAGGCCGAGCAGGACCGCGTGATCCGCGCCCCCGCCGCCTCCGTGACCTATGTCGAGGGCGGCCCCGGCACCGGCAAGACCGCCGTCGCCCTGCACCGCGCGGCGTACCTGCTCTACCAGGACCGGCGCCGGTACGCGGGCGGCATCCTGATCGTCTCGCCGACCCCGCTGCTGGTGGCGTACACCGAGGGCGTGCTGCCCTCCCTCGGCGAGGAGGGCCAGGTCGCGATCCGCGCGATCGGCTCCCTGGCCGACGACGCGGCGGGCGGCGAGGCCACGCTGTACGACTCCCCGGCCACCGCCCGCGTCAAGGGGTCCTCCCGCATGCTCCGGGTGCTGCGCAAGGCCGCGCGCGGCGCGCTGGAGCCGGCCGACTCGCCGACCCTGCTGAGAGTCGTCGCCTTCAACCGCCGCCTCGAACTGGAGGCCGAGGAACTGGCCGGCATCCGCCGCACCGTCCTCGGCGGCACCGCCCCGGTCAACCTGCTGCGCCCCCGCGCCCGCCGGCTGCTCCTGGACGCCCTGTGGGAGAAGTCCGGCGCCGGGACCCGGCACAGCGACCCGGAGCTGGCCGCCGAGCTGCGTTCCTCCTTCGACGAGGACGTCAGCTCCGAGGACTCCTTCACCGGCTTCCTGGACGCCTGGTGGCCGGAGCTGACCCCGGGCGCCGTGCTGGCGGCCATGGCGGACGAGCGGCGCCTCGGCCGCTGGGCCCGGCGCGTCCTGAACCCGGGCGAGGTCCGCAAGGTGGCCCGTTCGCTGCGGCGCGAGGGCCGCTCCGTGCACGACGTCGCCCTGCTCGACGAACTCCAGGCGATCGTCGGCACCCCGGCCCGCCCCCGCAAGCGCCGCGAGGCTGACCCGCTGGACCAGCTGACCGGCCTGGACGAGCTGATGCCGCAGCGCGAGGAGACCCAGTGGGAGCGCGCCGAGCGGCTGGCGCAGGAACGCACCGAGTACGCGCACGTCATCGTGGACGAGGCGCAGGACCTCACCCCGATGCAGTGGCGGATGGTGGGCCGCCGCGGCCGGCACGCCACCTGGACCGTCGTGGGCGATCCGGCCCAGTCCTCCTGGTCCGACCCCGACGAGGCGGCCCAGGCCCGCGACGAGGCCCTGGGCTCCCGTCCGCGCCGCCGCTTCGAGCTGACGGTGAACTACCGCAACCCGGCGGAGATCGCCGAACTGGCGTCCCGGGTGCTCGCCCTCGCCATGCCGGGCGCCACCTCGCCGTCGGCCGTGCGTTCGACCGGCGTGGAGCCGCGCTTCGTCGTCGCGGAGGACTCCCTGTTCGACGCCGTCCGCGCGGAGGCGGCCCGGCTGCTCGGCCTCGTGGACGGCACCGTCGGCGTCGTGGTCGCCATGAACCGGCGCGAGGAGGCCCGGCGCCGGCTGGCCGGGCTCGGCGACCGGGTGGTGGCGCTCGGCAGCCTGGAGGCGAAGGGGCTCGAGTACGACGCCACGGTCGTCGTCTCCCCGGCCGAGATCGCCGACGAGTCGCCCGCCGGGCTGCGGGTCCTGTACGTCGCCCTGACCCGGGCCACCCAGCAGCTCACGGTGGTCTCGTGCGAGCGGGACGAGCCCGACGCCCGAGGGGTGCCTGACCTGCTCCGCGACTGAGGCGGACGTGCGAGAGGCCCGCGCCGTGGACGGCGCGGGCCTCTCGTCTCTTCGTTTAGGTGGCACCGACCCGCCATGCTCGCCTCGCGGCAAGTGGTCGCTCGTAGCGACGAAGGTTGGGCCCGGGGGCTTGGATCGAGCCGGTGCCACGTCCAAGGTAACAAACGATCCCCGCAAGGCAATTCCCGTCCCGCGGGTTCCTTCGCGGGCCGCTCCGACGGCCGGTCCGCGGCTTCCGGCGACCTCTTTCCCCGACGGGTTTCCTCGACGAGCAACTTCTCGTATGGTGGAAGTCGTTTTCCGAAAGAGGCCCGCGAACACAAAGTTCGCAATCCGGGGCGGCTACCGCGTACTCAGTGGTAGGTGCGACGATCGGACGGCACAACCCAGTTACACGGTGAAAGCAGAGGAAGTCGGCCATGGCAACGGCGCCCAGCGTCTCCTACTCGATGACGGTCCGGCTGGAGGTGCCCGCGGGCGGAACCGCCGTCTCGCAGCTCACCACCGCGGTGGAGTCCGCCGGAGGCTCCGTCACCGGCCTCGACGTCACGGCCTCCGGCCACGACAAGCTCCGCATCGACGTCACCATCGCGGCGGGCTCGACCTCGCACGCCGACGAGATCGTGGAGCAGCTGCGCGGCATCGACGGCGTCAGCCTGGGCAAGGTCTCGGACCGTACCTTCCTGATGCACCTCGGCGGCAAGATCGAGATGGCGTCGAAGCACCCCATCCGCAACCGTGACGACCTCTCCATGGTCTACACGCCGGGCGTGGCCCGCGTCTGCATGGCGATCGCCGAGAACCCCGAGGACGCCCGCCGCCTGACCATCAAGCGCAACTCGGTTGCGGTCGTGACGGACGGCTCCGCCGTGCTGGGCCTGGGCAACATCGGCCCGAAGGCCGCACTGCCGGTGATGGAGGGCAAGGCGGCCCTGTTCAAGCGGTTCGCCGGCATCGACGCCTGGCCGCTCTGCCTGGACACCCAGGACACCGACGCGATCGTCGAGATCGTCAAGGCCATCGCCCCGGGCTTCGCGGGCATCAACCTGGAGGACATCTCGGCGCCCCGCTGCTTCGAGATCGAGGCCCGGCTGCGCGAGGCCCTGGACATCCCCGTCTTCCACGACGACCAGCACGGCACCGCCATCGTCGTCCTCGCCGCCCTGACCAACGCCCTGCGCGTGGTGGACAAGCCGATCGAGAACGTACGGGTCGTCATGTCCGGCGCCGGCGCCGCCGGTACGGCCATCCTCAAGCTGCTGCTCGCGGCCGGTGTGAAGAACGCCGTCGTCGCCGACATCCACGGCGTCGTGCACGCCGGGCGCGCCGACCTGGTCGACGCCGCGCCCGAGTCGGCTCTGCGCTGGATCGCCGACAACACCAACCCCGAGGGCCTCACCGGCACCCTCAAGGAGGCCGTGCACGGCGCGGACGTCTTCATCGGCGTGTCGGCCCCCAACGTCCTGGACGGCGACGACGTGGCCGCCATGGCGGACGGCGCGATCGTCTTCGCGCTCGCGAACCCGGACCCCGAGGTGGACCCGGCCATCGCCCGCCAGACCGCGGCGGTCGTCGCCACCGGGCGCTCGGACTTCCCGAACCAGATCAACAACGTGCTGGTCTTCCCGGGCGTGTTCCGCGGTCTCCTGGACGCCCAGTCGCGCACGGTCAACACCGAGATGATGCTGGCCGCCGCGCACGCCCTCGCGGACGTCGTCACCGAGGACGAGATCAACCCGAACTACATCATTCCGAGCGTCTTCAACGACAAGGTCGCCGGTGCCGTCGCGGGCGCCGTGCGCGAGGCGGCGAAGTCCGCCGGAGTGGTGGCGTAGGTTCCCCGGGCGGGGGCAGGCGGCCTGTGGCGTGGTGGTGAGGATCACCACCACGGGCGGCTCCACCGGCGCGTCGCGCGGCGGCGCGCCTCGGACAGCCCTCTAGTGTGGCGCAAGGCTCAGGCCCTCTCATCGTGTGACTCCCAAGGGTGTTCTCACGACTCCTGGGGGTGCCGGATTGGCTTTACCGCCGCAGGTGGAGGCAGGATGCCTCCCTGGGCGCGAGGGTCTGACGACCGACCCGGGTCCGGGGAGTGTCCGAGGCCCCTGGCAGCATCGGCATCGCTGTGCCCAACATGCGGCTCCGCCGCGTGGCACGCCTCAACGGCAAGAAGAACACGGGAGTAACAACATGAACCGCAGTGAGCTGGTGGCCGCGCTGGCCGACCGCGCCGAGGTGACCCGCAAGGACGCCGACGCCGTGCTGGCCGCGTTCGCCGACGTCGTCGGCGACATCGTCTCCAAGGGCGACGAGAAGGTCACGATCCCCGGCTTCCTGACCTTCGAGCGCACCCACCGTGCCGCTCGCACCGCCCGCAACCCGCAGACCGGCGAGCCGATCCAGATCCCGGCCGGCTACAGCGTCAAGGTCTCCGCGGGCAGCAAGCTCAAGGAAGCCGCCAAGGGCAAGTAAGCGCTCCGCTTGGAGTGCCGGGTAACTGCGCGGACCGTCCGCGTGGCCTGCGGGCCGTGGGCGGGTGCGGCGACGCCGTGGCTTGTCGCGCAGTTCCCCGCGCCCCTGACGGGGCGCACAGGCAACGCCGATGGGGCGGTCACTCGGACTCCGGGTGACCGCCCCATCGGCGTTGCTTGCGCTGTCTAGCCGAGTGCCTTGCCCGGCAGTTCCACCTTCGCGCCCAGCTCCACGAGCTTCTCCATGAAGTTCTCGTAGCCGCGGTTGATCAGGTCGATGCCGTGGACCCGGGAGGTGCCCTGGGCCGCGAGGGCGGCGATCAGGTACGAGAAGCCGCCGCGGAGGTCGGGGATGACCAGGTCGGCGCCCTCCAGCTTGGTCGGTCCGGAGACGACGGCCGAGTGGAGGAAGTTGCGCTGGCCGAAGCGGCAGTCGGAGCCGCCCAGGCACTCGCGGTAGAGCTGGATGTGGGCACCCATCTGGTTGAGCGCAGAGGTGAAGCCCAGCCGGGACTCGTAGACCGTCTCGTGGACGATGGACAGGCCCGTCGCCTGCGTCAGCGCGACCACCAGGGGCTGCTGCCAGTCCGTCTGGAAGCCGGGGTGCACGTCCGTCTCCAGGGCGATGGATTTCAGCCGGCCGCCCGGGTGCCAGAAGCGGATGCCCTCGTCCTCGATCTCGAAGGCGCCGCCCACCTTCCGGAAGGTGTTGAGGAACGTCATCATCGACCGCTGCTGGGCGCCGCGGACGTAGACGTCGCCCTCGGTCGCCAGCGCCGCCGACGCCCAGGACGCGGCCTCCAGGCGGTCCGACAGGGCGCGGTGGGTGTAGCCGCCCAGCTCGTCCACGCCGGTGACGCGGATCGTGCGGTCGGTGTCCATCGCGATGATCGCGCCCATTTTCTGCAGGACGCAGATCAGGTCCTCGATCTCCGGCTCGACCGCCGCGTTGGACAGCTCCGTGACGCCCTCGGCCAGCACGGCCGTGAGCAGCACCTGCTCGGTCGCGCCGACGGACGGGTACGGCAGGGTGATCTTCGTGCCGCGCAGCCGCTGCGGGGCCTCCAGGTACTGGCCGTCCGCCCGCTTCTCGATCTTCGCGCCGAACTGGCGCAGCACCTCGAAGTGGAAGTCGATGGGCCGGCCGCCGATGTCGCAGCCGCCCAGGCCCGGGATGAAGGCGTGGCCGAGGCGGTGCAGCAGCGGGCCGCAGAACAGGATCGGGATGCGCGACGAACCCGCGTGGGCATCGATGTCGGCGACGTTCGCGCTCTCCACGTGGGAGGGGTCCATCACCAGCTCGCCGGGCTCGTCGCCCGGACGGACCGTCACCCCGTGCAGTTGCAGCAGTCCGCGTACGACCCGCACGTCGCGGATGTCCGGCACGTTGCGCAGCCGGCTCGGCGCACTGCCCAGCAGGGCGGCCACCATGGCCTTCGGCACGAGGTTCTTCGCACCGCGGACCCGGATCTCGCCCTCCAGCGGGGTTCCGCCGTGGACAAGCAGTACGTCATCAGCGCCGTTGACGGTCATGAATCTCGCGTTCCGTGGGTTCGGGCAGGGGCCAGAAGGGAAAGGGTAATCGCCTTGTACCCCCCTTCTGTAAGCCTGTGCATGGTCGGGCTACGTCATGGATTCGTCACAACACGCCGCGTTCCCCGGCGCGTACGGGGGGTCACGGCCGTGGGGCGTGCGCGGGGTGCGTGTTCACCCCCGTGCCCCCGATTGCCTCCCCACGGGAGGGGAACATGCGGGATCATGTCAGGCATGACCGAGGTGTCCTCGCTCACGGGGCGGCTGCTCGTGGCAACGCCCGCCCTGGCGGACCCGAACTTCGAGCGTGCGGTGGTGCTCCTTCTCGACCACGACGAGGAGGGCTCTCTCGGTGTCGTCCTCAACCGTCCCACACCGGTCGACGTGGGCGACATCCTGGAGGACTGGGCGGACCTGGCCGGCGAACCGGGCGTGGTCTTCCAGGGCGGCCCGGTGTCGCTCGACTCGGCCCTCGGGGTCGCCGTCGTCCCGGGCGGGGCGTCCGGCGAGCGCGCGCCGCTGGGCTGGCGCCGGGTGCACGGCGCGATCGGCCTGGTCGACCTGGAGGCGCCGCCGGAACTGCTGGCGCCCGCCGTGGGCGCCCTGCGCATCTTCGCGGGGTACGCCGGCTGGGGGCCGGGCCAGCTGGAGGACGAGCTGGCGGAGGGCGCCTGGTACGTGGTCGAGTCCGAACCCGGCGACATCTCCTCCCCCTTCCCCGAGCGGCTCTGGCGCGAGGTCCTGCGCCGCCAGCGGGGCGACCTGGCGATGGTGGCCACGTATCCGGACGACCCGTCGCTCAACTGAAGCGTGTGAGCTTCAGTACCCTTGGCGTTTATGAGCACTCTCGAGCCCGAGCGCGGGACTGGTACGGGGACCCTCGTTGAGCCGACGCCGCAGACGTCCCACGGCGACGGCGACCACGAGCGCTTCGCCCATTACGTCCAGAAGGACAAGATCATGGCGAGCGCCCTCGACGGCACCCCCGTCGTGGCGCTGTGCGGCAAGGTCTGGGTGCCGGGCCGTGACCCGAAGAAGTACCCGGTCTGCCCCATGTGCAAGGAGATCTACGAGTCCATGAACGGCGGCGGGGACGAGGGCAAGGGCGGCGACAAGAAGTAGCGGTCCCGCCCGCAGAGACTGCCCCGAAGGCCCCCGGAGTGTGCCCGCGCGCACTCCGGGGGCCTTCGTGCGTTCCGGGTGCGGTGCCCCCGCGTCACTAACTGGTTCAGACCTCTTGTGGACATGTTCATGTACTCCCTACCCTCCTGACTGTTGTGCAGAGCGAAACCGTCATTGCATATGTTGCAACGCACGTCCGGAGGAAACACTCCATGAAGCTCGCCCCACGCCTGGCCCTCCTGCTCGCCGCCGCCGTCGTCTCCGCGACCGCCTGCGCCCCCCAGACGTCCGACAACTCCTCCTCCGGCAAGGACGAGAAGAGCGGCACGCTACGGGTCTGGCTCTTCCAGGAGGTCAACACCAAGCCGAAGGAGAAGGTCGTCGACGCGGTCCTCGCCGACTTCGAGAAGGCGCACGCGGACACCGACGTCACCGTCGAGTACATCCCCGTCGAGACGCGCGCCCAGCGCATCAAGGCCGCGTTCAACGACCCGAAGAGCGCCCCGGACGTCATCGAGTTCGGCAACACCGACACCGCCGGCTACGTGAAGGACGGCGGACTCGCCGACGTGACCGATGAGTTCGGGGACTGGGACGAGGCCAAGGACACCGACCCCACCGCCCGCCAGTCGGTCACCGTCGACGGCAAGGTCTACGGCGCCCCCTACTTCGTCGGCGTCCGCGCCCTGTACTACCGGACCGACGTCTTCGAGAAGCTGAACCTCGACGTCCCCCGGACACTGGCGGAGGTGGCGTCCACCGCGAAGCAGGTCAGGGCGGCCGAACCCGACCTGTACGGCCTCGCGGTCGGCGGCGCCTACACCTACGGCGCGATGCCGTTCATCTGGGCCAACGGCGGCGAACTCGCCACCGGCAAGGGCGGCTCGTACGCCTCGGCGATCGACAGCGCCGCCGCCCGCAAGGGCATCGAGGCGTACACGTCCCTGTTCGGCGACGACAACTGCCCGGCCGCCAAGTGCGCGGGCATGGGCGGCAACGACACCGTCACCGCCTTCGCCTCGGGCAAGGCGGCCATGGCGATCGGCGGCGACTTCAGCCACCAGGCCGTGGAGGCCGGCAAGGTGAAGGGCAAGTACGCGGTCGTGCCGCTGCCCGGCGTCGAGCCCGGCTCCATAGCCCCGGCCTTCGCGGGCGGCAACAACATCGGCGTCCTCAAGAGCACCTCGCACCGCACCCTCGCCGTCGACCTGATGAAGCGGCTCGCGTCGAAGAAGGCGCAGGCCGACCTGTTCGACGCGATGGGCTTCCTGCCGACCTTCACGGACGTGCGGCAGCAGGTGGCGAAGGAGGAGCCCTTCGTGAAGCCGTTCGTCGACACGCTGGCCGCCGGTACGAAGTTCGTTCCGGCCTCGCCGGCCTGGGCGACGATCGACTCCTCGCAGGTGCTGCCGACGATGTTCCAGGAGGTCGTGAGCGGCAAGAAGGACGTGGGCGCTGCCGCGGGGGATGCCGCGAAGAAGATGGACGCGGCGTTTGGCTCCGCCGGGTGACTCGGGTGCGGGTGCGTCGTGGCTTGTCGCGCAGTTCCCCGCGCCCCTTCGGGGGCGCGGCCAGTACGCCCTGGATCTATCTCGCGCCTGCTCTTGTCGTCCTTGGTGGGTTGCTCGTCTATCCCGTCTATCAGCTTGGGCTGATCTCCTTTCTGGAGTACACGCAGGCTCAGGTGTCCGGTGGGGAGGCGACCACCTTCCGGGGGTTCGGGAACTACGCGGAGCTGTTCGGGGACGGGGAGTTCTGGCGGGTCCTGCTCGCCACCGTCGTGTTCGCCGCCGCCTGCGTCGTGTCCACGCTCGCCGTGGGGTGTGCGCTGGCCGTGCTGCTCACCCGGGTGCGGGCCGTGCCGCGGCTCGTGCTGATGCTGGCCGCCCTCGGCGCGTGGGCGACCCCGGCGGTGACCGGGTCGACGGTGTGGCTGCTGCTCTTCGACCCGGACTTCGGGCCGGTCAACCGGATGCTGGGGCTCGGCGACCACTCCTGGACGTACGGGCGCTACAGCGCCTTCCTGCTCGTCCTGCTCGAAGTGGTCTGGTGCTCCTTCCCGTTCGTCATGGTGACCGTCTACGCCGGGATCCGTTCCGTGCCCGCGGAGGTGCTGGAGGCGGCCGCGCTGGACGGCGCCTCGCAGTGGCGGATCTGGCGCTCGGTGCTGGCGCCGATGCTCCGGCCGATCCTGGTGGTCGTCACCATCCAGTCGGTCATCTGGGACTTCAAGGTCTTCACCCAGATCTACGTCATGACGAACGGCGGCGGCATCGCCGGCCAGAACCTCGTCCTCAACGTCTACGCCTACCAGAAGGCGTTCGCGTCCTCGCAGTACAGCCTCGGCTCGGCGATCGGCGTCGTGATGCTGCTGA
The DNA here is from genome assembly GCF_042263835.1 of Streptomyces sp. NPDC056128. Taxonomy (NCBI): domain Bacteria; kingdom Bacillati; phylum Actinomycetota; class Actinomycetes; order Kitasatosporales; family Streptomycetaceae; genus Streptomyces; species Streptomyces sp. NPDC056128. The sequence goes on along the minus strand of NZ_JBHJVQ010000011.1, from coordinate 133,146 downwards.
TCCTGCTCGCCGTGACGCTGGTCTACCTGCGGCTGCTGCGCCGCCAGGGGGAGGAACTGTGAATCTTCCACTGCGTCTTCCACGCGCGCGTGTGCGTCGTCCGTGGCGGCTGGCGGCCGAGGCATCGGCGCTGCTGATCGCGGTCGTGGTGGCCTTCCCGCTGTACTGGATGGTGCTGAGCGCCTTCAAACCGGCCGGTGAGATCGAGTCGACCGAGCCGCGGCCGTGGACCCTGACGCCCACGCTGGATTCCTTCCGGCGGGTCTTCGGACAGCAGGAATTCGGCCGTTACTTTCTCAACAGCCTGCTCGTGGCGGGCACCGTCGTGGTCGCCTCGGCGCTGATCGCGTTCCTCGCGGCGACGGCGGTGACGCGATTCCGGTTCCGTTTCCGGACCACCCTGCTGATCATGTTCCTGGTGGCCCAGATGGTGCCCGTGGAGGCCCTCACGATCCCGCTGTTCTTCCTCATGCGGGACGCCGGCCAGCTGAACACCCTGGGGTCGCTGATCCTGCCCCACATCGCCTTCTCGCTGCCCTTCGCGATCTGGATGCTGCGGGGCTTTGTGAAAGCCGTGCCGGAGGCCCTGGAGGAGGCCGCCTACATGGACGGGGCGAGCCGGTCGCGATTCCTCTGGCAGATCCTTTTCCCGCTGGTCTTCCCGGGGCTGGTGGCGACCAGCGTCTTCTCCTTCATCTCGACCTGGAACGACTTCCTGTTCGCCAAGTCGTTCATCATCAGCGACACCTCGCAGTCGACGCTGCCGATGGCGCTGCTGGTCTTCTACAAGCCGGACGATCCCGACTGGGGCGGCGTGATGGCCGCGTCCACGGTGATGACGATTCCGGTGCTGGTCTTCTTCGTACTCGTGCAACGACGACTCGTCTCCGGCCTCGGCGGAGCGGTAAAGGACTGACGTGACGGACGTGATTCCCCAGCCCGTGCAAGTGACGTCCGGCGAGGGCGGCTTCTTCACCCTCGGCCCCGACACGAAGGTGGTGGCGGACGAGGGCACCGGGTCCACCGAACGATGGCTGCGCGCCACGCTGGGCGCGGCCACCGGCCTGCCGCTGGCCCCCGGCACGGGGGACGACGGCGTCATTAGCCTGTCCCTCGACGCCGGACTGCCGGACGAGGGCTACCGCCTCGACGTGGCGCCGACCGGCGTGCGGCTGACCGGCGGCGGCCCCGCCGGCCTCTTCTGGGGCGCCCAGACGCTGCGGCAGCTGCTCGGCCCGGACGCCTTCCGGCGCGCGCCGCTGCCCGACCGCCGGTGGCGGCTGCCGTCGGCCCGTATCGAGGACGCGCCCCGCTTCCGCTGGCGCGGACTGATGCTGGACGTCGCCCGGCACTTCATGCCGAAGGACGGCGTCCTGCGCTACCTGGACCTGATGGCCGCCCACAAACTCAACGTCCTGCACTTCCACCTGACGGACGACCAGGGCTGGCGCGTCGAGATCAGGCGGCACCCGAAGCTCACCGAGACCGGCTCCTGGCGGGCGCGCACCAAATACGGCCACCGTGCCTCGCCGTTGTGGGAGGACAAACCCCACGGCGGCTACTACACCCAGGAGGACATCCGGGAGATCGTCGCCTACGCCGCCGAACGGCACATCACCGTCGTCCCCGAAATCGACGTACCGGGACACTCGCAGGCCGCCATCGCCGCGTATCCGGAACTCGGCAACACCGATGTGATCGACACCACCGCCCTCTCCGTCTGGGACACCTGGGGCGTCTCCCCGAACGTACTCGCCCCCACCGAGAACACACTGCGCTTCTACGAGGGCGTGTTCGAGGAACTCCTGGAGCTTTTCCCCTCGGAGTTCATCCACATCGGCGGCGACGAATGCCCCAAGGAGCAGTGGCGGCGCTCGGCCACCGCGCAGGCCCGCATCGAGGAACTCGCCCTCGCCAACGAGGACGAACTCCAGGCCTGGTTCATCCAGCACTTCGACACCTGGCTGAGCGAACGCGGACGCCGGCTCATCGGCTGGGACGAGATCCTGGAGGGCGGACTCGCCAAGGGCGCGGCCGTGGCCTCCTGGCGCGGGTACGCGGGCGGGATCGCCGCCGCACGCGCGGGACACGACGTGGTGATGTGCCCCGAACAGCAGGTGTACCTGGACCACCGGCAGCACGCCGGTGCGGACGAGCCGGTGCCGATCGGCTTCGTGCGCACCCTGGAGGACGTCTACCGGTTCGAGCCGGTTCCGGCGGAACTGACACCGGGCGAGTCCGGACATGTGATCGGCACCCAGGCGAACGTGTGGACCGAGGTGATGGAGAACCAGGCACGCGTCGACTACCAGACCTTCCCGAGGCTGGCCGCGTTCGCCGAGGTGTCCTGGAGCACCCTGCCCGACCCGGCCGACCGGGACTTCGACGCCTTCGAGGAGCGGATGGCCGCCCACTACCGGCGACTTGACGCCCTGGGCGTCGGCTACCGGCCCCCCGGCGGTCCGCTGCCCTGGCAGCGGCGGCCCGGCGTGCTCGGCCGGCCGCTCGACGGGCCACCGCCGAACAAGTAAGGAGAAAGCCCCTGAACGTCACCTGAGAGTGGCAACTCGCACGCATCGCGCGTAGTTCCGATCGCCGGAGATCCCCAGGTAAACCAGCCGTCTTGTGGACGAGTCGGGCGAATGCCTCCTAGCGGACCCCTGCGTTCGGGCCCTGCAAAGATGTGCCAGAGTTGCCACGTCCGCCCTGTCAGGTCGTACCGTACGGCCACATGGGCGGGACCAGGTGGGACAGCGGGAAGGGGCAGTCGGTTTGACCACGCACGCACCGCAGGCGGCGCAGGCCGTCACGCTGCCCACGACTCTGGACGAGGCCGTGGCGGCGCTGGCCGCCATGCCCGCCGCCGTGCCCGTCGCGGGCGGCACCGACCTGATGGCCGCGGTCAACTCCGGCCAGCTCAGGCCCGCCGCGCTGGTGGGCCTCGGCCGGATCAGCGAGATCCGCGGCTGGCAGTACCAGGACGGCCACGCGCTGCTCGGCGCGGGCCTCACGCACGCCCGCATGGGCCGCCCCGACTTCGCCGCGCTCATCCCGGCGCTCGCCGCCGCCGCGCGGGCGGCCGGACCGCCGCAGATCCGCAACGCCGGCACCCTGGGCGGGAACATCGCCTCGGCCGCCCCCACCGGGGACGCGCTGCCGGTGCTGGCCGCCCTGGAGGCGACACTGATCATCGCGGGCCCGGACGGCGCCCGCCGGGAGATGCCGGTCTCGCACCTGCTGGCCGGCATGGAGATGCTCCGCGCGGGCGAGCTGATCGGCTACGTGCGCATGCCGCTGCTGCACGCGCCGCAGGTCTTCCTGAAGGCGACCGGCCGCACCGGTCCGGGCCGCGCGACGGCCTCCGTCGCGCTGGTCCTCGACCCCGCCCGGCGCGGGGTGCGCTGTGCCGTGGGCGCCATCGCGCCGATGCCGCTGCGGCCCCTGGAGGCCGAGCAGTGGGTGGCCTCGCTCATCGACTGGGACAACGGCCGCGCGATCGTCCCGGAGGCGCTGCACGGCTTCGGCGAGTACGTCGCCGCCGCCTGCATCCCCGACCCGGCCCCCGCCGAGGACGGCTCCGTGGCGCAGCTCCCGCCCGCCGTACTGCACCTGCGGCGCACCGTCGCCGCGCTGGCCCGACGAGCACTGGGGAGGGCGCTGTCGTGACCGACGACCAGCACGGCGACCGGTACGACGACCGGCACGACGACCGGCACGGAGAGGGCACGCCCCCGAGCGGCGGCCGCTGGGACCCGCTGCCCCAGGGCGACTACGACGACGGCGCCACCGCCTTCGTGAAGCTCCCCGAGGGCGGCGTGGACGCGCTCCTCGCCTCCTCCGACAGTCCGCTCGCCGCACCCGGACACGGCTACGTGCCGCCGCAGATCACGGTCGCGCCCGCCACCGGCACCGACCCGGCCGCCACCGGCTCCTGGACCATGCCGTCCGCCCCCGTGGACGGCACCCAGTGGCAGTTGCCGGACACCGGACAGGAACACGCCGCTCAGCAGGGCTACGCCGACTACCCGCCGCCGCACGACCCCTACGGCGGGGCCGCGCCCTACGACGCGAACGCCGGGCAGGGCGACGGCGAACGGTTCACCTACCGGCCAGGCGCCACCGGCCAGTGGGACTTCTCCGAGGCCGCGCCCCCCGAGGACGCGGAGCCGGGGTCCGGCCAGGACGTGACCGGACAGTGGTCCATCCCCGTCGCCGGCGGCGACCTTCCGGACGAGTCGGGCGAGTTCACCACGTCGTCCCTGGCCGAGCAGTGGGGCACCGGCGCTCCGGCCACCCTGCCGGGCGGCGCCCCCGCGCCCTGGGCGACCCAGCCCGCCGGGCAGCCGTGGGGCGACGACACGGCGGAGGGCGGACCCGGCACCGGCGAGACGCAGACGTCCAGTACGTCGCGCCCGCCCCAGCACCCGGCCGATCCGTACGCCCAGGCACCCGCCGAACCCGCCGTGGAGGCCGACTCCGTGGCACCGGCGGCCGAGGCCACGGCGACCGGCGGTCCCCGTGGTGCCGAGGAGGCCCCTGAGGGCCCCGCTGGGCGCCCGGCGGGGGCCGCGGAGGACGTGACCGCGGAATCCGTGCCGGAGGCCGCGGAGGAGCCCGTGACGGGCCCGGCCGCCGCGGCCGGCGACCGGACCGGACCGGCCGACGGAGCGGACCAGGCCGAAGGAGCCGACCCGGCCGAGCGAGCCGACCCGGCCGAGGCCGGGAGCGACACGCCCGCCGACGTACACACCGACGTACAGGCCGCCCCGCCCGCGGCCGACGAACGCGCCCCGGCCGCCGCGCACGACGAGCACCCCCTCGCCTCGTACGTGCTGCGGGTCAACGGCGCCGACCGGCCCGTCACCGACGCCTGGATCGGCGAGTCGCTGCTCTACGTGCTGCGGGAGCGGCTCGGCCTCGCGGGCGCCAAGGACGGCTGCTCGCAGGGCGAGTGCGGCGCCTGCAACGTGCAGGTCGACGGACGTCTCGTCGCCTCCTGCCTGGTCCCGTCCGTGACCGCGGCCGGAAGCGAGGTCCGCACGGTCGAGGGCCTGGCCGCCGACGGACAGCCGTCGGACGTGCAGCGGGCGCTCGCCCGGCGGGGCGCGGTGCAGTGCGGCTTCTGCGTGCCCGGCATGGCGATGACCGTGCACAACCTCCTGGAGGGCAACCCGGCGCCGACCGACCTGGAGGCCCGCCAGGCCCTGTGCGGCAACCTGTGCCGCTGCTCCGGGTACCGCGGTGTCCTGGAGGCGGTCCAGGAGGTCGTCGCCGAGCGCGAGGCACACGCCGGCGCCGACGCGCACACCGCCGCGGACGGCGACGCGCCCCGCATCCCGCACCAGGCAGGACCGGGCGCGGGCGGCGTCAACGCGTCGGCCTTCGAGCCCCAGCCACCGCCCGGCGCACCGGACCCGGCAGCGGGACCCCACGACCGGCCCTTCGGTGACCACGGCCAGGACGGAGGCCACGCGTGAGCAACGACGCCGCGACTGCGGAGGCCGCGGGACCCGCCGAGGCGGCGCCCCCCGTCGCCGAGCCCATCCCGCACGGCCTCGGCGCGTCCCTGCCGCCCGCCGACGCCCGCGCCAAGACGGAGGGCACCTTCCCGTACGCCGCCGACCTGTGGGCCGAGGGCCTGCTGTGGGCGGCCGTACTGCGCTCACCGCACCCGCACGCGCGCATCGTGTCCATCGACACCACCCACGCGCGGGAGATGCCCGGCGTCCGCGCGGTCGTCACCCACGAGGACGTACCCGGCACCGCGCTGCACGGACGCGGCCGGGCCGACCGCCCGGTCTTCGCCTCCGAGGTCGTACGCCACCACGGCGAGCCCATCGCCGCCGTCGCCGCCGACCACCCCGACACCGCGCGGATGGCCGCCGCCGCCGTCATCGTCGAGTACGAGGTGCTCGACCCGGTGATCGACCCCGAGCAGGCCTTCGAGGCCGAGCCGCTGCACCCCGACGGCAACCTGATCCGGCACATCCCGCTGCGCCACGGCGACCCGGACGCGGCCGGCGAGATCGTCGTCGAGGGCCTCTACCGCATCGGCCGCCAGGACCCGGCGCCGATAGGGGCCGAGGCGGGCCTGGCCGTACCGCGCCCGGACGGCGGCGTGGAGCTGTACCTGGCCTCCACCGACCCGCACGGCGACCGGGACGCGGCCGCCGAGTGCTACGGCCTGACGCCCGAACAGGTGAAGATCGTCGTCACCGGGGTGCCCGGCGCCACCGCCGACCGCGAGGATCAGGGCTTCCAACTGCCCCTCGGCCTGCTCGCGCTGAAGACCGGCTGCCCGGTGAAACTCACCGCCACGCGCGAGGAGTCCTTCCTCGGCCACGCCCACCGGCACCCCACCCTCCTGCGCTACCGCCACCACGCCGACGCCGAGGGCCGGGTGGTGAAGGTCGAGGCGCAGATCCTGCTCGACGCGGGCGCCTACGCCGACACCTCGTCGGACGCCCTGGCCGCCGCGGTCGCCTTCGCCTGCGGACCGTACGTCGTCCCGAACGCCTTCATCGAGGGCTGGGCCGTACGCACCAACAACCCGCCCTCCGGCCATGTGCGCGGCGAGGGCGCCATGCAGGTCTGCGCCGCCTACGAGGCGCAGATGGACAAGGTCGCCAAGAAGCTCGGCCTCGACCCGGCCGAGGTGCGGCTGCGCAACGTACTGGCCACCGGGGACGTGCTCCCCACCGGCCAGTCCGTCACCTGCCCCGCCCCGGTCGCCGAACTCCTCCAGGCGGTCCGCGACTTCCCGCTGCCCGCACTGCCCAAGGACACGCCCGAGGACGAGTGGCTGCTGCCCGGCGGTCCCGAGGGCGCGGGCGAACCGGGCGCGGTGCGCCGGGGCGTGGGCTACGGCATCGGCATGGTGCACATGCTCGGCGCCGAGGGCGCGGACGAGGTCTCCACCGCCACCGTGAAGGTCCAGGACGGCGTGGCGACGGTGCTGTGCGCGGCGGTCGAGACCGGCCAGGGCTTCACCACGCTCGCCCGGCAGATCGTGCAGGACACCCTCGGCGTCGACGACGTGCAGGTGGCGCCGGTCGACACCGACCAGCCCCCGGCCGGCGCGGGCTGCCGCGGCCGCCACACCTGGGTGTCGGGCGGTGCGGTGGAACGGGCGGCCAAGATGGTCCGCACCCAGCTCCTCCAGCCCCTGGCGCACCAGTTCGGGATGTCGACCGAGCTGCTCCAGATCGCCGACGGCAAGATCACCTCGTACGACGGCGTGCTGTCGACCACGGTCGCCGAGGCGCTGGACGGCAAGGAACTGTGGGCCACCGCCCAGTGCCGCCCGCACCCGACCGAACCGCTGGACGAGACCGGCCAGGGCGACGCCTTCGTCGGCATGTCCTTCTGCGCGATCCGCGCGGTGGTCGACGTCGACATCGAGATCGGCTCGGTACGGGTGGTGGAGCTGGCCGTCGCGCAGGACGTGGGGCGGGTGCTCAACCCGGCCCAGCTGACCGCCCGGATCGAGGCGGGCGTCACGCAGGGCGTCGGCATCGCGCTCACGGAGAACCTCCGCACCCCGCGCGGCCTGATCCGCCACCCCGACCTGACCGGCTACGCCCTGCCGACCGCGCTGGACACCCCGGACATCCGGATCGTGAAGCTCGTCGAGGAACGCGACGTGGTCGCCCCCTTCGGCGCGAAGGCGGTCAGCGCGGTGCCGGTGGTGGCCTCCCCGGCGGCCGTCGCCTCCGCCGTACGGGCGGCCACGGGCCGCCCGGTGAACCGGCTCCCGATCCGGCCCCAGGCCGCGGTGGTCACGGCGAACTGACGTCCCCCGCCCGGGAGGCAACGCGCGCGGCACGGGACGCGTCCTACGTAACGGGACGGACGGGTCCCGTGCGACGGGGCGTTGTCAGTGGCAGGCCCTAGGCTGCGAAGCGGTGGGGACGACTGCCGCTCCCACCACGCTCGAGCACACCCGGGGGAGACGATGCAGGCGGTCACGGAAGACACGACGGACACGACTCAGCCACCACCGCGCCTGCCGTCCCTCCCGTCCCTGCTGACCCTCGCCCGTCTCACCACGGCCTCGGCCCGGGAGCCCTCCCGCTGCCCGGTGCCGCCGGGGCGCGAGACGCCGCTGTTCTGGACGTCGGCGGCGCTGATCGGCTGTCTGCTCCTGTCGGCGGGCCGGCGCACGACGTCCGGCCTCGCCCTGGATCTGCCCTACCGGCTGCTGACCCGTGAGTTCGGCCCCGGCCGGGTGGCCCGCTTCGAGGACGTCGACTTCCCCCCGTCCCTCACCCACGAGCCCACCCGCCGCTTCCTGCGCGAGACGGGCCTGCCGGAGGACACCTTCCCGCTCCTGGCGGACACCGACGGAATGGCGCTGCCGACCCTCGCGGAGTACTACGGCACGGAGTTCGCGGACGGTCCGCCCGCCCACCTCGTCCGGCTGGGCCGACTGCCCGACGGCACCGACGTGGTGCTCGACGGCGCGACGGGCGAGGTCGCGTCCTGGCACCCGGCCGACGGCGCGGACCCGCGCCCCCTGACCCCGGACGTCTCCACCCTCGTCTTCAGCCTGTGGCTGCTGCACCGCGCGGCAGCGATGGAGGCCGTGGCGGGATTCGAACCCGCGTAACTCCCCGCGAGCGGAGCTCGCTGATGGACACAGCGCAGGCGAGCCCCTGAACCACTCGGGCACACGGCCGTGTCCTTCACTCGTGACCGACCGTAGGGCGGCCCGGGCGGGTGCTCAAGGAATCCGGCGGGGCCGCAACACGACTGCCATACCGCGTTCATGAACGGGGCGGGGTCGTACGACCAAGGTCCCGGTCCGGTACCGCCTCACGACAGGGGTCAAGCGGTGCTGTGGCCCTTACCCTGGCGACCATGACCGTCCCTGAGCCCCGCGACACCGATGTCGCCGTCCCCGCCGCGACCGCCGGCGCCCCCTCCGTTCCCTCCGTCCCCGACGAGACCGTGCTGAGCCGCGCCTACCGGGCGCTGAGTATCGGCATCGTCTCCGTCATCGTGCTGATCGCCTTCGAGGCGACGGCGGTCGGTACGGCGATGCCGGTGGCGGCGCGGGAGCTGGACGGGGTGTCGCTGTACGCGTTCGCGTTCTCGGGGTACTTCACGACGAGTCTGTTCGGGATGGTGCTCTCCGGTCAGTGGTCGGACCGGCGGGGCCCGCTGGCGTCGCTGACCTGTGGCATCGCCGCCTTCGCGGTGGGGCTCGTGCTGTCCGGGACGGCCGGCGCGATGTGGCTGTTCATCCTCGGGCGGGCCGTGCAGGGGCTCGGCGGTGGCCTGGTGATCGTCGCCCTGTACGTCGTCGTCGGACGGGCCTACCCGGAGCGGCTGCGGCCCGCGATCATGGCGGCGTTCGCGGCGGGCTGGGTCGTCCCGTCGATCGTCGGCCCGCTCGCCTCCGGCGCGGTGACCGAGCACCTCGGCTGGCGCTGGGTGTTCGTCGGCATCCCGGTGCTGGTCGTCTTCCCGCTGGCGCTCGCGCTGCCGCAGATACGCGCCCGCGCCTCCGGTGCCGTCGGCGGTGGCAACGCGCCCGCCTCCTTCGACGGCCGTCGCATCCGGCTCGCCCTCGCCATCTCGCTGGGCGCGGGCCTGCTCCAGTACGCCGCCCAGGACCTGCGCTGGGTCTCGCTGCTGCCCGGCGCGGTGGGCGTGGCGCTGCTCGTCCCGGCCGTCCTCGGTCTGCTGCCGCGCGGCACCTACCGGGCGGTGCGGGGCCTGCCCTCCGTGGTGCTGCTGCGCGGGATCGCCGCCGGTTCGTTCATCGCCGCCGAGTCCTTCGTGCCGCTGATGCTGGTCACCCAGCGCGGCCTCAGCCCCACGCTGGCCGGCCTGTCCCTCGCGGCGGGTGGCGCGACCTGGGCCGCGGGGTCCTGGCTGCAGTCCCGGCCGCGCCTGGAACCCCACCGCGAGCGCCTGATGGCCCTCGGCATGGTCCTGGTGGCGGCGGCCATCACCACGGCACCCAGCGTGCTGATCGACGCCGTACCCGCCTGGACGGTGGCCGTCGCCTGGGGCTTCGGCTGCTTCGGGATGGGCCTGGTGATCTCCTCCACCAGCGTGCTCCTGCTCAAGCTCTCCGCCCCCGAGGAGGCCGGCAGCAACTCCGCCGCCCTCCAGATCTCCGACGGCCTCTCCAACGTCGTCCTGCTGTCGGTCGGCGGAGCCGCGTTCGCCGCCCTCGGCGGCGGCACGGTCAGCCACGCGGCCACGCAGGCGACCGGCTCCCATCCGGTGGCCTTCGCGGCGGTGTTCCTGCCGATGGCGGGCGTGGCGCTGGTGGGGGCGTGGGTGGCGACACGGCTGCGCGCGCGGTGAGCCGGGTGCGGCGGTGGGTGAGCCGGGCGCGGCGCGTGGGTGCGCCGGGGTGGTTGTGACGTCCGTCCCACCCGGGGGTGACCCGCCCCGGTGCGCGCGTCGATCGTGCCGGGGCGCCGGTAGGGTGGCCCGGTTGTCATACGTGGCCGAGCCGCTCCACCCCCTTCGGACCCCTTCGGAGACCGTGACTACCACCGCCAGCTCCAGCACCTCGCACCACCTGTCCCCGGCCTTCCCCGGCCGTGCCCCCTGGGGCACCGCCAGCAAGCTGCGGGCCTGGCAGGAGGGGGCGATGGAGAAGTACCTCCAGGAACAGCCCCGGGACTTCCTGGCGGTCGCCACCCCCGGCGCCGGAAAGACCACGTTCGCGCTGACGCTGGCGTCCTGGCTGCTGCACCATCACGTCGTGCAGCAGGTGACCGTGGTCGCGCCGACCGAGCACCTGAAGAAGCAGTGGGCGGAGGCCGCGGCCCGGATAGGCATCAAGCTCGACCCCGAGTACAGCGCCGGTCCGCTCAGCCGCGAGTACCACGGCATCGCCATCACGTACGCGGGCGTCGGCGTCCGCCCGATGCTGCACCGCAACCGCTCCGAGCAGCGCAAGACGCTCGTCATCCTCGACGAGATCCACCACGCCGGTGACTCCAAGTCCTGGGGCGAGGCCTGCCTGGAGGCGTTCGAGCCCGCCACCCGGCGCCTCGCGCTCACCGGCACGCCCTTCCGGTCGGACACCAACCCGATCCCCTTCGTCCAGTACGAGGAGGGCAACGACGGCATCCGCCGCTCCGCCGCCGACTACACCTACGGGTACGGCTCCGCGCTCGCCGACGGCGTCGTGCGCCCCGTCATCTTCATGAGCTACAGCGGCAACATGCGCTGGCGCACGAAGGCGGGCGACGAGATCGCGGCGCGGCTCGGCGAGCCGATGACCAAGGACGCCGTCAGCCAGGCCTGGCGCACCGCGCTCGATCCGCGCGGCGAGTGGATGCCCGCCGTACTCCGCGCCGCCGACCAGCGGCTCACCGAGGTCAGGAAGGCCATCCCCGACGCGGGCGCGCTCGTCATCGCCGCCGACCAGGACTCCGCCCGCGCCTACGCCAAGCTGATCCGCGAGATCACCGGCGACAAGGCCACCGTCGTGCTCTCCGACGACGTCGGCGCGTCCAAGAACATCGACACCTTCAGCCAGGACAACTCCCGCTGGATGGTCGCCGTCCGCATGGTGTCCGAGGGCGTCGACGTGCCGCGCCTGGCGGTGGGCGTCTACGCCACCACGATCTCGACCCCCCTCTTCTTCGCCCAGGCCGTGGGCCGCTTCGTCCGCTCCAGGCGCCGCGGCGAGACGGCCTCCGTCTTCCTCCCCACCGTGCCCGACCTGCTCACGTTCGCGAACGAGATGGAGCGCGAGCGCGACCACGTCCTCGACAAGCCCAAGAAGGACGGCGAGGAGGACCCGTACGCCGAGTCCGAGAAGGAGATGGACGAGGCGAACCGGGAGCAGGACGAGGACACCGGCGAGCAGGAGCAGTTCTCCTTCGAGGCACTGGAGTCCGAGGCCACCTTCGACCGGGTCATGTACAACGGCGCCGAGTTCGGCATGCAGGCCCACCCCGGGAGCGAGGAGGAGCAGGACTACCTCGGCATCCCGGGGCTCCTCGAACCCGACCAGGTCCAGCTCCTCCTCCAGAAGCGCCAGGCCCGCCAGATCGCGCACAGCCGCAAGAAGCCCGACGAAGAGGCCGACCTGCTCGAACTGCCCGCCGAGCGGCGGCCGGTGGTCTCTCACAAGGAGCTGATGGAGCTGCGCAAGCAGCTCAACACGATGGTCGGCGCCTACGTCCACCAGAGCGGCAAGCCGCACGGCGTGATCCACACCGAGCTGCGCCGCGTGTGCGGCGGCCCGCCCAGCGCCGAGGCCACCGGCGGACAGCTGCGCCAGCGCATCGCCAAGGTGCAGGAGTGGGCGACGCGCATGAAGTGACGCCGCCCCCCTCGGAGGCGTGTGCGGTACGTACCGGGACAAACACCGACAGTGGATAACGGTTGCCGCCCGGATTCTGGACGGAGCCTTCCGCTCAGCGGACCTGGTCGTTACTGTCCCGCTACGCACACGCCCCGTGGCAGCGCCGCCGCGGAGCGCAGCCGTGAAGCGACGGGGCCCGGGTAAGAGGCCGGACCGTCAGCCGATCGGCGGCCTCTGAAGCGCGTCACTGACGGGACTCTGTGACGCATCCGACGCGAGGGGGCCGCCGACCTCACCACTAAGGAGTGGGCGTCGTGACCGCGGAGACCTCTCAGACGCTCGACCGGGGACTGCGGGTCCTCAAGCTGCTGGCCGACACGGACCACGGGCTGACCGTCACCGAGCTGTCCCACAAGCTGGGCGTGAACCGGACGGTCGTCTACCGGTTGCTCGCCACGCTGGAACAGCACGCCCTGGTACGCCGTGACCTCGGCGGCCGCGCCCGGGTCGGACTCGGAGTACTGGGCCTGGGCCGCCAGGTGCACCCCCTCGTCCGCGAGGCCGCCATGCCGGCCCTGCGCTCGCTGGCCGAGGACATCGGAGCGACGGCCCACCTGACCCTGGTGGACGGAGCGGAGGCCCTGGCCGTGGCCGTCGTGGAACCCACCTGGACCGACTACCACGTCGCCTACCGCGCGGGCTTCCGCCACCCCCTGGAACGCGGCGCCGCCGGCAAGGCCATCCTCTCCGCCCGCCAGCCGAGCGAGGCCGCGGACGGCCCCGGCTACACCCTGACCCACGGCGAACTGGAGGCCGGCGCCTGCGGGGCGGCCGCGCCGCTGCTCGGAGTGACGGGCGTGGAGGGCAGCGTGGGCGTGGTCATGCTCTCCGACGTGGTCCCAGAACGAGTGGGCGACCGCGTGATGCATGCGGCCCGCGAGGTGGCGGAGGCCCTGCGCTGACGTGCCTTGCCTCAGCCGTGTGAGGCGTAGGCGACGAAGTCGCGCCAGGCGGCGGGGGAGAGGGCGAGCTGGGGGCCGCGCCGGTCCTTGGAATCACGGACGTGGACTGTGGCGGGGCGAGTGGCGACCTCGACGCAGTCACCGTCTCCGCTGCTGCTGTAGCTGCTCTTGAACCAGGCGGCGGCCACTTCCACGCAGTCTCCGTCTCCACCGCTGCTGTAGCTGCTCTTGAACCAGGCCAGCTCAGTGCTGCTCATCGGGCTCCTCGCATCTCCTGCAACAGGCCCAGGGAGTCTTCGAGGGAGAGAGCCTGTGAACGCATCCTGGCATACCTCATCTGGAGGACGCTCACTTCCTTCGGGTCGGAGACGAACAGGCCCCCGCGCTGCCCCTCGTTGTAGGCGAACCAGCGAGCCTCGGGCGTCTCCAGCAGTTGCATGGGACCAGCCAGGCCGGCGTGAGCCGTCCGCACCAAGGGCATCACCTGTACTTCGACGTTGCGCAGACCCGCCAGCTCCATTACGTGGTCGATCACTTGCCGTGTCACGTCCGCCCCGCCCGTACGGCGCAGGAACAGATGCTCCTCGACGATGAAGCTGAACGCAGTGTTCGGCCGCTCCCACAGCAACTTCTGCCGTTCGGCCCGCGCCACCCATCGCGCCTCGATCTGTTCGTCACTCAGCGGAGGCAACTGGTTTTCGAACAGCGTGCGCGCGTAGCCCTCCGTCTGCAGCAGACCCGGGACGAGCCGGCATTCATACGTACTGAGGCTGACGGCCGCGGCCTCCAACCTGGCCCACTGCCGGAACCAGCTCGCGAGCCCCGGCTGTCGCGACAGATGCCGCACAGCCCCGCTGAGGATGCCCGCCGCGTCCAGCACGTCCTCGGCCCGCCGGACGTACTCAAGGGTGGGGAACCGCCGCCCCTGCTCGACGGACGCCACGGTCTGCACGGAGTACCGAACCCGTTCGGCCAGCTCCTCCTGCGTCATTCCGGCCCGCTTCCGGAACCCCTGGACGACGGCCCCGAACGTCCTGAGACTGTCGGACACGTCGGGCTCACCGCCCCCGCCGACCACGCCCGCATCCACCGCACCGTCCGCCATGGCGGCCACCTTCCGCACGCTCTCCCCGCCGCACACTCCGAAGGCGCCCAGAGTTACAGCCCGTCACCGACACTGTCCACTCCTCGTACTCGTACGCTGACGGAGCGTACGAGTAGCTGACCTGGCGGACCGCCCGGCCGAACGTCACGGTGACCCCATGACGCCACTCCCGCCCCACCAACTCCCACTCACCGTACGTATGTTCACTCAGCGCTTCAGCTCCACCCCGCTCGGCGCCCGCCTCGCCCGGCACCTCACGGCCACCCAGCTCCATGCGTGGGGCATCCCGTACCGGACCGCCCTCTCCGACACCGCCACACTGATCGTCGCGGAGCTGGCGGCCAACGCGGTGACCCACGGCCGCGTCCCGGGCCGGGACTTCGAACTGCGCCTCACGCACGTCCCGCACGTCCACCTCCACATCGAGGTCTCCGACACCCGAGCGGAACGCAGGCCGCCCGCACGCGGGGAGGCGGCGAGCCCGAAGCCGCTGGACGACACCGGCCGAGGCCTGCTCCTGGTCGACGCACTCGCCGACCGCTGGGAAGTCGTCGACCGCGTCTCACGGGGCGTCTCCCTGCCCGGCAAGACGGTCCGGGCCGAACTGGACATCCGGCCGGCCGGCTGAACTCGGCCCACCTTCCACTCGAACACTCGCGCCTTGTAAGTTCACGTGTGCATACGGGTTGTTGCTGATGCGCGTGCGTCGACGGGGGTTGCGTGATGGTGGGCCACAGGCCGAGTGACTGGCATGTCCTGGACCTGGACAAGGACCCGACCCCAGGCGACCCGCAACGCGTGCGCACGCTCGCCAAGACGTTGCACGACTTCGCGGACGACGTGTCCGAGGCGCTGCGCCTGGTGAAGGGCATGGCGGGGGAGGGCACGCTCGCGGAGTGGGCGGGCAAGTCGGCGACGGTCTTCAAGGAAGAGTTCTCCGGCGTTCCGAAGAACCTGAAGAAGCTCGAGAAGTCGTACGGGATGTGCGGCGACGCCCTCGCCGACTTCTGGCCGAAGCTGGAGCGCGCCCAGGCCCTGGCCGACAAGGCGCTGGTGAAGGCGCGCGAGGCCCGCCAGGACCTCACCTCCGCCCAGTCGAAGCTGTCCTCGGCGGACTCGTGGGTGACGCGGGCGTCGAAGGAGGCGGACAAGTACAAGGACGACCCGACGGGCAGCAAGTCGGACGCGGACAAGCCGGACGAGGCGAAGGTCCGCGCCGCCACCCGTGACGCCCAGCACGCCAGGACGGCCCAGACCAACGCGCAGTCGGCCGTCGACTCGGCGCAGAGCGCGCTGGACGCGGCGAAGAAGATGGCCGAGGACGCCCGCAAGATGCGCGAGGACGCGGCCCGCGACGCGAAGAACAAGATCGACGAGGCGTCGGACGCGGGCATCCAGAACCGTTCGTGGTGGGAGGACGTCGGCGACTGGTTCTCCGACAACTGGGACACGATCGTCGCGGTCTGCAAGGTCGTCGTGGCGGTCCTCGGGATCATCGTGATGATCATCGGCGGCCCGATACTCGCTGCGATCGTCGTCGTGGCCGCTCTCGTGGTCCTTGCGGACACGCTCTACAAATACAGCAAGGGCCAGGCGTCCCTGTGGGATGTGGGGCTGGCGGCTCTGGACTGCATACCCGGCATGAAGGGCCTGACCACCCTCGGCGGACTCGCCAAGGGCATGAAGGGGATGGCCACCGCCGTGCGGGGTGGTCTGAAGACCTTGCGCTCCGGCGCCAAGGACCTTCTTGCGAAAGCCAAGCCCTACAAGGGCCGGTGCCGGGGCGGCGACCCGATCGACATGGTGTCCGGCGAGATGCTCATGGAGCAGGTGGACCTGGAACTCGGCGGGCTCCTGCCGCTGTTGGTCCGGCGCACCCACGTCTCGACCTACCGCTGGGGGCGATGCTTCGGGGCGAGTTGGGCCTCGACGCTGGACCAGCGCCTGGAGATCGACGACCAGGGTGTCGTATTCGCGAGTGAGGACGGCATGCTCCTGGCCTATCCGATTCCCGCACCCGGCACCGCGACCCTGCCTCTGGAGGGGCCTCGACGGCCGTTGACGTGGAACGGTGACGGCGCAGGCACGATCACCGTCCACGACGACGAGACCGGACGGACCCACCACTTCGCCCCCGGTGTACGGCGCGACGATGACACCCCCGCCTACACCCTGCCTCTTGCCGCGACAACCGACCGCAACGGGCACCGCATCGACTTCCTCTACGACGAGGGGGGCGCCCTCGTCGAGATGCGTCACTCCGGCGGCTACCGGGTGGCAATCGCCACGGAAGACGGCCGGGTCACGTCCCTGAGCGTTCTCAGCTCACCGGAAGACGGCTACGGCGCGGAAGCCCACTCACCGTGGGCGGTGGTGCGACGCTACGGCTATGACACGGAGGGCAATCTCCGCGTCGTCTCCGACGGGCAGGGCCGGGACTTCCAGCTCACGTACGACGCCGAGTCCCGCATCACGAGCTGGACCGACCGCAACGGCGGTTGGTACCGCTACACCTACGACGAGCGGCACAGGGTCACGGTCGGCAGGGGGGCGGACGGTTTCCTCGACTGCTCCCTCACCTACGACGACGCGGCACGCGTCAACACGTACCGCAACTCCCTCGGCCGGGCCACCACCTACCGGTTCGACGAGC
This sequence comes from Streptomyces sp. NPDC056128, assembly GCF_042263835.1. NCBI lineage: Bacteria > Bacillati > Actinomycetota > Actinomycetes > Kitasatosporales > Streptomycetaceae > Streptomyces > Streptomyces sp. NPDC056128. The sequence continues at coordinate 116,143 of NZ_JBHJVQ010000011.1, read as the reverse complement.
GTCTGCAACTCGTCCAGGTGACCGACCCTTTGGGAGCCTCGACCCGCCGGGAGTGGGACGAGAACGGACGCCTCGTCTCCTGGACCGACCCCCTGGGCCGCACCACCCGGCAGGTCTTCGACGCGGCCGGTCACCTGACCGAGGTGGTCAGACCGGACCTCAGCTCTGTCCGGGCCGACTACGACGAGGCAGGCCGCACCCGCCGGCTCACGGACCCCGACGGTTCGTTCTGGACCTACACCTACGACGAGCAGGGCAATCGCCTGTCCGTCACCGACCCGTCCGGCGCGACCACCCGCTACGGCTACGACGCTCTGGGGCGGCCCCTCTCCGTCACCGACGCGCTCGGCCACACCCGGCACATCCAGACCGATCCGGCCGGTCTGCCGCTGGCCCTCACCGACCCGGAGGGCCGGACGACCCGAGCGCGGCGCGACTCCTTCGGGCGCGTGACCGCGGTGACCGACCCCGCCGGCGCCACCGATCGATTCGGCTGGACCGTCGAAGGACTGGCCTCGTGGCGTTCGCTCCCGGACGGCGCGACGGAGGCCTGGAGCTGGGACGGCGAAGGCAATCCCGTCTCGCACACGGCCCGCGACGGTGCGGTCACCACGTACGAGTTCACCCACTTCCACCAACCGACCTCCCGCACCACACCGGACGGCCGCTGCTACACGTTCTCCTACGACACCGAACTGAACCTGACCGGTGTCCACAACGCGGACGGCCGCACCTGGGAGTACGCCTACAACGAGGCCAACCGCCTGATCCGGGAGACGGACTTCAACGGCCGCACGCTCACCTACACGCACGACGCGGCCGGGCAGCGTACGTCGTGGAGCAATGGCGCCGGACAGACCACGGACGTGACCGTGGACCTGCTCGGCCGGCCACGCCGGTACCGCACGGCGGACGAGGTCACCACCTACGAGTACGACAGCACCGGCTCACTGCTCCGCGCCGCCAACCGCGACACCACGGTCGAACGTACCTACGACTCCGTGGGGCGCACGTTGACCGAGACGGTCAACGGCCGGACCACCACCTACACGTACGACGCCCTCGGCCGTCGCATCAGCCGGCGCACTCCCTCGGGCATCACCTCGACCTGGACGTACGAGGCGACGGGCCACCCGCGGACCCTGAGCGGCGCCGGCAGCCAACTGCGCTTCGACTACGACACCGCCCATCGTGAGATCCGCAGGACGCTGGGTGCGGAGGCGGTGCTCCACCAGAGCTGGGACGGTTCCGGCCGGCTGACCGGGCAGTCGGTCACCGCGCCCAACCGCGGCAGTGGCGACGTGGGCGGTGAGCTGCTCCAGCACCGTACCTACACGTACGACCTCGACGGAGCGCTCAGGGAGATCGACGAGCTGCTCGGCGAAAGCCGCCGGTTCGACGTGGATCCGGTCGGCAGGCTTACCGCGGTGAGGACCGCCGACCGCGAGGAGAACTACGGGTACGACCGCGCGGGCAACCTCGTCACCAGCTCCCCGTACGACGGAACCGCGGAGCCCCAGCCCCACCATGCCGACGGAACCAGACTGCACCGTGCCGGACGTACCACCTACGCCTACGACGGCCAGGGGCGCCTGATCCGCAGGACCGTCCGTCTCCTCAGTGGCGGACGGCGCACATCCCACTACGGGTGGAGCTCGGAGGACCGCCTGGTCCGGACCGTCGCACCGGACGGATCCGAGTGGCGCTACACCTACGATCCGGACGGCCGGCGGGTCGGCAAACAACGCCTCGGCACCGGCGGAGACGTGCTGGAGGAGACGACGTTCAGCTGGGACGGAACACGCCTCGCCGAACAGATCGAGACCGACGGCACCGTCACCACCTGGGACTACGCACCGGGTTCCTACCGACCCGTCGCCCAGACAGTGACCGGCGGCCGGGAACGGCCGGCAGCGGACGCCACCGGAAACGGCGGCGCAGGCGACCTGAGCGACACCGACGCCCGCTTCTACGCCATCGTCACCGACCTCGTCGGAACGCCAACCGAACTCGTCTCGGCGGACGGCCGGATCGTCTGGCACCGCAGATTCACGGCCTGGGGGCAGCCGACCGGCGCACCGCCCCCAACGCCGGAAGCCGACTGCCCCCTGCGCTTTCCCGGGCAGTACGCGGACGCCGAGACCGGCTGGAACTACAACTACTTCCGTTACTACGACCCGGAGACCGCGCGTTACGTCAGCGCCGATCCGCTGGGCCTGGCACCGGACCCGAACGACTACGCCTACGTCGCCAACCCGCTCATTCTCCTCGACCCGCTGGGCCTCATCCGCATCCGCGGCCAGCGAGGCCGCTGGGAAAGGGACCCGAACTCGCCCGTACAGGCCCACAACCGCGACACCGAGTACCCCGGCAGCTATCGCCAGTCCACCCATGACGCCATGACCGCCACCTGGACCGACGAGGGCATCGCCCAGGGCGGCACACCGATGCGGCCCACCGGGCAGCTCGACTCCCAGGGCCGTCAGATCATGGAACGCATCCCCAGGTCCGAGCTGACCTGGCGCAACTCCGCGGGCGAGATCATCCCGTCCAACCAGCTCACATACGAGCACCTGACACCGGTGGTCGATCACTGGAACCAGACGGGCTACCGTTCCGACCGGGCCACCCGCAACGACTTCTACAACCGCCCCGAGAACATGGAGCCCATGACGAGAAGCGAGAACTCCCGCGGCGGTGCGCTCATGGACGCCACCTACCGCCAGGATGTCCACCCCACCCTCTACTCATGCAGCTAGGGCCCCCGACCCGAGCACAGGAGCCACCCTCATGAACCTTGGATCCGTCCTGTCCGCCATGCCCGGCGCCGCTCCCGTTCCGGGTCTGGCCTCCGCGTGGCGGTGGTCGCCGAACCCGATGTTCACCTTCACCGCCGCACTTTCCACCGACGGCCAGCACAACCTGCAGGTCAACGTACGTGGTCGCTACGACGAGGCGCTCGTCACGGCACTACTCGCCCACGCGCGCGCCCATGACGACACCTTCGTGGGGCAGGGGCGGCCCCTGGTAGCCGTCGGCGGCTTCCACCACGACGGGACGCAGTTCGACACCGTTGGAGTGGCGGCCCCCGAAGTGCACGGCTACCACGGCACCGAGAACCCGGAGCTGTCAGCGGTCACCTACGCCGTCTTTCCCGCCTACGCCAGTGAGATCTCCGGCAGGGAGAACGAGGAAGAGGCCTGGGGGAGGTTCCGCAAAATGCTCCAGCCGAACAAGCTCGATCGAACCGAGATGCCGTTCGTCAAGATGCGCTACGACAACACCCGTACCCAGAGCATGAGCAAGGGTGACGCCCGCGGCCTCGCACCCCTGGACACGCTGGTGCGGGAACTGGAACTGCTCGACGGCGCTCCCGGCAGCTTCGTCGAGTGGGAGAACCGGCACGGCGCCGTCTGGCGAGTGGACAGCACCGGCGACACACTCGAGCTGACGCACGACGCGACGCGGGAGCCGGTGATCCCCAGCCGGCTGCATGCCGTGGCCCGCACCAGCGTCCAGTAAGCCCCCATCCGTCCCCCACAGCCCCCGGAGGACCGGTCCTCCGGGGCCGCCGCCCCGCCCCCACCCCGAGCGGCAGCGCCCCCGCGTTAGATTGACCCCGTGCTCTCACGTCTCTCCCGCCCCCAGTTCCTCGCCGTCTGCGGTGTCCCCGTCGTGGGGCTGCTCGCTGCCGCCCTCTTCGCGCCGTTGCCGTTCTCCGTGGCGCAGCCGGGGCTGACGGCGGATGTGCTCGGGGAGAATCAGGGGGCCGAGGTGATCACGATCAAGGGGGCGCCGACGCACGAGACGAGTGGGCAGTTGCGGATGACCACGATCGAGGCGACCGGGCCGGATGCGCGGGTCCGGCTCGGTGACGTGGTCGACAGCTGGTTCGACACCGACCGGGCCGTGATGCCGCGCGACGCCGTCTACCCGAGCGGCGACGACGTGAGCGAGATCGAGCAGTACAACCAGGAGCAGATGAAGGAGTCGCAGGATGCGGCGACCACGGCTGCCCTGGACTACCTGCGCCTCGGCAACGAGGACATCGACGTCGATCTGCGGCTGGAGGACGTCGGCGGGCCCAGCGCCGGGCTGCTCTTCTCCCTCGGCATCGTCGACAAGCTCGGCACCGGCGACCTCACCGGTGGCGAGGTCATCGCCGGTACCGGCACCATCACCACCGGCGGCAAGGTCGGCGCCGTGGGCGGGGTGCCGCTCAAGACGCAGGCCGCGCGGCGGGACGGGGCGACCGTCTTCCTCGTACCGAAGGCCGAGTGTTCGGACGCGCAGGCCGAGCTGCCGAAGGGGCTGCGGCTGATCCCGGTCACCACCCTCAAGGGCGCCGTCGACTCCCTCACCGCCCTGGAGAGCGGCAAGGGCGGCGTGCCCGCCTGCTGAGCATCACGGGCGGTCTCCTCTAACCCTCCACCACGAAGCCCTTCTCTTTCATCCAGTCCAGCGCGACCTGGTGCGGATCCTCGCCGTCCACGTCGACCTTCGCGTTCAGGGTCTGCGCGACGTCGTTGGTCAGCGCCTTGGTGACCGGGTCGAGGACCGAGGCGATCGCGGGCCACGCCTCGAGGGTGGCGGTCCGGACCATGGGGGCCGCGTTGTAGTTCGGGAAGAACTTGCGGTCGTCCTCCATCACCACCAGGTTCATCGACTTGATCCGGCCGTCGGTGGTGAAGACCTCGCCGTAGGTGCAGGCGCCCTTCGCGGTCTGGGTGTAGATGATGCCGGTGTCCATCTGCGTGACGTTCCCGGCCGACAGGGACATCCCGTACGCCTTCTCCAGACCCGGCAGCCCGTCCGCGCGGTTGGCGAACTCGCCCTCCACGCACAGCGTCACCGCGCCCGGGTCCGACTTCGACAGTTGGGCGACCTCCGAGAGCGTCTTCGTCCCGTACCTCTTGTAGTTCGCCTGGTTCATCGCCAGCGCGTACGTGTTGTTCATCGGCGCCGGCGGCAGCCACGTCAGCCCCTTCTTCGCGTCGGCGTCCTTCACCGCCTGCCACTGCTGCCGGGGGTCGGCGATCGGCTTGCTGTTGCCCAGGTACGTGATCCAGGCGGTGCCCGTGTACTCGTACGTGGCGTCGGCGTCGCCGTTCTCCACCGCCGCCCGGGTGCCGACGGAGCCCTGGATGCCGGTGCGGTCCAGCACCTCGGCACCGGCCGCCTCGAAGGCGATGCCCATGATCGCGCCGAGCACCAGCTGCTCGGTGAACTCCTTCGAGGTGACCGTGAGATCCGCGCCCTCCAGCGGCCGGCCCTGCCCGATGGAGCCGGGTCCGACGTCGTCGACCATGGGGGAGCCGCTGGTCAGGCCGCAGCCGGCCGAGGCCACCAGGACGGAGGCGGCCAGCAGAAGGCACGTACGCCTGCTCATGGCGCCGACTCGGGGCCGTCTCATGTCCCCACCTCCAGGCCCCGCGGCCGCAGCAGCAGCTCCGCCAGCGAGGCCAGCCAGTCCACCAGCAGCGCGAGGGCCACGGTGAGAACCGAGCCGAGCACCAGCACCGGCATCCGCTGGCTGGTGATCCCGGTGGTGATCAGCACGCCCAGGCCGCCGCCCCCGCCGAAGGTCGCCAGCGTCGCCGTACCGACGTTCAGCACGAGCGCCGTGCGCACACCGGCCAGGATGAGAGGGACGGCCAGGGGGAGTTCCACCCGGGTGAGCACGCCCAGCGGGGACATGCCGATGCCGCGGGCCGCCTCCAGGAGCGTCGGGTCGTTCGCCTTCAGGCCCGCGATCGTGTTGGAGAGCACGGGCAGCACGGCGTAGATGATGATGCCGATCAGGGCGGCCCGGCGGCCGATGCCCAGCCAGATCACCAGCAGCGCGAGCAGGCCGATCGCGGGGGTCGCCTGGCCCATGTTGGCGAACGCCATCGCCACCGGCGTGGCCTTCCGGAACATCCGGCGGGTCAGCAGGATGCCCAGCGGGATCGCGATGATCAGTACGAAGAAGGTGGAGATCACCGTGAGTTGGACGTGCTGCCACAGTGCTTTGGTGACCTGGCCGTTCGACAGCGCGTTCCGGCTGAGCGCGTCCAGATCCGCCTGCCGGAACCACAGCCAGGTCGCCAGCAGTACGGCGATCAGGACCACCGGCAGGAAGGTCAGCTTCCGCCAGCCGACCCGGGACTGTGCCGCCGCCGGGGACGGCCGCCGCGGCTCCTGCTCGGCCGCGTGCTCCGCCTCGTCGGCCTCGTCCGCTTCGTCGTCCCGGAAGGCGACACCCTTGACCTCGTGCTCACCCTCGGAACGCCGCCCGCCGGGGGACCGGGACGAACCGCTCATGCCCGGCCCCCGATCCCTCCGAAGCCCTCCTGCTCGGCATGGGTCTGCCCGCTCCGGGTCTCCTCCAAGTCGTGCTGGTGCTCCAGCGCGTCCAGCCGGTCGGCCTCCAGCAGCTCGTGCACGGAGTTCATCAGCGTCTCCATGTCGACGACGCCCGTGTACTCCCCGCGCCGCCCGGTCACCGCGACCCGCCCCGCGTTGTCGGTGAGCACCGCCTCCAGCGCGTCCCGCAGCGTCGCGTCCCGGGTCACCGTGTCGTGGACCAGCGTCCCGGCCCGCGCCAGCGAACCCCTGGCCCGCATCAGGTCGCCGCGCCGCAGCCACTTGTAGGGCCGGCCGCGCCGGTCGAGGAGCAGGATCTCGTTGGTGCCCGCGTCCCGGAGCCGGTCGAAGATGTGCTGGAGCGGGTCCTCCACGGTCACCGTCGGGTAGTCGGTGATCGCCACGTCCCGCACCCGGCTCAGGTTCAGCCGCTTCAGCGCCGCACCCGCGCCCACGAAGCCGGAGACGAAGTCGTCCGCCGGGTTGGTGAGGATCGCCTCCGGGGTGTCGAACTGCGCGATGTGGGAGCGTTCGCGCAGCACGGCGATCCGGTCGCCCAGCTTGATCGCCTCGTCGAAGTCGTGGGTGACGAAGACGATCGTCTTGTGCAGCTCGTGCTGGAGCCGGATCAGCTCGTCCTGGAGGTGGTCCCGGGTGATCGGGTCGACCGCGCCGAACGGCTCGTCCATCAGCAGGACGGGCGGATCCGCCGCCAGCGCCCTCGCCACGCCCACCCGCTGCTGCTGGCCGCCGGACAGCTGGCGCGGATAGCGGTTGTGGAACTCCCCGGGGTCGAGGCCGACCAGGTCCAGCATCTCCTCCACCCGCGACCTGATCCGCGCCTTCGACCAGCCGATCATCCGCGGCACCAGGGCGATGTTCTGGGCGACGGTCATGTGCGGGAAGAGACCGGAGGCCTGGATCGCGTAGCCGACCTTGCGGCGCAGCTTGACCGGGTCGATGTCGGTGACGTCCTCGCCGTTGATGCGGATGCGTCCGCCGCTGGGCTCGATCAGCCGGTTGATCATCTTCAGGGTGGTGGACTTCCCGCAGCCCGACGGGCCGACGAAGATGACCGTCTCGCCCGCCTTGATCTCCATCGACACGTTCTCGACGGCCGGCTGCGGGGTGCCGGGGTAGAGCTTGGTGAGGGACTCCAGCTCGATGGTCGCCCCGGTGGTGGCCCCGGTGGTGGCCCGGGTGGTGGCTTCGGCCCCGTCGGCCCCGTCGGCCGCTGCGGTGGTCCCGGTCGTCTCAGGCACGGATCCCCCTGGGAATGGTCAGGCGTCCGAGCAGGACGTACGCGGCGTCGAACAGAAGCGCCAGGATGATGATCCCGAGCGTGCCCGCGAGCACCTGGTTGAGCGCGTTCTTGCTGCCCAGCGAGGCGATGCCGCGGAAGATCTCGTTGCCGAGGCCGGGACCCGAGGCGTAGGCGGCGATCGCGGCGATGCCCATCAGCATCTGCGTCGAGACCCGGATGCCGGTGAGGATCGGCGGCCACGCCAGCGGCAGCTCCACCCGCAGCAGCCGGGCCGGGCGCGACATCCCGATGCCCTTGGCCGCGTCCACCAGCGCCGGGTCGACCCCGCGCAGACCGACGATCGAGTTCCGCACGATCGGCAGCAGCCCGTACAGGGTCAGGGCCGTCACCGTCGGCGGCACGCCCAGACCCACGATCGGGATGAGCAGACCGATCATGGCCAGCGACGGGATGGTGAGGATGGTCGACGTGGACAGGGTCGCCAGGTTTCCCGCCCACTCGCTGCGGTAGGTGACCACGCCGATCAGCACCCCGAGCAGCGTCGCCACCACCATGCACTGGAAGACGGCGCTGGCGTGCTGATAGGCGTCCGCGAGCAACTGCTGGTGGCGGCTGCCCAGGAAGTCCCAGAAGTTCACGTCCGCTCACCTCCGGGATCGGTTCGGTCTCAGTCGCCTCTGCCGGTGTCCTCGGCCGCCTGCTCCACCAGCGGGATGATCCGCAGCGGGACGGGGTTCTCCATGACGATCGCCGTGGAGGCCCGGACGATGCCATCAAAACCGACGACCAGGTCGATCACACGCTGGAGATCGGCGTTCGAGCGGGCCACCAGCCGGCACAGCATGTCCCCGGTACCGGTGGTGGTGTGCAGCTCCAGCACCTCTGGCACGGTCGCCAAGTGCGCCCGGACGTCGGCCCCTTGGCCCTGCCGGATCTGCAGCGTCGCGAAGGCGGTGACCGGGTAGCCGAGGGCCGCCGGGTCCACCTCGGGACCGAAGCCGCGGATGACTCCGTTCGACTGAAGCCGGTCGAGGTGGGCCTGCGCGGTGCCGCGCGCCACGCCGAGCCGCCGGGACATCTCCAGCACCCCGATCCGCGGCTCCCGGGCCAGCAGCCCGATGATCCGCCCGTCCAGCCGATCGATCCCCGTACCCGCCATAACCGCACCCTCCCGGCCGGTCACCCCGGCTAGTCATCCTGTACAGATCGCCCGCATCGACCGGCGTTTCACTGGTCAGGTTGCCCACTGAAAACGCGAACTATTGCGCACCTTGCAGGCAGGGGAGAACCTGCGGCTATGACGCAGACCACACACCACACTCCCGACACCGCCCGGCAGGCCGATCCCTTCCCGGTCAAGGGAATGGACGCGGTCGTCTTCGCCGTGGGCAATGCCAAGCAGGCCGCGCACTACTACTCCACCGCCTTCGGCATGAAGCTGGTCGCCTACTCCGGACCGGAGAACGGCAGCCGGGAGACCGCGAGCTACGTCCTGGAGAGCGGCTCCGCCCGCTTCGTGTTCACCTCGGTGATCAAGCCGTCCACCGAGTGGGGCACCTTCCTCACCCAGCACGTGGCCGAGCACGGCGACGGCGTCGTCGACCTCGCCATCGAGGTGCCGGACGCGCGCGCCGCCCACGCGTACGCCGTCGAGCACGGCGCCCGCTCGCTCGCCGAGCCCCACGAGGTCAAGGACGAGCACGGCACCGTCGTCCTCGCAGCGATCGCCACCTACGGCGAGACCCGCCACACGCTCGTCGAGCGCACCGGCTACGACGGCCCCTACCTGCCCGGCTACGCCGCCGCCGACCCGATGGTCGAGCCGCCCGCCCGGCGCACCTTCCAGGCCGTCGACCACTGCGTCGGCAACGTCGAACTCGGCCGGATGAACGAGTGGGTCGGCTTCTACAACAAGGTCATGGGCTTCACGAACATGAAGGAGTTCGTGGGCGACGACATCGCGACCGAGTACAGCGCGCTGATGTCGAAGGTCGTGGCCGACGGCACCCTCAAGGTCAAGTTCCCGATCAACGAGCCCGCGATCGCCAAGAAGAAGTCCCAGATCGACGAGTACCTGGAGTTCTACGGTGGCGCCGGCGTCCAGCACATCGCGCTGAACACCAACGACATCGTGCAGACCGTCCGCTCGATGCGCGCGGCCGGCGTCCAGTTCCTGGACACGCCCGACTCGTACTACGACACGCTCGGCGAGTGGGCCGGCGAGACCCGGGTGCCGGTCGAGACCCTGCGGGAGCTGAAGATCCTCGTCGACCGGGACGAGGACGGCTACCTGCTGCAGATCTTCACCAAGCCGGTCCAGGACCGCCCGACCGTCTTCTTCGAGATGATCGAGCGGCACGGCTCGATGGGCTTCGGCAAGGGCAACTTCAAGGCCCTGTTCGAGGCGATCGAGCGCGAGCAGGAGAAGCGCGGCAACCTCTGACCTGCGGCAACCTCTGACCCGCGTCACTCCCCGGGCGGGCCCTCCTCCGAGGGCTCGCCCAGCTCCTTCAGCGCCCGCTCCGCCTCCGGCGCCCCCAGCGGCGAGAAGTGCGGGTTGATCATCAGCGCCTCCCGCAGATGCCGCCGCGCGGGCCCGTACCGCTCCAGCTCCTTCTCGATCACACCCCGGTGGAACACGTACAGCGCGCTGCGCACCCCGCCGCCCTTCTCGCTGTCCGTCGCCAGGGTCGCGAACTCCAGCGCCTCCTCGTGCTCACCGCTCCGGTGCAGCGCCCAGCCCAGCGCGTCGGCGACCGCGGTCCCCGGCTGCCGCCCCCACTCCGCCCGCAGCCGCCGCACCGCGGCCGCCGGGTCCCCGTGGTCCGCCTCGAACCGCCCCAGCACCAGCGCCTCGTCGGCCCCGGCCGCCTCGGCGCCGCGCACCCGCGCGCGCAGCAGGTCGTACTGCACCCGCGCGGCCTGCTCAAGACCCAGCGACTCGTACAGCTCGCCCAGCTCCAGGGCGTACTCGGGGCTCGGCCGCTTCGCCAGCGCCGCCTGGTACGCGGTCAGCGCGTCCGTCGTCCGGCCCAGCGCCGCCATCGCCCGGCCCTGCCCGGCCTGCGCGGCCCGCTGGTCGGGGTCGGTGCGCAGCGCCTCCTGGAAGAACCGCAGCGCCCCCTGGAGGTCCCCGCGCTCGAACGCCAGCCGCCCGGCCTGCTCCAGATAGGCGGCCCGCTCGGCCGGCGCCTGAGCCGCGGCCGCCGCGTCGGAGATCTGCGCCGCCGCGTCCTCCCGCCAGCCCCGGTCCCGGTACACGGCCGCGGCCCGCGCCTTCACGGCCGGTGTGCCCGCACGCAGCTCCAGCATCCTGTCCAGGGCGCGGCCGACGCCCTTGCGGTCGCCGAGCCCGGTGTAGGCGTCGATCAGCACCGCGTGCGCCGTCCACCGCTTCGGCGCCGCCTCGGCCGCGCGCTCGCCCCACTTCTTCGCCGCGGGGAAGTCCCGGCGCACGACCGCCAGCGCCGCCAGCCCCTCGAGGGCCTGCGGATTGCGCTCCGCCCCCACCTTCAGCGAGGTGTTCAGCGCCTTCTCGGCCTTCGCCCAGTTCGCGAAGGACTCCGTCCGGCGGCCCTGCTCGACGTAGGCCGTGCCCAGCACCGCCCACGACACCCCGTCCAGCGGATGCGCCCGCAGGTGCGACTCCCGGTCGCCGATCAGCACCGCCAGGTCCGGGAGCGCGGCCGGCACCCCGGTGGTCACCGCCCCCCGGGCCATGGCTGCGGGCCCCGGCGCGGGCGGGGGAGCGTCGTCCCCCTCCCAGGGCAGCAGCACCAGGACCCCGCCGAGTACGACGGCTCCGGCGACTGAGGCGATCAGCACCCGGCGCGTGCGGCGGGAACGCCACCCGTGTTCGATCTCCATGGCGCCCACTGTGCGCCCATATGACGAGCACACCCGTGCTTGCGCCGGGCGCCGTCCACGGGGTTCACACCGATGGCCCCGGGTGCGAACCTGTGATCATGAGCCGTATCGAAGCGCCTCAAGAGCCAGCCGACGGAGCCGACGGAGCCGACGCGGCCCCGGCCGTCACCAGCGCCCTCGTCGAGCGGCTGCTCGCCGGGCTGCCCGTCGAGGCCGTCCTCACCGACCCCGACGTCACGGCCTCCTACGCCAACGACATGGCGAGCTTCTGCCCGTCCGGCGTCCCCGCGGTGGTCGTCCTACCGCGCACGGTCGAGGACGTCCAGCACGTCATGCGCACCGCCACCGAGCTGCGCGTCCCGGTCGTCCCGCAGGGCGCCCGCACCGGGCTGTCCGGCGCGGCCAACGCCACCGACGGCTGCGTCGTGCTCTCCCTGACCAGGATGGACCGCATCCTGGAGATCAACCCGGTCGACCGCGTCGCCGTCGTCGAGCCGGGCGTCGTCAACGCCACGCTCTCCCGCGCGGTGAACGAACACGGCCTGTACTACCCGCCGGACCCCTCCAGCTGGGAGATGTGCACCATCGGCGGCAACATCGGCACCGCCTCCGGCGGCCTGTGCTGCGTCAAGTACGGGGTGACCGCCGAGTACGTCCTCGGCCTGGACGTCGTCCTCGCCGACGGCCGCCTGATGTCCACCGGCCGCCGCACCGCCAAGGGCGTCGCCGGATACGACCTCACCCGCCTCTTCGTCGGCTCCGAGGGCTCCCTCGGCATCGTCGTACGGGCCGTCCTCGCGCTGCGCCCCAAGCCGCCCGAGCAGCTGGTGCTGGCCGCCGAGTTCGCCTCCGCGTCCGCCGCCTGCGACGCGGTCTGCCGGATCATGGAGGGCGGCCACGTGCCGTCCCTCCTCGAACTGATGGACCGTACGACCGTCAAGGCGGTCAACGACCTCGCCCACATGGGTCTGCCGGAGACCACGGAGGCCTTGTTGCTGGCCGCCTTCGACACCACCGACCCCGCCGCCGACCTCGGCGCCGTCGGCGCGCTGTGCGAGGCCGCCGGTGCCACCCAGGTGGTGCCCGCCGACGACGCGGCCGAGTCCGAACTCCTCCTCCAGGCGCGGCGCCTGTCCCTCACGGCGCTGGAGGCGGTCAAGGGCACCACGATGATCGACGACGTGTGCGTGCCGCGCTCCCGGCTCGGCGACATGCTGGAGGGCATCGAGCGCGTCGCCGCCAAGTACGACCTCACCATCGGCGTCTGCTGCCACGCGGGTGACGGCAACACCCACCCCACCGTCTGCTTCGACGCGGGGGACCCCGACGAGTCGCGGCGGGCCCGCGAGTCCTTCGACGAGATCATGGCCCTCGGCCTGGAACTGGGCGGCACCATCACCGGCGAGCACGGCGTGGGCGTCCTGAAGAAGGAGTGGCTGGCCCGCGAGATCGGCCCGGTGGGACTGGAGATGCAGCGGGCCGTCAAGCACGTCTTCGACCCGCTGGGCATCCTCAACCCCGGCAAGCTCTTCTGACCCGCGGCGGGGCTCACCGGGCGAGCAGTTCGGCCAGTCCGTCGTCGATGCCGAGCTGCCCGCCCTCGGTGCCCGGCGGCACGGTGCGCAGCGTCCGCTCCAGCCAGGCGGACACCTGGGCGGTGGGCGCCTCCAGGAGGGCGTCCCCGTCGGGGCTGCTCAGCGCCATCAGTACGACGCTGCGGCCCTCCGCCTTCGACGGCCACACCCGCACGTCCCCGTGCCCGGACGGCCGGAAGACCCCCTCCACCAGCAGATCGCGCGCGAACGTCCAGTGCACCGGGTGGCCGGAGTCGATGTGGAAGGTGATGTGCACGGCGTAGGGGTCGTCGGTGTGGTAGCCGAGCAGGGCCGGCACGGCGATGCCGCGCTCGGGGGACAGGATGAGCCTCAGCTCCAGTTCGCGTTCCACGACGGTGGGGTGCATGGCGGGTTGTTCCTCTCTCGTACGGATCCGCACGGGCCGCCCGGAGCGGGCCCGCACGAGTGAGAGCGGCCGGAGCCGCGAGCGTTACGCGGGTTCGCGGAACTTTTTTCCCACCACCTCTGTCCCAGGTGTGAAGGTCCATGCACGAGGTTGCCCGGAAAGGGGCGGGTCCGGCGGGACCGGCGGTGCGGATTGCGCCCGTCTGATAGATGTTTGGTGCCCCTCTATCAACCCCCGAGCAGATACGGGACGACGGACATGAGCGCCCCAACCCCGGCCCCCGGCGACGACAGGCCCCGCGAAGGGTATTACCCGGACCCGTCCATTCCTGGATATGTCCGGTACTGGAACGGCGCCTCCTGGGTGTCGGGCACCAGCCGGCCCGCCCCCAAGGACGGCGAGTCGCTCGCGCCGCCGCCCGGCGCGCCGGCCTCGGCCTCCGTCGAGGAGACCGGCCCGCACTTCTTCGACGAGGACCCGGTCGCGGAACAGCCGCCCGCGGCGTCCCAGCACGGCAGCCGTCCCGAGCCCGCGGCGGCCTGGGGCGGCGACCGCGCCCACCGCTCCGGTCACCCGGACGCCCCGGGCCGGTCCGTCGCCTGGCCCGGCCCGGCGCAGGGGACCGACCCGAGGATCCCGCACGCCCGGCAGGAGGGACCGTCCGGCGAGGCGGCCCCCGCCGACGCGGGTGCGGGTGCCGGTGCCGCGCGGGCGGACGTCCCGGCGGAGCCCGCGTCCGGCGAGGCGGAGGGCCGGGGCGGCAACACCTTCGTCTTCCGCCGCCCGACGGCGGGCCCGCAGGGCGCCCCGGCCGCGGGCGGCACCCCCGCCCCCGGGCCCGCGTCTTCCGCCGATGACGACGAGGGCACCATGACCTTCCGCGCCGTCAAGCCCCGCGCGGGCGGGCAGCCCGGCGGTGCGGGCACTCCGGACGGGCCCGGATTCGGCGCCGGGGCGGCCGCCGCACGGGCGGCCGCCCCGCAGGCGCCCGCGAACCCGGCCGTTCCTCAGCAGGCGCCCGTTCCCCACCAGGCGCCCGCGCCGCAGCCCGCCGCGCCGGTCGCGGCCGGTCCCGGCGGCGGTCAGTCCTCGTGGGCGCAGCAGGTGCACCGGCTGGCCGGGGCGGGCGGCGAGGAGCAGCCCGTCGCGCCGTGGAAGCCGCCGGTCGAGGACGTGTTCCAGGCCGCCGCCCGGCGCCAGGCGGCGGCCCGGCCCGCCGGACTCGGCAAGCGGCTGGCCGCCCGGCTGATCGACACCGTCGTCCTCGCGGGCGTCACCGCCGTGGCCGCCGTACCGCTCGGCACCAAGGCGATCGACCACGTCAACGACAAGATCGACCAGGCGAAGCTCTCCGGTGAGACGGTCACGGTCTGGCTGCTCGACGGCACGACGTCGCTGTATCTGGGGATCGTCCTGGCCGTCCTGCTCGTCTTCGGCGTCCTCTACGAGGCGCTGCCCACCGCCAAGTGGGGCCGCACCCTGGGCAAGCGGCTGCTGGGCCTGGAGGTACGGGACATCGAGGCCCACGAGGCGCCGTCCTTCGGCGCCGCGTTGCGCCGCTGGCTGGTCTACAGCGTGCCCGGGCTTCTGGTCGTCGGTGTGGTGGGCGTCGCCTGGTGCCTGTTCGACCGGCCGTGGCACCAGTGCTGGCACGACAAGGCGGCGGGTACGTTCGTCGCGGGCTGACTGGGCGGGCGGGGTAGGGGTCGGGGGCTTCTGTCTCGCGGCCGACTGCGGGTGCGCGGGGGCTGGTCGCGCAGTTCCCCGCGCCCCTTGAGGTACGTGCACTGGACGCGCCCCGAAGGGGCGCGGGGAACTGCGCGAGCAACCACGACGCACCCGCACCTACCGACGAACCCCTGGCCCCCTCGCTACTCCGGACGGCCGCTCGCCGGATGCGAGGAAAGAGAGTCCGAGTTCGACTCGGGACATGAGCAGTGAACCGCCCCCCGGATCCGGCGGGCAGCCGCCGGAAGACGACCCGTTCAGGAAACCGCCTCCGTCCCCCGGCCCGGGCCCGGAGCCCGGGTCCGGCGAGGGCGGCCCCTACGGCACCCCGCCCCCGGGTGGTGCCCCGCCCCCCGGCGGAGGAGGCCCGTACGGCACCCCACCCCCTGGTGGAGGCGGTCCGTACGGCGCCCCACCCCCCGGTGGCGGCGGTCCCTACGGCGGTGACCCCTACGGCGGTGCCGGCGCCCCCGGCGACCCCCTCGCCGGTATGCCCCCGCTCGCCGACAGCGGCCGCCGCACCCTCGCGAGGATCATCGACATGATCCTCGTGGGCATCGTGGTCTGGCTGCTCAGCTGGGCCTTCAACGTCCAGGAGTACACGGTGGACGGCGAGGACATCGAGGTCGGCAACTCGCTCTGGCAGTCCGTGATCGCCGCCGTGCTCTACATCGCCTACGACACCTTCCTGATCAGCAGGACGGGCCAGACCCTGGGCAAGAAGTGGCTCGGGATGCGCGTGGCCAACCTGGACAACGGAGCGACGCCCTCGGTGCAGACGTCGCTGATCCGTGCCCTGGTGCTGTGGATCCCGTTCGCGTTCTGCTGTGCCTGCGTCTGGACGGTCATCGCGGGCGGCTGGAGCTTCTTCGACCGGCCCTACAAACAGGGCCTGCACGACAAGGCCGCCAAGACGGTCGTGGTCAGCACCCGCTGACGGCCCCGCTGACCGCCCCGCCGACGGCCCGGCCGAAGGCTCCTACGCGGCGCGTCCCCGCGCCGACTCGCCCGCCCCCGCGGAGATCCGGGCCGCCGGCACCGGCGTCCGGTCCGCGGCGGGCCCGCGGGCCGCGACGGGGGACACGGTGCGTGTCCTGGGCTGGGGGACCGTCATGGCGACCAGCAGCCCGAGGGCGAGCGCCGCGACGGCGATGACGGCGACGCCGGGACCCGAACTCGTCCGTGACAGCAGCAGCATGGCGAGTGTCGAGAAGATCACGGTGCACGAACCGTAGGCGAACTGTGCGGCAGTCGGACGGGGCATGGCCATCGTGTCCTCGGAAGACGATCTTGGGGGTGAGACGGTCTGTCGGCCTGGCTGTCCGCCGGCTTCCGGGCGTTCCGCCAAGCGACTCTAACCCGCTGTGTGCCCGAGTGGAACCAGCAGTAAGCATGACCTAACCGACATGGCCGATGCACGGGGGGCGCACGGATTCATGGCGTCCGGGAAGTGGACGGCGCCGCGCGCCCGCCGGAGGTGCCGACGGCCTCGTCGGTCACGATCCGGTGTCCGCAAAACGAACGACGCCTCCGCATAGTGCACTTGTTCTGCTCAAGTCAAGGTCTGTCTTTTCTGGTGAACCTCTAGTCAAATGTCGTCACTTGACTACACGCGTTGAGCACGTGTGCGCGGACTTTGCTCTGTCCTTGTCCCCCCATCCGCGCGCGTGAACGCGGGGGAGGAACTCAAGTGACCAGCAGATCCTGGACGTTCAGAACGGCGGCGACCACCGTCGCACTCGCCGCCGCCACCGCCACGCTGTCCGCGGCAGGCGTGGCCCAGGCGGACTCGCCGGCCCGGCCCGCGGCCGTGGACCGCCAAGACCCGCACCCGGAGAAGGGCGTGGACTCCCACGACCTCAAGGGCCCGATGAGCGACACGCAGGCCGCTCAGCGTGAGGAGGCCCTGAACCAGGTCATATCCGGCAAGGCCTCGGTGAAGAAGAAGGACGGCTCCAACGTCGTCCAGCTCAAGAGCAAGAAGGGCGACAGCAAGTACGTCGAGCTGGGCCGGGAGAAGACCGACAAGATCTTCACCATCCTGGTCGAGTTCGGCGACAAGGTCGACAGCCGCTACGGCGGCGAGGCCGGCCCGCTGCACAACCAGATAGCCAAGCCGGACCGCAAGACGGACAACTCCACGGCCTGGCAGGAGGACTACGACCAGCAGCACTTCCAGGACCTGTACTTCGGTTCCGGCAAGGGCGTCGACTCCGTCAAGACGTACTACGAGAAGCAGTCCTCCGGCCGTTACTCGGTCGAGGGCGAGGTCTCCGACTGGGTCAAGGTCCCCTACAACGAGGCGCGCTACGGCAACAACTCCTGCGGCGACACCAACTGCCCGAGCGTGTGGAACGTCGTCAGCGACGGCCTGAACGCCTGGGTCGAGCAGCAGAAGGCGGCCGGCCGCACCGACGCCCAGATCAAGGCGGACGCCGCCCGCTTCGACGAGTGGGACCGCTACGACTTCGACGGCGACGGCGACTTCAACGAGCCCGACGGCTACATCGACCACTTCCAGGTCGTGCACGCCGGCGAGGACGAGTCCGCGGGCGGCGGCGCCCAGGGCACCGACGCGATCTGGGCGCACCGCTGGTACGCCTTCGGCACCGACGCCGGCGCCACCGGCCCCGAGCAGAACAAGCTCGGCGGCTCGCAGATCGGCTCCACCGGCGTGTGGGTCGGCGACTACACGATCCAGCCCGAGAACGGCGGACTCGGCGTCTACGCCCACGAGTACGGCCACGACCTCGGTCTGCCGGACCACTACGACACGGCCGGCGGCGACAACTCCACCGGCTTCTGGACGCTGATGTCGTCCGGCTCGTGGCTGGGCACCGGCCGCAAGGAGATCGGCGACCTGCCCGGCGACATGACCGCCTGGGACAAGCTCCAGCTGGGCTGGCTGAACTACGACACCGCCAAGGCGGGCGTCAACTCCTGGCACAAGCTGGGCCTGGCCGAGTACAACACCAAGCACAAGCAGGGCCTGGTCGTCGAGCTGCCGAAGAAGGCGGTCACCACCGAGATCGTCACCCCCGCCGAGGGCAAGACCCAGTGGTGGAGCGGCAGCGGTGACAACCTCAAGAACACGCTGACCCGCAGCGTCGACCTCACCGGCAAGTCGTCCGCCGCCCTCACCCTGGACGGCTGGTACGACATCGAGGCCAACTACGACTACCTCTACACCGAGGTGTCCACCGACGGCGGCGCCAACTGGACCGCCATCGACGGCACGTTCGACGGCCAGCCGATCCCGCGCGACGCCGCCGACAAGCCGGCCCTGCACGGCACGGTCGACGCCTACGGCAAGCTGGCCTACCCGCTGGACGCCTACGCGGGCAAGAAGATCGACCTCCGCTTCCGCTACCAGACCGACGGCGGCGTGGCCCAGAAGGGCTTCGCGGCCGACGCGATCACGGTGACGGCCGACGGCAAGGCGCTGTTCACCGACAACGCCGAGTCCGCGGACGCCGCTTGGACCGCGAACGGCTTCTCCCGCGTGGGCGCGTCCTTCACCAAGGACTACGCGCAGTACTACATCGCCGAGAACCGTCAGTACGTGTCGTACGACAAGACGCTGAAGACCGGCCCGTACAACTTCGGCTTCTCGGAGCGCCCGAACTGGGTGGAGCACTACGCGTACCAGAACGGCCTGCTGATCTGGAAGTGGGACACCTCCCAGGCGGACAACAACACCAGCCAGCACCCGGGCTCCGGCCTGGTCCTGCCGATCGACTCGCACCCGACCGCGCTGAAGTGGAAGGACGGCACGCTGATGCGCAACCGCATCCAGTCGTACGACTCGCCGTTCAGCCGCTACCGCACGGACGGCATGACGCTGCACCAGGCGGACGTCGCGAAGTACATCCCGGGCTCGAAGGGCGTCTCGGTCTTCAACGACCGCAAGAGCGACTACTACGACCCGGCGAACCCCACGGGCGGTGTCAAGATCACTGACACCAACACGAAGATCAAGATCCTCAAGGAGGCCAAGAACGGCTCGACGATCGAGCTGGAAGTTGGCCCCGCGGGCAGGTAAATAGCATCTGCCCAGGTCAGAGTGTGTTCGGCGGTGACCCCCTGGCGGGTCACCGCCGATCCGTGTTTAGGTGCGTCCTGTGGTTCTCTTATTGACACCGGGCGCGGAGCCCGGACCGACACCCGGCCCGACACAGGCTGACAGGGGGGTATGACCGCATGGCCGCAGGAGGCTTCTGCAAGCTGCCGAACGGCACGGTGGTGGTGGCACTGAACCTGCCCAGCCCCGCCTGTCCGGAGGGCAGCGTGCGCTTTCTCGTCCACGCCCGCAACCGGGCGCGCGCCCTGACCAGGCTGCGCAACCTGGGGCTGCGCGCGGTCTACCTGCGGGGCAACGCGGCCCCGCCGACCCCGGACGAGGTCACCGCGGTCCTGCACCACCCGGACGGCCTGATATGGCGCACGGCGCCGGTGGCCGGGGTGGCGGGCGGCCCGGACCTGGTCCAGGAGCTGTGGCACCCGATCCGCGCCCTGCTCAGACGCCCGACGGCCCAGACCTAGAGCCGGCCGGCCGACTACCGGCCGACTACCGGCCGACTACTGGACGACCGGCTTCCCGGACAGCTCCACGCCCGCCTCCAGCAGCTCCTCCAGCGCCCGCTCGGTGGTCGCCTGGGCCACCCCGGCGGTCAGGTCGAGCAGCACCTGGGTGCGGAAGCCCTCGCGGGCCGCGTCCAGGGCGGTGGCCCGCACGCAGTGGTCGGTGGCGATGCCCACGACGTCGACCTCGTCGATCTCCCGGGTCCGCAGCCACTCGGCGAGCGTCGTGCCGTTCTCGTCGGCGCCCTCGAAGCCGCTGTAGGCCGCCGAGTACGCCCCCTTGTCGAAGACGGCGTCTATGGCCCCGGAGGCGACGGCCGGCGCGAAGTTCGGATGGAAGCCGACCCCCTCGGTGCCGGCCACGCAGTGCGCCGGCCAGGAGTGGACGTAGTCGGGGTTGTCGGCGAAGTGGCCGCCCGGCGCGATGTGGTGGTCGCGGGTGGCCACGACGTGGCGGTAGCCGGCGGGCGCCTGCCCGATCAGCTCGGTGATGGCGGCGGCCACGTCGGCACCGCCGGACACCGCGAGGCTGCCCCCCTCGCAGAAGTCGTTCTGCACGTCTACGACGATCAAGGCGCGGCGCATGGTCGGTGTCCTTCGACTGGGTCGATTGTGGGCTCGGTGATGTGGGGGACGGACGGTGCGGACGCCTGACGGGCCGCACCAGCTTTAGTTACCCGAGCCCTCGTGCGCGTACTCCGTCGGAATGACGGGTTCCCCTCGGGAGAGCTGTGTAGCGGACAGCGGCAGCCCGGCGCGCGCGGCCGCGTGCCGGTCCCGGGCGGCGTCCAGCGGCTCGCGGGCGACGACCTCACCGCCCTTGACCAGCTCGACCAGGAGCTGCCGGTCGGCGAGGTCCGCGGGCACCGGCCCGGTGCCGATCACCTCGGCCTCCGCGTGCCCGTCGGCGTCCAGTCGCCGGGCGGCCCACTTGCGTCCGCCGATCGACGTCTTGCCGCCGCTGGACTTCTTGGCCACCGGCACCAGCGGCGCGCCGTCGCCGGCGCCGCCGGACTCGCGGGCGACCAGCTTGTAGACCATCGAGGCCGTCGGGTGCCCGGACCCGGTCACCAGCTGGGTGCCGACCCCGTACGCGTCCACGGGCGCCGCCGCCAGCGAGGCGATGGCGTACTCGTCCAGGTCCGAGGTCACGACGATCTTCGTCCGGGTGGCGCCCAGCTCGTCCAGCTGCTGCCGCACCCGGTGCGCGACCAGCAGCAGGTCGCCGGAGTCGATGCGCACGGCGCCCAGCTCGGGCCCGGCGACCTCCACGGCCGTACGGACGGCCTCGGCGACGTCGTAGGTGTCCACCAGGAGCGTGGTGTCCCGGCCGAGGGCGTCGACCTGGGCCCGGAAGGCGTCGCGCTCGTTGTCGTGCAGCAGGGTGAAGGCGTGGGCCGAGGTGCCGACGGTGGGGATGTTGTAGCGGAAGCCGGCGGCCAGGTCGGAGGTGGTGGCGAAGCCGCCGACGTAGGCGGAGCGGGCGGCGGCGACCGCGGCCAGCTCGTGGGTGCGGCGGGCGCCCATCTCGATCAGCGGGCGGTCCCCGGCGGCCGAGGACATCCGGGAGGCGGCGGCGGCGATCGCCGAGTCGTGATTCAGGATGGAGAGGATCACCGTCTCCAGCAGCACGCACTCGCCGAAGGTCCCCTCGACCCGCATGATCGGCGAGCCCGGGAAGTACACCTCGCCCTCGGGGTAGCCCCAGATGTCGCCGCTGAAGCGGTACTGGGCGAGCCAGTCCAGGGTCTGCTCGTCGACGATGTCCTTCTCGCGCAGGAAGCGCAGCACGTCCGCGTCGAAGCGGAAGTTCTCCACCGCGTCCAGCACCCGCCCGGTGCCCGCCACGACGCCGTAGCGGCGCCCGTCCGGCAGTCGGCGGGTGAAGACCTCGAACACGCTCCGCCGCCCGGCCGTGCCCGCCTTGAGGGCGGCCCGCAGCATGGTCAGCTCGTACTGGTCGGTGAAGAGCGCCGTGGAGGGAACGTCGACCGGCAGCCCAAGGTCCGCTGTGTTCATGACGAGGATGCTACCCCCATTTCGTCACTCTGACGATTTCGGTTCGCGTGGCGCCCGCCACAGGCCCGTTTGTGCGGGTGCCCCCCTGTGGTGGCAGCATGGGCCCTGTGACGGCAGCCGCACCCATGGAGATCGAGAAGACCGAGTCGGCGGAGGAGGTCTTCGCTGTACCCGAGCCCGACGTGCCCTGGGTGACGATCGTGCACAACGACCCCGTCAACCTCATGAGCTACGTGACGTACGTCTTCCAGTCGTACTTCGGCTACTCCAAGGACAAGGCCACCAAGCTGATGATGGATGTCCACCACAAGGGCCGGGCGGTCGTCTCCGCCGGCTCGCGCGAGGAGATGGAGCGGGACGTCCAGGCCATGCACGGCTACGGCCTGTGGGCCACCCTCCAGCAGGACCGGAAATGACCCTCGCCCGCCCGCAGGACGGAAGTAGCTGAATCGCCGCCATGTCAGGACAGTTCGAACCGCTCCCCGGCGGCGGCGCGGCCGTCGCCCTCGACGACGTCGAGATCTCCATCATCCGCTCGCTGGCCGTACAGCTCCTGGAGCTGATCGGCCCCGGCCCCGCCGAGGACGCCTCCGACGACCCGCTCGCCGAGCTGTTCGCCGAGGGTCCGAGCGAGCCGCCGTCCGACCCGGTGCTGCGCCGCCTGTTCCCGGACGCCTACGGCGACCCGGAGGGCACCCCGCAGGCCCGGGAGGCCGAGGAGCAGCGGGCGTCCTCCGCCGAGTTCCGCCGGTACACCGAGAACGACCTGCGGGCCGGCAAGCGGGAGACCGCGCTCGCCGTGATCCGCGCGCTGGACGCCGTGACCTCCCGGTCGGCCGGCAAGGACGCGGCGGTGCTGAAGCTGTCGGCGGAGGAGTCCCGGCAGTGGCTGGGCGCCCTGAACGACCTGCGCCTCGCGATCGGCTCCCGGCTGGAGATCGCCGACGAGGACGACACCGACCTGCTCTACCGGCTCCCGGACGAGGACCCGCGCAAGCCGATGGTGATGGCGTATCTGTGGCTCGGCGGGCTCCAGGAGTCGCTCGTCGCGACCCTCATGCCCTGACCGCATGCCCTGACCGCGGACCTTATGCCCGGAAGGTGGCGGTTCGGTCACCCTTCGTGTCCGCTCAGCGGAGCCTCAAATCCGGATAACGATCCTGTGAAAGCCGCGTCCTTTTTTGCACCCCCCGGGTGCCTTTTGTCCGCTTCTGCCTGTGTGACACGTCACAGAGCGCCCCTGTGATCAGCGCCGCCGTCGTGGTAAATCTTCACGACCGCCCGGCGAACACCACCCGAATGTTCGTCCGGGTGCGCCACCGAGCCGGCGACCGCCGGCCAGGCACCGAGCGGGATGTGAGGCCCGCTCAGCTCCATCATCCGGGGGGATCGCGACCCGATCCGAGACCGACCAAAGGTCCGGATCGGCATGGAGAAAGGCGCATCACACATGACCTCTGCGCAGGTCGACACGGAGAAGGCACCGGAAGAGGGCTACGAGCGCGGACTCAACAGCCGCCAGGTCCAGATGATCGCGATCGGCGGCGCCATCGGCGTCGGTCTCTTCCTGGGCGCCGGGGCGAACATCGCCAAGGCCGGCCCCAGCATCATCCTCATGTACGCCCTCGCGGGCGTGATCATCTTCTTCATCATGCGGGCGCTCGGCGAGCTCCTGCTCTACCGTCCCGTCTCCGGCTCCTTCGCCGAGTACTCGCGCGAGTTCCTCGGCCCCTTCTTCGGTTACTTCACCGGCTGGACGTACTGGCTGATGTGGGTGGTCACCGGCATGGCGGAACTCACCGCCGCCGCCATCTACATCCATTACTGGTTCCCGCAAATCCCGCAATGGGTGTCGGCCCTGGTCTTCCTGGTGCTGCTGTTCGTGGCCAACCTGATCTCGGTGAAGCTCTTCGGCGAGATCGAGTTCTGGTTCTCGATGGTCAAGGTCACCGCCATCATCGGCATGATCGTGATCGGCATCGGCGTGCTCACCCTCGGCTTCAGCCAGGCCGGCGACACCGCCGCCGTCTCCAACCTGTGGGCCTTCGACGGCTTCTTCCCCAAGGGCATCGGCTCGTCCCTGATGACCCTCCAGGGCGTCATGTTCGCCTACCTCGCCGTCGAGCTGGTCGGCGTCACCGCCGGCGAGTCCGAGAACCCGGAGAAGACCCTCCCCAAGGCGATCAACACCCTGCCCTGGCGCATCGCGCTCTTCTACGTCGGCGCCCTCACCGTCATCCTGGCGGTGGTCAAGTGGACCCAGTTCGCCGAGGGCGTCAGCCCCTTCGTGGAGGCCTTCACGGTCATCGGCATCCCGGCCGGCGCGGGCATCGTCAACTTCGTCGTGCTCACCGCCGCCCTGTCGTCCTGCAACTCCGGCATGTACTCCACGGGCCGCATGCTGCGCAACCTCGCGGACAAGGGCGAGGCCCCCAGGGTCTTCAACCGGCTGTCGTCGACCAAGACCCCCGCCATCGGCATCGGCGTCTCGGTCGTCTTCATGGGCATCGGTGTGGTGCTGAACTACGTCGTCCCGGAGAAGGCCTTCGGCTACGTCACCTCCATCGCCACCGCGGCCGGCATCTGGACCTGGCTGATGATCCTGATCAGTCACGTCCTGTACCGCCGCAAGGTCGTCGCGGGCCGCCTGCCCGCCTCCTCCTTCCCGGCCCCGGGCGGCTCCGTCTGCTCCTACATCGCCATCGCCTTCCTCCTCTTCGTCACCTGCCTCATCGCCATCGACGCCGACGCCCGCGTCTGTCTGTACGTGATGGCCGGCTGGGCCGCCGCCCTCGGCATCGGCTGGGCCGTGCTCAAGAGCCGCAACCCGCAGATCGCCGAGCGGCACGGCGAGCCGGAAATGGAGAAGATCGGCTGACCTGCGCGTTCGCGCGCATCGCGGACGTCCGGCCGCACGGGGTGCTCGTGGCACCCGGCACGGCCACCGCTCAGGATGTCCGGCATACGGGCCGGTCCGTACCACCCCTCGGTACGGACCGGCCCTTCTGCTTATCCTGGCCGCATGCTGACCATCACCCAGGCCCTGTACGACCAGATCGTCGCCCACGCGCGCGAGGACCACCCCGACGAGGCGTGCGGCGTGGTGGCCGGTCCCGAGGGCGAGGGCCGCCCCGAGCGGTTCATCCCGATGCTGAACGCGGCCCGCTCGCCCACCTTCTACGAGTTCGACTCCCAGGACCTGCTCAAGCTCTACCGCGAGATGGACGACCGCGACGAGGAGCCGGCGGTCATCTACCACTCGCACACCGCCACCGAGGCCTACCCCTCCCGCACCGACATCAGCTACGCCAACGAGCCCGGCGCGCACTACGTCCTGGTCTCCACGGCGGACGCCGACGGCGCCGGAGACTTCCAGTTCCGTTCCTTCCGGATCGTGGCGGGAGAGGTCACGGAGGAGGAGGTCAAGGTGGTGGAGGCGTACTGATATCGCATGGCGGACGAAAATCGTCCACGATGTGATATCACACTCCGGAAGCCGGACCGGGAATCGATACGATGAGCCCATGGTTCTTCTCGACGTGAGCGACAAGGCGCCGGGCACGCTGCTCGTGGCGCGTCTGCACGTCGACCTGTGCAGGCTGAACAGCGCCATCTGTTGATCTTCCGCCGCCGCCGTACGGCTGTCCGGCCGTGCGCCGCGGCCTGCCGACGTGTGCCGCCGCGTGCCCTCCGAACCCACCACGAACTTTCCGACAGGAGCCCTCAGCCATGGCCATCGAGGTCCGCATCCCGACCATCCTCCGCCAGTACACCGACGGTCAGAAGGCGGTGGAGGGCAACGGGGACACCCTCGCCGCGCTCTTCGCCGACCTCGAGACCCGGCACACGGGCATCCAGGCGCGCATCGTGGACGGAGAGCAGCTGCGCCGCTTCGTCAACGTCTACCTGAACGACGAGGACGTCCGCTTCCTGGACGGCATCGACACCAAGCTCAGCGACGGCGACAGCATCACGATCCTGCCGGCCGTCGCCGGCGGTATGGCCTGATCGGGATGCGGTACGACTCCCCGCTGGCGGCGGTGGGCAACACCCCTCTGGTGCGCCTGCCGCGGCTCTCGCCGTCCGACGACGTCCGCATCTGGGCCAAGCTGGAGGACCGCAACCCGACCGGCTCCATCAAGGACCGCCCAGCGCTGCACATGATCGAGCAGGCGGAGAAGGACGGCCGCCTCACCCCCGGCTGCACGATCCTGGAGCCGACCAGCGGGAACACCGGCATCTCCCTGGCCATGGCGGCCAGGCTCAAGGGCTACCGCATCGTCTGCGTGATGCCCGAGAACACCTCGCAGGAGCGCCGGGACCTGCTCACCATGTGGGGCGCGGAGATCATCTCCTCGCCGGCCGCGGGCGGCTCCAACACCGCCGTACGGGTCGCCAAGGAACTCTCCGGGGAACACCCGGACTGGGTGATGCTCTACCAGTACGGCAACCCGGACAACGCGGGCGCCCACTACGCCGGCACCGGACCCGAGATCCTGGCCGACCTCCCGTCCATCACCCACTTCGTGGCCGGCCTCGGCACCACCGGCACCCTCATGGGCGTCGGCCGCTACCTGCGCGAGCACAAGCCGGACGTCCGGATCGTCGCCGCCGAGCCGCGCTACGACGACCTGGTGTACGGGCTGCGCAACCTCGACGAGGGCTTCGTACCCGAGCTGTACGACGCCTCCGTGCTCACCACCCGCTTCTCGGTGGGCTCCGCCGACGCGGTCACCCGCACCCGGGAACTCCTCCAGCAGGAGGGGATCTTCGCGGGCGTCTCCACCGGCGCCGCGCTGCACGCCGCGATCGGCGTGGGCAAGAAGGCGGTGAAGGCCGACGAGAGCGCGGACATCGTGTTCGTCGTCGCCGACGGCGGCTGGAAGTACCTCTCCACCGGCGTCTACACGGCGGCCACCACCGAAGCGGCCATCGAGACCCTCCAGGGCCAGCTCTGGGCTTGATCGTTCACTTGGCGAGGTGACGGACCTGGTCCCACAGGACCGGGTCCACCACACCCACCCGGCGCCGGAACTCGCCCACGGGCACCTCACGCAGCTCGTCGGTCTCCAGGAAACTCGTCCGGCCCCGGACGTCCCCGACCGAGCCCGGCGGCAGCGTGATCACCCCGGTCCGCCCGTCCCGCTGCCGCGTGGTGATCTTCGCGACCAGCACCCGCCGCCCCCGCACCGAGATCACCAGGCACGGCCGGTCCTTGGCACCGGCGGTGTCCTCGTACGGCACGTTCGCCCACCAGATCTCCGCGGGCCGCGGACGCGTGGACCGGGCCCGGGGACCCGCGGGACGTCCCGGCGGCCGCCGGCTGCCGCCCGGCCGGGGAGGGCGCCGCCCGCGGCCCCAGCCGTCGACGGCCGTGGCGACGGCCGCGAGCAGTACCACCGCCGCGAGGGCGAGCCACCAGGACGTGTGCATACCGAGACGGTACCGGCGCGCACTCTGAACGCGCGCCCCTTCAATGCCCCCACGCGCCCCGGTTCCAGCCGAACCGGTGACAGCGCAGGTGAGTTCGCCCACAACGCACCCTGGTGGAGGAGCGACCCGGGGTTTTGCGCCTTACGCTCGACAAACCGCACGACCCCCGTCTCTCCACACGCGCCAGCGGAGGTTTCTGCTTCATGAAGCTCACCGTCGTCGGCTGCTCGGGGTCGTTCCCGTCCGCGGAATCGGCCTGCTCGAGCTACCTCGTCGAGGCCGACGGCTTCCGGCTGCTCCTCGACATGGGCAACGGTGCCCTCGGCGAGCTGCAGCGCCACTGCGGTCTCTACGACCTCGACGCGATCTTCCTCAGCCACCTGCACTCCGACCACTGCATCGACATGTGCGCCTACTTCGTGGCGCGCTACTACCGGCACGACGGCGGCCGCTGCGCTCCCCTCCCGGTCTACGGACCCGAGGGCACCGAGCACCGGCTCACCACCGCCTACGCCGACACCCCCTCGGCCTCGTCCATGAGCGAGGTGTTCGACTTCCACACGGTCAAGCCGTCGACCTTCGAGATCGGCCCGTTCACCGTGCACACCGAGCGGGTCGCCCACCCCGTGGAGGCCTACGCCATCCGCGTCGAGCACGGCGGCCGCTCGCTCACCTACTCCGGCGACACGGGCGTCACCCCCACGCTGGACGAACTCGCCCGGGACACCGACCTGTTCCTCTGCGAGGCCGCCTTCACGCACGGCAAGGAGAACATCCCCGACCTGCACCTCAACGGCCGCGAGGCCGGCGAGACCGCCACCCGCGCCGGCGCCCGCCGCCTGGTGCTCACCCACATCCCCCCGTGGACCGACCCCCGGGTCAACCTGGCCGACGCGCGCGAGGTCTACGACGGGGTGGTGGAGGTCGCGGCGACGGGTGCGGTGTACGAGGTCTAGCCAGCAAGGAGCCCCGGAGGCTGACCTCCGGGGCTCTTTGCTGTCGGCCGGTGCGCACCGGCCGACGTGTGCTGCTACTTCGCTTCCGCCTTCTGCAGCTCGGCAAGCTCCTCGTCCGACTCACGCCCGGGTGTGGGCAGGTTGAACTTGGTGATCGCGAACCGGAAGACCAAGTAGTAGACGGCCGCGAAGCACAGTCCCACCAGTGCCAGGCCCCATGGGTTGTTCGCGATGCCCAGGTTGAGGAAGAAGTCGACCGCGCCCGCCGAGAAGCCGAAGCCGTCCTTCATGCCCAGCGCCCAGGTCAGCGCCATCGAGACACCGGTGAGCACCGCGTGGATGGCGTAGAGCACCGGTGCGATGAACATGAACGTGAACTCGATCGGCTCGGTCACGCCGGTGACGAACGACGTCAGCGCGAGCGAGAACATCATGCCGCCCACGACCTTGCGGCGCTCGGGGCGCGCGCAGTGCACGATCGCCAGGCAGGCGGCGGGCAGCGCGAACATCATGATCGGGAAGAACCCGGTCATGAACTGGCCCGCGGTCGGGTCACCGGCCAGGAAGCGGGCGATGTCGCCGCTCTTGCCCTCGTACTCGCCCGCCTGGAACCAGGGGAAGGAGTTCAGCAGGTGGTGCATGCCGATCGGGATCAGCGCGCGGTTGGCGACGCCGAAGATGCCCGCGCCGACGGCGCCGGAGCCGACCAGCCACTCGCCGAAGTTGTGCAGACCCGTGCCGAGTACGGGCCATATGTAACCGAAGACGATGCCGAGAAGCAGGCCCGCGAAGGCCGACAGGATCGGGACCAGACGGCGGCCGCCGAAGAAGCCCGCCCAGTCGGGCAGCTTGGTCCGGTAGAAGCGCTGATACAGCAGCGCGACCACGAGGCCCATCACCACGCCGCCGAGGACCTTGGCGTCCACAGGCGCGTCCGTCATGACGACCTTCCCGTCGACGGCCTGGGCCACCTGCGGGAGGTTCTTGTCGGTGAACGTCGCCAGCACGTTCTTGAAGACCAGGTAGCCGACCACCGCCGCAAGCGCCGTGGAGCCGTCCGACTTCTTGGCGAAGCCGATGGCGATGCCCACCGCGAACAGCAGCGGCATGTTGTCGAGGATGGCGTTGCCGCCGGCCGCCATGAACCCGGCGATCTTCGTCAGGAACGTGGGGAACTCCGGGCGGCCCAGCATGTCGGCGTTGCCGAGGCGCACCAGCAGCGCGGCGGCGGGCAGCACTGCGACCGGCAGCATGAGGCTGCGGCCGATGCGCTGCAGTACAGACATCACGCCGGCGCCCTTCTTCTTCTCGGCCGCGGGCGCGGCGCTGGGCGTGGTCACAACATCCTCCAGGGGGCAGGGCGCGCCGCCCGGTCATACGGGAAGGAAGGGGACGGCGGCGTCTGAGGTCTACACCACTCAGTGGTGTAGACCTGTTGTAGCACGATGAAGGCCGCGTAAGGAACCCGCGATTCCGCGACCGGAGCGCTACGCGCAGTGCTGGCGCAAGACCCCAGTTCAGGCGCGTGCGAGGGCGCGGCGAAGGCCCCCGGACCGGGCGGTCCGGGGGCCTTCGGGAGACCACGTGCAAAGGGTACGTGAGGGTACGTGAGGTCTACACCTTCGTGACGTCCTCCACCTCGTCCTCGGGCTCCCGGCCCGGCGTCTTCAGGTCGAACTTTGTGATCGCGAACCGGAAGACCACGTAGTACACCACCGCGAAGCACAGCCCGATCGGGATGATCAGCCACGGCCTGGTCGCCAGGTTCCAGTTGATGACGTAGTCGATCAGCCCCGCCGAGAAGCTGAACCCGTCCTTCACGCCCAGCGCCCACGTCACCGCCATCGACACACCCGTCAGCACCGCGTGCACCGCGTACAGCACCGGCGCGATGAAGAGGAACGAGTACTCCAGCGGCTCCGTGATCCCCGTCACGAACGACGTCAGCGCCACCGACAGCATCAGACCCCCGACCTCCTTGCGCCGGTGCGGCTTCGCGCAGTGCGTGATCGCCAGCGCCGCCGCCGGCAGCGCGAACATCATGATCGGGAAGAAGCCCGTGGTGAACTGCCCCGCGGTCGGATCACCCGCCAGGAACATGTTGACGTCGCCGTGCACCACCGTGCCGTCGGGCTTGGTGTACGAGCCGAACTGGAACCACATCGGCACGTTCAGGAACTGGTGCAGGCCGATCACCAGCAACGCCCGGTTCGCGACCCCGAAGATGCCCGAACCCCACGCGCCCAGTCCGTTCAGCCAGTCGCTGAAACTCTCCAGCGCGTCACCGATCGGCGGCCACACCCACAGGCACAGCGCCGCGAACGCGATCGCCACGAACGCCATGATGATCGGCACCAGCCGGCGCCCGTTGAAGAAGCCGAGCCAGTCCACCAGCTTCGTACGGTGGAAGCGCTGCCAGAGGTACGCCGTCAGCAGCCCCATCACGATGCCCCCGAAGACCCCCGGGTTCTGGAAGGTGAACGCGGTCACCGTCTGCGACCCGTCCGTCAGCCGGCACCCGATCTGCGGGACCACCTCCGATCCCTCCGGACAGTCCTCCGGGAACTGCCGCAGCACATTGAAGTAGACGAGGAACCCCGCCACCGCCGCCAGCGCCGTCGAACCGTCCGCCTTCTTCGCCATCCCGATGGCCACGCCCACACAGAACAGCAGCGGCAGCCCCAGCGAACCGTCGAGCAGCGCGCCGCCCGCGCCGGTCATCACCTTCGAGACGTTCGACCAGCCAAGACCGTCGTCCCCGAAGACATCCGGCTGTCCGAGCCGGTTGAGAATGCCGGCGGCGGGCAGGACCGCGATGGGCAGCTGAAGACTGCGTCCCATCTTCTGCAGGCCCTGGAACGCCTTGTTCCAACGGGCGCGCGCGGGACTGACCGCGCTGTCGGCACTCATCCGGTCTCCCTCCGGTCTCCATCCGCTCGCCGGTACACTGGTGTAGACCAGTTGGCAGACGGCTACGTCGCCGTGACGCCATCATTCGGCAGCCACCGCACGGATGGCTCGCGAAGATGGGCCAACTGTGGGTTACTGCGACAAAGCGGTTCGGATCAGGGAGAAGGAACATGGCCAGCAAGGCTGAGAAGATCGTCGCCGGCCTCGGCGGCATCGACAACATCGACGAGATCGAGGGCTGCATCACCCGCCTCCGCACCGAGGTCAACGACCCCGCGCTGGTCAACGAAGCCGCCCTGAAGGCCGCGGGCGCCCACGGCGTCGTCAAGATGGGCACCGCCATCCAGGTCGTCATCGGCACCGACGCCGACCCGATCGCCGCGGAAATCGAAGACATGATGTGACCCGACCCACCGGGTCCACCGGCAAGGGGCCTTGACCGCGGCGGCTTTTCCACTGCGGCCAAGGCCCCTTCCGCATGGGCCGCTAGGCTCACCCGCATGTCACGCATCGACGGCCGCACCCCCCAGCAGCTCCGCCCCGTCACCATCGAACGGGGCTGGAGCAAGCACGCCGAAGGCTCCGTCCTCGTCTCCTTCGGCGACACCAAAGTCCTCTGCAACGCCTCCGTCACCGAAGGCGTCCCGCGCTGGCGCAAGGGCAGCGGCGAAGGCTGGGTCACCGCCGAGTACGCCATGCTGCCCCGCGCCACCAACACCCGGGGCGACCGCGAGTCCGTCAAGGGCCGCATCGGCGGCCGCACCCACGAGATCAGCCGCCTCATCGGCCGTTCCCTGCGCGCCGTCATCGACTACAAGGCGCTCGGCGAGAACACCATCGTCCTGGACTGCGACGTCCTCCAGGCCGACGGCGGCACCCGCACCGCCGCCATCACCGGCGCCTACGTCGCCCTCGCCGACGCCATCGCGTGGGGCCAGACCAAGAAGCTGATCAAGCCCAGCCGCAAGCCGCTGACCGGCACCGTCTCCGCCGTCTCGGTCGGCATCGTCGACGGCACCCCGCTCCTCGACCTGCGCTACGAGGAAGACGTGCGCGCCGACACCGACATGAACGTCGTCTGCACCGGCGACGGCCGTTTCGTCGAGGTCCAGGGCACCGCCGAGGCCGAGCCCTTCGCGCGCGACGAGCTCAACACCCTGCTCGACCTCGCCACCGCCGGCTGCGCGGAACTCGCCGAACTCCAGCGCAAGGCGCTTGATACGGTCCTCGAAAGGTAAAGAGCGCGCCAAGGGCGTCTCAAGAAAAGGCGGCCCGGGCGCGCAACTCAGCCGCCCGCGGCCGCGTCACTAGCAGTACAGCACCACAGCAGTACAGGAGTTCTACGGGCGTACGGCGGCAGTCGCCGTACGCCCGACGCGACACCGCACACGGGCCGTCCGGCCCTGTCTCAACGGGAGGACCGAGACCCATGGCCGCGAGCCGCCACCGCCGCCTTCGCCGCACCGCCACCGCCGTCGCCACCGTGGCGACCATCGCCCTGACGGCCGGCCTCACCACCGGCTGCGACGCCGTCGGCAAGGCACTCGACTGTGTCCAGACGGCAGACGCCATAGCCGACAGCGTCACCTCGCTCCAGCAGGTCGTGGAGAACGCGTCCAACGACCCGACGCAACTCGAGGAATCCCTCGACTCCATAGACAAGAACCTCAACAAGATCGGCGACAAGACCGACAACGCCGACGTCAACAAGGCGGTCGACGACCTCGGCAAGGCCGTCGACAACGTCCGCACCTCGGTCGAGAACGGCGACGAGACCCCCGACCTCAGCCCTGTCACCGACGCGGCCGGCGAACTGACGAAGGTCTGCACGCCGTAGGGGAGGGGCTCCGGAACGGGCGGCGGGGTCCGGCGATACTGGACCCCATGACCCGCCTGATCCTCGCCACCCGTAACGCCGGAAAGATCACCGAACTGAGGGCCATCCTCGCCGACGCGGGCCTGCCCCACGACCTCGTCGGCGCGGACGCCTACCCGGAGATCCCCGACGTCAAGGAAACCGGCGTCACCTTCGCCGAGAACGCCCTGCTCAAGGCCCACGCCCTCGCCCAGGCCACCGGCCTGCCCGCCGTCGCCGACGACTCCGGCCTCTGCGTCGACGTCCTGAACGGCGCGCCGGGCATCTTCTCCGCCCGCTGGTCCGGCACTCACGGCAACGACCAGGCCAACCTGGACCTTCTCCTGGCCCAGCTCTCCGACATCGCCGACGAGCACCGGGCCGCCCACTTCGCCTGCGCGGCCGCCCTGGCCCTGCCCGACGGCACGGAGCGCGTCGTCGAGGGCCAACTCCGCGGCACCCTCCGCCACACCCCCGCCGGCACGGGCGGCTTCGGCTACGACCCCATCCTCCAGCCGGAGGGCGAGACCCGGACGTGCGCGGAACTGACAGCGGCGGAGAAGAACGCGATCAGCCACCGGGGGAAGGCGTTCCGGGCATTGGTGCCGGTGGTGCGGGAACTGCTCGGCTGAGCCGCCGAGAACGTACTGGTGCGGCCGGAGGGACTCGAACCCTCACGGGAGTTACCCCACTGGGACCTAAACCCAGCGTGACTGCCAATTCCACCACGGCCGCCCGGAACTGCTGCCCGGCCATGCTACTGGCCGGGCAGCGCCGTCAGATCCCCAAGTCCTTGATGATCTTGGCCACGTGGCCCGTCGCGCGGACGTTGTACAGGGCGTGTTCGACCTTGCCCTCCTCGTCCACGACGATCGTGGAGCGGATGACGCCCAGGTAGGTCCTGCCGTAGTTCTTCTTCTCGCCGAAGGCGCCGTACGCGTCGAGGGCCTTCTTGTCGGGGTCGGCGAGGAGGGTGACCTTCAGGGACTCGGCCTCGCGGAACTTGGCGAGTTTCTCCGGCTTGTCGGGGGAGATGCCGATCACGTCGTACCCGGCGCCGGCCAGCAGCTCCAGGTTGTCCGTGAAGTCGCACGCCTGCTTCGTGCAGCCGGGGGTAAGGGCAGCAGGGTAGAAGTAGACGATGACCTTGCGGCCCTTGTGGTCCGACAGGGACACCTCGTTGCCGTCGGCGTCCGGGAGGGTGAAGGCGGGGGCCGGGTCCCCGGGCTGGAGTCGCTCGCTCATCGAATCAGCGTAACCGGGGGTCCTGACAGTGCGGAGAAGCGAGTAGCTGACAGACTGTGCGGGACAGTGTCAGAGGACTTCGGAGGCGTACGGTGGCGGACACGTCGGACATCAGAACCCCGGCGCAGATCGAGGCGGACATCAAGCGCCGCCGCGAGGTGCTGGCCGAAACGCTCGACGAGCTCGGGATGCGGGTGCACCCGAAGACGATCGTGGGGGATGCGAAGGCCAAGGTCGCCTCCAGCGTCGACCACACCCTCGGGCGCGCCTACGTCAAGGTCAACAGCGCGGTCAGCGACGTGAAGTCGCAGTTCGTGGACGAGGAGGGCGCGCCCCGGCTGGAGCGGGTCGTGCCCGTCGCGCTCGTGGTGGTCGGGGTCGTGGGGCTGCTCGCCCTGGGCAGTACCCGGCGGCGCGGGCGCTGAGCCGGGGCAGGTAGGTTCGGGGCGTGAGCGCCAAGAGAAACGAGCACGGCTCCCAGGACGACAAGCTGCCCATCCGGATGCTGCACGACCGCGTACTCGTGCGGCAGGACACCGGTGAGGGCGAGCGGCGTTCCGGGGGCGGCATCCTGATCCCCGCCACGGCGGCGGTCGGCAAGCGGCTGGCCTGGGCGGCGGTCGTCGCCGTCGGGCAGAACGTACGGACCGTCGAGCCGGGCGACCGGGTGCTGTACGACCCGGAGGACCGTGCCGAGGTCGAGGTGCGGGGGGTCGGCTACGTGCTCATGCGCGAGCGTGATCTGCACGCGGTGGCCGCGGACCGGTTCGAGGGGTCCGAGGACTCCACCGGGCTGTATCTGTAGAAGCAGCGAGCGAAAAGGGGCTGGTGACCAGGGTCACCAGCCCCTTTCCGTCTGTCTCCGTCGACTTTGCTACCTTGGAGACACCCGACGAGACGCGCCGTACCGGGCTGAATGAAAAGACGACGCACCACCGTTCAGTTCGTTTCACGGAGGTGCCCGTCATGGCTTGGGTTCTGTTGCTCGTCGCCGGTCTGCTCGAGGTCGGCTGGTCGATCGGGATGAAGTACACCGACGGTTTCACCCGGCTCGTGCCCAGTCTGTTCACCGGTGCCGGGATCGTCGCGAGCATGGTGCTGCTGTCGTACGCGGCCCGGACGCTCCCCATCGGTACCGCCTACGGCGTGTGGGTGGGGATCGGTGCGGCCGGGGCGGCGGTGCTCGGCATGGTGGTGCTGGGTGAGCCGGTGACCGCCGCCCGGATCTTCTTCATCTGTCTGCTGCTGGTCGCCGTCGTGGGTCTGAAGGCGACCTCGGGTCACTGACGCCGGGGTGTGACGGGGACGCCGGCGACCGTGCCGGCGGTCGGGTCGGAGCCGCCGCCGCCCGCCCCCTCGGTGGTGCCGCCGTTCTCCGCATCGTCGCCGCCTCCGTCGCCGCCGCCCGTGGGGCCCGGCTCCGTGCTGGCGCCGCCCGAGGGTCCGCCGGTGGTCGGGGTGCCGGTCTCGCCGCCGGAGTCGCCGGAGTCGCCCGAGCCGCCGGAGTCGCCGGGCGAGGTGCTGGTGCCGCCGCTGCCGTCGCCCGGGGTCTCGGTGCCGGAGTCCTCGTCGCCGGTGGACTCGTCGTCCGGTTCGCTGCTGCCGCTCTCGTCGCCGGAGCCCGGTTCGTCCGAGGAGTCGGCGGACGGGGGTGCGGTGACGTCGGCGCCCGTCTGGAGCTGGAGGTCGAAGGCGCTGACCGGTTCGCCCTCCAGCGCCTTGCGGGTGTACTGGCCCCAGATCTCGGCGGGCGCGCCGCCGCCGTTGATCCTGGGCAACCCCATCGCGCCGTACAGCGACTTGTGGGCGGCGGTCTTCGGGTCCTGGCCCATGACGGCGACGACGGTGGCCAGTTCGGGGGTGTAGCCGGCGAACCAGGCGGCGGTGTCCTCCTCCGCGGTACCGGTCTTGCCGGCCGCGGGACGGCCGGCGGCCTGGGCGGCGGTGGCGGTGCCGTTCTCGACGACGCTGCGCAGGACGGACGTCGTGGTGTCGGCGGACTCGCGGCTGACGGCCTGGCGCTCGCGCCGTTCGGGCAGGTCGACCTCGTGCTTGCCGTCCTTCATGACCTTCTCGACCAGCGTGTACGTGCCGTGCCTGCCGTGGTTGGCGAGGGTCGCGTACGCCTCGGCCATGTCGAGGGGGCTGGCGGTGGCGACGCCGAGGGCGATGGAGGGGGAGGGGGTCAGCTCGGGGGTGTTCTTGGAGAGTCCCAGGTCGATGGCGGTCTGCATGACCTTGTCGGAGCCGACGTCCACGGCCATCTGGGCGTACACGGCGTTGATGGACTTGTCGGTGGCCTCGCGGACGGTGACGTCGCCGTAGTCGCGGTGGTCCTCGTTCTCGGGGGCGTAGCGGCCGCCGCTCCAGCCCTCGACGGGGCGTTCGCTGGTGCCGTCGTAGCGCGTGTTCGGGTTGATCGTGTTGCCGTCCTGCGTCTCGGAGTGGTTCTCGACGGCGGACGTGAACACGAAGGGCTTGAAGGTGGAGCCGACCTGGAAGTCCCGGCGGACGGCGTTGGGCGTGTACTGCTTGACGTAGTCGATGCCGTTGTACATCGCGACGACCTTGCCGTTGCGCGGGTCGACGGAGGCGCCGCCGGCCCGGACGTAGCTGTCGACCTTGCGGTCCTCGGAGAGCTGGGACATCAGCTTGTCGTCGACGGCCTTGACGAAGGCGTTCTGCTTGTCCTTCTGGAGGGTCGTGGTGATGCGGTAGCCGCCGCGGTCGAGTTCCTCCTCGTCCACGATCTCGTTCTGGACCAGGTAGTCCTTGACGATGTTGACGACGTAGCCGCGCTGCCCGGACATGCTGGTGGAGACCGTGGACTGCTTGGGCATGGGGAACTTGGCGGCGGCGCGCTCGGAGGCGCTCAGCCAGCCCTTGTCGGCCATGCCGTCCATGACGTAGTTCCAGCGGGACTCGGCGGCGCCCTTGTTCTCGGGGTGGGCGACGACGTCGTACTGGCTGGGGGCGTTGAGCAGGGAGGCGAGGTAGGCGCCCTGGCCGGCCGTGAGGTCCTTGGCGTCGATGCCGTAGTACGCCTGCGCGGCGGCCTGGATGCCGTAGGCGCCGCGGCCGAAGAAGCTGGTGTTGAGGTAGCCCTCCAGGATCTCGCTCTTGCTCTTCTCGCGGTCGAGCTTGATCGAGATGAAGAACTCCTTCACCTTGCGGGTGACCGTCTGCTCCTGGGCCAGGTAGTAGTTCTTGACGTACTGCTGGGTGATCGTGGAGCCGGACTGCTTGCCCTTGCCGGTCGCGGTGTTCCAGCCGGCCCGGACCATGGCCCCCGGGTCGATGGCGGACTCGCTGTAGAAGTCGCGGTCCTCGGCGGCCAGGACGGCGTGCTGGGCGTCCTTGGAGATGCGGGCGAGGCCGACGCTCTCCCGGTTGACCTCGCCGTCGCGGGCGAGGACGCTGCCGTCGGCGTACAGGTAGACGTTGGACTGCTTGGTGGCGGCCGCGTTGGCGGCCGGGATCTGCACCAGGTGGTAGCCGAGGAAGAAGCCGCCGACCAGCAGCAGGAGGCCGATCACGCAGGTGCTCAGCACGATGCGCCAGGTCGGGATCAGCCTGCGCCAGCCGGTCCGCTTCGGCCGCTTGGGCTTCTTCGCGTCCCCGTCGCCGGCCGCCTGTGGCTCTCTCGGCGCCCAGCCCTGTTCCGGCTGCTGCGGCTGCGGCTCGTCGCTCATGTCGTGCACGGACTCCTGTTTCGCGTCGTACGGTCTGGACTCGTACGGCCTTGTACGCCTCTGCGTCCTCCGGGCCCTCTGAAGAAGACTCTCGCACCGGGTGTTCCGTTCCCACTCGACGGCACACCCGTGAAATTCCGTGGCACGGGTGGTCGCCGTCGCACTAGGCTCCTGCGCTTTGGTGCCGATCGGAGGGGGAGGGCCGTGCGCGTGGGCTCGGGGCGGTTGTACGTGGCCGTCGCGGCGGGGGGATTCAGACGGTACGCGACCTATCGTGCGGCCACCGCCGCCGGGGTGTTCACCAACACGGTCTTCGGACTGATTCTGGTCTACACCTATCTGGCCCTGTGGGAGGAGAATCCGCAGCTCGGGGGATACGACCAGGCGCAGGCCGTGACGTTCGTCTGGCTGGGGCAGGCCCTGCTGGCGGCGCTGGCGATCGGGGGCGGGGGGTTCGAGAACGAGTTGATGGAGCGCATCCGTACGGGTGACATCGCCGTCGATCTGTACCGGCCGGCCGACCTCCAGCTGTGGTGGCTGGCGGCGGACCTGGGGCGGGCGGTGTTCCAGCTGCTGGGGCGCGGGGTCCTGCCGTTCGCGTTCGGGTCGCTGGTCTTCCCGGTGGCCCTGCCGGGGGAGGTGTCGAGATGGGCGGCGTTCCTGGTGGCGGTGGTGCTGGGGGCGGCGGTCAGTTTCGCGCTGCGGTACCTGGTGGCGCTCTCGGCGTTCTGGCTGATGGACGGCACGGGGGTGACGCAGATGATGTGGCTCGCGGGATTCTTCTGTTCGGGGATGCTGCTTCCGCTGAACGTGTTCCCGGGCGCGCTCGGCGAGGTGGTCCGGATGCTGCCGTGGTCGTCGCTGCTCCAGGCGCCGGCCGACGTGCTGCTCGGCGAGGCCGACGCGCTGGGGACGTTCGTCTTCCAGGCCGCGTGGGCGGTGGCGCTGCTGGCGGTGGGGCGGCTGATGCAGTCGGCGGCGACACGACGGGTGGTGGTCCAGGGTGGCTGAGACGGCGCGGGTGGACCGGGAGCGCGGCCGGGTCGCGGAGGGGGTGCGGACGTACGGCCTGATCGCCACGATGTGGATCAGGTCGACGATGGCCTACCGGACGTCGTTCGCGCTGACGACGTTCGGGAACTTCGCGGCGACCGCGCTGGACTTCGTGGCGGTCCTGCTGATGTTCTCCCGCGTCGACGCGCTGGGCGGCTGGTCGCTGGGCGAGGTGGCGTTCCTGTACGGGGTGGCGGGGGTGTCCTTTGGGCTGGCCGACCTGGCGGTCGGTTCGATGGAACGGCTGGGCCGGCGGGTGCGCGACGGCACGCTGGACACGCTGCTGGTGCGCCCGGCGCCGGTGCTGGCGCAGGTGGCGGCGGACCGGTTCGCGCTGCGCCGCCTCGGCCGGGTGACGCAGGGGGTGCTGGTGCTGGTCTACGCCCTGGTGCTGCTGGACATCGACTGGACGGCGGCGAAGCTGCTGCTGATGCCGGTGATGCTGCTCAGCGGGGCGGGGATCTTCTGCGCGGTGTTCGTGGCGGCGGCGGCGTTCCAGTTCGTGGCGCAGGACGCGGCGGAGGTGTCGAACGCGTTCACGTACGGCGGCACGACGATGCTGCAGTATCCGCCGACCGTGTTCGCGCTGGACCTGGTGCGGGGGGTGACCTTCGTGGTGCCGCTGGCCTTCGTCAACTGGCTGCCGGCGGGCTATGTGCTGGACCGGCCCTTCCCGCTGGACCTGCCGGAGTGGGTGGCGTTCACGTCGCCGCTGGTGGCGGTGGCCTGCTGCGCGCTGGCGGGGCTGGCCTGGCGGGCGGGGCTGCTTTCGTACCGGAGTACAGGGAGCTGACGAGTGAGGGAGCCGACGGCGATGACCGAGGGGGACACCGCCGCGCCGCAGGGCGCGGCCTTCATCGAGCTGGACGGCGTCGAGAAGGTCTTCGACGTGCGCAGGAAGACGGGTTTCCTGAAGCGGGAGCGGCGTGAGGTGCGGGCCGTGGACGGGCTGTCCTTCACGGTGGCGCGCGGCGAGATGGTCGGCTACATCGGGCCGAACGGCGCCGGGAAGTCGACGACGATCAAGATGCTCACCGGCATCCTGACGCCGAGCGGGGGCCGGCTGCGGGTGGCGGGGATCGACCCGTCCCGGGAGCGGACTCGGCTGGCTCACCGCATCGGGGTCGTGTTCGGGCAGCGGACGACGCTGTGGTGGGACCTGCCGCTGATCGACTCCTACCGGCTGATGCACCGCATGTACCGGATCCCGGACGCCCGTTACCGGGAGAACCTGGACCGCTGCGTGGAACTGCTCCAGCTCCAGGAACTGTTGGACGTGCCGGTACGGCAGCTCTCGCTGGGCCAGCGGATGCGCGGCGACATCGCGGCGGCGCTGCTGCACGACCCCGAGGTGCTGTACCTGGACGAGCCGACGATCGGCCTGGACGTGGTGTCGAAGGCCAAGGTGCGGGGATTCCTGCGGGACTTGAACGCGGAGCGCGGCACGACGGTGCTGCTGACCACGCACGACCTCCAGGACATCGAGCAGCTGTGCTCGCGCGTGATGGTCATCGACCACGGGCGGCTGATGTACGACGGTCCGCTGGCGGGGCTGCACGAGGCGGGGGAGAGCGAGCGGACGCTGGTGGTGGACCTGGAGCGGGAGTTGCCGCCGATCGAGGCGCCGGCGCCCGCGCGGGTGGTGCGGGTGGAGGGGCCGCGGCAGTGGCTGGCGTTCCCGGCGTCGGCGTCGGCGGCGGGGCTGGTGGCGCGGATCGCCGCGGAGTATCCGCTGGTGGACCTGTCGGTGCGGGAACCGGACATCGAAGCGGTGATCGCCAAGATGTACGCGGAACGCGCGAGCGCGTAGTGCCCGGCGCGGTGACCTCGTAGGCTGCTGTACATGACCGACGACGCCCCGGAGCTCCGCGCCTCCGACGCCGACCGTGAACGAGTCGCCGAGGTCCTGCGGGACGCCCTCGCGGAGGGCCGCCTCGACATGACCGAGTTCGAGGAGCGGCTGGACGCCACCTACCGCGCGCGGACCTACGGGGAACTGGCGCCGATCACCCGGGACCTGCCGGACGGTACGGCGGTGGTGGTGCCCAAGGTGTCGATGACCAAGGAGCCGGCGGCCACGGGGGACTGGGCGGGCCGGATCACCGGCGGTGAGCCCTCGTCGACCTGGGCGGTCGCGGTGATGTCCGGGTTCCAGCGCAAGGGCCGCTGGACGGTGCCCCGGCGGTTCAACTCGTTCGCGTTCTGGGGCGGCGGGGACATCGACCTGCGCGAGGCGAACTTCGCGGACGGCGAGGTCGTGATCAACTGCGTCGCGATCATGGGCGGGATGAACGTGATCGTGCCGCCCGGTGTCGAGGTGATCGTGCGCGGCATCGGGATCATGGGCGGCTTCGACCACAACGAGGAGGGCGTCCCCGGCGACCCGGGCGCCCCGCGCGTGATCGTGACCGGCTTCGCCTTCTGGGGCGGCGTCGGCGTCGAACGCAAGCTGACCCGCGCGGAGAAGCTCCGGATCAAGGAGGAGCGCCGCCAGGAGAAGCTGGAACGCCGCCAGTCCCGGGGGCGGGACCCGCTGGAGCGCGACTCCGACCCC
This sequence comes from Streptomyces sp. NPDC056128, assembly GCF_042263835.1. Taxonomy (NCBI): domain Bacteria; kingdom Bacillati; phylum Actinomycetota; class Actinomycetes; order Kitasatosporales; family Streptomycetaceae; genus Streptomyces; species Streptomyces sp. NPDC056128. The sequence goes on along the minus strand of NZ_JBHJVQ010000011.1, from coordinate 74,679 downwards.
AAGGAACTGGACCCCTCCCGCCACACCTTCCACGACCTGCACGGCGACCGGCGGGAACGGGAGCGCCGCCGGGACTCCTGACGGCCGGGGCGGGTCACGCCTCGACCGGGACCGCGCCCTTCAGGGAGTCCAGGTCGAGGACCTGGCCCATGCGGGCGTACCCCTTGTCGCTGGGGTGCAGGTGGTCCCCGCTGTCGTAGTCGCCGCGGAGGCGGCGCGGGTCGTAGGCGTCGCGCAGGGCCCTGTCGAAGTCGACGACCTCGTCGAACACGCGGCCGGACCGGATCTCCTCGTTGACCTGCTGCCGCATGGCCTCGCGGGCCGGCGTGTAGTTCCGGTAGCCGCCGAACGGCATGATCGTCGCGCCGACGACCCGCAGCCCCCGCGCGTGCGCCCGGTCGACCAGCGTGCGCAGGCCGTCGAGGATGGAGTCCCGGTCGGCGAGTTTCGGGCTGTTCAGGATGTCGTTGACGCCGAGGACAATCACGACGACCTTGACGTTGGTGCGTTGCAGCACGTCCCGCTCGAAACGGCTCAGCGCGCTCGGGTTGTCGGCGGGCCGCCCCGCCCTGCTGGTCAGGATCCGGTTGCCGCTGATGCCCTGGTTGACGACGCTGTAGCGGGGCGCGTCCCGCCCGTCCCCGGCCGCGTCGTGCAGCCGCTCGGCGAGCACGTCGGTCCAGCGGTTGTTGGCGTTGGTCTCGGAGCCGAAGCCGTCGGTGATCGAGTCGCCGATCGCGACGACGGTGCCGTGGGCCTCGTTGCTCAGCACGTCCAGCGCCGTCAGGTAGCGCCAGTACGGCGTCTCGGTGGTGTACGCGACGGCCGTGACGTCCGCCGTGCGGTCGCCGTCGGCCAGGTAGCTGGTCTGCCGGGCCTGCGGGTGGTAGGTGACCGGGCCGGAGGGCACCGGGGAGTACGTGGTGACCAGGACGTCCGCGCCGTACGGGACGGCGATGCGGGCGATGTCGCTCATCACCTGGCCGCCCGCCGGGATGATCACCCGGGGGCTGCCGCGGAAGGTGAGCCGGCGCATCGTGTCGGCGACCGCGGCCGCCGTGTCGGGGCCGGCGGCCAGCGCGATGGAGGCGTGCGTGACGGTCAGCGGCGACTGCCCGTACAGGTTGGACAGGGTGATCCGCGCGCTGGTGCCGCCGACCCCTGCGTGCACGACGTTGCGTACCGAACGGCCCGCCATGCCCGTCGTCTCGGTGCCCGGCTCGGCGGCCGCCGGCGAGGTGGACCACGCGCCGACCCACGAGCCGGTGGAGGCGGGAGCGGCGTCACCGCGCGGGAAACGACCGCCCGCGAGCGGTGACTGGTCCGTGCTGCCGTCGTCCGCGGACGCTCCGGCGTATATGGCCGCGGAAATCGCCACTATCAAGGTGACGATCGCTGCGAGCAGGGCACGGTGCTTGGTGGGAGGTGCCCCCGCACCCCCGTCACGACCCCGGGTCATGTTGTGCTGTTCTCCTCGGGCGAGGGGAGCCCCGAGGCTCCGGTCCGATGAACCCATGATGAGGCATGGGCCGGGGAAAGGCCGCACCAGCCCTGGGCGTTCCCCCTCACGGACAGACGCAGGGAACTTGTGTTCCGTTCCAGGAGTCGGTCAGGAAGGGACAATGTGTGCGGGACGGATCAGCGAACGGGTGGAGCGGATGGAACGCACGAAGGCGGAACTTCCCGGCGGTTCCGGGGATACCGGGGGTGCCGGGGAGCGCCCGGGGACCGGCGCGGGCGCCCGCGGACCCGGCGCGGGGGCGTTCCGTGACCGCGCGATGACCTCCTTCAGCCCGGCCGACGAGGAAAAGCGCCGCGGCGTACGCCGAATGAAGCTCACCGCGACCGGACTGCTGCTGTTCGTCGCCGTGGTGTACGTGCTGGCCGAGTGGGCCTCCCACCGCGGCGCGGGCCCCTGGGCGGGCTATGTCGGCGCCGCCGCCGAGGCCGGCATGGTCGGCGCGCTCGCCGACTGGTTCGCGGTCACCGCCCTCTTCCGCCACCCGCTCGGCATCCCCATTCCGCACACCGCGATCATCCCCAAGAAAAAGGACCAGCTCGGCGTCTCTCTGGGTGAGTTCGTCGGCGAGAACTTCCTCTCCGAGGACGTCGTGCGGCAGCGGCTGCGCGCCGTCGGCATCGGCAGCCGGCTCGGCGCCTGGCTCGCCGTGCCCGAACACGCCGACCGGGTGACGGCCGAGCTGTCCGCGGCCCTGCGCGGCGCCCTCACGGTGCTGCGCGACTCCGACGTGCAGGCCGTGGTGGGGGAGGCGATTACGCGCCGGGCCGACGCGCAGGAGATCGCCCCCGGCATCGGCAAGCTGCTGGACCGGATCGTCACCGACGGCGGCCACAAACGCGCCGTCGACCTGGTCGTCTCCCGCGCCCACGACTGGCTGATCCTGCACGGCGACTCCGTGATGGACGCCGTACAGGGCGGGGCGCCCGGCTGGACGCCCCGGTTCGTGGACAAGAGGGTCGGCGAGCGGGTCTACAAGGAGCTGCTGCGCTTCGTCACCGAGATGCGCGACATGCCCGCCCACCCGGCGCGCGGCGCCCTCGACCGCTTCCTCGCCGACTTCGCCTCCGACCTCCAGTCCGACACGGACACCCGCGCGCGCGTGGAGCGGCTGAAGACCGAGGTGCTGGGCCGCGGCGAGGTCCAGGACCTGATCGCGTCCGCCTGGACGGCCGTACGGTCGATGATCGTCTCGGCGGCGGAGGACGAGCGCAGCGAACTGCGGCTGCGGGTCCGGGCCTCGCTGCTCTCCCTGGGCGCCCGGATGGCCTCCGACCCCAAGGTGCAGGGCAAGGTCGACGGGTGGGTGGAGGGCGCCGCGGTGTACGTGGTGACGACCTACCGCCGCGAGATCACGTCCCTGATCACCGACACGGTGGCGAGCTGGGACGCCGAGCACACCACCAAGAAGATCGAGGCGAACATCGGCCGCGACCTCCAGTTCATCCGGATCAACGGCACGGTGGTCGGCTCGCTGGCCGGGCTGCTGATCTACACGGTCTCCCGCATGCTGGGGGCGTAGGCCCCGTCCGGCTCCGGTCCGGCGGGCCTTCTGCCACCCGGCGCGGCGGGCGTGTTCCCTCCGGTGCCGGGCACAAGGGAGGCGTTCGCTCGACGGAGAGGGAGCCATGACAGCAGAATCGTCGTCGGGTTCGGTGCCCGCCTCCACCGGGACCGTCACCACGGCCGTCCCGGCCCGCCTGGACCGCCTGCCCTGGTCGCGATGGCACTGGATGATCGTGATCGGCCTCGGCACCGTCTGGATCCTGGACGGTCTGGAGGTCACGATCGTCGGCAATGTCGCCGGCCGCATCGCCGAGGACGGCAGCGGTCTCGACATCAGCTCCGCGCAGATCACCGGCCTCGCCGCCGCCCTGTACGTGGCGGGCGCGTGCTCCGGCGCCCTGTTCTTCGGCTGGCTGACGGACCGCTACGGGCGCAAGAAGCTGTTCATCACGACGCTGGTCGTCTACCTGGCGGCGACCGCGCTGACCGCGCTGTCGTTCGAGTCCTGGTGGTTCTTCCTCTTCCGGTTCCTCACCGGTTTCGGCATCGGCGGCGAGTACGCGGCCATCAACTCCGCGATCGACGAGCTGATCCCGTCCCACTACCGGGGCCGGGTCGACCTCATCATCAACGGCAGTTACTGGCTGGGCGCGATCGGCGGCGCACTGCTGTCCATCGTCATGCTGGACACCGACATCTTCCCCAAGGACCTCGGCTGGCGGCTCAGCTTCGCCCTCGGCGTGGTCCTCGGCCTGGTCATCCTGCTCGTACGCAGGCACGTGCCGGAGAGCCCACGCTGGCAGTTCATCCACGGCCAGGGCGAGAAGGCGGACGCCCTCGTCTCGTCCGTCGAACGGGAGATCGAGGAGGAGAAGGGCGAGAAGCTGCCGCCGCCGGCCGGTGAGATCACCATCCACCAGCGCAAGAGCATCGGCTTCGGTCTGATCGCCAAGACCGTCTTCCGCCGCTACCCGCGCCGCGCCGTCCTCGGCCTCTCCCTCTTCATCGGCCAGGCCTTCCTCTACAACGCCATCACCTTCGGCTTCGGCACCATCCTCATCACCTTCTTCGACGTGCCGACCGGCAGCACCGGCTACTACTTCGCCGTCATCGCCGCCGGCAACTTCCTCGGCCCGCTGCTCCTCGGCAAGCTCTTCGACACGGTCGGGCGCCGGATCATGATCTCAAGTACGTATCTGCTGTCCGGCGTGCTGCTCTTCGGCACGGCGTACCTGTTCGACCGCGGCTCGCTCACCGCCACGACGATGACGGCGTGCTGGTGCGTGGTGCTGTTCTTCGCGTCGGCGGGCGCGTCCAGCGCGTACCTGACCGTTTCCGAGATCTTCCCGATGGAGACCCGGGCCATGGCCATCGCCTTCTTCTACGCCCTCGGCACCGCCGCCGGCGGCATCAGCGGCCCGCTGCTCTTCGCCGACCTGACGGAGTCCGGCGTGGTCGGCGACACTGTTCTGGCCTTCCAGGTCGGCGCCGGGCTGATGTGCGCGGCCGGTCTGGTGGCGGCGTTCCTGGCGGTGAAGGCGGAACGCCGCTCGCTGGAGGACATCGCCGAACCGCTGTCCTCGGTGAAGGCACAGCCCTAGGGAACAACGGGATCAGGAGCCACCCGATGACCATCCGCAGAATCGTCCCCAACATGCACATCGAGTCCGAGGAACTGTGGAACTCGAGCCGCGACTTCTACGGGCTCCTCGGCTTCGAGGAGGTCATGGACATGGGCTGGGTGACGACCCTGGCCTCGCCGTCCAACCCCACCGCCCAGATCAGCCTCTTCACCGAGGAACGCACCGCGCCCGTCGTCCCCGACCTGAGCGTGGAGGTCGAGGACGTCGACGCGGTCTACACCCAGGTGGCCGCGTCGGGCGCGGAGATCGTACGGGAGCCGCGGGACGAGGAGTGGGGCGTACGCCGCTTCTTCGTACGGGACCCGACCGGCCGGGTCATCAACGTCCTGACCCACCGCTCCTGACCCGGCTCTCCTCCGGCCGGTCATCAAGGGCTGACCCGCCGCCCCCGCCGCCCGTCCGCTCAGCCGCGCCGGTCGGCCACCGCCCAGGAGGCCAGGGCCACCGCGCCGGCCATGCCGAGGACGGCGGGCCAGGCGCCCACCATGCCGGCCAGGGGCGGGAGCTGCGAGGCCCGCCGCGTGGGGGCATCAAGGGCTGACTCGCCGCTCTTGAACGCCCGTCCGCTCAGGCGCGCCGGTCGGCCACGGCCCAGGAGGCCAGGGCCACCGCGCCTGCCATGCCGAGGACGGCGGGCCAGGCGCCCACCTTCTTGGCCAGGGGGTGCGACCCGGCGAAGCCCGCCACGTAGGCGGCCGTCAGGGCGCCGGCGGCCGCACCGCCGGCCCGCTGCCGCCACTGCTGTGCGGCGGCGGCCCCGGCCACGGCCAGCACGGCCCCGCCCAGCTCCCGCCGCTTGGTCCAGCGGGCCACGCCGTACCCGCCGACGAGCCCGCCCGCGGCGACCGCCGCGCTGGGAACCTTCGCCATCTCTGCCTCCTGCCACGCCACCGACTGATGGTTCCGAGGCTAATCACCGTCGCGCCCGGCGCACGCGCCGGGGTGAGGCCCGGACGGGTGACCGGGTGAGCGCCCCTCTCGCGCCCGTCGGCGGCCGCGTACCCCCCGTTCGGCCGCAGGCCGTGCCCTGGCCGCGTCACTTCCGGGTATCCGCACGGTCAGCGGGTGGACGGACCGACCGAGGGAGCGCGCAGCCGATGAACACGCAGAGTCCCGGCACGGACCGGCCCCGCGCCCGGTCGGTCCGGGTGGACGGAGCGAGGGTGGCCTGCTGGGAGTCGGGCCCGCCCGACGCCGAACCCGTGCTGCTCCTGCACGGCTACCCCGCCAACCACCACTGCTGGCGCCACCAGGTCCCGCCCCTCGCGGCCCGCCACCGGGTCGTCGCCCCGGACCTGCTCGGCTGGGGCGAGTCCGACCGCCCCCTCCACCTGCCCTTCGACTACGACACCGAGGTCGCCCGGATCGGCCGGCTGCTGGACGCCCTGGGGCTCGACTCGGTGAACCTGGTCGGCCACGACTACGGCGGCTTCCTCGCCCTGGGCTTCACCGAGACCCACCCCGCGCGGGTGCGCCGCCTGGCCGTCCTCAACAGCCGCGCGCACGCCACGTTCACCCGCCGCTGGTACGCCGCCTTCAGCCTGATCGGCCTCGCCGGACGCACCCCCGCACTCCGGCCCGTCGCGCTGCGCCTGCCGTACGCCGCCCTCCACCGCCGCACCTTCGCCCCGCTCGTCCGCGCGGGCCATCTCGACGCCCGTCTCCTGGAGTCCTACGTCGACTGGATGGACACCCCGGAGGGCCGCCGCTGGCTGCTCCACTACTTCGGTGACTACCGCACCCCGCCCCGCCCCGAGCTGCGCCGCCGCCTGGGCGCGGTGACCTGCCCGACGGCGGTGGTCTGGGGCCGCGCGGACCCGTATCTGAGCCCGGACATCGCGACCGGGCTGGCCGCGGCCGTGCCCGGCGCCGAACTGACGATGCTGGACGACGCGGGGCACTGGGTGATGGACGAACGCCCCGCCGAGGTCACGGCAGCCCTGCTCGGGCTGCTGGAACGACCCGAACGGCCCGAACGGCCCGAATGACCCACCCCGAACGGGTGAGACGCAGGTCATATCCGCGGACTTCCGTGGCCTGTCACATCACACCCGCGCGCTCCGTCGTAGCGGTGTAGCCCCAGAGCGCACCACCGGCCACCTGGCCGGACCGGTCGGACCACCCACGACGGAGGAACCCCTCATGGAAGCTCGACTCAACCTGTTCTCCAACCCCCTCGCCGGCAAGCTCCTGCGCCACATCAACTCGGCGGGCAAGGCCGTGACCGACTCGACGCTGCCGGCCGCGACCCAGGAACTGGTCAAGATCCGCGCCAGCCAGATCAACGGCTGCGGCATGTGCCTCGACATGCACACCAAGGACGCCGCGAAGGCGGGGGAGACCTCGCTGCGGCTCAACCTGATCGCCGCCTGGCGCGAGGCCAAGGTCTTCACCGACGCCGAGCGCGCCGCCCTCGAACTGACCGAGCAGGGCACCCGCATCGCCGACGCGGGCGGCGGCGTCACCGACGAGGCGTGGGCGAAGGCCGCCGAGCACTACGACGAGGAACAGCTGACCGCGCTGGTCGGACTGATCGCCCTCATCAACACGTACAACCGCCTGAACGTCATCACCCAGCAGCCGGCGGGCGACTACGAGCCGGGCATGTTCGGCTGATCCGCGGCGCCTCCCGGCCGGTGGACGGCACGCCCCGAACGCCGGGGCGCGCCGTCCCGGCGGGTCAGCCGGCGTACAGCCGGACCGGCAGCCGCTGGTGGCCGTTGCTGATCAGCGAGGGCACGGGCGGCAGTTCCTCCGCCGGATCGGCGAGGTGGATGCCGGGGAAGCGGTCGAAGAGGCTCTGCAGCGCGAGTACGACCTCCATGCGGGCCAGCGGAGCGCCGAGGCAGAAGTGCACGCCGTGGCCGAACGCCAGATGGTCCTTGACCACGCGCGCCGCGTCGAAGGTGTCGGCGTCGGTGTGCCAGTCCGGGTGCCGGTTGGCGGCGGCGTACGAGGCGAGGATCGCCTCCCCGCGGGCGATGGTCTGCCCGTCCGGCAGGGCGATGTCCGTGACCGCGTACCGCAACGGCAGGTGCTTGACCGCCGGTTCGTGACGCAGCGTCTCCTCCACGACGTCGCCCCAGGTGACCGCGCCCTTGCGGACCAGTTCCAGCTGGTCGGGGTGGGTCAGCAGGGTGTGCGCGGCCTGGTCGATGACGTTGACGGTGGTCTCGTAGCCGGCGCTGATCATCAGCAGCAGCGTGTCGCGCAGTTCCTCGGGGGAGAGCCGGGCACCGTCCTCCTCGTCGTCCCGGGCCGCGATGAGCAGCGACGTCATGTCGTCGCCCGGCGTGGCCCGCTTGTCGGCGATCAGCTCGTCCAGGACCCCGTACAGGCGGGCGGCGTTGGTCTGCGCCTCGGCCTGGCTCAGCGTCGTGTCGAAGACGCCGTCGACGAGGGCGCGGAAGCCCTCCCGCTGCTCCTCGGGCACGCCCATGAGGTGACCGATCACCGCGATGGGCAGCGGATACGCCAGCTCCTGCCGCAGATCGACCGGCCGGTCGGCGGGCAGCTCCGCGAGCCGGTCGATCAGCCCGGCGACCATCCCCTCGACGGCCGGCCGCATCGTGGCGATGCGACGGGCGCTGAAGGCCGGGGCCACCAGCCGGCGCAGCTTGCGGTGGTTGGGGCCGTACGCGGTGAACATGTTCTCCACCGCCACCCACAGGGCGAGCGGCCAGGTGCCCACCACCGCACCGAAGGCGGGCCAGTGCGCCCGCGCGTCCTTGGAGACGTCCGGACTGGTCAGGAGCTGTTTGAGCAGGGCGGGATCGGTGATCGACCAGGCTTCCACGCCGAGCACGTCCACCCGCGTGGCCGGGCCGCGCTCCCGCAGGGCGCGGTGCTCGGCGTGATGACCGGCACCGGTGGGGTCGAGGACGAGGGGAGACTGCTGGGTCGCCATGACCTGGCTCCTTAGTGTGCGGCGGGGAAGGTGACGGGCAGCGATTCCAGGGCCCGGTGGAACGGGCCGGGACGCCAGGTGAGGTCGGCGAGGGGGCGGGCGAGGTCCGTCTCCGGCAGCGCGTCCAGGAGGTGCGTGACCGCGGTCTCCGCGATGAGGTAGGCGTGCGAACGGGCGGGGCAGGAGTGCGGGCCGATGCTCCAGGCCAGATGGGCCCGGTTGCCCGTGTGCCGGCCCTCGGGCACGCCCTCCGTCAGGGCCGGGTCGTTGTTCGCGGCCGCCATCGAGATCACCACCGGCTGGTCGGCCGGCAGCAGCACCCCCTCCACGTCGATGGGGTACGGGGGATAGGAGATGCAGTAGTTGGCCATCGGCGGGTCGGTGTAGAGGACGGCGTCGAGCGCGTCGCGCACCGTGGACAGCCCGGCGTGCAGGTCGGCGGAGAACTCCTCGTCGGTGAGGATCTTCAGGATCGTGTTGCTGATCAGGTTGGTCAGCGGCTCGATCCCGGCACCGTAGAGCGTGACGAGCTGATGGCCCATCTCCTCGTCGGTCAGCTCGGCGGGGTGCAGCGTCAGCCGGGACGTGATGTCGTCGCCGGGGTGCCGGCGGCGCAGCGTCACGAGGTCGGACACGGCCTGGGCGAGGATCTCGTTGCCGCGCTGGGCGTTCGTGGTGTCGAAGATCTTCGCCATGCCGTCGGCGATGCGCTGCCCGATCTCGTCCGGGCAGCCCAGCAGCGCGCTCAGGACGCTGAAGGCGATGGGGAACGAGTACTGGGTGAGCAGGTCCGCCGAGCCGACGGTGCGGAACCCGTCGATGGCACCGTCGGCGACCTTCTCGACGAGGGCGCGCAGTCCGTGCTGGTCGACCTTCTCGATGGCGTGGGTGTTGGCGGACCGGTAGCGGGCGTGCTCGGCGCCGCCCGAGCGCAGCGCGTTGGGCCGCCACTCCATCATCGGCCGGACCGGGCAGGTCGCCGGGATCAGCTTCTCCCAGGCACGCGGGTCGGCCGGGAAGCGCAGCGGGTCGTTGAGGATGCGGCGGGCCTGGTAGTAACCGATCACCAGGGTCGCGGGGACACCGGGCGCCAGATCGACGGGGACGAGCGGACCGTGGGTGCGCCGCATGCGCCGGTACGCGGCGTGCGGATCCGCCGCGAACTCCGGGTCGTACAGGGCGATCCGGCCCGGTGGGCTCGTCGGCGCGGGCTCGGCGGAGGGCAACGTCATGGGCGGGACTCCAGGAGGGCGTCGGCCGAGCGGTGCTCGCGCTGTTGCTTGTGCTCGGAGAGGTACTCGGTGAGCGTGATCAGGGCGTGCAGCGAGGACGTGCGGTCGCGGGCGTCGCAGGCCGTCAGGGGGGTGGCGGGTTCCAGGGCCAGCGCCTCGCGCAGCTCGGCCTCGGGGTAACCCGGCGCGCCGGGAAAGGTGTTGATGGCGACGGCGTACGGGATGCCCGCGCCGTCCAGGAGACCGAGGGCGTCGTGGGAGGCGTCGAGGTCGCGGGTGTCGGCCAGCACGAGACAGCCGAGGGCGCCCTCCGCCAGGTCCTCCCACAGCGGCTGGAACCGGGACTGCCCCGGCAGCCCGAACAGGTACAGCGCGAGCCGCCCGTCGGCCATGTGGATGCGGCCGAAGTCCATCGCCACGGTCGTCGTCGTCTTGTGCGGGGTGCCGCGCAGGTCGTCCACGCCGGCGCTGGCCTGCGTGATGGGTTCCTCCATCCGCAGCGGCCGTACCTCCGAGACGCTGCCGATGAACGTCGTCTTGCCGACGCCGAAGCCGCCCGCGACCACGATCTTGGCCGACCGCGTCACCGAGGCCGGGACGTAGGTGACGGGCGGGTCAGACCATGGAGCGCAGTCCACGGAGTACCTCCTGCAACAGGTCGAAGTCGGGCTGGTGCTCGGTCGCGGCGACCGGGCTGGACAGGTGGCCGGAGTCCATCAGCGAGGAGACGAGGATGCGCACCGTGGAGGGCGGCAGCTCCAGCGCGGCGGCGATGTCGGCGACGGCCAGGCCGCCCTCCGCGCCGGCGAACAGCCGCATCACCCGGCGGGCGTCCGGGGCGAGGGTGTCCGTGGGGCCGGTCGCGGCGATGACCACGCTCTCCGCGCGCACGTCCTCGCGCGCCCGGACCTGGCCCCCGGTACGGACGTAGGGCCTGACCATGTCGGGGTCACGCCGCGGCCCCGTCATGCCGTCGAGCCGCCTTCCGCGCCCTCCGCGACCGGCACGCGCTCCGCCGTGCCCAGCTCGTGCCCCACCCGGGTGGCCAGCCGCACCATGTGATGGGAGATCAGCCCGACGTCGGCGTCGGGGCCGGTCGTGCACACCGACAGCATGGTGTTCTTCGCGGCGGTGGTCGTCAGTCCGATGCAGCCGACCGACTCGATCAGCAGCTGGCGCATGCCCGCCCCGCCGGTGAACTCGTCCCAGGCCTTGCCCGCCGCCCGCAGCGCCGCGGTCAGCGCCGCGAACTTCTCCCCGTCGTCCTGGCCGATCGTCGTCGTACGGGCCTTCAGCAGCCCGTCGCTGCTCATCAGCACGGCGTAGCGGACGCCCTCGACGGTGCCGAGTTCCTGGTCGAGCAGCCAGCCCAGGCTGTTGGTGTGTGTGTCTTGCACGATCAGTGTCCTTCGTCGTGAGCGGCGTCGCGGGCGGCCGGGTGGGGGGCCTGGTGGGGGGCGTGGTGGGCGGCGGTGCGGGTGGCTTCGCGGGGTGCGTCCCGGTCCGTGCGGGTGGCTTCGCGGGGCGTGTCCTCGTCCGTGCCCCGGGCGGCCGGTGCGGGCTCCCCGTCGCGCCCGCGCCGGGTGCCGGCGGCCCAGGCGGCGGCGACGGCCGGACGGCCGGGCTCGGTGTCGGCGGCCGGTGCGGGGCGTGGCCGCGACGGGGTGGGGGCGGGGGAGCGGCGGCGGACGGTGAGGCCGCTGGCGGTGGTGGTGGGGGTGGGTGCGGGGGGCGTTGGGGGTACGGGTGCGGGTGCGGGTTCCGGGCTCGGGGCGGCGGGTTCGTGCTCCGGCGGCGTGGGCTCGTGCTCCGGTGTGGGCTCGTGCGCGGGCTCGGTGATGAGGGCTGGCGCGGGGGCGGGGACGGGCACCGGGGGCGTGGGGTCGGCGGCCGACGGCGCGACGGGCACGGCCGCGGGCTGCGCCGTCCCCGCGGCGGCAGTCCCCGACGCAGCGCCCGCCGCGGGATCGACGAGCAGGTTCTTCGGCAGGACGACCATGGCCCGGGTCCCCTGGTAGATGTTCGGTGCGGTCAGTTCGACGCGGAAGCCGTAGTTCTCCGCGAGCAGGGAGGCGACGCGCAGCCCGGTCTGGGGGTGGGCGCCGAGGCGGGTGATGTCGTCGCGCTGCTCGCCGGACATCACGTTGCCGGCCCACAGCAGCCGCTCGTCGTCCATGCGCAGTCCGGCGTCGTCCACGATCAGGAAGCAGGCGTGGTACCCCTGTTCGAGCGAGACGTGGACACTGGCGGCGGGCGGGGAGTAGCGCAGCGCGTTGTCCAGCAGGACGGCGAGCGCGTGCACGACCGCCTCCACCGCGCGCCCCTCGACCACCACGGACCCCATCTCGGGGTGCTTGATCCGCTCGTACCCCTCGATCCGGCCCATCGCCGCGCGTGTGATGTCGGTCAGCGAGGTGGCGGGCCAGCGCCGGGACAGCTTGTCCCCGGCGAGTAACGGAGTACCCCGACGCGGTGAGCAGCATCTGCTGCGCGAGGTGGTCGATCTCCACCAGCGTCGCGTACGCCTCGTCCGAGATGTGCCGCCGTACGCCCTGGCTGACGGCCCGGCCCAGCCGCGCCGACCGCGCCACGACGTTGTTGGCGAAGCCGCGCACGGCGGCGCGGGCCACGCCGACGGATTCCTGCCGCACCTGCGCGACGTGCCGCTCGGTGTCCTGCCGTACCCGCTCGGCGGCCTGGGCCGCGGCATGGGCGGCCGCCGCCCGCTCCTGCCCCCGTACGTCCGCCACGGCCGAGGCCACCGCTCCGGGGACGGCACGCAGCCGCTCGGCGAGCGGGGTCCCGTCGAGCTGCGCCGGCACGAGGAGCCGGGCCTCGGCCCCTTCACCGCCCTTCGCCACCGCGGGTACCACGGTGGCCGCGATGTGCCTCACGCACTGCTCGGCCGCGACGAGTTGCAGGGTGAGCCGGTCGGCGTGCTCGCGCAGCTGCTCGGCCCGGCGCCGCGCCTCGTCGCGTTTGCGCCGGAAAGTACCACGCGGCCCCGACTCCGGCCACCGCCAGCAACGCGGCGGCGCTCACTATCAGTTCAGTCATCAGGTCCTCACGGATCGGAAGCCGTCGGTGGGGGTGGGCCGAGACCGGGGGACGGCGGCGCGAAGGCGCGAAGCGCGAGGCGCGGGACGACGTACCGGCACGCCCGTGGCACGGCCGGGGGTCGTCAACAGGCAGAAGAGATCCGGTGCTGTCTCCCGGGACCACCGCGCGCCGAGGAGCCGGCGATTCGTGGGACGGTGAGGGCGGCGCACGACATGGATCTCCAAGCAACACACGAGGCCGGTACGAGCTGGGGGCGACGACGACGCGGACTCAAGGCGCCCCGGGACCCCGCAGGCCCCGACTCACCCCGAACTCCCGTACCCGCGAACGTCGTTCGACGTACGGCAAGGGACCCTACCCCTTGCGCTCACGCCTCGTGCCGGCCTGGTGACCATGTAACGGAGCCGTCGGTGGATTGAGCCGAAAAATGCGCGGATGACAGCCAACTCCATTTGGCCGAAAAGAGGTTGGCCTTGAGGGATGACACCCTGGTACTTGCAGGGCGCAGGACGGGCCACACCTCCGTGTGTGTCACCCCGACGCCAGCTGCTCCGCGATCTCCTTGATCCAGCCGTCCGTCTTGGACGGGTCGTTGAGGCTCGCCACCCACGCCTCCTGGCCGAGCTTGTGGTCGGCGGGGCCCGACTTGAGCGCGATGAGCAGGGACATGCCGGACTGCCGCATCTCCTCCGTCGTACCGCCGCTCCCGGCGATGTCGGGCCCCGCGGCCAGGGCGTAGATCTCCCGCGCCATGGCCGCCCGCTCGCCCTTGGACACCTTCTTCCAGAACTTCAGGGCGTGCTGGAGCGATTCCTTGCGGGACGCCGCCTCGGCAGGTGTCTCGCCCTCCTTCGCCCAGATCTCCGGGTGGCGGACCTCCTCGTAGCGCTTCGTGGCGGCGCGGAGCGCCTTGTAGAGGGTGACGCCGAGGACGAGTCCGGCGCCGGCGCCGGCGAGGCCCCAGCCGACCGGATTGGACGCGAGCCCGGCCGTTCCCGCCGCGACCGCCGTCACGACCCCGGCGGCGGCCTTGGTGGACTCCCCCAAGGCGCCACCGATGGTCTCTTTGCCGATCTTGGTGAGCTGCTTCTTCTTCGCGTACCCCTGGGCGGTGCTCAGTTTCTCTACATTCTTCTCGGCACGCTGGAGGCTCTCGGCGGCGTCACGGGCTTCACCCATCGCGTCCCAGGCGGCATCGACGGCCTCGCCGATGAGCTCCAGCCGCCCCTCGCCTTCCTGCTTCCAGTAGGCATCCAGCGCGACGTACGCCTCTGCGGCGGCCCAGTTGGCGTGTTCCCGCGACTCGTTCAGCCGGGCCAGTGACTCGGCGTGGACGAGATGAGGATCGCCCAGCTCCTTCACCCTCTTGTACTTCCGCGCAGCACCCCCGACCCGGAACACGGACCGGACGCTCTTCATCCCGGCGACGGCGGCGCTGGCGACACCGCTCGCCTCGGAGGCCACCGCGGCGTCCGCCGCCTTCTGGATCTTGGTGACTTCCTTGGCGATGGCCGCGCTGTAGGCGCCCGAACCGGCGGCGCCGACGACCGCGTCGGTCCCCTTGGTCTTGGCCCTCTTGTTCGCGGTGTGGTGCTCGGCCCCGTTCCCGCTCTGCTTGGCGTCCTTCAGGCTCTTGTAAGCGTCCATGCCGCTCACCACGGTGCCGGCGGCCTCGGTGAGGAGGTTCCCCGACGCGGCGGAGGTCCCCGAGGCGGCGGTGGAGTGCTTGAGCCCCTCGTTGGCGGAGACGGCGGCCTGCTGGGTGAAGCCGGCGTTGGTGGGCGTCTGGACGCCCTTGATCCAGGTGTCGATGGGTTCGAGATTCTTCTTGAACCGGTCGAGCAGCGAGGCGATCCGGTCCCGGTAGCTCTTCCGCTTCTGCGCCCCGTCACCCCCGACGCCGCCGTTCTCCGGCGCCTTGCCCTTGTCCGCGCCGCGCGCACGCTGCACCGCCGCGGCCGCGGCCCGGTTCCCGGCGCTCCCCTGAATCCCGAGCAGCACCTGCTCCGCCGACCGCCCGGACCCACCCCCGTCCCGGCCCCTTTCCCCACGCTGCCGGGCCGACGCGATGGTGGCCACGGACTGCCGTGTCTCGGTTCGGTTGACCGGGCTGCTCATGGGTGTACCTCTCCTGTACCGGACGGGGCGAGGCGAAGGTAGCCAGGCTCGGCGAACGGGAGGGGAGCGGTGGGGGAAATCTTTGGGGATGGTGGGGGGCGGGTTGTGGTGGGGGCGCCGGGAGGCCGGATCCGAACCGCCGTGCCGACCGGCACCAGGCGGCACGGCTGCGGATCAAGAAGCGCCGATGCGGACGGCGGTGGTCGCCAGGGTCATGTAATGCATCGTGAAGTGACCCCCAGGGTGTCGATGGCGTCCCCGATCGCGCCCGGTACCCCAGTCGGTTGGTCGGGGCGAAGCCAGGTGAGGCCGCCGGTGGTGGGAAGCAGGTTCAGCCACTGGTCGCGGGTGTAGAACCGCTCTATCTACCACAGACAGAGCCGACATCGCGGTTCGTGCGCTCAACCGCCACCTTTGGCCCCCAAACTCTTGCGCTGGTGCGGCTAGATCGCGCGCACTAGCTGTGCATCGACGCGAATGCAGCCAGACAGCTTCCCCCACAGAAACCGCTTACGGAACTGCATCCGCTGGAGACAGAGTAAGGGAGGGAGAAGGGGGTGACATGGCCTCTTCCGCCATGGTGAGAAGCGTTAAGCCTCCAGGTCGGGACGCTGCACAGCCTGGGCGCCCGAGTGCGGGGTCTTACGGGACCGTGCCCTTCGGTCGGACACCGCCTTGCAGACCGCGTGCGAGCACTCTTCCGCCGGCTCGTGCTCCCAGAAACGGAGTACGAGCCACCCAGCCTCCCTGAGCCGCTGGTCAGTGTCACGGTCACGCTCCACGTTGCGCAGGACTTTCTCGGACCAGTAGCCCTGATTCGTCTTCGGTGGTACGTAGTGCTCGGGGCACCCATGCCAATAGCAGCCGTCGATGAAGACGGCAACCTTGGCCGGGCGGAACACCATGTCCGCAGTCCGGCGCAGGTCTGGCAGAGGACGGGCGGCGACACGGAACCGCAGGCCTTGGACATGGACTAGCCGCCGGACCAGCTTCTCTGGTTTTGTGTCCCGGCTGCGAATCGCCTGCATATTCCGGCGGCGCGCAGCGGACGAAGCCCAGGAGCCGTCTGGCGCTTCCCACGCGAGATCCTCTGACACACCACAGAGGGTAGTCCGTGGAGAGCCCCCGAAGTTTTGCGCCTCTTCGGGGCAGTCGCGTCCTGGGCCGGCGGGGACGCCCCTTCTCTCTAGCGCCTGCTCTGTCCACCCCGCAACGACGACAACACCAACCGCCCGTACCGCGTAGTCAGCACCCCCGCAGTCGCCGCCACCGACAGAGCCAGGGCGATGAGCAGGTGGGACAGGGAGTCGTCGCCCAGGACCTGGAGGACGCCCAGGGCCGTGCCCAGCGGTAGGCCGAGGACGGTCAGGACGCCCAGGGCGCCGCTGATCTGCTGGCTCTCCTGGGTCTGGACCAGGCGGCTGTAGTCGGCGGCCTCCGCGAGGATCTCGTTGAAGCGGGCCGGAAGCCGGTGCTGGTTCTGGAAGGCGAGGAGGAGTTCGTTCGCGGGGCCGTGGGCGGTGAGGTGCTGACGCCAGTAGCCGCTGCGGAAGTGCGCGATGTTGCGTTCCAGGGCGGCGACGCGGCGGGCGAGGTGCCGGGGCGAGGTGAACACCTCCGACAGCTCGTCGGTGAGTTCGTCGATGTGGTCGCGCTGGAGGGAGCCGAGGAGGAGAGCGTCCAGGTAGACGGTGCGGGAATGGAGCGCGCCGAAGCGGTAGAAGTCCGCTTCGCCGGTGTCGGCGCGGTGGCCGAGGAAGGCGGCGCCCTGCCGCAGTACCAGGGCGCTCCAGTCTCCGGAGATGCGTACGACGTCCTGGAGGTGAGTCGCGAGAGTCTCCGGGGCCAGCGGGAAGTCCTGCGGGCTGGAACGGGAGGCCAGTTGCCACAGCCAGCGGTCGGCGGTGGTGGGCAGTTCGCCCTCGGGGCCGTCGCGGAGCGCGGGAGTGTGCCGTGCCGTCGGGGTGAGGAACGCGATCGTGTACGGCCGGGAGAGTGCGAAGGGTGTGGTCGGGTCCCCGACGTCGGCGACGCCGTCGAGGAGCAGGGCCGGATCGAACGGCCCGGTGAGTCCGACGAGAGGCTCGCCGGTGGCGGGCGAGCCGCGGCCGGCCAAGGTGCGTAGCACCGGGAGCAGCGGTGTTTCGGCACTCAAGTGCAGGACGGCCAGCGCGTGGTCGGGGTCGCGGGCCGTGGCAGCACGGAGCAGTTCTATTCCCAGCAGGTGCAGCCCGTCGTGCTTGAGGTCCATGGGCAGGTGCCAGCGGCGGGGGCGTTCGGGGCTGCCGTAGAGGGCCCGGGCGGAAGCGGGGGCGAAGTAGGTCGATCTCGTCGCCGAGTCCGTACGGCGGCTGCCGAGTTCGAACGGGAACGGGCCCTGTGGCCAACTGGGGGCACGGCGCAGACGCGCGGGCAGGACGACGGTCAGTTCCTGCCGGGCTCCCGTGACGTCGTCGAGCCGTGGCGTGGCCTCGGCAGCCGTCACCGGTAGTACTCAGCCGGGTCGGGCTGGTCGAGACGGATGACGAACTCCGCCTGACCGGGGCTCGTGGCACTGATGTGGAAGCGCACATGCTCGCCGGTACGGATGGTGCGGAAGCCCTCCGTCACGATCTGCCGGTAGTCGAAGTTGTAGTACCGCTCGTCATCGTCGTCCCGGACGACGTAGGAACCGACCGTGCCACTCGCTCCTCCGCCGCTCGGCCGCCGGTCCACGATGGTCCCGTGCCGCGGCCCACCGCTGCCGCCGAAACCGCCGCCCTCGCCGCTGACGCTCATGGCCTTGTCCCCTCCACTCCAGTCGTGCTGACGCTCCGGGCCGTGGCGGGGCCGTCCCCCGTGTCCACGTCCTCGACGCAGCGGAAACCGACCGCGTTGCTTCCACCACGTTTGCGGTAGATGCCTTTCGTGCTGGTCTGCACCGCGCGCATCGGGTTGTCGTAGCTTCCGCCGCAGATGACGGCCTCGGCCGGGTCGTCCACCGATGTGGAGGTCCACTCCCAGCAGTTGCCCACCATGTCCAGGACGCCGAACGGGGAACGGTTGCCGGTGCGTTCGTCCGTGGGCTTGACGCCGGCCCGGCGGACGGCCTCACCCGCGAAGTCCCGAAGCCATGCCTGGTACGTCGTGACGGGGCGGCCGACCCACGTGTCGGCGCAGTTGACCCGGCTGATGTCCGGGACGTCGCCCCAGGGGAAGAGCCGTCCGTCGGTTCCACGCGCGGCTGCCTCCCATTCGAGCGAGGTCGGCAGCCGTTTCCCTTCGAACGCCGCGAACGCGTAGGCGCTCCACCAGCTGACGCAGGTTGCCGGATGGTTGTCGAAGCCCCGGTTCTCGTAGTAGTCGGGGTGACGCAAACGGTTCGTCCAGGGACGGTGGGTGATATGGGACGGCTGCTCCGGGTGGTCCCAGCGCGAGGTCCCGTCCGGGTCGAGTGAGTCGAGGAAACGCCGGTAGCGGGCGACCGTCACGGCACGGCGGTCGAAGAGGACGGAGCACGTGACGCGTCGGACCAGTAACCGCTCGGCCGGGCCTACGAGGTACGCACCGGCGGGCAGCACGCAGTCGTCGCCCTCCGTGGCGCCGGCGCCGGCTGCGTCGTAGGGCATTCCGGCGAGGAAGGCACGCACCTGCTCTGTCAGGAAGGCGCCGCCGGATAGGCCGGCCACGGCTTCCCTATGAGCCGGATCTGCGAGATACCGGGCAGCCAACAGCTCCTGGTAAGCAGTGTGCGCGAACGCTACGTGGTCCGGCCCCGCCGGGCGCAGCAGGGGCGCGAGGACGCAGGAAGCCGGATCGAGCCGTCCGTCCGTGAAGGCGTCGCCGCCCAGTTCGCGATGCAGGTCCAGCAGGGAGAACACCGTGCGGTCGGTCAGGAACGCCCGGCCCAGTGTGGTTGGCAGGCGCTGTTCCAGCTCGGGACGCCCGCGCTCGGTCAGCGTGCGCGTGAGGTGGGTGCCGAGGATCTCCGCGAGAGGCCGGCCCGGGGCAAGACCGAGCCGCGCGGTGAGACCTCGCTCGAGCGGCGTCGCCTCGGGCTCGGTGAGGCGGACGACATGGAAGTGCGGAACGCGGGACGGGTCCACCCCATTCGCGTACATCTGCTCCACCAGCTGTTCGGAGCGGCCGGCGCCGCTGTCCACCAACTGACGTACCTGGGGCGAGTCCGCCAAGAACGAGACTCGGGAGCTGATGACAACGGCGGACTCGGCGGACAGGACGGCCGAGAGATCGGTGAACAGGCGCAGGAACCCGGCGGGGCTCGGTTCCGTGACCCCTTCGTCGAAGGCGTCCAGCACGCACAGCGCGGTCCCGGAGCGGATGAGGTAGAGGAAGAGGTCGTACGCGCGGGAACGGTCCGAGGCCATGGCCGGTGCGAGGACCCGGGCGGCGTACTCGGAGAAGGGCTCGTCCTTCGGCTTGAGGCCGAGATCGAAGTAGAAGCGGAAGCGGCGGACCTCCGGATCCGCGGCCAGGGCGCGCAGAAGAGTGCTTTTCCCACTGCCCGGGCGCCCGGTGACCAGGACGTTGGCGCTGCCACCAGCGAGACGGGCAAGGAGCTCGGCCGCGTCTCCGGACTCCGTCACCGTCGATTCACCGGTGCGTGGGTCGGCGCTCAGGACCGATGCGGCGACAACGGTTCGAGGCCCGGGGGGAGTCCCCCTCACGTCCCCGGGGGCGGCAACTCCGGAGACTCCGGCGAGGTGGGTGTCGAGATTGACCACGGTGTCGACGAAGCCGTCGTATCGCACGATCCGGAAGTCGGTTCCGAGCAGCTGGTGGAGCGCGCCAGGAGCCGCACCACCCTCGTTGTCCACCACGACGAACCGGGTGAGCTTGGGCAGCCGCGTCCGGAGCAGTTCACCGCCGCGGGAGGTGAGGACGGTGCCGAGGTCGTCGGCGTCTCGGGAGAGCATCAGCTCCACGTACTCGAGCCGCATCCCTGATTCCCGGCAGAACAGCAGGTACACGGTGTCCGGGCTGAGCACGAATCGCTTGGCCTGCCGGTAGCCGAGGGTGACATGAAGTCCTGCGAGGAATTCGCAGCGACGTGCGACCTCGGGGGCCACGTCCGGCTCCCCACCGAGGAGGGCCGCGCTCCCGGTGTCCGTGAACCAGATGAGGACATCGACGAGCCTTCGTACGGCGAGCAGCCCGTCCTCGTCGCTGATCTCGTACCCGTCGTGCGTGGAGCGGTTGCGCAACCGCCGGATGTCGTCGAGTGCGTCCAGAACGGTGCTGCTGCGGATGTATGGGCGGCAGCGCTTGACCAGGTCGTTGAGTGCCTTGGTCGAGGGGTCACCCTCGACGTCGTGATGCCGCCACAGCTCTTTGAGGAGCTTCTCGGTCAGCTTCCCGACCAGTTAGACGGCGTTCTCCGGATAGCCGTCGTTGAGCGACCGTAACGGGCGTTCCAGGTCGAGTCCGAGACGGTCGGCGATCCGCGAGTGATCGTCGAGTTCCCTACGCAGGCGCCGCAGCCGTTCGTCGACGACGGTGCTCACGTGTTGTCCTCCCGACGTTGGCCGAGAACGAACGCGAACCGGTCCGGGAAGACCAGCACGGGCTCCGGGTGGGCGGCTCGCATCTCTTCGACGCCCTCCTCGATCTCGCTGTCACTGAAGGTGGAGAGCAGCGACATGTAGCGGGCGCGGACCATGTCGAGGTACCTGTCCCGGTCGATGCGGAGTTCGTGCTCGACGTAACTGAGCCGGGTCTCCAACCCGGCCCGGCGCAGCTGCGCTTCGATCAGGGCCGGGTCCGGCTGCAGCTCTTCGAAGCGCGAGAGGGCCGCCTTGAACAGGGGGTACCTGATGGTGGCGGGAAGCATGACGATCAGCAGCCGGCCGCCTGGGGCCAGCCGGCCGGTGAGCCCGCGCAAGGTGCGCGCTGGGTCGGCGACATGGTGCACCGCCTCCTTTATCCAGATCGCGTCCACTTCCTCATACGGCAGCCGGACCCGGGCTTCGGCGATGTCCTCTGCCGAGGCCACGACCGGCATCAGCTCTGGCGCGGGCGGGGTGCCGAGTCCGCGGAGCATCGCTTCGGAGGGGTCAACGCACAGAATGGGATGGCTGGGGCGTAGCTGCCTGGCCAGCTCTCGGGCGAAGAGGCCTGTGCCGGAGCCGATGTCGGCGATTCGGTCGGCGGGGCCGAGCCGCAGTGCCTCGGCAATTCGGCCGGACATCCACGGGACGTACTCCGGTCCGTAGACCCAGTGCTCGTCGTACTCGGCTGCGAGCCCGTCGTAGTGTCCCCGCATTCCGCCCCGCTCCACCGCTGTCCTCGCGTTTCTCCGTGTCTTTCCAGGCCGTGCAGCCCGTGGTCGCCGGGCAGGCTATCGCGGGTGGCGGTGTGACAACAGTGCGTAACGCGTCAGGTCGCTACCAGTGCCCCTTGGCCGTCGGTGCTCATTCGACCCACGGGCTCCTGTGTCCCGGGGGGCTTCGGGCACAGCGCCCTTCTTCCGGCGAACCTCACGACATGTCGCGGAGCCGTTCCAACTCGGCTGCCCGGCGCAGGTCCTTCGGGCGGCCCAGCGCGCGTTGCATGTGGATGAGGTCCGGGAGGGTCGGGATGCGGATTTCGAGGCCGTCGGGGGAGGCTGCGGTCTCGGACCTGGCGAGGACGGCCCGTAGATCCACTTCGCCCCACGGAAGCGACGGCGTGCAGCAGTCCCCGCATGCCCGTGTGGAGTCGAAGGTGGCCTTGGGGCGCAGGAGCAGCTCCGGGTCGGTCGACGCGTCGGATGTGTCGTCCGCCCGGAGCCTGCAACCTGCGGCGGCGAACGCTGCGCCGAGTGCCACGGTGCTACTCGGGTCCGCGTCCCACAGCAGGTCCAGGTCTCCGGTCAGCTCGGTGGATCCGTGCATGATGCCGGCCACCTGACCGATGACGATCACGTGGACGCCGCTCGCCTGGAGCGTTGCGAGGAGGGGGAACGGGTCGAAGCCTCTGGCGCTGTCGGTTGCGATGGTTCCCACGGTGTCGTCGGCGGCGTCGTGCGTCCGGCCGGTGGTTGGGCGCGTGCCGGTCAGGGCGTCGATACGGCGTACGGCGTCGCGCAGCCTCTGTACTCGCATCCGTACAAGAAACCACTCGCGGTCCGCGAGCCGCATCCCTATTGTCCGCGACCCGCGTATCCGAGACAGAGGGGGCTCATCCCTTCGCCCCGTCCCCCAAGAACCCCTCCAACCCGTCCAGCAGCATCCCGCTCCCCTCCTCCGCCATCTCCCGCTCCTCCACCGAGTCGCAGGTCTGGCTCAGGACGAGCAGCGTGTTGCGCGGGCCCTGTTCCGTCAGTTCGACGGTCATCGTCGCCTGGTCCGGGCGGCCCGGGATGTCCATGCCGATGGTCAGGGCGCGGTTCTCGGTGACCTCGACGTAGGAGCCCGTGAGGGGGAACTCCGTGCCGTCCGGCGTGCGCATCGTGGCCTTCCAGGGGCCGCCCGGGCGGACGTCCATCTCGACGGAGCCGGGGGCCGCGTGGGCCCACTGGGCGTACTGGTCGGGGGTGGTCCAGGCCTGCCAGACCTTGGACGTGGGGGCGTCCAGGGTGCGGGTCAGGGTGTAGGAGAGGCCGTCGGCCGGGGTCGGGGCCGGAGTGCGGGTCTGGTCGGTGCTCATGTCGTTGCGTCTCCTCGGGTGCTGCGGTATCCGCTCGGGTTCCGGCGGGATCCGTCAGGGATGTCGCACCTGTAGACGTCCGGCACGGCGGGAACTCATCGGTCCGCCAGCCCCGGAGGCGGCTTAGCCGACGGTTTCAGCGTCCCGCCGCAGTCGACCCGAGCAGCGCCAGCCGTTCCGCGTCCGGCGTGCCCGGGACCGGGTGGAAGGCGACGAGCATCATGCCGTCGGTGTCGGTGATGTGGAGCTTCTCGCGGCTGAGGGTGAGGTCGCCGACCTGCGGGTGCCGGAAGAGCACGGTGGCGCTGCCGCGGGGGCGTACGTCGTGCCGGGCCCAGAGTCTGCGGAAGAGCGGGCTGGCGAGGGACAGCTCCCCGACGAGTTCGGCACAGCGGGGGTCGTCGGTGTCCGGGCCGACCGCTTCCCGGAAGCCGGCGAGGAGGGCCGCCGCGGCTCTCTCCCAGTCGGGGAAGAGGCTCTGCTCGCCGGGGTCGAGGAAGACGTCCCGCAGCCGGTTGCCGCCCGTGACCAGGCGCGGGGAGAGCGCCGCGGCGAGCGGGTTGGCCGTGAGGACGTCGAGGTGGCGGCCCTCGACGAAGGCGGGCACGGGCAGCAGCTCGACGAACCGGGCGGTGCTGGGCGGCACCGTCTCCCGGTGCCGGCGCCGGGTGCGGCGGGGCCGGTCGGCGGCCAGGCCGAAGAGGTGGGCGCGGGTGTCGTCGTCGAGCCGCAGCACCTCGGCGAGCGATTCGAGGACCTGGAGGGACGGCCTGCGGTCCCGGCCGCGCTCCAGGCGCAGGTAGTAGTCGGCGCTGATGCCCGCCAGCATGGCCACCTCCTCGCGCCGCAGCCCCGGCACCCGGCGCACGCCCCTGACGGGGATGCCGGCCTCCTCGGGGGTCACCAGCTCGCGCCGGGCGCGCAGGAACTCGCCCAGCAGATTCGGCTGCTCGTTCATACGCCCACGCTCATACGTCCCACGCTATGCCGCCCCTGGACCGCCGGCGGCCCGGGAGAGGGGGTCCCGTCACTCCCCTGGATACGTGGGGAACTGGCTCGGCGCGCGGGCCGGGACGAGGGTGGGAGACGTCCCGAACCCGCCGGCCGCGGCGCCGGCCACCGACAGGAACTCCACATGAGCAAGCTCGCACTCGTCACCGGCGCGACCTCCGGCATCGGCCGGGCCTTCGCCGAACGCTTCGCCGCCGACGGCTACGACCTGATCGTCGTCGGCCGCCGGGAGGACCGCCTCACCGCGTTCGCCGCCGCGCATCCCGAGGTCGCCGTGCGCGCGGTCGCCGCCGACCTGTCCACCGAGGCCGGTATCGACGCGGTGGCGGCGTACTGTGCCGACGAGCCGCTCGACGTCCTCGTCAACAACGCGGGCGTCGCCCACTACATGCCGCTGGCCGACCTGCCCGCCGACAAGGCCCGGGAACTGGTGAACGTCAAGGTCCTCGCCCCCACCCAGCTCATGCGCGCCGCCGTCGGCGGCATGCGGCGCCGGGGCAGCGGCACCGTCGTCAACGTCGCCGGGATGATCGCCTTCTCCGGCCCCGCCGACAAGTCCCAGATGCCGCGCCGCGCTGTCTACGCCGGTGCGCTCGCGTACCTGGTGGCGATGGGCCAGACGCTGGCCGCCGAGGTCGAGGACTCCGGTGTCCGCGTCCACGTGGTGTGCCCGGGCGTGGTCGCCACCGAGTTCCACTCCGCGCAGGGCATGGACCTCAGCGGCGTCCCGCGCATGAGCGCCGACGACGTCGTCACCGGCGCCCTGCGTGGTCTGGAACTCGGCGAGACCGTCAGCGCGCCCGGTGTCGAGGACCACCGCCTCCTGGAGAACGTCTTCACCGCCGACCTCGCCGCCTTCGGGGGCCAGAGCACCGACCTGGCCACCCGCTACCGCGACGCCTGACCCTTACCAGACGTTGTCGGACAGGCCCTAGTCCGAGCCGTGGCACTCCCCGTACGCCCGCCCCGACCCGCACCAGCAAGCCGCCCCCCGCTGCGGCGGCCACGCCACCGCCAGCCCCCGGGCCGCCAGTGTCGTCGCGTACTGCGGGAGCAGGGACGGGTCGGTCGGGGACGCGCTCTCCGAGGCCGCGAAGGCCTCGTAGGACGGGACCGTGCCCGGCACCACGCCCAGGTTCGGGGTGCCGGACGAGGCCAGTTCGCGCAGGGCCGCCTCTATCGTCGCCAGGTGCTCCTCGTAGGAGGGGTACTCGGCGGCCAGGGCCGGGTACGCCTCCAGCAGTTCCGTCAGTTCGCCGGCCGGCCAGTGCAGCATCGCCACCGGGAAGGGGCGGGACAGGGCCTCGCGGTAGGCGCCCAGCTCGGCGCGGAGGCGGGAGATCTCCGCCTCCAGGTCCGCCGGGTTGTCCGAGCCCAGGGACCAGACCCGCTTCGGGTCGTGCAGCTCGTCCAGGGAGACCGGCATGGTGTGGAGGGTGTCGGCCAGGGTGTCCCACTCGTCGTGGGGCAGGCCCAGCATCCTGCGGACGCGGTGGCGGCCGTAGAGGAGCGGGTGGGTCGAGTACGGGGGCTCCGCGCCGTCCGTCAGGAGCAGGCGGGCGCCCTCCGTGAGCGTCTCGTGCGCCGCCTCCAGCTCGTCGTGGGACTCCAGGGCCTCGGCCACGATCACCCAGGCCGCCGGGTCGCGCGGTGCCGCCGCACGGACACCGTCGATGATCGCCCTGGCCTCCGCCTCGTGGTCGTACTCCCAGAGGTTCGACGCCTTCAGGGCGCGGACCAGGGACGGGTTCTCCAGCTCGGGGGAGCCGGTGGCGGAGGACAGCAGGCGGTCGTAGAGCGTGGTCGCGGCGGGGCGGTCGCCGGACAGTTCCAGGTGGGCCGCGGCGCGCAGCAGCAGGGCCTCCGCGTCCTCGGGGTAGAGGCCGGCGGTCCGCTCCAGGCGGGCCGCTTCGGCGGCGTGGTCGACGTTCTCGGCGGGCGTGTCGGGGCGCATGGGGGACACCGTACTGCCGGGAGGTGACGAAGGTCAGGCACCCGGGTGGCGGACACCGGCGGCGGTCGGCCGGGCCAGCGGGCGGCTCGGCCTCCGCCGGGTCAGTCCCGCTCCCGAACCGTCCCGACCAGCACCCCGGCCGCCACCGCCAGCCCGGCCGACACCCACAGCGCCGTGTCCGCGCCCCGGCCCAGGCCGCCCGCCGACGTCACGATCGCGATCGTCAGGGCCACCCCGGCGCACGAGCCGATGTAGCGGAACGTCTGCTGCGCGCCCGAGCCCATCGCCGCCCGCCCCACCGGCACCGACTCCACCGCGAGCAGCGGCAGCGCGGCGTTCACCAGGCCGCTGCCCACGCCCGCCACCACCAGGCCGGGCAGCAGCCGGTGCCAGGAGCCCGCCTCGACCGCGCCCAGCATCGACAGGGCGCCGCCCGCGTGCAGAACGAAGCCGACGGCCAGTTGCCGGGGCGGGGAGATGCGGTGGGCGATGCGGCGGGCCTGCAGGGACACCACGAAGGACGGGCCGGACCAGACCAGGAAGAGCCAGGCCGTGTCCATCGCGGACAGGCCGAGCGCCCGTTGCAGCAGCGCCGGCAGGAAGCTGAACAGGCCGATCATCGCGAGGCCCGTGAAGAGCCCGCCCGCGGACGACGCCAGGAAGCGCGGGCGGCGCAGCAGCGACAGGTCGATCATCGGGGTGGCCGCCCGGCGCTCCAGTACGGCGAACAGGGCGCCCAGCAGTACGGCGGCCGCCAGCAGCAGCCCGACCGGTGCCCGCAGCCAGCCCTCCCGCCCCAGCGTCAGCGCGGCCACCAGCGCGACCAGCGCCAGGCCGAACGTCACCGCCCCGGCGAGATCCGGCCGGCCACCCCGCGGTGACCGCGACTCCGACAGGCCCCGCGTCCCCAGCCCCGCCACCACCAGGGCGACGGCGCCCAGCACCCCGTACGCCACCCGCCAGTCCGGGATCGCCCCGACGACCAGCGGGCCGGTCGCGATGCCGCCGCTCACGAAGGCGCCCCACACGCCGGTCGCGCGCAGCCGCCCCGCGGGGGTCGGGAAGGCGTGCACGAGCAGGCCGAGGCTGCTGGCCAGCAGCGCCGCGCTCGACGCGCCCTGCGCTATGCGGGCCAGCGTGAAGAGCCAGGTCGTGGACGCGAACGCGCCCAGCACCGTGGTGACGCCGAGGGCCAGCGTGCCGGAGACGAAGATCCGGCGGCGCCCGTAGTCGTCGGCCAGGCTGCCGACCACCAGGAGCAGCGCGGCCAGGCCCAGCGGGGTGCCGTTCAGCAGCCAGGCCTGGGCGGAGACCGGGGTGTGCAGGTCGGCGGCCGTCTGGGGGAGCGTGACCATGGGCGCCGTGTACGTCATCAGGGCCACGGCGGTCGCCGCGCTGGTCAGGGCCAGGGTGCGGCCGGGGTGCGGGGGCGCGGCCCGGTCGGTGCCCGGCCCTTCCGGGATGACGGCCGTTCGCACGGGGTCCGTGCCGGTGTCGGTCATGGCTGCCCGCCTTCTCGATTCGATTCGGTGCCAGATGTGTGACGTGTGGTGTGTGGTGTGTGGTGTGTGGGTTCGGTCAATGAACTGACCTGAGCGCGGTCAACTTAGCATCATCGGTTCGGTCAATGAACCAACAACGGGGAAAGTGGCTACAGTGGACGTCATGGCACTGGGCAAGGACTACGCGGCACAGGAGTGTTCGATCGCCCGCGCGCTGGAGGTCGTCGGCGAGCGGTGGACGCTGCTGGTGATCCGCGACGCGCTCTACGGCGTCCGGCGCTACAACGACTTCCTCGTCCACCTCGGCATCCCGCGCGCCGTCCTGGCCAACCGCCTCCAGGCGCTCACCGCCGAGGGCATCCTGGAGAAGCGCCGGTACCAGGAGTCGCCGCCCCGGGACGAGTACGTCGTCACCGACCGCGGCATCGCCCTGTGGCCGGCCCTGCGGGCGCTGGGGATCTGGGGGCGCGAGCACCTCGGCGGGGAGCCGATGCGCACCTTCTGGCACGCCGACTGCGGCACGGAACTCAGTCCGTACGGCGCCTGCCCGGCCTGCGGAACCGTCGTGGCCGTCCGCGACATCCACATGAAGCCGGGCCCCGGACTCGACCCCGACCCGGCCGACCCCGTCAGCCGGGCGCTGCTCGGACCGCGCCGGCTGCTCCAGCCGATCGAGACCGAGCCGCAGCCGTCGGCGGCCGATCCCGCCTAACGCCCGCGCCACCTCCTGTGCAAAGCCAAGTCCTGTATAACTGGGGCAAACGCGCGTACGAGAACGTACGAGAACGCAGAGGAGAGGGGGAGCCGTCGATGACCCAGCGACGGGCCGTCCTGCGTCCCCTTCTCGTCCTGCTGCTCGTTCTCCTCCCCGTCGCGCTCGTCGACGTGGGCAACCTCTCCGCGACCGTCGCGCTCGCCGCGACCGCCGCCGTCGGCTCCGCGCTCGCCGTCTGCGCCGTCATCGCCGCGCGCTGCGTGCCCGCCGTGCCGCCGACCCGGGTGCGTACGGCCATCAGGGACCGGGACCTGCGTACCGCGTTCCTGCCCCAACGCGATCCCGACGCCGCCGGCCGCCGCCGGCCCCGAGCGCCCGGACGCACCCTCCCGGCGACCACCGCGTAGGGCACCCGCTTCACCGAAGCCACGGAAGTCACCCCCGCGCGGGGCGTGTCGTCATGCCGCAGTCCCAGTCCCGGCACGACGAGACCCTCGGAGGGCTCACCCACTCATGTCCGTTTTCGCCAGCCTGGTCGAGCACCTCGCCGACCTGCTCCAGCCGCTGTTCGGCGCCTCCGCCGCGGCCGCCGCCATCGTCCTGTTCACCGCCCTCGTACGGCTCCTCGTCCACCCGCTGTCCCGGGCCGCCGCCCGCGGGCAGAAGGCGCGCGCCGAACTCCAGCCGAGGATCGCCGAACTGCGCCGCACGCACGCGAAGAACCCCGAACGGCTGCAGCGGGCCGTCCTCGACCTGCACACCGAGGCGAAGGTGTCCCCGCTGTCGGGCTGCCTGCCCAGCCTGTGCCAGATCCCCGCGTTCTTCCTCCTCTACCACCTCTTCTCCAACTCCTCGATCGGCGGCGAGGCCAACGCGCTGCTCTCCCACCAGCTCCTCGCCGCCCCGCTCGGCGGGCGGTGGGCCGACGCGCTCGGCGACGGCGGCCCCTTCGGGAGCGCCGGTCTCGTGTACGCCGCGCTGTTCGCCGTCGTCGCCGGGGTGGCCTTCTTCAGCTACCGGCTGACCAAGCGGACGATGGCCGACCGTCCCTTGCTGCCGGAGGCGGACGGGCAGCGGGTGCCGGGGCTCGGGGCGATCACCGGCGTCATGCCGTTCATGTCCTTCTTCACGCTCGTCACCGTGGCGGTGGTGCCGCTGGCCGCCGCGCTGTACGTCGTCACCAGCACCACGTGGAGCGTCGTGGAGCGGGCCGTCCTGTACCGGTGAGGCTCCGGTGCCGGTCAGGCTACGGTCCAGTACGTGAACGGGGTATTGCGGAGTGGACCCTGACCTTGGAGGATCGACCAACCCTCCGATGGTGTCGCGTGCCTGCCGCACCCAGGTCGCACCTCATCGGGCGGGCTGCCCGAGACCGAGGAGTTGGGGATCATGAAGCTGTTGCGAGTCGGTACGGCGGGGTCGGAGCGACCCGCGCTGCTCGACGCCGACGGGATCCTGCGTGACCTGTCGGGCGTGGTGACGGACATCGACGGAGCGCTGCTCGCCGACTCGGCCGCGCTCGGCCGGGTACGGTCCGCCGCCGAGGCCGGTGAGCTGCCCGCGCTGGACGGCGCCGGGCTGCGCGTCGGGCCGCCCGTGGCGCACATCGGCAAGGTCGTGTGCATCGGGCTGAACTACCACGACCACGCCCGCGAGACCGGGGCCGAGCCGCCCGCCGAGCCCGTGGTCTTCTTCAAGGCGGCGGACACGGTGGTCGGGCCGCACGACACCGTGCTCGTGCCGCGCGGCTCCGTCAAGACGGACTGGGAGGTGGAGCTGGCGGTCGTGATCGGGCGCACGGCCCGCTACCTGGCGTCGGCGGAGGAGGGGCTCGCGTGCGTCGCGGGGTACGCGGTCGCGCACGACGTGTCGGAGCGGGAGTTCCAGATCGAGCGCGGCGGCACCTGGGACAAGGGCAAGAACTGCGAGACGTTCAACCCGCTGGGCCCCTGGCTGGTCACCGCCGACGAGGTCCCCGACCCGCAGCGGCTGCCGCTGCGGCTGTGGGTGAACGGTGAGCTGAAGCAGGACGGGACGACGGCGGACCAGATCTTCCCCGTCGGCGAGGTCGTGCGGTACGTCAGCCAGTTCATGGTGCTGCGTCCCGGTGATGTCATCAACACCGGGACGCCGGCGGGGGTGGCGATGGGACAGCCCGAGCCGAAGCCGTACCTGCGCGCCGGGGACGTCGTCGAGCTGGAGATCGACGGGCTGGGACGGCAGCGGCAGGAACTGAAGGACGCCTGACGCCTCGCGTTCCGAGGCTGACTCAGGGCGCGATCTCAGGGCGCGATGCCGTCGTACTGGAGCACCCAGTACGGCGGCTCGTGCAGCTTGCCGTTCCACTGCGAGACGATCAGCGTCAGCGAGTTCGGGCCGGCGCTGCCCGGGTGGATGTATCCGCCGTAGAGGAACGGGACCTGGGGCTTCCCCCAGTGGCTCGGGGGGAGCCGGTTGTCGCCGACGATCTGCGGCTTGGGCGACGACCACACGGCGTCCGGACGGGACGCGGTGCGTGTGCAGATCGAGTAGTCGGTGACATCGAAGTAGCTCATGCAGTAGGTGCCGCCGATCCGCTTGACGGAGAACTCCCCGATGTTGTTGCCCGAGAGGATGACCGAGGGCGGGGCGGAGCGTGTCCACCGCCATCCGCCGTCCACGAAGGCCCAGTTCTCCTGCGCCCCGAAGTTCCCGGCGCGGAAGTCGTCGGGGCGGATGCGGAACAGCTGGATCGCGCCGCCGTCCGCGGTGTTGACGTGGGTGCCGTTCCAGCGTTTGGAGAAGATGTACAGCCAGCCGTCCGGGTCGATGCCCGCGAACGACCACATGCCGTACATGGACTGGTTCACGCCCTGGGTGTCGCCCGCCCAGTGGTACGGGTAGTCCCGCCACGTCACACCGTGGTCGTCGGAGTAGGCGACGCCGGACATCAGCGAACCGTCGTACCCGGCGGGCGGCGTCCAGGTGGCCACGGAGGTGTACTGGATGTACGTGCGGCCGCCGAACTCGATGCAGTCGTTGGGGATGCGGCTCACCTCGAAGCCGTGCCCGTTGTCCCGGTCGTGGCCGTAGGCGAACAGTTGGCCCGCGCGGCCGGCGGTGGGCATGGCCCAGGTGAAGGAGATGGGGGTGGCGCCGGAGGCGTCGAAGCGGTCCTGGTTGAGCATCACCGGGGAGCCGATGTACTCCCCGGTCTGCTGCATGCCCCGCCAGGCGTCGCCGAAGACGTAGCCCCAGGTGCCGTCGTGTTCGCGGTAGTACGGGATGGCGAGGTCGCCGGAGCCCAGGCCCTGGGCGGCGGCGGAGTCGCCGGGTTGGTCGCACAGCGGGGTGCCCGCCTGGAGCACCCGGGCCGTGGCGCCGCGCGGTGCCGCGGCGGCCGGTGCGGCCGCACCGGCGACGCCGAGGGCGCCCATGGCGAGCCCCATCCCGGCCTTCAGGGCGGTACGGCGGCTCGCGTCGCGGTGTGGGTTCGGCTGTGCTGAGTCGGACATCGGCACTCCCCGTTCCGGCTGAATTAGAAATCCGCTCTAATTCCTAGCAGGATCCCGGTGGTGCCTACAGCCACTAATGAGACAAGGGCGACCGCTCAGTCCAGCAGCGCGGCGAGCCGCCGCCAGCCCTCCCTGGGAGTCTGCGTCATGTCGTCCTCCACCACCTGGAGGGCCACGTGGTCGGCGCCGGCGTCGAGGAAGGCGTCGATCCGGGCGCGGATCGTGGCCTCGTCGCCCCAGGCGAAGACGGCGTCGATCAGGCGGTCGCTGCCGCCGCCGGCGACGTCGTCGTCGGTGAAGCCGAGGTTCAGGAAGTTCTTCGTGTAGTTCGGCAGCTCCAGGTACCGGGCGAGGTAGGCGCGGGCCGTCGCGCGGGCGCGGGCCGGGTCGGAGTCGAGGACCACCTTGAACTCCGGGGCCAGCAGCGGCCCCTCGCCGAGCCGCTCGCGGGCCTGCGCGGTGTGCTCCGGGGTGACCAGGTACGGGATCGCGCCTGCGGCCCGGTCCCGGGAGAGGTCCAGCATCTTCGGGCCGAGCGCGGCCAGCACCCGGTGGCCGGAGCGCATCCCGGCCCGGTCCAGGCCGTCGAGGTAGTCGACCATCGTCGAGTACGGGCGGCTGTACCCCTCCACGCGCGGGCCGTGGCTCACCCCGAGGCCGAGCACGAAGCGGCCCGGGTGCGCCACCTCCAGCTCGGCGAAGCTCGCCGCCGTCTCGGCCACCTCGTGCTCCCAGATGCTCTGGATGCTGGTGCCGACGACGATCCGCGAGGTCGCCTCGATCAGCGGGACGGCGTGCCGCGCGGAGCTGTTGCCGCCCAGCCACAGGGCGCCGTACCCGAGCTGCTCCAACTCGGCGGCGGCCTCGGCGCGTTCACCGGCGCCCGCCGGGTCCTCGGCGCGCAGCTGCACGCTCCAGACGCCGTACCGTCCGACCGATTCCCGCAAAGAAGCCTTCGTGTCGCTCATCAGCCGCGATCCCTCCGGTGGGGCGTTGTGATCGTCATGCGTACACCGCGTGCCAACCGGAGGGGGCGGGCTGTGATTCCCGGCTGCCGCCGTACGGGCGGCAGGGCGTACGGGCTACTCGCCGAGGAAGCGCTCCAGCGCCTCCACGACCAGCAGGTGGTCCGCCACCTGCGGCAGCCCGGACACCGTCACCGAGCCGACCACGCCGACGTCGGCCACCGTGACCGGGAAGGAGCCGCCGTGCGCCGCGTACCGGTCGGGGTCGAGCCGCGAGGACTCCTCGAACGTCGTGCCCTTGGCCCGGAAGCGCGAGCCGACCAGGTACGACGCCGAGCCGTACCGCTCCACCACCCGGCGCTTGCGCGCGATCCAGGCGTCGTTGTCGGGGGTCGAACCGGGCAGCGCTGCGTGGAAGAGCTGCTGCCCCGCGCGGTGGATGTCGATGGCGACGGGCGCCTGCCGCTCGCGGGCCAGTTCCACCAGCAGGGAGCCCAGCGCCCACGCGTCGTCGTGGGTGAACCGGCGGAAGACCAGGCGGCGTTCCTGCTCCTCCAGCTCCGCCACGGTCGGTACGGACGCCTCGTTCTGCCCGGCGCTCACAGGGCCACCACCACTCCGTCGCGGGCGGACCGGCGGGCCGCCTCCAGTACGTCCAGGGCGTCGGCCGCCTCCCGGGCGTCCACCGGGTTCGGGCCGCCGGCCAGCAGGGCCTTCGCCACGGCCGCGTAATAGGCCGGGTAGTCGCCGGGGACGGTCGGCGCCACGCTTCCGCCGCCGCTCACCGGGGACTCGCCGGAGCCCACCCGACCCCACAGCGCCTCGTCCTCCTCGCCCCAGCCGGGGCCCGGCCGCGCGCCGTCGCGCAGCGCCGCCTCCTGCGGGTCCAGGCCGTGCTTGACGTAGCCGGCCTTCGAACCGAGCACCCGGAAACGGGGGCCGAGCTGGGCGGCGGTGGAGGAGACGTAGAGGTGCGAGCGGACGCCGCTCGCGTGGGTGAGGGCGATGAACGTGTCGTCGTCCGCCTCCGCGCCCGCGCGCCGGACGACGGACTCGGCGTACACCTGCGTGACCGGGCCGAACAGGACCAGGGCCTGGTCGACGACGTGGCTGCCGAGGTCGTACAGCAGGCCCCCGATCTCCGCCGGGTCGCCGGACTCGCGCCAGCCGCCCTTGGGCTGCGGCCGCCAGCGCTCGAAGCGCGACTCGAACCGCCATACGTCGCCCAGGGCGTCCTCGGCGATCAGCTCGCGCAGGGTCAGGAAGTCGTTGTCCCAGCGGCGGTTCTGGAAGACGGAGAGCAGCAGGCCGCGCTCCTCGGCCAGCGCCGCCAGCTCGCGCGCCTCGGCCGCCGTGCCCGCGACCGGCTTGTCCACCACGACCGGCAGACCGGCCTTCAGGGCCGTCGTCGCGAGCGGCACGTGCGTCTTGTTCGGGGAGGCGATGACGACGAGGTCCAGCTCGGCGGCCCGGTCGAACAGCTCGTCCGGGGTCGCCACGGTCCGTACGTCCGGGAACTCGGCGCGGGCCTGCCGCTGCCGCTCCGGGTTCGAGGTGACGACGGTGTCCAGGGTCAGGCCCTCGGTGGCGGCGATCAGCGGGGCGTGGAAGACGGAGCCCGCGAGGCCGTAGCCGACGAGGCCGACGCGCAGCGGACCGCCGGGGGCGTGGGCGGGGGGAGTACCAGTCATGCCTCCCACTTTCGCAACGGTGTTGCCAAAGTGCAAGCGCCGGGGACAATGGGGGCGTGAACGGAGCGAACGGCGGAGGTACGGGGACGGGCGGGGGCCTGGGCGGCGGCATCGGTGCGGGCGCCCGGCCGGGCGTTGGCGGGGACGCCGGCGCGGGCGATGGCAGGGGGGCCGGCGCAGGCGTCGGTGGAGGCACCGGCGGGCGGGCGGCGCGCGGCGGCGGCATGCGGGGCGGGGCCGGCGGGGCCAACCTGCTCGCCCTGCGCAGCCACAACACCGCCCTCGTCCTCGACCTGCTGCGCGGGGCCGGCCCGGAGGGCATCAGCCGGCTCGAACTCGCCGAGCGGACCGGGCTCACCCCGCAGGCGGTCAGCAAGATCACCGCCCGGCTGCGCGACCGGGGCCTGGCCGCCGAGGCCGGACGCCGCGCGTCCACGGGCGGCAAGCCGCGCACGGTGCTGCGCCTGGTGCCGGAGGCGGGCCACGCGGTCGGCGTGCACCTGGACCGGGACGAGCTGCGAGCCGTGCTGGTCGACCTCGACGGAACGGTGGTGGGGGAGCGGCGCGCGCCGCTGGACCTCGGCGCGGGTGCGGAAGCCGTGGTGGAGGCGGTGGCCGGGGCGGCCCGGGAGCTGACCGCGGACACCCTGCGCCCGCCGGACGGCACCCTCGCCGCCGCGCCCACCCTGCTCGGCCTCGGCGTCGCCCTCCCCGGTCCGCTCGACCACGTCCGGGGGGTGCTGCACCGGGTCACCGGCTTCCCGGAGTGGGACGGCTTCCCCCTGCGGGACGCGCTGGAGCGGCGGCTGGGCGTGCCGGTCGTCGTCGACAAGGACACCAACGCGGCGGCGCTCGGTCTCACGGCGGGCGGTGCGGCGGGCGGCGGGAGGGGCCGCACGGTGGGCGGCGACGGCGGGTCCTTCGCCTACCTGCATCTCGGTACGGGGCTCGGTGCGGGCCTCGTCATCGGTGGCGGGGTGCACCGGGGCGCCCGGACCGGGGCCGGGGAGTTCGGGCACCAGGTCATCCAGCTGGACGGGCCGCCCTGCACCTGCGGCGCCTGCGGCTGCATAGAGGCCCTGTGCCTCGCCGCCGTCGGCCGCGGCGACCTCGCGGAGGCGGCACGGGTGCTCGGCGCGGGGGCCGCGAACCTCGCCGGGCTGCTCGACATCGACCTGGTCCTGCTGGGCGGCCGTACCGTCGCCGCCGCACCCGACGCCTTCGTCCAGGGCGTGGGCGCCGTCCTCGACGCCCGGGCCCGGCGCGAGGGCGGCCATGAGGGTGCCGTACCGGTGCGGATCGCGCCCGGCGGGACGCGCGGGGTCGCGGAGGGCGCGGCCCAACTGCTGCTCGCGCCGCTGTTCGGGCGGGGGGACGGCGGCTGAGCCGGGTGCGCCGAACGAGCGCATCGCCGCCGCCGTTCGAGGGGCGTGCCCCGAACGGCGGTGCCGTGGGGCCGGACCCTCCGACACGCTCATGTGTTTATGCGACTGTTCACGCCCACGTCCCCCCGCCCGGTGGCGGCAGCCGCCCTGTTCGCCGCCTGCGCCGCCGCGTCCGCCGTCCTCGTGCCCGCCGTCCCCGCGCACGCGGAGTCCCCGGATCCCCTGCCCGCCTGCACGGCCCCGGACGACCACACCTTCCCGCTCACCACCCGCGTCCACGGCGGCCCCGCCCGCTACGAACCCGGTGGGGGCTTCGGCGTCTGGTACCTGGACCTCACCAACACCACCTCCCGCACCTGCTCGGGCGTCCACCCGGTCGTCGTCCTCGTCGACGAGGAGGGGGCCCTGGAGCCGTCGCAGCCCCAACTGGAGTTCTACGACGGCGCCGACCCCCGTCCCGTCGGCTTCGAGAAGACCGACCGGGACGAACTGATCGGCGCGTTCGGCGAGGACGAGGGGGTGAACGCGGGCGAGGACACGGCCGCCGACCGCTTCGCCGGCTTCACCGTCGCCCCCGGCAAGACCCTCACCGTGAAGCTGCGCCTCTCGCTGACCTCGGACACCGCCCCCGGCGAGGTCACCGCCAACGCGGCGGTCGTCCAGCGCCGGGGCGGCGACGGCGAGTGGATCGGCCAGTCGAACGACTACCGCTTCCGCATCGGGCCGGGCACCCCCGCCGACGCGCCCTCCGGCACGTCCCCCGACACCTCCCCCGACACCTCCCCCGACGGGTCCGCCACCGAGCAGAGCGCCGACCCCGCCACCCCGGAGGACCGGAACACCGGCACCCCCTCCGCCGACGAACTCGCCGGCACCGGACCCGGCCGGGTCGAAACGGCCCTGGCGGTCACCCTCCTCTTCTTCGCCGCCGGCGGCACGGCCGTACTGCTGACCCGCGGACGCCGCCGCTGACGCCCCCGCCCCGCCCGGCCCCCACCGACCCCACCGCCCCACCAGGGCCCACCCCCGTCTGCGACCATCCCTGCGTGGACTATCCGAACGACCAGGCCCCCGGCGCCCCCGTCCGCTCCGGGATCCCGGAGCACGGCCGCGTGCCGAAGTACTACGCCGTCAAGGCGCGGATCGACCGTCTGGTCGGCGAGTTGGGGGAGGGCAGCGCCATCCCCACCGAGCGGGACCTCTCCGAGCGGTACGAGGTCGCCCGCGAGACCGTGCGGCAGGCGCTACGCGAGCTGGTCCTCGAGGGCAAGCTGCGCCGCCAGGGACGCGGCACCGTGGTCGCCGGGCCCAAGCTGGCGCAGCCGCTCTCCCTGGCCAGCTACACCGAGGGCGTCCGCCGCCAGGGACGTACCCCCGGCCGCGCGCTGGTCACCCTCGACCGCTTCCCCTGCCCCGACGCGCTCGCCGCCGAGACCGGCCTCACGCGCGGGGAGCCCGTCTGGCACCTGGAGCGGGTGCTGCTCGCCGACGACGAGCGGGTCGGCCTGGAGAGCACCTACCTCTCCGTGGCCCGGCTCCCCGACCTGGACAGCAGCTTCGACCCGGACTCGTCCTTCTACGCCCACCTCGCCGGGCAGGGCATCGCCTTCGGTGACGCCGACGAACGCATCGAGACCGTGCTCGCCACCCCGCGCGAGGCGCTGCTCATCGGCACTCCGCCGGCCCTCCCGATGCTGCTCATCCACCGCGTCTCCCGGGACACGGAGGGGCGCCCGCTGGAGCGGGTCCGGACGCTCTACCGGGGCGACCGCTTCTCCTTCACGACCCACCTGCGCGGCTGAAAACCACCACTCACGCAGACCGTCGATTCATAACGAAAAGATAACGGGTCTAGCCCAAACGTGATGACCAGTTCACGCTCTCGTTGTCAGCCGGATTCCTCCGGTTCCCCCTTGGCAAGGAGCGTGGCCGTCGTGAGAGTGATAGTCGTCGGAGCCGGCGTGGTGGGCACCATGCACGCCTGGCACGCAGTGAACCGCGGCCATGAGGTCGTACAGATCGAGCGCGAGACGGAGGCCCGCGGCGCCTCGCTGCGCAATTTCGGCCAGATCTGGATCAGTGGCCGCGCGGGCGGCGAGGAGCTGGAGACCGCGCTGCGGGCCCGGGAGCTGTGGGAGGAGATCGGCGCCCGGATCCCGGCGCTGGGCTTCCGCCCGAACGGCTCCCTGACCCCGGTCCGCGGCGACCTGGAACGCGCGGTCGCCGAGGCGGCCGTGGCCCGCCCGGACGCCGCCGCCCGGGGCCACAAGCTGCTCACCGCCGGTGAGGCGCGCGCGCTGAACCCCGCCCTGCGCGGCGATTTCGACGCCGCGCTGTACTGCGAACGGGACGCCGCAGTCGAACCCCGCACCGCCCAGCTCGCCCTGCGCGCCGAACTCCGCCGGTCCCCGCAGTACACCTTCCTGCCCGGCCGCGAGGTCCGCGACGTGATCGGCGAGAACGCCGTCCGCGACGACCACGGCGCCACCCACACGGGCGACGTCGTCGTCCTGTGCACGGGCGCCTGGCTCGGCGGCCTGGTCCGCGAGCTGGCCGGGCCCGACCTGCCCGTGCGGCGGGTCCGCCTCCAGATGATGCAGACCGACCCCCTCGGCGAACCGCTCACGACCTCGGTCGCCGACGCCGACAGCTTCCGCTACTACCCCGCCTACGGCTCGCCCGCCCTGGACGAGCTGAACGCGCGGCAGCCGCAGCCGGCCACGGCCGCGGAACACAGGATGCAGCTGCTGATGGTGCAGCGCGCCGACGGCGGACTGACCATCGGCGACACCCACGAGTACGAGCACCCCTTCGCCTTCGACACCGTCGAGGACCCCTACGACCACCTCACCGGCGTCGTCGAGTCCCTCCTCGGCCGGCCGCTGCCCAAGGTCCGCCGCCGGTGGGCCGGGGTGTACGCGCAGTGCACCGACAAGAGCCGCGTCGTGCACCGGCAACGGGTGCGCGACGGCGTGTGGCTGGTCACCGGGCCCGGCGGGCGCGGCATGACCTGCTCACCCGCGATAGCCGAAACCACCGCGAACGAACTGGGTTGGTGAAAGTACCCATGAACACGACAGACATCCGCCTCGTCGTCCTCGACATGGCCGGCACCACCGTCGCCGACGGCGGTCTGGTCGAGCGCGCCTTCGACGCCGCCGCCCGCGAACTGGGCGTCGAGCCCGGCACCCCGGACCACGCCGAGAAGCTCGACTACGTCCGCGCCACCATGGGCGAGTCCAAGATCTCCGTCTTCCGGCACCTGTTCGGCGACGAGGACCGCGCCCAGCACGCCAACGCCACCTTCGAGAAGGCGTACGGCGAACTGGTCGACGGCGGCCTGATCGCCCCCGTCCCCGGCGCCCGCGCGGCCGTCGAGGAGCTGACCGCCGACGGCCGTACCGTCGTCCTGACCACCGGCTTCGCCCGCGTCACGCAGGACGCCATCCTCGACGCGCTGGGCTGGCGCGACCTGGTGCCGCTCACCCTGTGCCCCGCCGACGCGGGCGGGCGCGGACGGCCGTACCCGGACATGGTGCTGGAGGCCTTCCTGCGCACGAAGGCCGCCGACGCCGTACGCCAGGTCGCCGTCGTCGGCGACACCTCGTACGACGTGCTCAGCGGCGTACGGGCCGGCGCGGGACTGGTCGCCGGGGTGCGCACCGGGGCCCACGGCGACGACGCCTTCCGCGAGGCGGGCGCCGGACACGTCCTCGACTCGGTCGCCGGCCTGCCCGCCCTCCTGCGGGGAGCAGACGGCTGATGAGCGCCACCAGCAGCGGCATCCACTTCGACTCGGTCACCGTCGCCTACGACGGCAACGTCGTCCTCGACGCCCTCGACCTCACCGTCGAACCCGGCGAGGTCATGGCGCTGCTCGGGCCGTCCGGATCCGGCAAGACCACCGCGCTGCGGGCGGTCGCCGGGTTCGTACGGCCCGCCTCGGGGCGGGTGTTCCTCGGCGACCGCGACGTCACCGACCTGCCCCCGCACCGGCGCGGCATCGGCATGGTCGTCCAGCAGTACGCGCTCTTCCCGCACATGCGGGTGGAGGACAACGTCGCCTTCGGACTCCGCGCCCGCAAGGTCCCCCGGGCCGAGATCCGGGAACGGGTCGCCGAGGCGCTGGACATGACCGGCATGGGCGCCTACGCCCGCCGCCACCCCCGCGAGCTGTCCGGCGGCCAGCAGCAGCGCGTCGCCATCGCCCGCGCGCTCGCCATCCGGCCCGGCGTCCTGCTCCTCGACGAACCCCTCTCCGCGCTCGACGCCCAGCTCCGCTCCGGCATGCTCGCCGAACTGGCCCGCCTGCACCGCGAGCTGCCCGACGTGTCGATCCTCTACGTCACCCACGACCAGGTGGAGGCCCTGACCCTCGCCGACCGGATCGCGGTCATGGACAAGGCGAGGCTGCGCGCGTGCGGGACGCCGAGGGAGTTGTACCGGGCGCCGGCCGACGAGTTCACGGCGTCCTTCGTGGGCGGCGCGAACCTGCTGCCGGTGACCGTCGGAGCCGGGGGAGTGTCCTTCGGCGGCGCGGACATCAAGGTCGACACGGGGGGTGCCGCGCGGGGCGCGTCGGCCGTCCTGTGTGTGCGGCCGCATCTTGTCGGGCTCGGGGACGGGCCCAACCGGCTCACCGGGACGCTGGGGGAGATTCAGTGGCGGGGGGCTACGCATCGGCTGTTTGTCGACGTGGGTGGTCATCGGGTGATGGCGGACCTGCGTGAGCTGCGGGATCCGCCGGCTCATGGCGACGAGGTGACGTTGCATTTCGCGCCGGATGATGGTGTGTTGCTGCCTGCTGGGGTGGACCATGGCTGAGGTTGTGCGTAAGCCGCGGGCCGTGGGTGGCTGGTCGCGCCCCGGCGGCGGCAGCCGCAAATCGAGCACAGCCCCGCGCCCCTTCGGGGCGCTCTTCTGGGCGTTGCCTCCAGTGGCTCTCCTAGCTCTTTTCTTTCTCTATCCGCTCGCCCTCGTCGTTCAGCAGTCCTTCCAGCCCGACAGTGGTGGGACCTCTCTCGAGCCGTACGCGGATGTGTTCGCCTCGTATGCGTTCCGGGAGGCGTTGTGGACCACCGTGTGGCTGGCGGTGGCCGCCACCGTC
Source organism: Streptomyces sp. NPDC056128 (assembly GCF_042263835.1). Classification (NCBI taxonomy): domain Bacteria; kingdom Bacillati; phylum Actinomycetota; class Actinomycetes; order Kitasatosporales; family Streptomycetaceae; genus Streptomyces; species Streptomyces sp. NPDC056128. The sequence continues at coordinate 34,244 of NZ_JBHJVQ010000011.1, read as the reverse complement.
GGGTGTCTGGTGCTCGGGTTCGTGCTCGCGCTGGTGATCGCGTTCGTGCCGTTTCCCGGGGCGCGGGCGGTGTCGCGGTTCATCGACGTCTTCCTGTCCTTCCCGTCGTTCCTGATCACGCTGGCCCTGCTGTTCATCTACGGCTCCGTCGGCATGGCCAACGGGCTGTGGACGGACGCCACCGGGGCGTCCGAGGGACCCTTCCAGTTCCTCACCACGCCCTGGGGCGTGCTGCTCGCGGAGATCACGTACTTCACGCCGTTCGTGGTGCGCCCGCTGCTCGCCGCGTTCTCGCAGCTGGACACCGCCCAGCTGGAGGCGGCCAGTTCGCTCGGGGCCCGCGCACCGCGCATCATCCGCCGGACCGTCCTGCCGGAGGCGCTGCCCGCGCTCGCGGCCGGTGGCAGCCTCGTCCTGGTGCTGTGCCTCAACGAGTTCGGCATCGTGCTCTTCACCGGCGCCAAGGGCGTCACCACCCTGCCGACGCTCGTGTACAGCAAGGCCATGCTGGAGTCCGACTACCCGGGCGCCTGTGTGGTCGCCGTCGTCAACGTCCTGATCTCCGTGGGCCTGTACGGCCTCTACCGGGTGGTGAGCCGCCGTGCTGGTGCATAGCCGCAAGGCGAGGTGGGCCCTGTGGGCGGTCTTCCTCGTGCTCTTCCTGCCCCTCTTCGCCCTCCCCCTGCTCGTCGTCCTGGGCGCGTCCTTCGCCACCCACTGGTCCAGCGTCCTGCCGTCCGGCCTGACGACCGCCAACTACCAGGCGGCGACCCGCGGCGAGGCGCTCCAGGCCCTCACCACCAGCCTGGTCACCGCGCTCGCCGCGAGCCTGCTGGCGCTGGCCGCCGGCACCTGGGCCGCGCTCGCCGCCGCCGCGCTGCGGAAGCGCCACCGCAAGGTCATGGACGCCCTGTTCGTCCTGCCGGTCGCCGTGCCCTCCGTCGTGGTCGGCCTGGCGATCCTGGTCGCCTTCTCCCAGCCGCCGTTCCTCCTCAACGGCACCCGCTGGATCGTGATCGTCGCCCACACCGTGCTGGTCACCGCCTTCGCCTACCAGTCGGTGTCCGCGGCGATCACCCGCCTCGACCCCGCCTACGAGCAGGCCGCCGCCTCCCTCGGCGCCTCCCCGGCGCGCGTCCTGCTGCGGGTCCGGCTGCCGCTGCTGCTGCCGTCCCTGACCGCCGCCGCCGGCCTCTGCTTCGCCCTGTCCATGGGCGAGCTGAGCGCCACGATGATGCTCTACCCGCCGGACTGGACCCCACTGCCGGTGCTGATCTACGCCGCCACCGACCGCGGCGCCCTCTTCACCGGCTCCGCCGTCGCCGTGGTCCTGATGGCGGCCACCCTGCTGGTGCTGCTCGCCGTCTCCCGCATCCGCACCAAGGCCTCCTACCGCTAGCCCCAGCCCGACCGACCTTCTCCCGCAAGGAGTTCACCTCGCCATGCCCGGAAAGCCCCTCCTGCCGCTCGCCGCCGTCTGTCTCCTCGCCCTCCCCCTGACCGCCTGCGGCGGCAACTCCGCAGCCTCCGACGAGAACGTCGTCACCGTCTACAGCGCCGACGGCCTCAAGGGCGAGAACGGCGACGGCTGGTACGACCAGGTCTTCAAGGACTTCGAGAACGAGACCGGCATCAAGGTCGAGTACGTGGAGGGCGGCTCGGGCGAGATGGTCCAGCGCGCCACCCGCGAGAAGCGCAACGCGCAGGCCGACGTGCTCGTCACCCTCCCGCCCTTCATCCAGCAGGCCGACACCAAGGGCCTGCTCCAGAAGTACGCCCCCAAGGGCGCCGACCAGGTCAGCGGCGCCGACAAGGCGGCGAACGGCACCTGGACCGCCGTCGTCAACAACTACTTCGGCTTCATCCACAACACCAAGGAGCTGAAGCAGGCCCCCGCCACCTGGGAGGACCTGCTCGACGGCAGGTACGAGAACAAGCTGCAGTACTCCACCCCCGGCGTCGCCGGCGACGGCACCGCCGTCCTCATCAAGGCCATGCACGACTTCGGCGGCGAGCAGCCCGCCATGGAGTACCTGAAGAAGCTCCAGGCCAACAACGTCGGCCCGTCCGCCTCCACCGGCAAGCTCGCCCCCAAGGTCGACAAGGGCGAGCTGCTGGCCGCCAACGGCGACGTCCAGATGAACTTCGCCCAGTCCAAGTCCATGCCCAACCTCGGCATCTGGTTCCCCGCCCGCGAAGGCGGCAAGCCCACCACGTTCGCCCTGCCGTACGCGGCCGGCCTGGTCTCCGACGCCCCGCACAGCGAGAACGGCAAGAAGCTCCTCGACTACATGCTCGGCCAGAAGGCCCAGAAGCAGGTCAGCGAGATCGGCGGCGGCTTCGCGGCCCGCCAGGACGTCAAGGCCACCGACGCCAACGCCATCGAACTGGCCAAGCTGATGGACGGCGTCGAGATCTTCGAACCCGACTGGAACGACATCGAGGAGAACCTCACCTCGTACGTCGACGCCTGGAAGTCGGCCACCGGCAGCTGAGCCGCACCCCGCCACCCCGCACGGCTCCGCCCCTCATGGAGGTTCACGTGACGCACCGCCTGTCCCGCCGCTCCCTGCTCCTGTCCGCCGCCGCGCTCGCGGCCACCGCGGGCCCCCTCGCCGCCACCGCCCGCGCCGCCGACCGGACACCCAAGGTCCTGGTCATCGGCCTGGACGGCGCCCTGCTCACCCGCGTCAAGGACGCCGACGCCCCGCACCTCGACGCCCTCATGGCGGCCGGCCTCACCGCGCCCAGCAGCATCCACGCGCAGCCCCTCGCGCCGACCATGTCCGGCCCCGGCTGGTCCACCCTCCTCACCGGCGTCTGGCCCGACAAGCACAACGTCCGCGACAACGCCTTCACCGGCCACCGCTTCGCCCAGTACCCCGACTTCCTCACCCGCGCCGAGACCGCCAGACCGTCCCTGACGACGTACGCCGTCTCCTCCTGGGCCCCGATCACCGACACCGTCCTCTCCTCGAAGGTCGACACCCGCGTCTCCACCCCGAGCGCCGAGTACGACACCGGCACCACCTCGCGCGCCGTGGCCCAGCTCGGCGGCGGCGACCCCGACGCGGTCTTCGTCCAGCTCGACAACATCGACCACGCCGGCCACGACCACGGCGCCGCGAGCGGCCAGTACCTGGACGCGATCCACGCCGCCGACGCCCAGGTCGGGCAGATGGTCGCCGCCGTGAAGTCCCGGGCGTCCTACGCCTCCGAGGACTGGCTGATCATGGTCACCGCCGACCACGGCCACACCGACGCCGGCGGCCACGGCGGCTCCACCCTCCCCGAGCGCCAGACCTTCCTCATCGCCACCGGCCCCACCCTCGCCCCCGGCTCCGTCCGGTACGACGTGAAGATGCCGGACGTCGCCGCCTCCGCCCTCGCCCACCTCGGCGTCGCGATCGACCCGGCGTGGAACCTGGACGGACGCCCCGTCCAGCAGCCCCGGCCCGACGACTTCGACACCCTGCGCGCCAGGCTCGCGCCCCGCACCGACGAGACCGGCATCCCGGCCGCCGTCCTCGGTCACACCCACACCCCGCCCGCCGGCTGGTCCGTCGACAACTCCGCGATGGGCACCGGCGGGGTCGCCGAATGGCGCGGCTGGACCTTCACCACCGACGAGTTCTGGACCGCGGCCCAGCGCGACCAGCACCGCGAGTCCAACGTCCGCGCCCGGAACGTCTTCGCCGTCGCGGACGGCGACGAGTGGTACGACAAGCCCGTCACCGGCACCTTCGACTCCACCCTGGTCAGCCCGGCGTACCCGGTCACCGGCGGCCGCGCCGCCACGCTGACCTACACCACGTACTACCGCCACGAGTCCCCGCAGAAGGGCGAGGTCCTCGTCTCCTACGACGACGCCGCCCCCGTCACCGTCCGCACCTACACCGCCGACGTCCCCTCCCGCACCGAGACCGTCGCCCTCCAGGTCCCCGCCGGCGCCCGCACGGCCCGCGTCCGGTTCCGCTACACCGCGGGCAACAACTGGTACTGGGTGATCGACGGGGTCGCTCTGACCGGCTCCTGATTAGGCTGTGGGGCGTCGGTACGCCGTGGTTCCGGCGCCCCCGCCCATGCCCCACCGCACGCCAGGAGTTCGTCGCAATGGCAGACCGCAAGCCCATCGAGTCGTGGCTCACCGACATGGACGGGGTCCTCATCCACGAGGGCGTGCCGATTCCCGGGGCCGACGCCTTCATCAAGAGGCTCCGGGAGTCCGGCAAGCCCTTCCTGGTCCTCACCAACAACTCGATCTACACCCCGCGCGACCTGCACGCCCGGCTGCGCCGGATGGGCCTGGAGGTGCCGATCGAGTCGATCTGGACGTCGGCGCTGGCCACCGCCCAGTTCCTGGACGACCAGCGGCCCGGCGGGTCGGCGTACGTCATCGGCGAGGCCGGTCTGACCACCGCCCTGCACGACATCGGCTACATCCTCACCGACCACGACCCCGACTACGTGGTCCTCGGTGAGACCCGTACGTACTCCTTCGAGGCCATGACGAAGGCGGTCCGGCTGATCAACGCCGGCGCCCGGTTCATCTGCACCAACCCCGACGAGACCGGCCCCTCCACCGAGGGTCCGCTCCCGGCGACCGGCGCGGTCGCCGCGCTGATCACCAAGGCGACCGGCAAGCAGCCGTACTTCGCGGGCAAGCCCAACCCGCTGATGATGCGCACCGGGCTCAACGCGATCGGCGCCCACTCCGAGACCAGCGCGATGATCGGCGACCGCATGGACACCGACGTGCTGGCCGGCATGGAGGCGGGCATGCAGACCTTCCTGGTCCTGACCGGCCTGACCCGGCCCGAGCAGGTCGAGAACTTCCCGTACCGCCCCTCCAAGGTGGTCGACTCCATCGCGGACCTCGTCGAACGGGTCTGAGGCCACCCAGCCTTCGGTAAACCCGAGATCGCCCGGTGTGACCCGAACGGAGCAGCCCGACCCTCGCGCAGGATGCGGGGGCGGGTCCCGCGGGGGAGTCTCCAGGTAACTGGAGGTACACGATGGGCTCTCTGAAGGTCACTCTCTGTGCCGGAGCCGCCCTGGTGGCGGCGCTCGCACCGGTCGCGCCCGCCGCGTACGCGGCCGACGGCGGGGGCGTCTCGGTGTCTCCGTCCTCGCCCGCGCCCGGCGGCGACGTCGAGCTGCGCGTGCCCGACTGCACCGAGAGGACGGCCGTCGCCGTGTCGGCGGCGTTCGTCTCCGAGGCACGGCTGACCGTGGCCGCGGAGGACGGCGTCCTCGTCGGCACCGGCACGGTCCGCTCCGGCATGGAGGCCGGCGCGTACGCCGTGCGGGTCACCTGCGGTGCCGACGCCCGCGAGGGCACCGTCAACGTCGAGCGCCGGCGCCCGGCCGCACCCGCCTCTCCCGTCGCCCCCGTCCACGCGGGCGGCGGCGGCAGCGCCCGGCTGGCCGCCGCCGACAGCGGTGAGGAGGCCCGCCCCGAGCCCCCCGGCACCGCGCACACCGTGACCGGGCTGGTCCTCGCGGGCATCGCCGCCGTCGCCGTCGCGCTGCGCGGCGTCCGCAGCCGGAGCCGCGGGACGGGCTGACCATGTCCGAACAGGACGCGCGAGGCACCACCGCCCCCGGCGGCCGTCTGGTGACCGGCATCGCCTGGACCGTGCTGCTGCTCGGGCTGTGGCTGTGGGGCCGCGAGGCCACCGACGTGCGCGAGGGCATATCCCGGCCCGCCACCGGCGACATGGCGGCGGCCGGCCGGCCCCCCGACGTACCGCTGCCGCCCGCCCACGCACCCCTCGACGACGCCCGGCCGCAACGGCTCGACGTCCCCGGCCTCGACATCAGCGCCCCGGTCCTGCCCAGCGGACTCGACGCCCGGGGCGCCATCGAACCACCGCCGTTCGACCGGGCGGGCTCCGTCGGCTGGTACGCCGCCGGTGTCACCCCGGGCGCGGCCGGGACGGCGCTGATGGTGGGCCACGTCGACACCGAGACCCGGCCCGCCGTCTTCTACGAACTGAGCGCCCTGGAGCCCGGCGAGAGGGTCCGGGTGACCCGCGACGACGGCGGAACCGCCGAGTTCACCGTCGACGACGTCCAGGTCCTCACCCGCACCGGCTTCGACGCCCAGCAGGCCTACGGCCCCCGCACCACGGGCCGCGCCGAACTCCGCCTGATCACCTGCGGCGGCACCTTCGACCGCACCACCAACAGCTACACGGCCAACGTCATCGTCTCCGCCTACCTGACCGGAACGGCCTCCTAGCACAGGAACCGGCGCCCGGTCAGGGAACCTCTTGAGTGCCGGAGGCGTATGTCAGGATTGAGCCTCGGAACGCACCCAGGGGGGTTGGATGTACGGCAGCAGGGGGGCCGCGACGTTGTCCACGAGGCGGACGTCGGCGGCGATGCTCGGCGCGGCACTGCTGCTCGCGGGCTGCTCCTCCTCCGGCGACGGAGAGGACAAGGGCGGGAACGCGGGCGCCAAGATCACGCAGCAGCCCAAGGAGGCCGACCCGTTCTGGGTCAACCCCGACGGCACCGCCGCGCAGCAGGTGGCCTCGCTGGCCGAGGCCGGCAAGAAGGACCAGGCCGAGCAGATCCGCAAGATCGCCCAGCAGCCGACCGGCGAGTGGCTCAGCCCGGAGAACCCCGAGGAACAGGCCCGCGGCTTCACCGAGGCCGCCGACGAGGCCGGGCGTACCGCGCTGCTCGTCCTCTACAACATCCCGCACCGCGACTGCGGCCAGTACTCGGGCGGCGGCGCCGCCGACGGCAACGCCTACCGTGACTTCGTCGACGGCGTGGCCAAGGGCATCGGCGACCGCTCCGCCACGGTCATCCTGGAACCGGACGCCGTGCTCCACCTGGTGGACGGCTGCACCCCGGAGCAGTTCCACGAGGAGCGCTACGCCCTCCTCAACGAGGCCATCGGCAAGCTCGCCGCCCTGAAGAACACCAAGGTGTACCTGGACGCGGGCAACGCCGGCTGGGGCCACCCCGACCAGATCTTCGACCCGCTGAAGCGGGCCGGCATCGACAAGGCGGACGGCTTCTCGGTCAACGTGTCGAACTTCTACACCACCGAGGACTCCATCGCCTACGGCAAGCAGCTCTCCGCCAAGGTCGGCAACAAGCCCTTCGTCATCGACACCAGCCGCAACGGCAACGGCCCCTACACCGGGGGCAACCCGGACGAACGCTGGTGCAACCCCCCGGGCCGAGCCCTCGGCGAAACCCCCACAACGAAGACGTCCGACCCCTTGGTCGACGCCTACGTCTGGGTCAAGCGCCCCGGAGAGTCGGACGGCGAATGCAAGGGCGGCCCAAAGGCAGGCGAGTGGTACCCCGAGTACGCTCTAAAACTGGCGCAGGGATAGCGCCCCCTCAGGGGCGCGGGGAACTGCGCGACCAGCCACAGCGCTCCCGCACCCCGAGTCACAACCTGCGGGAGCGCTACGGCACTCTGACCCACTCCGCCTTCGAAGGCGTCCCGTCCCCATCAGTCACGAACATCATGTACCACCCCGATTGAACCAAGTTCTTATTGCTCGGCACGGTCACCGTCAACTTGTCCCCGTCCGCCGTGAAGTCCAACGCGATGGACCGCTGATCCACGTCAGTGACATGCGTAGACGCGCTGGGCCGAATCAACCGCACCTTCTTCACCGACGCCGCCGCCCGCGAGGTGAACGTCCCCGACTCACCGCGCGCGATGGTCTGCGGCCCCCCGGACAGATCCGGCCGGGAATCCCGGTAGAGATACGGCGGCGTGTAGATCTCGATCCGCTGCTCGAACTTGCCCGGCTTGGTGTTGGCCTTGTCCGCGTAGAGCGAGTCCGACCCGAAGAACATCAGGCGCCCGTCGGGCAGCAGGATCGAACCGGAGTGGTAGTTCCGGCCCACCAGCGGATCGGCCACCCGCTCGAACTCGTTCGTGCCCGGGTGGTACATCCGGGCCTGGAGGATGTTGGAGTCGCCGCGGCCCCGGTAGTCCTCCGAGCCGCCGGAGACCAGCACGCTGTCGTCCGGCAGGATCGAGGCCTGCGGATAGCGCGTGCCCTTCTCCAGTGACGGCCCGTCCACGAACTTCGGGTCGTCCGCCTTGAGATCGATGATCCGGGTCTTCTCGCTGGACAGCTTGGACTCGCCGACCCCGCCGCCGCCGATCACCATGTACTTCTCGTCCTGCGCCGGCGGCAGCAGCACCGTGTTCGCGGTCTCCAGCATGTTGGCGTCGCTGAGCCCGGGCACCTTGGTGAACTTGTTGGTCTCCACGTCCCAGATGCCGGGGTCGCGGCCCACGTCGTCGGGACCGTAGCCGGCGTTCGCGCCCGAGTAGAAGATCTTGCCGTTCTGCATGAGGAACAGCGCCGGGTACGTCGGGAACTGGCGGACCTTGTCGGTGTAGGTCCACTCCTTGGTCTCCGGGTCGTAGATTTCGTTCTTGCCCGGGACCAGCTGGCCGATGTCGTCGAGGCCGGAGACACTGAGGATCTTGCCGTCGCTCAGGGTGGTGAGCGTCGGGTACCAGCGGGCCTCGTGCATCGGGTCGACCTTGATGTACTTCTCGGCGACCGGGTCGAACTCGAAGGCGTCCCGGATCCCCTGGAAGTCCTTCTTGTCGAGGGCGAGCTTCTGCGCGATGCCGTAGGTGTTGCGCGCGTCCGTGCCCGACAGGCCCTGGACGCGGTAGTTGTCCTGCGTACCGGTCTCGTACTTGGCGCCGCTGCGCTGCGCCTCGACGTAGATCCGGCCGAGGCCCGGGTCGTTGCGCACGAACGCGCCGGTCTCCGGGTCGAAGACCTTCTTGGCGCGGGGCACCAGGACCGGGTCCTTGGAGACGAAGGTCTTGCCGTTCTCCTTGCCGGTGAACTTGGTGCCCGCCGGCAGGGTGATCGGCTGGTCCGGGTTCTCGTTGTGGACGATCATCAGGCCGCCGGCCTTGGTGACGTCGCCCTTGAGCTTCTCGTACCGCTTGGTGCCGCCCGCGATCAGCAGGTTGCCGTTGGCGAGCTGGGTGTGGCCGGTGCAGAACAGGTCGGCGGGCGTCGGCACCTTCTTGATGGTGCCCTTGACGGGATCCCAGATCCGGGTGTCGAACTTCTTGTCGTCGAAGTTGTCCTGGTTGTTGCCCGACCCGGCGACGAGCAGCACCTTGCCGGTGCGCAGCAGCGCCGCGTGGATGGTGTTCTGCCGGTACTTCTCGGGAAACTCGACGATCTCCCACTTGCCGTTGGCGGCCTTGTACTCCGGCTGATTGATCTTGTACTGGTGGTATTTCTCGGTTCCGAAGCGGTAGAGCCACGGCCCGTTCATCCCGGCCAGCGCGACTACCACCGCCGTACCTATCGCGAAGCGACGGGCGCGGCGGCGGCCGGCACGGTCTTTCATTCCTTACGTCCCCCAAGTCCCCCGAGTCCACCAAGGGCGATCTGCATGGTCTGGTCGTCGCCCCCGTCGGCGGGGGCTGCCCAGCTGGGCTTCTGCTGCGGCGCGTGCGGCGCGTACGCCTGCTCGGGCGCCATGTGCTGGGGTGGGATCCCCGGCGCGGGCTCGGCGGCCACGGCCGGCGGCCGCTTCTTCGCCTTCCGCAGTTCGTGGCGCCAGGCGAACATCGGCGACGCGGTGATCAGCAGCGCGAACGTCGCCCAGATGATCATGGCGGGGTGGGAGTGTCCGAAGACGAAGCCCGCGGTGATCGAGCCGGCGAAGATGACGATGAAGTACCAGTGGTACCGGAAGGTCCCGAACAGGGTGTCCGGGCTGGCCGAGTCGCCCTTCGGGGTCACCACGAACTTGCTCTTGCGGCGCAGCACGGAGTCGATGAGCGCCTTGGCGTACAGCGGCGCCGACAGCGCGGACATGATCATGCCGGCCACACCGCCGGAGCCCTCCGGCTCGTGCGGCGAGACGTTGTGGCGGCGGTTCCAGACGTAGAGGCCGATCTGGAGCGCGGAGGCGTTGCCGTAGAGCATCAGCCAGACCGCGGGGTCGATGTTGACGCCCGAGGCGCCCAGGCCCAGGAACAGGCAGCAGCTCAGCGCCGCCAGGATCCAGTTCAGGGCCGACATCGGGTAGAAGATGATCATCATCGTGTAGTTGAAGAGCTTGCTCGGCGGCAGCGAGTACCAGCCCTTCCAGTACTGCTTGAGGATCGTCTCGTACGTCCCTCGCGACCAGCGCATCTGCTGGGTGAAGAAGTCCGTCCAGGCGTTCGGGCCCTCGCCGACCGCGAGCACGTCCGGGGTGTAGACCGAGCGCCACTTGCGGCCCGTGGCCGGGTTCTTGTGGCGGTGGATCTCGAAGCCGGTCGCCATGTCCTCGGTGATCGAGTCGTACAGGCCGCCGATCTGCTTGAGCGCGCTGATGCGCACCGCGTTCGAGGTGCCCACGAACATGGGGGAGCCGTACCGGTTGCCCGCGCGCTGGATCAGCGCGTGGAAGAGGAACTGCTGCGACTCGGCGGCCTTGGTGATCGGGTTGTCGTAGTTGCCGTAGACCTGCGGGCCGATGACGAAGCCGACGTCCGGGTCGCGGAAGAAGCCGAGCATCCGCTCCAGGTAGTTGGGCAGCGGCACGTGGTCGGTGTCGACCGAGGCGAAGAAGTCGTAGTCGTTGCCGTGCGCGTCCAGCCAGGCGTTGTAGTTGCCGTGCTTGGTCTTGGCGCGGTGCGGGCCCTTCTTCCGGTTCCACTTGGCGACGCCCTTGCGGGAGAAGTGATGTACTCCCAGGCGCGCGCAGACTTCCTTCACCTCGGGGTCGTCGCCCTCGTCGAGGAGCCAGACGTGCATCAGGCCGCGGTGGCGGATCTTGACGGCCGCCTCCAGGGTCTTCGTCACCATCTCCAGCGGCTCCTTGCCGGGCACGAAGGAGGTGAGGAAGGCGACCCGGGTGCCGGTCTCGGGCACCACCGGGACCGGGTCGCGGGCGACCAGGGTGGCGTGCGCGTTCGACAGGACGTTCAGGCAGCGGAAGAGTTCGATCAGGCCGATCGCCACGAGCATCACGATGTCGAGCGTGGGCAGCCAGTCGAAGGCGGGGTAGTCGCGCTCGGTCCAGTGCGTGGGCTGGAGCAGCCAGACCAGCAGCACCACCGACAGCAGCGGGGCGGCGGCCAGCATCAGCGCGACCCGGACGCGGTGCGGCTCCTGGGATATCAGCGAGCGGTACTGGACCTTGTACGGCTGGTGCGGGTCGGGCTGGGTGAGGGGGCCCGCGAGCCGGCTGTAGTGCTCGTAGTCGTACTTCGGCAGGGTCTTGCGTATCCGGCGGAACGAGCCGGTGTTCCAGGTCCGATGCCCGGGCACCCTGAGCTGGGTGGTCTGTGACGGGTCCTGGTCCTGCCCGGCGCCCGTCGGCGTCGACGTCATGTGTCATCCCCCCACACGCGGGTCATGCGTGTTTCGTTGCTTTCATCGTCTGCACCGGTCCCCCTCGACCGACACACACCTTATATAGACATGGAGTGTGGGCTTCCCGGTTGCATGATGCCCCCTCGGCATCCGGCTCCTGAACCGGACCAGGGTTCTATGGGGTTCGTCATGATCGCAAGACGTTCGGAACCCGGGTACGCCGAAGGCCCCCCGTGTGATACGAGGGGCCTTCGGCCGTCTGTGCGCCGCCAGGGACTCGAACCCCGGACCCGCTGATTAAGAGTCAGCTGCTCTAACCAACTGAGCTAGCGGCGCCTGCTGACCTGCACAACTCTACCCGATGCCGGACGGTGCTCCGGACCAGCCGGGTGTCCGTCCCGAGGGGCCCGTTACATCATTCGGACCGTCAACATGCGAATGAGGAGACCAGTTGAGAAACTGACGGACATGTACCGAAGTGCACCGCCGCGGACATTTCGATCGGGAGTGTGAGGGGAATCGCATGGAGACTCCCGTATTCGAGGAATTCGATGCCGCGAGCGACTGCGACTGCCCCGGTTGCCGGCACCGGACCCGCGTCCCGCCGCATTCCCCGACGGGCCGGCGCACGCTGATCGTGGTCACCGCCGCCGCTGCCGCACTGGGGGCGAGCGGTGCCGCCGCGCTCCCGGCCGCCGCCCACGCACCCCTGCGACCGGGCGTCCCCGCAGATGAGGAGCCGGACACCCCGCAGGGTGCCAGGGCCCCGCTGCACGGTCCGGCGGGCCGGCCCGCGCCCGCGCCCGGCGCGGGACTGGCCACCATCAGCCGTACGGAGATCATCAACCGGGCCAAGACCTGGGTCACCGCGAAGGTGCCGTACAGCATGAGCGCCTACTGGTCCGACGGATACCGGCAGGACTGCTCGGGCTATGTGTCGATGGCCTGGAAACTGCCGACGAACGAATGGACCGGAAGCCTCGGCACCGTCGCCGACCGGATCACCAAGGGCGAACTCCAGCCCGGCGACATTCTGCTGTTCCACAATGCGTCCGACCCCCAGAAAGGCTCCCATGTGGTGATCTTCGGCGGCTGGACGAACGGCACGCACACCGCCTACACGGCCTACGAGCAGACCCCGCCACACGCCCGGAAGCTCGCCACGCCCTACGCCTACTGGAGCAATTCCGCGAAGTACCTGCCCTACCGCTACAAGGGCGTCGCGGCGAGCCCGGTGAGCACGGCGGGCGGGGCACCGGCCGCGGCCTCCGGATACCCGGGGGCGTCGTCCTTCGGGCCCGGCGCCAACAACCGGCACGTCACCGAGCTGGGCCGGATGCTCGCCGCCCGCGGCGCCGGACGCTTCTACGCCTCCGGGCCCGGCCCCCGCTGGTCGGAGGCGGACCGCAGGGCGACCGAGGCGTTCCAGCTGGCCCAGGGCTGGCGGGGCCGGGAGGCCGACGGACTGCCGGGTCCGGGAACCTGGCGGCTGCTGGCCGAGGGCCGCGGCAAGGACGTCCCGGCCGCGGCCGCGGGCCCCGCCTCGCACGGGGTGGCCGGCTATCCGGGCCGGGCGATGTTCCGGCCGGGTGCGGAGAATCCATACGTCACCCGGCTCGGCGGGCAGCTCGTACGGAAGGGGTTCGGCAGGTACTACACGATCGGACCGGGTCCGCGCTGGGGTGAGGCGGACCGGCGGGCCGTCCAGGCCTTCCAGCGCGCCCAGGGCTGGCGCGGTGGCGCGGCGGACGGCCATCCGGGCCCGGAGACCTGGCGGCGGCTCTTCTCGTGACCGCCCGCCCCGAGGTGATCACCCGTTCATGAGGCGTCTGGCGCGGAGGCTGGAGCACGCATGAGTACGACATCGTCAACGAACCCGCAGAGCACGGCCCCGGCCGCCGTCGGTCCTTCGCCGGCCGCGGAGACCGGTCACCGGCCCGCCCGGCTCATCCACAACGAGGCCACCACCGAGATCCCCGTCCACCTGCTGTTCCGCGACGACCCCGATCCGGCGCCGGTGCCGTTGCGGCCCGCGGTCGTCGGCCGCCGGCAGGGCACCGGCGAGCAGCCCCGGACGCGGCGGCCCGAGGCGGCGCGACCGCGTCCGGTGCCGCAGGTCGACCCGGAGCTGACGGAGCGTCCGGCCCGGGTGCTGCCCGGCGCCGCGGGAGTGGCCTCCGGGTTCTGCGGAGCGGCCGGCTGCGCGGTCACCTCCTGGTGGGCCGGGGTCGTACCGCCGCTCGCGGCCCAGGCGCTGGGGCTGCCGGCGTACGCCGGTGCCGGGCTCGGGCCCGCGCAGTGGGCGGCGTACGCGGCCGCCGGGGCGCTCGGGATGTTCGGGTTCGGCGGCCTGGCCCGGGGCCGGACCGGACGGGCCTGGGTGCTCGGACTGTTCGGCCGCTACCGGGGGACCGTCCGGCGCACCGGCCTGATGTGGGTGAACCCGCTGCTGCTGCGCCGCCGGGTCGACGTGCGCCTGCGGCACTGGCGCAGCGAGCCGATGCCCGCGGCCGACGGCAACGGGGTCGCGCTCCGGGCGGTGACGCTGGTGGTGTGGCGGGTGCGGGACACCGCGAAGGCCACGCTGGGCGTCGAGGACCACGAGACGTATCTGCGCGAGTGCGTCGAGGCCGCGCTGGCCCGGGTCCCGGTGGAGCCGCTCGGCACGGTCCGCAGCTCGGCCGACGTGGCCGGCGACACGCTGACCCGGCTGGTCGCGGCGGACACGGCGCCGGTCGGGCTGGAGGTGTTCTCGGTGCGGCCGGTCCGGGTGGAGTACGCCCCGGAGGTCGCCGCCGCGATGCACCGGCGCCGGATCGCCGCGCTGGACGCGGCGCAGCGGGCCAGCGTGCTGACCTCGGTCGTGGACTCGGTGGAGGACACGGTGACCCGGCTGACCGTGCGGGGGCTGGTGGAACTGGACGACTACGAGCGCAAGATGCTGGTGAAGGACCTGACGGTGGCGTTCTGCGCGGGGCGCGGGGACACCGGGCACTGACGGGCGAGCCGGTTCCGCTATTGGTATGGACATGTTCAACTAACGGCAATAATCTGAGACTTGGTCTAGACCTGCACGGCTCACTGAACTTCCCCACACGTCACAGGGAGCAGCAGTATGCGCACAAGGACCAAGATGTACGCCGCCGCGGTGGGCATGGCGACCACGGGAGCCCTCGTGCTCTCGTCCGGCGGCGCCAGCGGCCACGGCTACACCGACCTGCCCGTCAGCCGGCAGAAGGTGTGCCAGAACGGCACCGTCAGCGGTTGCGGCGCCATCCAGTGGGAGCCGCAGAGCGTGGAGGGCCCCAAGGGCTTCCCGGCCTCCGGCCCGGCCGACGGGAAGATCTGTTCCGCGGGTGTCGGCTCGTTCGCCCCGCTGGACAGCCCCAGGCAGCCCAACGGCCAGGCGTGGCCGACCACCCGGGTGAGCGGCGGGCAGAGCTACACCTTCCGCTGGCAGTTCACCGCCCGGCACCGCACGACCGACTTCAAGTACTACGTCACCAAGCCGGGCTGGAACCAGAACCACAACCTGGCCCGGTCCGACCTCAACCTGACACCGTTCTTCACGGTGCCCTACAACAACCAGCAGCCCCCGGCCACGCTCTCCCACAGCGGCAGACTGCCGTCCGGGCTGAGCGGACACCACGTGATCGTCGCGGTCTGGACGATCGCCGACACGGGCAACGCGTTCTACGCGTGCTCGGACGTCACCTTCTGATACGAGCGGCACGAGCAAGGTCCCCCTCGCCGGAGCGAGGGGGACCCTGTGCTGTGCGCCGCCAGGGACTCGAACCCCGGACCCGCTGATTAAGAGTCAGCTGCTCTAACCAACTGAGCTAGCGGCGCATGACTCCCGCCGTCCGCTTCCCGCGGCCGGCGACGACGAAAATACTACCCGGTCCCGGGAGGTGCTTTCGACCACGTTCTTGATCGTCAGCGGTCTAGATCGTCAGCGACAGCAGTACCGGCGCCGCGTTCCGGTTCAGCTCGTCCGCCGCCTCGCGCAGCCGGTGCGCCTGCTCCACCGGGAGCGACAGGGCCAGACAGCCCACGGAGGAGCCCGCGGTGATCGGGACGGCCGCGCAGACCGTGCCCACCGCGTACTCCTGGAGGTCGAGGACCGGCACGGTGGGCGGCTGGGACTCCAGCCGGGACAGCAGGAGCTTGTCGCTGGTGATGGTGCGCGAGGTCAGCCGGGCCATCCTGTGCCGGGCCAGGTGGTCGCGGCGGCCCGCGTGGTCCAGCTGGGTCAGCAGGCTCTTGCCGACCGCGGTGGCGTGCGCCGAGACCCGGAAGTCCACCCACTCGTTGACCTTGGGCGTGGTCGGGCCGTCCGCGTAGTGGGTGACGCTGACCTCGCCGTCGACGTACCGGCTGATGTAGACGGCGGCGCCCACCGAGTCGCGCAGCCGGTCCAGGGTGCGCTGGAGCTTGTCGCGCACCGCCTGCTCGCGTCCGTCGGCCGAGCCCAGGCGGGCCAGGGCCTCACCGGTGACGTACGCGCCGTCGGCGGTCTGCTCGACGTAGCCCTCGCGGCGCAGCATGCGCAGGAGCGCGGTCAGCCGCTCCCGGTCGAGACCGGAGCCGCGGCCGAGTTCGGCGGCGGTGACTCCGGAGGTGTGCCGCGTCACCGTCTCCAGGACGCGCAGGGCGTCCTGGGCCGAGTGGTGCGGCGCGGTCGGCTTGTGCTGCAGCGCCACGGTGGTCTCCCCCTGCGCTCGCTGGTGCATCCCGGCTTTCACGATAGCCGCCAAGAGGCCTCGCGTGAGGGCGTGTTGACCGGATTTCGGGGCCCCCATCTGCGACGCAGACCCTCTGGCACATGCCAGTGGCCTGCCCCAACGTCCCGACCTCGGACGTTGGGGCAGGCGCACCGCGCAATTACAGGACCGCGCTGAGAAACTCCCGCGTCCGGTCGTGCTCCGGCTCGCTGAAGATCTTCTCGGGCGGGCCGGCCTCTATGACCCGGCCCGAGTCGAACATCAGCACCTGGTCCGAGATGTCCCGGGCGAAGTTCATCTCGTGGGTCACGCACAGCATGGTGATGTCCGTGCTACGGGCGATGTCCCGGAGCAGGTCGAGGACGCCCGCGACCAGCTCGGGGTCGAGCGCCGAGGTCACCTCGTCGAGGAGCAGCACCTTCGGCCGCATCGCCAGCGCCCGGGCGATCGCCACCCGCTGCTGCTGGCCGCCGGAGAGCTGGGCCGGGTGGGCGTCGCACTTGTCGCCGAGGCCCACCATGTCGAGCAGCTCCTTGGCCCGCTCCACCGCCTCGTCCTTGGACAGACCGAGCACGGTGACCGGCGCCTCGGTGATGTTGCGCAGCACCGTCATGTTCGGGAACAGGTTGAACTGCTGGAACACCATCCCGATCTGCTTGCGCACCTCCCGCCGCTCCTTCTCGGTCGCCGGGAACAGCTTCTGCCCGTCCACGGTGATCGTGCCCTCGTCGGGCTTGAGCAGCGTCATCAGCAGCCGCAGGATCGTCGTCTTGCCCGAGCCGGACGGCCCGATCAGGGTGACGTGCTTGCCCGCGTCCACGGCGAAGTCGAGGTTGTCGAGGACGGTGTTGTCCCCGAACCGCTTGGTGACCCGCTCCAGGCGGATCAGCTCGGAGCCGCCTCGCTCGGGGCTTTTCTCGGGGTTGGGAAGAGTGTCAGTGGACAAGGCGTCGCTCCAGGGCTCGCAGGGCAAGGGAGGCCAGGTAGGAGATGATGATGAAGGCCACACCGATCACCGTCAGGGGCTCGGTGAACTGGAAGTTCTGCTGCGAGAACAGCCGTGCTTCGCCGAGCATCTCCAGCACCGTGATCGCCATCAGCAGCGGCGTGTCCTTGAGCATGGAGATCACGTAGTTGCCCAGGGCGGGCACCACGCGGCGGATCGCCTGCGGCAGGATGACCGCCGTCCACGTCCGCGCGAGCGGCAGGTTGAGCGCCGTCGCGGCCTCCCACTGGCCGACCGGCACCGCCTCGATGCCGGCCCGGTAGACCTGCATCGTGTACGTCGAGTAGTGCAGCCCGATGGCGACCACACCGGTGGTGAGCGCCGAGAAGGTGATGTTCCACTCGGGCAGCACGTAGAAGAGGAAGAACAGCTGCACCAGCAGCGGAGTGTTCCGGATGAACTCGGTGACCACCCCGACCGGCCAGGTCACCCAGCGGCTCGGCACCCGCATCAGCAGCGCCCACACCAGGCCCAGGCCGAAGGAGACCAGCGAGCCGAGGACCAGGATCTGCAGGGTGACCAGCAGACCGTCCCAGAAGTGCGGCATGAAGTCGGAGACCGCGCTCCAGTCCCAGTTCATCAGGCGGCACCCCCCACGTTGCTCGTCTCAGGCCGCTTCAGCTCCGTGTCGGGCTTTCGCGTGGGCGCCTTTCCGACGCCCGCCTTCAGCTTCTTCTCCAGGCCGCGCATCACCCGCGTGAGCAGGAACGCGATCACGAAGTAGATCAGCAGGATGTACGTGTAGATCTCCGCGCTCTCCTGGAGCGCCAGCCGCACCAGGTTGCCGCTGAACGCCAGGTCGCCCATGCCCATGATCGAGACCAGGGCGGTGCCCTTGAGCAGCTCGATCAGCAGGTTGGAGAACGGCGGGATCATTTCCGGCACGGCCTGCGGCAGCAGGATCAGCTTCATCCGCTGCCAGGGCGTGAAGCTCAGCGCGATGCCGCCCTCCCGCTGCGCCGGGTCGACCGCGGCGAGCGAGCCGCGCACGATCTCGGAGCCGTACGCCCCGTAGGTCAGGCCCAGCGCCAGGGTGCCCGCCCACATCGGCACCAGCTGCCAGCCGAAGGCCGGGGGCAGCACGAAGAACACCCAGAAGATCATCACCAGCGCGGAGGTGCCGCGGAACACCTCGGTGTAGAGGCCCGCGAGGAAGCGGACGACCCACAGCCGGTGGGTGCGCGCGATGCCGACCACGAAGGAGACGGCCATCGCCAGCAGGGTGCTGAAGAAGAGCAGCTGGATGGTGACCCAGACGCCCTGGAGTACGAGTTCCCACAGTCCCGAGGTCATCCGCCGCACAGCTCCTTCGCGGTCAGATCGGTCATCTCGTTCTCGGTGAAACCGAAGGGCTTGAGGATGCGCAGCAGTTCGCCGCTCTTCTTGAGCTTCTGCAGCTCGACGTTGAAGGCGTCCCGCAGGTTGGTCTCGTTCGGCCGGAAGGCGAAGCCACCGCCGTCGACGTGCGGTTTGCCGTCGATGATGGGCGAGAAGGCCTCGGTCGCCTCGGCCTTGCTGGACTTCTTGACCACCTCGCGGACGGTCAGCGCCGTTCCCGCGAAGACGTCCACGCGCCCGGACTCGACGGCGTTGAGGCCGGCCACCTGGTCGGGGACGATCAGGATGTCGTCCTCCTTGTACCCGTGCTCCACCGCGTAGGCGATCTCGGCGTAGCCGGTGCCGGTCGCGAACTTGGCCTTCTTCTCGACGACGTCCTTGTAGTTGCGCAGCCCGAGCGGGTTGCCCTTGCGCACGATGTACGCGTCGAGCATCTGGTAGTCGGGGTCGGAGAAGATGACCTGCTGGCAGCGTTCGGGGTTGATGTACATCCCGGCCGCCACGACGTCGAACTGCTGCGACGCCAGCCCGGGGATGAGCGAGCCGAACTCCGTCGGCACCGGCTGCACCCGGTCCACTCCGAGGCGCTTGAAGATGACCTTCGCCAGCTCCGGGGCCTCGCCGGTCAGCTCACCGTTCTTGTCGATGTACCCGAAGGGGATCTCGCCCGCGATGCCGAGCCGTGCGACGCCCTGTGCCTTGAGCCGGTCGAGAAGGTCACCGCCTTCCACGTCGGACGCGGTGGCCACCCGCGAGCAGCCGGCGGCCCCCAGTGCGCCGAGCGCCGCGACCCCCGCGAGCAGCGACCGGCGTGTGGGCCCGGCTGTCCTGGACCTTTGGTCGGATATACCCCTTGGCGGGGTTCTGTGTGGTGGAGCCATGGGCGCGCAGCTACCCGATGGGGGAAGGGTTATGCCGACCGTTTTCAGTCCGATACCTCGGCCCGGCGCCCTTGACCGCGGGGCCGCGGGGCACTGCCATGGAGGCATGGCTGATCGCTACATCGAAGTCTCGCTGGTCAAGCGCGGAATCACCTGCACGGCCCAACTGCTCGACGACCGGGCCCCGATCACCTGCAAGGCCGTCTGGGACGCCCTCCCTCTCGGCAGCGACGTGTATCACGCCAAATACGCGCGCAACGAGATCTACGCCCTCTTCCCGCCCTTCGCGACATCCGAGCCACCACTGGAGAATCCGACGGTAACGCCCATTCCGGGCGACCTGTGCTACTTCGCCTTCGCCGGCGCCGAATTGGGCACCAAGGCGTACGGCTACGACCGGGAGGTCCGCCCGGGCACCACCCTCGTCGACCTCGCCCTGTTCTACGAGCGCAACAACCTCCTGCTCAACGCGGACGTCGGCTGGGTCCCCGGCACCGTCTGGGGCCAGATCATCGAGGGCCTGCCCGCGATGGCCGAGGCCTGCAACGACCTGTGGCGCACGGGGGCGGCGGGAGAAACCCTGAGCTTCCGCCGCGCGTAAGCCTCCGGCGGTTGGGCGGAGGAGGGCGGGGGTCCGTCGCCGGGGGCGGCCCTGGTCCCCTCGCTGGGTGCCCCGGCCCCCCCGCTGGGCGCCCCCGCCCCTCGCCGGGTGCCCCCCCGCTGGGCGCCTCCGGCCCCCGCCGGGTGCCCGGCAGCCTCGCGGGGTGCTGGCCATCTCGCCCGCGGCGTGGTCCTGCCGTCGGGCGGGGGCGTGGGGTCTTCGTGGGGCGCGGCGTCGTGGCTTGGGCGGGGGCTGTGCGGCCGTGCCGGGTCGGCCCCGCCGGGCAGGCATCGGCCCCCCGCCGGGCGGGTGTCGCCCCCCCCGTCGGGCGGGCGTCGCCTCCCCCTTCGGGTGGGCGCGCTCGTGCGGGTGCTACGCGTCGCGGGGGGGCCGGGCCCGGCTCATGCCGGCCCGCTCATGCCGGGCCGCCCGTGCCGACCCCGCCCGTATCGGGCCCGGCTCATGTCGGCCCCGCTCGGGCACGGCCCCGCTCGGGCACGGCCCCGCTCGGGCACGGCCCGGATTACGCCGGGCCCGCATTACGCCGGGCCCGGATTGCGCCGGGCCCGGGACTACGCCGGGTCCGCCTGCAACGCATGTGCCGTGCGTAGGACCAGGTCGTCGCGGTGGCGGGCGGCGATTAGTTGGAGGCCGATGGGGAGGCCGTCCGCGTCGGTGCCCGCTGGGACCGATGCCGCCGGCTGCTGGGTGAGGTTGAAGGGGTAGGTGAAGGGGGTCCAGCCCGTCCACCGGCGGTGGCCGGAGCCCTTCGGTACCTCGGCGCCCGCCTCGAACGCCGTGATCGGCAGCGTCGGCGTGACCAGCAGGTCGTACTCCTCGTGGAAGCGGCCCATCCGCCGGCCCAGCTCCATCCGGACGTCCACCGCGGCCAGGTACTCCAGCGCCGAGTACCGGGCGCCCGCCCCGACGATCTCCCGCAGCCCGGGGTCGAGCAGCTCCCGCTGACCCGCCCGCAGATGCTGCACCACGCGTGCCGCCCCGCTGAACCACAGCGTGTGGAAGGCCTCCACCGGGTCCGAGAAGTCGGGATCCACCTCCGCGACGAACGCGCCCAGTTCCGCCAGCCGCTGCACCGCCCGCCGGACCGCCGTCGCCACCGCCGGGCGCACCGCCACCTGCCCGCCGAGCGAGGGCGAGTACGCCACCCGCAGCCCCCGCACCCCGCCGGCCAGGGCCTCGGTGTACGACCCGGGCGCCGGCCCCAGCGCCGACCAGTCCCGGGCGTCGGGGGTGCCGATGACGTCGAGGAGCAGCGCCGCGTCCGCCGCGTCCCGGGTGATCGGGCCGACGTGCGCGAGGGTGCCGAACGCGCTCGCCGGGTAGAGCGGCACCCGCCCGTACGTCGGTTTCAGGCCGAAGACGCCGCAGAAGGAGGCCGGGATGCGCACGCTCCCGCCGCCGTCCGTGCCGAGCGCCAGCGGCCCCGCCCCGAGCGCCACGGCCGCCGCCGCGCCCCCGCTGGAGCCGCCCGCGGTACGGGCGGGGTCGTGCGGGTTGCGGGTGATGCCGGACAGCGGCGAGTCCGTCACGCCCTTCCAGCCGTACTCGGGCGTGGTCGTCTTGCCGAGGAACACCGCGCCGTGCTCGCGCAGCCGGGCGACGGAAGGCGCGTCCTCGTCCCAGGGGCCGTCCGGGGAGACGGCCAGGGAGCCGCGCAGGGTGGGCTGACCGCGCGTCAGCAGGATGTCCTTCACCGTGACCGGCACCCCGTCCAGGCGCCCGCACGGCTCCCCGCGCCGCCACCGCTCCTCCGCCCGCCGGGCCCGGTCGAGCGCCTCCTCACCGGTGAGCCGGACGAAGGCGTTCACCTCCGGCTGGATCTGTTCGGCCCGCTCCAGGGCCGCCCGGGTCACCTCGACGGGGCTGAAGACACCCTTGCGATAACCGTCGACGAGCTGTACCGCGGTCAGCTCGGTGAGGTCGAGGTCCGTCATGCACCCTCCCGCTTCCTGGGACGTCAGTGTCCGGGCACGTATCCGCGCTTCTTGTCGACCACGTTCGCCAGCGGCCGGCCCGTCGCCCAGCTCTCGAACAAATCCACGAACTGCGCACCCAGTTCGTCCCGCCAGCCGACCGTGTCCCCGCTCATGTGCGGGGAGATGATCAGATCGGGGACCCGCCACAGCGGACTCTCCGGCGCGAGGGGCTCCCGGCTCAGCACGTCCAGCGCGGCACCCGCGATCCAACGCCTGGTCAGCGCCTCGGCCAGGTCGTCCTCCACGACCAGCTGCCCCCGCCCCACGTTCACGAACCGGGCGGAGGGCTGCATCACCCCGAACCGCCGGGCGTCGAACATGCCGCGCGTGTCGTCGGTGAGCGGCGCCGCCGCGACCACCCAGTCGGCGCGGGCCAGCAGCCGGTCCAGCTCGTCCGGCCCGTGGACACCCGTGCGAGCGGTGCGGCCGACCAGCGCGGTGGTGATGCCGAGCGCCTTGAGCGTCTGCGCGATCGCCCGCCCGATCGGCCCGGAACCGACCACACAGGCGCGCGTTCCGGCCACCCGCATGGACTCGCGGTGCCGCCAGGTCCGCTCACCCTGCAACCGCAGGGTCGTCGGCAGGTCCTTCGCCATCGCCAGGACGAGCGCGGCGACGTACTCGGCGATCGGCTGGTCGAAGACACCGCGCGCGTTGGTCACCACCGTCTCGGAATCGGCCAGCTCCGGACACATCAGATGGTCCACCCCGGCGCTCGCCGTGTGCACCCAGCGCGGCCGCGGGCCGTCGCCGGGCCACGCCTCGCGCACCGCGTGCGAGGTGAAGTCCCACACCAGCAGCACGTCGGCGTGCGGCAACCGCTCGGCGAGGGACTTCGCGTCGGTGTGCTCGATCCGGGCCCGGCCGGTCAGCCGGCCCAGTCGGGGGAGTGGTTCGGCGTCCAGGACGAGAAGCGTGGGCGTGCTCATCGGCAGGCTTGTCTCCGGTACGGGGGGACTGGGGGCCGTTCGGGTGTTGACGCGGAAGTTAACCGGCTGTTGACCTGGGAGTGACGCGGGCGGATTGACCACGCTCGCACCGCAACCTACCTTCGTCAACACGGCCGTGCGTAACGGTGCGTTGCCCTCTCCTTCCTCAGTGTGAGGCCGGTGCGTGCCATGGACATCTCCTTTCTCGGCGGACCAGCTCCGCAACGCGGGGTCGGCGTGGTCGCCCCGTTCGACTTCGCACTCGATCGCGAGCTGTGGCGATGGGTGCCCGACGACGTCTCGCTGCACATGACGCGAACCCCTTTTGTGCCCGTCGAGGTCAGTCTGGACCTCGCGCGGATGGTCAGCGAGCACGAAACCCTCGGTGAGGCGGTGCGCACCCTCAACGCCATCGCCCCCGAGGTCGTCGCCTATGCCTGCACCTCGGGCAGTTTCGTCGGCGGAGTCGCCGGCGAACGGGCGATGTGCGAGGCGATGACCTGGGCGGGCGCGGTCCCGTCCGTGACCACCTCCGGCGCGTTGCTGGACGCGCTGGCCGAGTTGGGTGTGCGCCGGCTCGCGCTGGTGACGCCGTACACCGTGTCGGTCACCCGGTCGCTGGAGGCGTACATCGCCGAGGCCGGAGTGACGGTCACGGGCTGCGCCTTCATGGGGCTGACCCGGCACATCTGGAAGGTGCCGTACCGCGACGTGGCCGACATGGCGCGCCAGGCGGTACCGGGCGACGGCACGGCGGACGCCCTCTTCATCTCCTGCACGAACCTCCCCACCTACGACGTCATCCCGCAGCTGGAGGCCGAGCTGCGGATCCCGGTGATCTCGGCCAACCAAGTGACGATGTGGGCGGCGCTGCGCCGACTGGGTACCCGTGCCGTGGGGCCGTACCAGGCGCTGACCGATCCGTCGGCGCGCACCGGCCCCGCGGTGCCGGGACCGGCCGGCCCCGCAGTGGCGGACATGCCGGGCGTCACGGACGGCCCGGACACCGAACAGCAGCAGGAAGGGTGGACATGACAGCACTGGGGTTCCTGTACCCGGGCCACTCCGGCGAGGACGACTATCCACGCATCGAGCAGCTGCTGGGCAGCGACATCCGGGTGGACCTGGTGCACACGGACATCGGCGAGGACGCGCACCGGGTGGACGCCCTGCTGGAGATGGGCTCGCCGCGGCGGCTCGCGGCCGGCGTCGAGGAGCTGCGGCTGGCCGGCGCCGACGCCGTGGTGTGGGCCTGCACCAGTGGCAGTTTCGTGCACGGCTGGGCGGGCGCGCAGGAACAGGTGCGCGGCCTGGCCCAGACGGCGGGACTGCCGGCCTCGTCGACCTCGTTCGCCTTCGTGCACGCGGTGCGGGAGGTCGGGGCGCGGCGGGTCGCGATCGGCGCGACCTATCCGCAGGACGTGGCACAGCTCTTCGCGGAGTTCCTCGGGGCCGCCGGCATCGAGGTGGTCGACGTGGTCGGCTCGGGCATCATCACGGCCGCGGAGGTCGGCACCTGGACCGAGGCGGAGGTGCTGGCGCTGGCCCGCGCCGCCGACCGCCCGGACGCGGAGGCGGTGCTCCTGCCGGACACCGCCCTGCACACGGCGGCCCACATCCCGGCCCTGGAGAAGGAGCTGGGCAAGCCGGTCCTGACGGCGAACCAGGTCACCATCTGGGAGGGCCTGCGTCTGGCGGACCGCCGGGTCAACGCTCCGGAACTGGGCGCGCTCTTCACCCGGGAGCCGGTGGTGCAGGCCTGAGGGCCCTGTCAGGGGTCGTGACACGCGAGAACCCCGGTCCCGCTGCTGCGGGGCCGGGGTTCTCCATGGAGCGCTGGGCAGGCCTTGCACCTGCATTTCCCCACGGGAAGTGGGGCGTCTTTCCTTGGACCACCAACGCACTGCCGGTTCTTGGGGGTTGACCCCCGTGATCAGGCAGCTTGAGCGTACCGCAGCTCCGCTCGGGGTGCACATCGACGCCAGTGCGGTTCACATACATGCCTACCATTCCACTATCTGAAAACACCTGACCCCTTGTCAGGTCTCGGCCCGAACCCTATTCTCACGCCGAGAAAGCGCTTTCCCGACTGTCGTATTGACATGATCGCGACAGTCCATTCGTTCCGGCATGTGAAGACGAAGGGGAGACCGAGGATGAGACGACCCGTCGCGCTGCGACTCCAGGCGGCGCTGGGCACACTGGCCCTCGCCGCCGCGACCGGGGTGGTGCTGGCCATGCCCGAGGCGGCGGCAGCGGCCGGTGGCGCCACCGGCTACGCGACCCAGAACGGCGGCACGACCGGCGGCGCGGGCGGGCAGACGGTCCGGGCCACCACCGGCACCGCGATCCACCAGGCCCTGTGCGGCCGGGCGGACAGCGCCACCCCGATCACCATCGAGGTCGAGGGCACCATCAACCACGGCAACACCAGCAAGGTGTCGGGCGACAGTTGCAGCACGGCCGCCGACAAGATCGAGCTGAAGCAGATCAGCAACGTCACGATCGTCGGGGTCGGCAGCGGTGCCGTCTTCGACCAGCTGGGCATCCACATCCGGGAGTCCAGCAACATCATCATCCAGAACGTGACGGTCCGGAACGTCAAGAAGTCGGGCTCGCCCACCTCCAACGGCGGCGACGCCATCGGCATGGAGAGCGACGTCCGCAACGTCTGGGTCGACCACACCACCCTGGAGGCCTCGGGCGGCGAGTCGGCGGGCTTCGACGGCCTCTTCGACATGAAGGACAACACCCAGTACGTGACCCTGTCCTACAGCGTCCTGCGCAACTCCGGCCGCGGCGGACTGATCGGCTCCAGCGAGAGCGACGTGTCCAACGGGTACGTCACCTTCCACCACAACAAGTACGAGAACATCGACTCCCGCACCCCCCTGCTGCGCGGCGGCACCTCGCACATCTACAACAACCACTACGTGAGCCTCAACGAGTCCGGCATCAACTCCCGGGCCGGCGCCAAGGCCAAGGTGGACAACAACTACTTCGAGGACTCCAAGGACGTCCTCGGCACCTTCTACACCGACCAGGCCGGCTACTGGCAGGTCAGCGGCAACATCTTCGACAACGTGACCTGGTCCGAGCCCGGCGAGGACACCAACCCGGCCGGACCCGACCCGCGGTCCAACACCACGGTCTCCATCCCGTACTCCTACGGCCTGGACGCCGCCTCCTGCGTACCGGACGTGGTGAGCGCCACGGCGGGCGCGAACAAGGGTCTCAAGGTGTCCGACGGCAGCTGCACACCGCAGAACCCCGACCCGTCCCCGGACCCCACCGACCCGGACCCGACCGACCCGACCGAGCCGTCCCCGGACCCGACCGACCCGCCGAGCGGCACCAACCTCAGCGTCGGGGCCGGCGCCGACGGCTCGTCCAAGGCGAGCGGCACCAGCTACGGCAACGTGCGCGACGGTGACCTGGGTACGTACTGGTCGCCGGCCGGGACGACCGGCTCGGTCTCCGTGAAGTGGTCGTCCCCCGTCACGGTCTCCAAGGTCGCCATCCGGGAGGCGGCGGGATCCGAGGGCGCCATCGGCTCCTACCGGCTCGTCGACCACGGCACCGGAGCCGTGCTGGCCACCGGCAGCGGGGCGGGCGTGATCAGCTTCCCGGCGGTCTCCCTGACGAAGATCACCTTCGAGATCACCGGCGCCTCCGGCACCCCGAAGGTCGCCGAGTTCGAGACGTACGCGGGCTAGCGAGCCGCGTGGCACCGCCCCAGGGGGCGGGGTGTGTCCGGGCGCCGCGCCGGGCACCCCCGCCCTCTTGCGCGGGCGCGGGACAATGGACGGTGGCCCACTCCGACGGAGTGCCCCCGCGTGCGGGGGGAGGGTCGTCGTGACGTACGAGGAGGAGAAGACATGGCGGAGCCCACGCCGCGTCGGAACGAACCGCGGCTACGCCCCGCGCCCCTGCTCTTCGAGCCGGCGGAGGCGGCCGCCGATCCCGAGCACTTCTTCGACCTCGAGTCGATCGACGACCCCCGGGAGCTGCTGGAGCGCGCCACCGAGCTGACGCAGGCCTTCCGCGCGGCGGCGGACCGCGCGATGGAGTACCAGGCGATCGCGGCGGCGCAGCTGGCCGACCCGCGACGGTTCGACCGGCTCACCGCCGCGGACATCGCCGAGCGCGCCGAGTGGACCGAGGACTACGCCAAGAAGATGGTGGAGTTCGGACGCGATCTGATGCGCGGCGAGCCGGCGGAGTAACCCGACCGCATATGCCAGGAGGGTGGGCAAGATACTCCCTTCCCTGCTGTCCTGTCCCCGTTTCCCGCAACCCAGCGGAGCGGCTCCCTCACGCCCGGTAGATGTATGCGGCATGAGCAGCACACGCAACGCCACGCCCCACGTCTCGGACGTCACCTCGGACGGCGCCGCCTGGCTGGCCTCGGCGAGCGCGTATCCGCGCAGCACGCTCGCGCTGTGGGAGGAGCGGCCCGAGGCCCCGGTCGTCCTGCCCTGCGGTTCGGCCTTCGACGTGGTGAGCGCCCCCGCGATCTTCGGGCGCCGGATGCTGGACCGGATGTGGGACGACGGCCCGGGGTCCGGCCCGGTGGCGGAGTTCCGGGGCCGGATGCTGCTGTTCGCCGCGCCGGGCACCGCCCAGCGGCTGCCGTCGCTCCTCGAGTGGGAGGAGTGGAGCGCCCGCGGCAGGGGTGACGGGCGTACGGGCGCGGTGCCGCCGCTGCTGTGTCACGGCGCCGGGGACGCGGTGACCGTACCGGCCCCCGCGGGCGGGCCCGCCCGTTCCGGGTCGCGGTGGCTCGTCGCGCCGGACACCCGCATGCCGTGGCTGCCGGGCCCGGAAATCCTGCTCTGGGCGGCCGTGAGAGCGGCCCGATCCGCGGTGCGGATTTCGATTTTTCCCTCTGCCGACCAGGATGCTAAGGTCTACGACGTCAGCAGGCGCCGCTAGCTCAGTTGGTTAGAGCAGCTGACTCTTAATCAGCGGGTCCGGGGTTCGAGTCCCTGGCGGCGCACAGACAACGGAAAGGCCCCTCGCCCAGGCGAGGGGCCTTTCCGTTGTCTGGGACGCCCCTGACACGACTCCGCTCACCCCGGTGTGATCTGCACCGTCCACGCCCCCGACTCCGAGCGTCCCTCCACCGCCACGTGGACGCCCTCGCCCGGGACCGTGAAGCTCTCGCCCGGGCCCACCGGGGCGTCGGCGAGGGGTGGGTAGACCGAGTCGGCCCAGCAGGCCTCGGTGTCCGGGTGGGCGTCGATCACCTCGATCGGTCCGCCCCCGGACTCCGCCCCGCTGTGCACCCGGTACACCAGCACCCCCGCCCGGCAGGCGGAGGCGTCGTTGCCGACCGGGCTCCGCACCTCGAAGGCGAGCACGGTGTCCGCGCCCGTGCGCACCACGGCCAGCTTCGTCCCCCGCCCGAGACCGAAGGCCGGCGCCCCGGCCGCGCCGGTCACCATGACCCCCGGCCCCGCCGCCAGCGGCTCCAGCGTCAGCCGGGTCGGCCCGCTGCCCCGTACACAGGCCACCTGCCGGGGTTCCAGCCAGCCCAGCTTCCACTTGTGCCAGCCGAACAGGTCCGGGGCGAGTCCGAACTGGCTGCCCATCAGGTCCCAGTCGCCGACATGGGTGTCCCAGTCGCCCTCGCCGTCGACGGGCCGGTGGTAGAGGTCGGGCAGGTCGAAGACGTGTCCCGTCTCGTGGGCCAGGACCAGCCGGTCGGGCGGATGGTTCTCGAAGACCGTGACGACCCGCCGCACGTCGGTGCCGTCGGCCCGCATCGGGCGCTCCAGGTTGACGACCTTCGTGGCGTCGGAGTCCACGCCGGGCGCGTCCGGGTCCGCGACGAAGTAGACGACGTCGTAGCGGGAGAAGTCGATGTGCCGGTCGGCGGCCCGCAGCGCGTCGCGCAGGTAGGCGGCCCGGTGCTCGGGGCGCCAGTCGCGCCGTATGGCGTACGACGTCGACGGGCTCGGCATCGGGATCCAGTCCCGCATCGGGTGCGGGCGCAGGTTGAAGGCGCCGTACGAGGCCTGCTGGAAGAAGCGGCTGGTGGCCGGGAAGTGGTCGGCGGTGAGCTCGGCCGGCGAGGTCAGCGGCTGGGAGTCGGGGAAGGACAGGAAGACCATCACCGCGTCCAGGGCGCGGGCGGGCCGCGGATAGGCGGCGTTCCAGGTGTCCAGGCCCTCGGAGTGGTGCACCTCGGTGCGCTGGAGGGCGCAGGGCTCCGGTGAGAACGGCTCGGCGACCGAGGGGGCGGTGATCAGGGAGGTCGCCGCGAGCGCCGACATGGTGGTGCACACCGCCGCCGTGCTGCGCAGGCGTGGCACATGAACCTCCGGGTGCGGTCGACGGGACACCGCACCCAGCTTGTGCATGATTGTCGTATTACGCCCTGTTCGCCTGCACCGGATGGGTGAGCCGTCCGTGGTTTCGTCGTCGGCCTCCCGGTCGACACCCCGGCAACACTCACGGAACGTCACAACTGGTCGGAGGCATGAAGAACCCGTCCAGGTGTGAGCAGAAACGATCTCTCAGAGTGGCCGCTCGGTCCGGAACGCGGAAAGGCGGCTGGAAGGGCCCGGTGTCAGCCTCTATGATCGGCACACTTTCCTGCACGAACAGAGCACGAACAGAGATCGAGGCACTGCGGGAGCGAGCGGTGAACGGAACCTCCGAAGGGCCGACGTCCGCGGCAGACCTCGACCGGTCAGCCGTCACAGAGAGTGACCAAGATCTGGCTCCTCGTACGGCGCGCGAGAGACCCGCGGCCTATCGCTCGGTGTTCACCGCCGCCCCCCTCGCCATGGCCGTCGTCGACGCCGAGGGCCTGGTCGTCAGCGCCAACGACACCCTCGGCACCCTGCTCGGCAACGACCCCGACGCGCTGGTGGGCTGCGCGGCGGCCGACCTCGTCGACCTCGCCTCCGACGCCGGTATCTGGCACGCCTACCGCGAGGTGCTGCGCGGCCGGCAGCCCCGGCTGCGCTGCACCCGGCGGCTGAAGCGGGCCGACGGGCACTCCCTGTGGGCGCAGGTGACGGTCGAGCCGCTGGCCGACGCCGGGGACACCCCGGGCCTCCTGCTGTCCGTCGCCGACGTCAGCGCGCGGCGCGAACTCCAGGCGCGGCTGCGCCACCTCCAGATGCACGACCCGGTGACCCGGCTGCCCAACCGCGCCCTGTTCTTCGAACGGCTGACCGCCGCCCTGGAGGCGGAGACGTACGAGCACGGCGGCACCGGCCGGATCGGTGTCTGCTACCTGGACCTGGACGGCTTCAAGGCCGTCAACGACACCCACGGCCACCGCGTCGGCGACCGGCTGCTGGCCGCCGTGGCCGAGCGGCTGACGCGGTGCGCGGAGGAGGCCGCCGACGCGCGTTCGGGCGGCGCCCCGCTGGTGGCCCGGCTCGGCGGTGACGAGTTCGCCCTCCTCGTGGAGGACTCCCTGGGCACCGACCAGGTCGCCGACCTGGCCGGAGCGGTTCTGGCGGCCCTCCAGCCGCCGTTCGAGCTGTCCGACCGCCGCCTGTCGGTCACCGCCTCGGTCGGCGTCGTCGAACGCCACACCGCCGGTACCACCCCCACCGCCCTGATGCAGGCGGCCGACACGACCCTGTACTGGGCCAAGGCCGACGGCCGGGCCCGCTGGACGCTCTTCGACCCGGAGCGCAACGCCAACCGCATGACGCGCCAGGCGCTCGCGGCCACGCTCCGTCCCGCCATCGAGCGCGGCGAGTTCGCACTGGAGTACCAGCCGCTGGTCGGCATGGAGGACGGCCGGGTGCGGGGCGTCGAGGCGCTCATCCGCTGGAATCATCCTCAGTTCGGCGTACTGGCGCCGAATCGGTTCATCGCACTGGCGGAGGAGGATGGCTCGATCGTTCCGCTCGGCCGCTGGATCCTGCGCACGGCCTGCCACCAGGCCCGCCGCTGGCAGCTCGCCCACCCGGACGATCCGCCGATCTTCGTCAGCGTCAACGTGGCGGTCCGCCAGGTCTGGGACTCCGACCTGGTGGCGGACGTGGCCCGCACCCTGGAGGAGACGGGCCTCGCCCCGCACCTGCTCCAGCTGGAGCTGACCGAGTCGGCGGTCATGGGCTCGGCGGGCCGACCGCTCCAGGTCCTCAAGGCGCTCAGTGACATGGGCGTCCACATCGCCATCGACGACTTCGGCACCGGCTACTCGAACCTGGCCTACCTCAGCCGGCTCCCGGTCTCCGTCCTGAAGCTGGACGGCGCCTTCGTGCGGGGCTTCCAGTACGACGCGGTACCGGACGGCGACGCGGACGGCGGCCCCCGCGCGGGAGCCGGCGCAGGCGCCGCCAACCCGGCCGACGAGGTCATCGTCGAGGCGATGGTCCAGCTCGCGCACCGGCTCGGCCTGACCGTCACCGCCGAGTGCGTGGAGACCTCCGACCAGGCGACCCGCCTGCGCCGCATCGGCTGCGACACCGGTCAGGGCTGGCTGTACTCCCGACCGGTGGCACCGGACCGCATCTCCGCGCTGCTGGGCTCCGCCGGGCCCGGCGCGGCCGGGGTTCAGGCGGTCGGCAAGCCGTAGGCGTCGGCGATCAGCTCGTAGGAACGCAGACGCACGTCGCCGCCGTGGGCGTTGGCGGTGAGCATCAGCTCGTCGGCGCCGGTGCGCTTGCGCAGGTCGTCCAGGCCGGTCCGCACCTCGTCGGCGGTGCCGTGGATGACGTTGGCGTTCCAGGACCGCACGAACTCCTCCTCCATCGGGCTGAAGTCGTACGCCTCGGCCTCCTCGGGCGTCGGCACGAGCCCCGGCCGGCCCGTGCGCAGCCGCACCATGTTCAGCGCGGCCGCCTGCACCTGCCGGCGGGCCTCCTTCTCGTCGTCGGTCGCGAGCGCGGAGACGCCGATGAGGGCGTAGGGCGCGTCCAGGACGGCGGACGGCCGGAAGGAGTCCCGGTACAGGTCGAGCGCCGGGACGGTGTTCTGCGCGGAGAAGTGGTGCGCGAAGGCGAACGGCAGCCCGAGGGTGCCGGCCAGCCGCGCGCTGAACCCGGAGGAGCCGAGCAGCCATACCGGCGGCCGGTGGGCCGACTGCACGCCCCCGGGCGAGGTCGCCTGCACGGGCCCCGGCACGGCGTGGATACGCCCGTACGGGTGCCCGTCGGGGAAGTCGTCGTCCAGGAACCGGATCAGCTCGGCGAGCTGCTGCGGGAAGTCGTCGGCGCCTTCGCCCAGCCGGTCCGTGCGGCGCAGGGCGGCGGCGGTGGCCCCGTCCGTGCCGGGCGCCCGGCCGAGGCCCAGATCCACCCGCCCCGGTGCCATGGCCTCCAGCGTCCCGAACTGCTCCGCGATCACCAGCGGCGCGTGGTTCGGCAGCATGACGCCGCCCGAACCGAGCCGGATGCGGTCCGTGTGGGCGGCGAGGTGGGCCAGGATCACCGCGGGGGAGGAGGAGGCGACGCCGGGCATGGAGTGGTGCTCGGCGACCCAGTACCGGTGGAAGCCGCGCTTCTCGGCCAGGCGCGCGATGTCCACGCTGGTCCGCAGGGCGTCGGTGGCGGTCCGGCCGGCGCCGACGGTCACCAGGTCCAGCACGGAGAGGGGGACGGGAGCGGTGCCCTGGGCGGTGCCCCGGATCTCCTCTACGGCGTCTGCGGCCATGGTGGGGTGCCTCCTGTTGCTCGTGACGTTTCGTGGGTCG
Source organism: Streptomyces sp. NPDC056128 (assembly GCF_042263835.1). Lineage (NCBI taxonomy): Bacteria > Bacillati > Actinomycetota > Actinomycetes > Kitasatosporales > Streptomycetaceae > Streptomyces > Streptomyces sp. NPDC056128. The sequence continues at coordinate 1,768 of NZ_JBHJVQ010000011.1, read as the reverse complement.
CTGCGCGACGTAACAGGAGGGGGCCTCCGGTTATTCCCCGGCCATCGGGTACGGCCCGCGCGCACTGCCCTCCGGGGCGAACGAGTGGCGGAAGGTGAAGGCGTGCGGCGCGGGGCCGTGGTCGTGCAGGTGCTCCAGCCTGGAGACCCCGTCCTGCCAGGTGGGTATCACGCCGTCGGAGACCCACCAGAACACGTAATTCGGGTGTCCTGTCCTCTCGAACCAGTCGTAACGCCGGTTCAGCGCCTCACGGTGCAGCCCGGTGTAGACGGCGTCGAAGGCGGGGCGCAGGTCGGTCCAGAGCGAGAGGGTCGTGGCCAGGGCGGTGGTCGCCACCGTACGGCCCTTGCCGTACCAGGCCGGTACGGCGAACTCTCCCCACACACCCCAGTCCGCCTCGAAGAGCATGCCCTGGTCGCCGTCCGCGGCTTCCGCATGCCCGAGGTATCCGGGCTGCTGACTGATCTTCCGGTAGACGGCCTCACCCACGTCGTAGAACTCGCGCGTGAGCGGCGCGGGATCGACGAGAGGCGACTTCAGGACGCCGAAGGTGTACAGCGCAAGACGGGGCACGCGTCTCTCCTTGGTCGGGGGCAGGTGAAGGTAACTGCCTCCGCGGGCCCTGTCGAAGTTGCGCTTTTCCTGTCCACGTGGCCGGTACGATTTCCGCATACCGCACCGGCAGCGGCCTCCCTCAGCTCCCCCATGACGTGTTTCGGAGGCCAGTCAGTCATGTCCGACTTCACCGTGCGTCCCTTCCGTCGCGACGACCGCGACCAGGTCACCGATCTGGTCAACGCGCACGTCGCGGCCACCGTCCCCGGCCTGTCGGTCTCGGTCAACGCCGTGCTCGGTCAACTCGCCCGCGATCCGGCCGAGTTCGTGGTCGACCCGTGGGTCGTCGAACGGAGCACGCTGGTCGCCGAGCAGCGGGGGCGTGTCGTCGCCGCGGCGCACCTGCTCCGCTACGGCTCGGACGAGACCGTCGGTCCTGCCTACCGGAACGTCGGTGAGGTCTGCTGGCTGGTGTACTGGCCGGTCTCTCCGGACGGCCCGGCCGCACGGTTCATCCCGGACTGCGTCCCGGCCGCCGAGGCGCTGCTGACCGCCTGCCTGGCGCAGTTCGCCCGGTGGCGGGTCGGCTCCGTGACGGCCGGTGGAGACCTCCCCGCTCCTACCTTCTGCGGAGTCCCCGACCAGTGGCCGCACATCGCCGACCTCTACGAGCGGGCCGGATTCCGGCACACCCGGACGGAGTTCCTGCTCCTCGCCGACGTGGCGGACCTGCCGGCCCCGACCCCTGACGTGGCCCTCGGCAGGAAGGTCCGCCGCTCGGTCGGCATCAACGGCACACGCCTCACCGTCGACGAGGCCGGCTACATCGAGATCGACACCAACCTCCACGGCACCGGCCGCTTCACCCCCCACGCCGCCTGGGCCGACATCGGAAACCTGCACGTCACCGACCCCGCACTCGACTACGAGACCACCGCCACGGCGCTCGTCGCCCATGCCGCCGACTGGTTGCGCCTGGCCCGCGTCGACCGCCTCCTGGCCTACTCGGGACCCGACCCCGACGACGCCGCCGAGCTGCGCCTCCTCACCGCCCTCGGTTTCCGAGTCCTCACCCGCAACCGCTGCGGCTGGGTGCGGCGGTCGTAGGGCGGCCGGGACCTAGTGATCTGGTTCGGAGATGCGTGAGCAGTAGCGGCAGATGCGGTCGAGGATCTGGTCGGCGGTCTTGGTCCACTTGAAAGGCCGGGCATCG